>DATFNZ010000165.1:0-20763 GCA_035266085.1 Thermoanaerobaculia bacterium
AGAGACGACCCCAGACGGGTCACGAAGAGGTCTCGGAGGCCTCCCGCGTCGGGGCGTCTCCGAGGCGGAGGAAGCGCTCGCTTTGCTAATCCCTTCAACCGTCACGTCGTTCCGCCGTCCAGGCTCTCGGTGCAGCGCAAAACCGGAACGAACTTCGGGCACGTCGTACTAGTACACCGTCAATGCAGAAATGATGGTCGCTGTGCGCACCATGCGGCGCTGACGGTGCGCACAGCGCACCCTACGAACTACGCAATCCTGCGTTGACAGACCCTAGGTATCCAGACCTTCTCCAAGCGCGGAGAACCGTCCCGCCCTCGGCCGGTCCCAACAGGCCGGCCGCTTTACTTCATCCATCGCGCCCTTCTCGGATAGGCTATGCCCTCTTGCCAACGGGAGAGTGAGGGAAATCCGAATCCATGTCCGAGCTCGACGATCAGATCCAGAACCGGCGCGACAAGCGCCAGACGCTGGCCGATGCAGGTGTCCCCGTCTATCCGCACCGCTTCGAGTGGGACCTCGAGCCCGCCGGCATCAAGGCGAAGTACGCCGAGGCCACGGCCGAGGAGCTGGAGGCGGAGAAGCTCCATCTGCGGGTCCCCGGCCGCGTGCGCTCCATCCGCCAGCACGGCAAGTCCGCCTTCGTCGACCTTCACGACGGCAAGGAGAAGATTCAGCTCTTCCTGCGCAAGGGCCAGCTCCCGGAGCAGGCCCTCCTGATCCTGGACAACCTCGATCTCGGCGACCTCCTCGGCGCGTCGGGGACACTGATCCGCACCCGCACGGGCGAGCTGTCCCTGATGGTCGACGGCCTGACGCTGCTGTCGAAGGCTCTGCGGCCGCTGCCCGAGAAGTGGCACGGCCTGGCCGACGTCGAGGCGCGCTACCGCCAGCGCTACCTCGACCTCGCCACCAACGAGGAGTCGCGGCAGGTCTTCGAGGTGCGGGCGGCGCTGGTCAAGGGCATGCGCGAGTTCCTGGACGCCCGCGGCTTCCTCGAGGTGGAGACGCCCATGATGCAGGTGATCCCGGGCGGGGCCACGGCGCGGCCGTTCAAGACCCATCACAACGCGCTCGACCTCGAGCTCTATCTCCGCATCGCGCCCGAGCTGTTCCTGAAGCGGCTGCTGGTGGGGGGCATTCCGCGGGTCTACGAGATCAACCGCAACTTCCGCAACGAGGGGATCTCCACCCGGCACAACCCCGAGTTCACGATGCTGGAGTTCTACTGGGCCTATGCCGACTACCGGGACATGATGGACCTGACCGAGGAGCTGCTGACCGGCCTCGCCGAGACCGCCCGGCGCATCCAGGGCAAGGAGCAGCTCACCTGGGAGGGGCAGGCTATCGACTTCGCCCGCCCGTGGAAGCGGCTCTCCATGCGCGAGGCCATCACCCACTACGGGGGCGTGCCGGCCGAGCGGCTGGAGACCGCGGAGTCGGTGCGCGAGGTGCTCGCCGAGAAGGGGCTGAACGTGCCGCCGGGGGGCACCTACGGGCACCTGCTGATGGGCCTCTTCGAGGATACGGTTGAGGAGCACCTGACGAGCCCCACCTTCATCACCGATCACCCGACGGACGTCTCGCCGCTCGCCAAGCAGCGGCCGGACGACCCCCGGTTCACCGAGCGCTTCGAGCTCTACCTCGCCGGCACCGAGATCGCCAACGCGTTCAGCGAGCTCAACGATCCGGACGTGCAGGCGGAGCGCTTCCGCCAGCAGGTGTCGGCGCGGGAGTCGGGCGACGCCGAGGCCCACCTCTATGATGCCGACTACGTGCGGGCCCTGGAGCATGCCATGCCGCCGGCCGCCGGCATCGGCATCGGCATCGACCGTCTGACCATGCTGATGACGGACCGGCAGTCGATCCGCGACGTGATCCTGTTCCCGCTGATGCGTCCCGAGGCGGGGGAGAGCGAATAGGCTATTGAGCCGCCCTTCCCGTCTGCTTCTCCGCAACTTCCCGTTCCCGGTGATCCTCGCCTTGCGCTATCTGCGCAGCACGCGGCGGGATGCTTTCGCCAGCTTCCTCTCGGCCGTCGCGGCCGGCGGGCTGGCCCTGGGGGTGACGGCGCTCATTCTGTCGCTGGCCATGATCTCGGGGTTCCAGAGCGCCCTGCGCTCGGAGGTCCTGGGCCGCACGCCGCAGATCGAGGTGGAGCTGCCGCCGGGCGCGGACGCGGCGGCCGCCCGGGACGCCGTGCGCAAGGTCGCCGGCGTCGCCTCGGTCGAGATCCAGGTGCGGGGCGGCGGCTGGCTGGTCGAGCAGGGGAAGGTGCAGCCGGTGGACCTGGTGGGCTTCGACGGCCGGGTGCCCCGGTCGTTCCCCGGCGCGGCGGGCCAGCCCGAGGGGCTCTACGTGACCTCGACGCTGGCCTCCCGCTGGAGCCTGAAGCCCGGGTCGACCGTGGAGGTCGTCTCGCCGCGCCCGACGCTGACGCCCTTCGGCCCCCAGCCGCGGGTGAGGAGCGTGGCGCTCGCCGGCACCTACGAGGGGGGGCGGACCCAGGAGGAGAAGGAGCGGGTCGCCCTGCCGCGCTCGATCGCCGAGAGCTTGCTGGGAACGGCGGAGAGGCGCTTGGATGTTGAGGCGGCGGACCTCGACGAGGCCCTCGACGTCGCGGCCCGGCTGCCGGCGGTGCTGCCGTCCGGCAGCGAGGTGCGGACCTGGAAGGACCTCAACCGGCCCCTGCTCTTCGCCTTGCGCCTGGAGAAGATGGTGATGTTCGTCGCCGTGTCGCTGATCGTCCTGGTGGCCTCGCTGGCCCTGGTGGCGGACCTCGCGCTGATCATCTCGAGCAAGCGGCCGGAGATCGGCATGCTCGGCACCCTGGGAGCGACCCCGGCGGCGCTGCGCCAGACTTTCGTGCTGCTGGGCGGGCTGGTCGCCGGCTTCGGCATGGTGGTGGGCACGGTGCTGGGGGTGGGCGGCGCCTGGGTGATGGACCATTACCGCCTGCTGCCGGTGCCCGGGCGGGTCTACTTCCTCGACTACGTGCCTTTCCTGGTGGAGCCGGAGGACCTCGTGGTGGTGCTGCTCCTCACTTTCGGCCTGGCCCTTGCTTCGGCTTTCTATGCCGCCCAGCGGGCCGCGGCCCTCGATCCGGTGGAGGCCCTGCGGCGATGAGCGTCGCCGTCCGCGCCGGGAATCTCACCAAGACCTACCAGGACGGCGTCCGGCGGGTCGAGGTGCTGAAGGGGATCGACCTGACGGTGGAGCCGGGGGAGATCGTGGCCGTCGTGGGACCCTCGGGATCGGGTAAATCGACGCTGCTGCACCTGCTGGGGGCGCTCGACCGCCCGGATTCCGGCACGGTCGAGATCGGCGGCCAGTCGCTGACCGGCCTCTCGGGGGCGCGCCTGGCGGCGTTCCGCAACCGCACGATCGGTTTCGTCTTCCAGTTCCACCAGCTCCTGCCGGACTTCACGGCGCTGGAGAACGTCATGCTGCCGGGCCGCATCGCCGGTCTCGACCCGCGCCAGGTGCTGGAGAACGCCCGCCGGCTGCTGCGGGAGGTCGGCCTGGAGGAGCGGCTGGAGCATTTCCCCAACCAGCTCTCGGGCGGCGAGCGCCAGCGGGTGGCCCTCTGCCGGGCCCTGGCCCTCGAGCCGCCGCTGCTGCTGGCCGACGAGCCCACCGGCAACCTGGACCCGGCCAGCGGCGAGCACGTCTTCGAGCTCCTCCTCGACCTCCAGGCCCGGCATGGCACGACCGGCGTCCTGGTCACCCACAACCCGGAGATCGCGGCGCGGTGCACGCGGATCCTGCGGCTGGACAGCGGTGTGCTGCATCCCTAGCCGGTTCCTTGTGCTAGGCTTTTGCTGGAATCCGGTATCCAGGCCGGTATCTGTTCTCTCTTTCGGGAGGTTTGTCCACGATGGGCGCGACGAGGCTTTCGACACTGCGGTGGAGTGTGCTACACCCTACGTCGATGACGGGAGAAACTGACGACAGCCCCCTCTGGGAGGGTTACCTGCGTCGGCTCGCCGCGCCTGCGGGCCCTCTGTCCGTTGAGCGGGCCGAGCACATCCGCGCCCTGTGGGCATCTCTGGAGAAGAGGGTCGGCCCGAAGTTGAAGCCCCCCCACGCGGGCCCTCTCGAGAACGACGGGTTCGCCATGTCCTGGGACAACGGCCGGCATCATTTCGAGATCGAGGTCTCTCCCGATGGGAGCTACGGCTGGTTCTATATGGACCGCGATTCAGACGACCGCCAGGGAGAGGAGGACCAGCCCCTGGGCACCGTCTCTCCTGGATTGATTTCGCGGCTCCGCCGTACCTTCGCCGCCTGACCATCCATCTATGGAGGAGCTCCTGGATGGCCTGGTCTTCCGGCTCGCCACGATCAAGCATGACTTTCCCCCGGATTCTCCCTTGCTGCGCTTCTGGCATTTCGATCTGAGTGAAAACGATAAGGCCCATGCGGCGAGCACGGGCCAGCCGCCCCGGCTTTCCGTCTTCGACTCCGGGCGTACCCGGGTCGCGCAAGCTCAGGCCATCTGGGGAGTGGAGAAGGAGTCCGCCGCTTTCGGGCTCCAGGTCCAAGAGATCCGAGCCGTACACGTTCCGGGTCTGGCTCCTCTGAGGGTCGTCCGCGATCCTCTCGACGTTCCTCTGGCAGATCTGCCTGGGGCCGACGGCCACTGCGGGATCGAGGGTCTCGCCCGCCGTCCTGGAGAGCCGAAAGCCTTGTACCGCGAGCTGAGGGTCCGCCTTGCCGATCTCAGCTCCCGGCTCACGGACGAAACGTAGCGCGCACACCATCGCCATGTCCGCTTTTCCTGTCACCTCGTCCTCGTTTCCCGACTGTCGGAACGCCCTGCCGGAAGATCTCTCCTGGGAGACACGCCGGGCGGGAATTTTGCAGCCGTCCAGGTCGCTTGAGCGGAGTGGGAATCGGAGAGCCGGATGCTGCCAGGCGTGCTAGAATCCGGTAGCTAGAATTAGACGTACCGCGGCTCTCCATTGAACTTCGTGAGGTGTGGTGTAGCACGCTGGTCGTCAGGAGAGACTGAACCGCATGTTTGAGAAGTACAACGAGAAGGCCCGCCGCGCACTGTTCTTCGCCCGCTACGAAGCCAGCAAGCTGGGCAGCCGGGTCATCGAGTCCGAGCACATCCTTCTGGGGATCTTGCGGGAGGGAGAGGAGACGGTCAGCGAGATCTTCCGGCGCTTCCAGGTCAAGCCTGAGGACATCCGCAGAGAAATCGAAGGCGAGCGGGTCTTCGTCGAGCGCATCTCCTCCACCGCCGAGCTCCCCCTCTCCGAGGAATCGAAGAAGATCCTGGCCTACGCCTCCCACGAGGCGGAGAGCATGCTGCACGCGACCGTCGGGTCGGAGCACCTGCTCATCGGCATCCTGCGGGTCGAGGGGTGCACGGCGATGCGCATCCTCGCCCAGCACGGCTTCGACGTCTACACGGTGCGCGAGGAGGTGCTCGCCATCGCCAAGGAGCGCGAGGCCTCGCAGCAGAAGAAGGAGCTGCCGTTCCTCTCCGAGTACGGCCGCGACCTGACGACGCTCGCCACGGAGCAGTCGTTCGATCCCCTGATCGGCCGCGACGAGGAGTTGGACCGCATCATCCAGATCCTCTCCCGCCGCAGCAAGAACAACCCCATCCTGCTCGGCGAGCCGGGCGTCGGCAAGACGGCGATCGTCGAGGGCCTGGCGCAGCGGATCGTCGAGGGGCGGGTGCCGATCTTCCTGGCCAACAAGCGGATCATGGCGCTCGACCTGTCGCTGATCGTGGCCGGCACCAAGTACCGCGGCCAGTTCGAGGAGCGGCTCAAGGGGATCTTGAAGGAGCTGAAGGACAGCAAGGAGCTGATCGTCTTCATCGACGAGATCCACTCGCTGATCGGCGCCGGCTCGGCCGAGGGCTCGCTCGACGCGGCCAACATCCTGAAGCCGGCGCTGTCGCGCGGCGAGATCTCGTGCATCGGCGCGACGACCCTCAAGGAGTACCGCAAGTACATCGAGAAGGACCGCTCGCTGCTGCGCCGCTTCCAGGCCATCCAGGTGAATCCGCCGACGCCGGAGCAGACCCAGGAGATCCTCGAGGGGGTCAAGGACCGCTACGAGTCGTTCCACAAGGTGCGCTATCGCGCCGAGGCGCTGCGCACGGCGATCTACCAGTCGAGCCGCTACATCCCCGACCGCCACCTGCCCGACAAGGCGATCGACGTCATCGACGAGGCGGGCGCGCGGGTCAAGCTGCGCCGGGTGCGCGACACCCAGAACCTGCGCCGGCTGGAGCAGGAGATCCGCCAGGTCGTCAAGGAGATGAAGGTCGCGATCTCCGACAAGGACTTCGAGCGGGCCGTCTACCTGCGCGAGCGGGAGATCGAGCTGCGCGAGGACCTCGAGAGGATGAGCGTGGCGACGGACGAGACCGGCACCCTGGAGGTCACCCGGCACGACATCGAGGAGGTCATCTCTTCCTGGACCGGCATCCCGGTGGCCGCGCTGCAGAGCGAGGAGGCCGAGCGGCTGCTGAAGATGGAGGAGATCCTGAGGCAGCGCGTGGTGGGCCAGGACCGCTCGATCCATGCCATCAGCCGGGCGATCCGCCGCTCCCGCCTGGGGGTCAGCAACCCGCAGCGGCCGGTGGGTTCGTTCATCTTCCTGGGCCCCTCGGGCGTCGGCAAGACGGAGGTGGCCCGGCAGCTCTCGGAGTTCCTGTTCGGCAACCAGCGGGCCCTGGTGCGGTTCGACATGAGCGAGTACATGGAGAAGCACGCGGTCTCCAAGCTCATCGGCTCGCCGCCGGGCTACGTCGGCCACGAGGAGGGCGGCCAGCTCACGGAGCGCGTGCGGCGCCAACCCTACTCGCTGATCCTGTTCGACGAGATCGAGAAGGCGCACCCGGACGTCGCGAACCTCCTCCTCCAGATCCTGGAGGACGGCCAGCTCACCGACGCCTACGGCAACCAGGTGGACTTCCGCAACACGCTGGTGCTGATGACCTCCAACATCGGCAGCAAGCTGGTGCTGCGGGGCGGCCGCATGGGCTTCGGCGAGGGCAGCGAGGAGGCGAGCTTCCAGCGCATCGAGGAGGAGATCCTCGCCGAGCTGCGGCGCACCTTCAGCCCCGAGTTCATCAACCGGATCGACGAGGTGATCGTGTTCAACCCGCTCAGCGAGCGGGACCTGCGGTCGATCGTGGACATTCTGCTCGCCGACGTCAACAATACCCTCGCCGAGCGGGGGTTGCGGCTGGAGGTTTCCGATCCGGCCAAGGAGTGGCTCCTGGCGAAGGCGGGCGTCGAGCCTTCGACCGGCGCGCGTCCCCTGCGCCGGACCATCCAGCGCCACATTCAGGACTCGGTTTCAGAGATCCTGATCAATCAGCACGGCGGCGAGGCGATCGACCGTATCGACGTGGATCTGGAGGGCGGTGAGCTGACGTTCCAGGCCGGCGCCCAGGAGATCGTCATCCCCAGGCGCTGACCCGCCGGCCGGCGGCTCCCCAGCAAGAGATGCAGTTTCCCCCGGCGGCTTTCGAGCCGCCGGGGCTAGGAAAGGACGAGACGATGCCCGATCTCATCGTGGGCCGGCGTGGATCGCGCCGATGGAAGATCACGCGCCGCCTCCTGGCGGCCCTGCTGCTTCCTCTGCTGCTTTCCGGCGGTATCCCCGCCAGTGCCCAGGACCCGCAGCCCCAGCAGCCGGTGAATGGCCGGACCATCGAGTCGATCGAATTCCGGGGCGTGAAGGCTCTCCCCGAGGACACGCTGCGCTACTACCTCGGGATCGAGCCGGGGCAGCCGTTCGACGAGGCGGCCCTCAACCAGAACATCAAGGAGCTCTGGGAGCGCAACCTGGTGGACAACGTCGGGGTGGAGAGCACCCCCACGCCGGCCGGAGTCCGCCTGGTGATCACCATCGAGGAGCGCCCCATCCTGCGCTCGATCGAGTACGAAGGGCTGAAGCGGATCTCCAAGACCGATCTCCAGGACAAGATGTCGACCCAGCGCATCCACGTCCGCGAGGGCGAGCCGCTCTCGCTGGGCGAGCTGCAGCGGGTCAAGACGACGATCGAGGACATGTACGGGGAGAAGGGCTACCGCTTCGCCACGGCCCAGTACTCGGTCCAGGACGTCGGACCCAACGAGAAGAAAGTCGTCTTCACGGTGGACGAGGGCAACCGCGTCCGGATCTCCGACATCGGCTTCGAGGGCAACACGGTCTTCAACGACCTGCGCCTGCGCTGGTCGATGAAGAAGACCAAGGAGACCGGACCGATCTCCCGCTTCTCGAAGAAGGACATCTACGATCCGGCGAAGCTCCAGGAGGACCTGGACAAGATCCGCGACCTCTACAAGAGCTCCGGCTACAAGAACGTGGTCATCGGCGACCCCAAGGTCGAGGTGCGGGCCCTCAACCCCGCCGCCGCCGAGACCAAGGACCAGAAGCGCCGGATGTTCCTCACCATCCCGATCGAGGAAGGGGAGCGCTGGAAGTTCGGCCAGGTGACCATCGAGGGCAACCAGATCTACGCCGACCAGGCGCTGCTGCGGGCTTTCGAGACCAGGCCCGGCGGCTGGCTGCGCTCGAAGGTGATCGACGACGGCGTCAAGCAGGTCTCGGACCTCTACCACAACACCGGCTACATCTTCGCCCGCATCGAGCCCGAGCTGGTGGAGCGCGAGGGGCGCGTCGCCGACGTGGTGGTGCACGTGCAGGAGGGTGAGCAGTTCAAGGTCGGCCGCATCGAGTTCCAGGGCAACGACCGCACCAAGGACAAGGTGCTGCGCCGGGAGCTGCGCCTCTACGAGGGCGGCCTGATGAACGTCACGGCCATCCGCAACAGCGTCACCAAGGTCAACCAGCTCGGCTACTTCAAGCTGAACGAGGAAGACCCGGTCGAGATCGACACCGACACCGAGAAGAAGAAGGTCAACCTGGTCTTCAAGGGCGACGAGGCGGACCGCACCGAGCTGCAGTTCGGCGGCGGCTGGAGCGAGCTGGACGGCTTCTTCGGCCAGTTCGCCATCAACACCAAGAACTTCCTCGGCCGCGGCGAGCAGGTCGGCCTGTCGCTCCAGACGGGCAAGCTGCGCGACTTCTTCGACCTCTCCTACTTCATCCCCTGGTTCCTCGACAAACCGCAGAGCATCGGCATCCGCGCCTACGACCAGAGCCTCCAGTACGGGGTCGTCTCGGGTCAGGAGCGGTATCTGCGCGACAGCAAGGGCGCGGTGCTGACCTACGGCCGGAACTTCAAGCTCTTCCAGTCGGCGAGCCTCAGCTACAACAATTCCCGCTACAACGACGAGACGCGGGTCGTCGTGCCGCCGCTGGTGCCCGGCCAGACGCCGCCGCTGCCCGGCGAGCCGATGCCCGGCGACCTGATCACGCAGCGGATCCAGATCAACAACTCGTCGCTGCGTCCGGCCTACATCTTCGACAGCCGGGACAACCCCTTCGAGCCCTCGCGCGGCCGGCGGCTGTCGGTGGCCATGGAGTACGCGGGCGGCTTCCTGGGCGGCGACAACGAGTTCCTCCGGCCGGAGATCACGTTCAGCATGTTCCAGCCGGTGAGCAGCTATCCGACCCGCAGCCTGATCGGCTTCAACGCCGAGGCCGGCCTGGTCGACCCGCTGGGCGACGAACGCAACCTCTCGCCCTTCGAGCGCTTCTTCCTGGGCGGCGAGAACAGCATCCGCGGCCACCGCTTCCGCTCGATCTTCCTGCGCGACTCCAAGGGCCTGCCCTTGCGGGATGCGAACAGCAATATCCTGGGGGGAGACAGCTTCGTCCAGTTCAACCTGGAGTACCATTTCCTTCTCGGCGGGCCTTTCCGGTTGCTGCTGTTCACGGACGCGGGCAACGTCTTCGGCGAGAGCCAGAAGTTCGACCTGTCGAACCTGCGCACCACCGCCGGCGTCGAGTTGCGGGTGTTCCTGCCGGTGTTCGGCGCGCCGTTGCGGTTCATCTACGCGAAGAACCTCGATCCCCAGGTGCAGGACAGCTTCGAGGACTTCCAGTTCAGTATCGGTACCAGTTTCTAGTTATTGATTTTAAAGCGAATAGGAGAAGAGACCATGCCGTTCTACAACCAATTCCTGCCGCGGGTCGCCGTGGCCGGTCTTCTGGCGCTCGCCGTGTCGGCGGCTCCGGCCTCCGCCCAGCAGGCGGCCGCGGCTCCGGCCGCCGGTCCGATCCGGATTGCCGTGATCGACACCGAGAAGATCCTGCTGTCCTCCACGGCCGGCAAGAAGGCCCTGGCGGACCTGAAGAAGCTCCAGGAGGCCAAGGAGACCGAGCTCCGCAGCCGGGCCCAGGAGCTCAAGGATCTCCAGACCAAGATCTCCGAGGGGCGGCTGTCGCTCGCCCAGGACAAGCTGGCGGATCTCTCCAAGCAGTACGAGGAGAAGGAGATCTCCGTGCGCCGTCTGCAGGACGACGCCACCCGCGAGCTGACCAAGAGGCGCGACGAGATGCTGGGGCAGATCGACCAGCGCGTGATGCCCGTCATCAATCAGGCCGGCAAGGACCTCGGCTACACGCTGATCTTCCGCAAGTTCGAGAGCGGCCTGATCTACGCTGACGAGGCGATCGACATCACCAACGTCATCATCCAGCGCTTGGACGCCGCGAGCCAGGGCAAGTAGAGGCGTGGGCTACCGGCTCGCCGAGCTCGCCGAGCTGGTGGGAGGCCGGGTCGAAGGGGACCCGGACCGCGCCGTCGAGGCGATCCGTTCCCTGGAAGCCGCCGGTCCTCACGATCTCGCATTCCTGACCAATCCCCGTTTCCGTGGGCGCGCGGAGGCGAGCGGCGCCGGCGCCCTGCTGGTGGCAACGGCGCTGGCCGACCCTGCCGCCCTCGGCCGGGATCTGCTGGTCGCCGACGATCCCTCCTATGCCATGGCCCGGCTGCTCGCCCTGTTCCATCCCGGCGAGCTCCGTCCGCCGGGCATCCATGCCACGGCGGTGCTGGAAGGCGGGTGCGCGGTGGACCCCACCGCGCACGTCGGCCCCTACGTGGTGATCGGAGCGGGGAGCCGGATCGGGGCGGAGGTCACGCTCCACTCCTTCGTCTCGATCGGCCGCGGCTGCGTGGTGGGGGAGCGGGCCGTGCTCCATCCCCATGCCGTGCTCTACGACGGCACCGAGGTGGGGGCCGGCAGCATCGTCCACGCCGGGGTCGTGCTGGGAGCCGACGGCTTCGGCTACGCCACCCGCGGCGCCGTCCACCACAAGGTGCCGCAGGTCGGGCGGGTGGTGCTGGAGGAGGACGTCGAGGTGGGGGCCAACACCACCATCGACCGCGCGACGCTTGGGGAGACCCGGATCGGCGCCGGCACCAAGATCGACAATCTCGTTCAGGTCGGACACAACGTCCAGGTCGGCCGAAGCTGTATCCTTTGCGGCCAGGCAGGCATCGCGGGAAGCACCCGGCTGGGCGACGGCGTCGTGCTGGCCGGTCAGGCCGGGGTCGCGGGACACATCGAGCTCGGCGACCGCGTCCAGGTGGCGGCCAAGTCGGCCGCGCTGGGCTCGGTCGCCGCCGGCACCCAGGTGGCCGGGATCCCCGCGATCGAGCTGCGCAAGTGGCGGCGCCAGGCCGTCCTGCTGGCGCGCCTGGAGGAGATGAGCCGGCGGCTCCGGACGCTGGAGAAGAGGGAGGAGTGAGTTGAGCGATCCGACCCCCGAAGTAGTCCCGAAGTGGGATATCGAGTGGATCCTGTCGGTGATCCCCCACCGGTACCCGATCCTGCTGGTCGACCGGGTGCTGGAGATGGAGCCCAGGAAGCGCATCGTGGCGATCAAGAACGTCACGATCAACGAGCAGATCTTCCTGGGGCACTTCCCCGGCCGGCCGGTGCTGCCGGGAGTCTTCCTGATCGAGGGGATGGCGCAGGCCGGCGGCCTGCTCCTCCTGCACGACATGCCCGACCGGGACGGCAAGCTCCTTTACTTCGCCGGCATCGAGGGGGCCAAGTTCCGCCGCCCCGTCGTGCCTGGGGACCAGGTCCGCTACGAGGTGGAGGTGCTCCGGCTGCGCTCCACCTTCTGCAAGGTCGCGGGCAGGGCGCTGGTCGACGGCGAGCTGGCCGCCGAGGCCGTGCTCTCGACCGCGATGGTCGACCGCGGACCGGTTGACCACGAGAAACAGCGATGAGCGCCCGCATCCATCCGCTGGCCGTGGTCGACCCCGGCGCCGTCCTGGGAGATGGTGTCGAGGTCGGAGCCTTGGCGGTGATCGGCGCCGGCGTCTCGATCGGCGACGGCACGGAGATCGGGGCCGCGGCCCAGGTCCGGGGACCGGCCCGGATCGGCCGGGAGAACCGGATCTATCCCCAGGCGGCCATCGGCTTCGATCCCCAGGACCTGAAGTTCAAGGGCGAGGAAGTCTGGCTGGAGATCGGCGACCGCAATCACTTTCGGGAGTTCTGCACCGTCCACCGCGGCACCGCCAAGGGGGGCGGCGTCACCCGCGTGGGCAGCGACGGCCTGTTCATGGCCTATACCCACATCGCCCATGACTGCCAGGTGGGCAACCGCATCGTCTTCGCCAACAACGCGACCCTCGCCGGCCACGTCGAGGTCCACGATGACGCCACCATCAGCGCCTTCACCTCCGTGCACCAGTTCTGCCGGGTGGGGCGCCACGCCTACCTGGGCGGCTACACGGTGGCCACCATGGACGCTCTCCCCTTCGTCAAGACGGTCGGCCAGAAGCCGGCCTGCTACGGCCTGAACTCGATCGGCCTCAAGCGCAAGGGGGTCGACGCGGAGAGCATCCGCCGGCTGGAGCAGGCCTACCGTATCCTCGTCCGCTCGCGGCTGCCGACTCCCAAGGCCCTGGAGCAGGTCCGCGCCGAGCTGGCGGGCGACCCCGAGGTCGACTACCTGATCGCCTTCATCGAGAGCTCCCAGCGGGGGATCATCAAGTCGCCGCCGCGTGGCGGCGGGCGTGGAGGAGGCGAGGCTGAATAGCTTTCCGCGCTCCGCCCTGCGCGTCGGCGTCTTCGGCACCGGCGCCATGGGCCGCAACCACGTCCGCCTGCTGTCGTCGCTCGCCGGCGCCGAGCTGGTGGGGGTCTACGACCCGCGGCCGGAGGCGGCCGAGGCGGTCGCCCAGGAGCACGGCGCGCGCGTCTTCCCGCGCCTGGAGGACCTCGCCGGGGAGATCGACGCCGCGGTGGTGGCGGCGCCGACGGTGGCCCACGCGGAGATGGGCTGCGCCCTGCTCCGCCGCGGGCTGCACGTGCTGATCGAGAAGCCTCTCGCCGCCTCCCTGGAGGAGGCGGACCGCCTGATCGAGAGCGCCGGCGACCGCGTCCTCGCCGTGGGGCACGTGGAGTTCTACAACCCGGCGGTCCAGGCCCTGCTCTCGGTGGGAACGGCGCCGCGCTTCGTCGAGATCCAGCGTCTGGGGGTCTTCTCGCCGCGCAGCCTGGACGTCGACGTGATTCTGGACCTGATGATCCACGACCTGCAGATCCTGCACGCCCTCGACCCGAGCCCGGTGACCGAGGTGCGGGCCACGGGGATCGCGGTGCTGTCGCCGCGGATCGACATCGCCAACGTCCGCCTCGAGCTCGCCTCGGGCGGCGTCGCCAGCCTGACCGCCTCGCGGGTCTCCTCCGAGCGGGCGCGCCGGCTCCGGGCCTTCCTGCCGAACCGGTACTATTCTCTGGACTACCAGGCGCAGGAGATCAAGGGCTACCGCCTCGAAGAGAGCGGCGCCGAGCGGCGCATCTTGCCGGACGACCTGCCGGTCGAGCGCGCCGAGCCGCTCAAGCGGGAGCTCGAAGCCTTCCTCGCCGCCTGCCGGGGCGAGGCCGCGCCGCGCGTGGACGGCGCCCAGGGCCGCCAGGCGCTCGCCACGGCGCTGGCGGTGGTGGAGGCGATCCGGTAGCCCTGCTAGACTCTGCCGGCTCCACGGGTTGCAGAGATTGCCTTTCAAGGAGGAGTTCTGATGAGTGACATCCGTATCGGTGTGATCGGCGGCAGCGGGCTCTACGGGATGGAGGGGATGACGGTCCGCGAGGAGCGCCGGATCTCGACACCGTTTGGCGATCCTTCGGACGCCTATGTCATCGGCGAGCTGGACGGGCGCCTGGTGGCCTTCCTGCCTCGCCATGGCCGCGGCCACCGCCTGCTGCCCACCGAGCTCAACTACCGGGCCAACCTCTACGGCTTCAAGGTGCTGGGCGTCGAGGAGATCGTCTCGGTCTCCGCCGTGGGCTCGCTGAAGATCGAGTACAAGCCGACCGACATCGTGGTCCCCGACCAGTTCTTCGACCGCACCCGCCACCGTCCGGACACCTTCTTCGGCAACGGCCTGGTGGCGCACGTCTCGATGGCCAAGCCGGTCTGCCCGCGGCTGATCGACATCGCCGCCGAGGCCGCCCGCGCGGCGGGAGCCGTCGTCCACCGCGGCGGCACCTACATCTGCATGGAAGGGCCGCAGTTCTCGACCCGCGCCGAGTCCGAGGTCTATCGCGGCTGGGGGGCGGACATCATCGGCATGACCAACCTGCAGGAGGCGAAGCTCGCCCGCGAAGCGGAGATCTGCTACGTCTCCCTCTCCATGGTCACCGACTACGACTGCTGGCACGAGACGGAGGAAGCGGTCTCGGGCGAGGCTGTCATGGAGGTCATCGGCCAGAACGTCAAGATGTCGCAGGAGGTGGTGCGGCAGATGGTCGGCCGTCTGGGCCAGCCCCACGGCCGCGGCTGCATCTGCGCCGAGGCGCTCAAGTACTCCCTCATCACGGAGCGCTCGCTGATTCCGGCCGAGACGCTCAAGGCCCTCGAGCCGATCGTGGGAAAGTACATCAAGGCTGAATGACGCGCATCCTGGTCACCAACGACGACGGCGTCTTCTCCCAGGGCATCCGCCTGCTCGCCGGCTCGCTCGCCAAGACGGCCGAGGTGGTGGTGGTGGCGCCGGACCGCGAGCAGAGCGCGACCGGCCATTCGCTCACCCTCTCCCGGCCCCTGCGCATGCAGAAGATGGAGGAGAGCTGGTACGCGGTGGACGGCACGCCCACGGACTGCGTCAACCTGGGAGTGCTGTCGTTGCTCAAGGACCAGCGTCCGGACATGGTCTGCTCGGGCATCAACTTCGGCCTGAACCTGGGCGACGACGTGACCTACTCCGGCACGGTGAGCGCATGCTTCGAGGGGACGCTGCTGGGCATCCCCTCCGTCGCCTTTAGCCAGGAGGTGGGGGAGGGGTTCTCCTTCGAGCCCGCCGCCGAGTTCGCCCTGACGCTGGTGGAGATCCTGCGCGGCGAGGAGCTGCCGCGGGACCTGCTGCTCAACGTCAACGTGCCGGCCGGGCCGATCCAGGGGATCAGCTTCACCCGCCTGGGCCGGCGGGTCTACAAGCAGTCGGTGATCGAGAAGCTGGACCCCCGCGGACGCAAGTACTACTGGATCGCCGGCACGCCACAGTGGGAGCGCGCCAGCGGCACCGATTTCGAGGCGGTCTCGCAGGGACGGATCTCGGTGACGCCGCTCCACCTCGACCTCACCTACTACCCGGGGCTGGAGAGCTTCACGTCTCTGCGGGACAAGCTCACCTCCCTCTCCTTCCCTCCCCGCCGGGGATGAGCGACTACACCGTCCAGCGCGACCGGATGGTCCGCGACCTGATCGCCGCCCGCGGCGTCAAGGACGAGCGGGTGCTGGAGGCGCTGCGCCGGATCCCCCGCCACCTGTTCGTCAAGGACCACCTGCGCAGCCAGGCCTACGGCGATCACGCGCTGCCCATCGGCTCGGCGCAGACGATCTCGCAGCCCTACATCGTGGCGCGCATGACGGAGCTGCTGGAGGTGGCGGCCGACAGCTCGGTGCTCGAGATCGGCACCGGCTCGGGGTACCAGACGGCCGTGCTGGCCGTGCTGGCCCGGCGGGTCTACAGCCTGGAGCGCATCCCCGAGCTGGCCCAGGCGGCGATCCCCCGCATGCGCCAGCTCGGCTTCGACAACGTCAAGGTCCAGGTGTTCGACGGCACGGTCGGCTGGAGCGAGTGGGCGCCCTACGACCGCATCCTGGTGACCGCCGGCGCCCCGAAGGTGCCGGAGCCGCTCCTCGGTCAGCTCGCGCCGGGCGGCACGCTGCTGATCCCGGAGGGTCAGCTCAACGCCCAGCGGCTGGTGCTCTACCGCAAGTCGCCGCGCGGCGAGATCCGGCGCAAGGAAGGCGAGGAGGTCGCCTTCGTGCCCCTGCTCGGCCGCCACGGCTGGAAGGCGGGGAAGTGAGGCGGGCCTGCCGCATCGTGGTCAGCGGCAAGGTCCAGGGCGTGGGCTTCCGCTGGTTCACGCGGCGGGCGGCGCAAGAGCTGGGGGGCCTCGCCGGCCGGGTGCGCAATCTGCCGGACGGCCGGGTGGAGGTCGAGGCCCTGGGCGAGCCCGAGCGGCTCGACAGCCTCCGGGAACGTCTGCGCCAGGGGCCGCCGGGTGCACGCGTGGCCAGCCTCGAAGAGCAGGAAATTTCTCCCATCCCCGATTGGGATGGATTCGTCATCGACCGCTGAGGAGGACAGAGATGGAGGACCTGAAGGCATTCATCCGCGAGGTGCCCGACTTCCCGAAACCGGGCATCAATTTCTACGACATCACGACCCTGCTGCAGAACCCGCTGTCCCTGCGCATGACGGTCGACCGCTTCGTCTGGCTGTTCGCCGGCAAGCACATCCACAAGGTGGTGGGCATCGAGTCGCGCGGCTTCATGTTCGGGCCCAACGTGGCCTACAACCTGAACGCCGGCTTCGTCCCGGTGCGCAAGCCGGGCAAGCTGCCTTACAAGACGATCCGGCAGTCCTACGAGCTCGAGTACGGCACCGACTCGGTCGAGATGCACGACGACGCCATCCAGCCGGGCGAGCACGTGCTCATCGTCGACGACCTGGTGGCGACCGGCGGCACGGCCCTCGCCGCCGCGCGCATGGTGGAGTCGCTGGGCGGCATCGTGGCCGGCTTCGGCTTCATCATCGAGCTGACGTTCCTCCCTGGCCGCCAGAAGCTCCAGGGCTACGAGGTGGAGTCGCTGATCAAGTACTGAGAAGGAGGGGGAGGGGTCGTGGCGGTCGAGGCCGGTGGCCCCGGGAGCTCGGCGTGGCCGAGGAGACCGGCGTCCGCCCCTAGGCATGCTACGATCCTCCGCGCCTTGAGCCCTACTCGACAAGCCAGACTTTTGGTTCTTACGCTGCTCGCCCCTGCCATCCTCTTCGGGGTCTCGGAAACCTCCATGCCTTCCGGCGCGGCCGAGCCGGCCTTATCCTCCGCCCCGGAGACCCTACGGATCGTGAACGCGCGCCTGGTCGACGGTACCGGGGCTCCGGCGCGTAGGGGGAGCCTGCGCATTGCCGGAGATCGCATCGTGGCGGTGGGGGACGTGGAGCCGGTCCCGGGCGAGGCGGTCTTCGATGCCAAAGGCTACGTCCTCGCGCCAGGGTTCATCGACACGCACTCGCATGCCACTTCGGACTTGGCGAAGATGCCGGAGGCGCTCGGCGCGGTGAGCCAGGGGATCACCACCGTGGTCGGAGGACAGGATGGCGAATCGGCCTTCCCGTTGAGCGAGCTCTTCGCGCGCCTGGAGAGCGCACCGGCAGCAGTGAACGTGGCCTCGTACTCGGGGCACGGCACGCTGCGCGAGAAGGTTCTGGGCGGGGACTTCCGCCGCACGGCGACCGCGAGCGAGACCGCCGGGATGGCGCGGCTGCTGGAACTCGACCTCGAGGCGGGAGCGCTGGGCCTCTCGACCGGGCTGGAGTACGACCCGGGGATCTATTCGAGCCGCGCCGAGCTGATCGACCTGGCCAAGGTGGCCGCGCGGCACGGCGGCCGTTACATCAGCCACATCCGCAGCGAAGACCGGGACTTCTGGCAGGCGATCGACGAGGTTCTCGCGATCGGCCGGGAGGCGAAGCTCCCCGTTCAGATCTCGCACGTCAAGCTCGCGATGCGGAAGCTCTGGGGCGAGGCGCCCCGGCTGCTCGCGCTGCTCGATAAGGCGAGGGCGCAGGGGATCGACGTCACGGCCGACGTCTACCCTTACCTCTACTGGCACTCGTCCCTCACGGTGCTCTTCCCGGAGCGCGACTTCGAGAACCTCGCGGTCGCCCGGCAGGTGCTCGCCGAGATTGCGCCGGCCGATGGATTGCTGCTCGGCCGCTATCTTCCCAATCCTGCCTATGCGGGGCGCACCGTGGCCGACATCGCCAAGGAGCGCAGGGAAGCGCCCGAGGTGACGCTGGTCGCGCTGATCCGCGACGCCGAGGCCCTGCGCAAGCAGGGGAAGGAGGGGGTGGAGAGCGTCATCGCGACGAGCATGGTCGAGGGCGATCTCGAACGGCTCCTCGCTTGGCCGCACACCAATTTCTGCACCGACGGCGAGTTGGACGGCCGGCACCCGCGTGGGTTCGGCGCCTTTCCGCGCGTCCTTGGCCACTACGTTCGCGAGCGCGGGGTGCTGCGCCTGGAGGAGGCGGTGCGCAAGATGACCTCGCTCGCCGCCGATCACACCGGACTCAAGGACCGGGGCCGCCTGGTGCCCGGCGCCTACGCCGATCTCGTGCTCTTCGACCCGGCCGCCGTGATGGATCGCGCGACGACGACCGCCCCGCACGCGCTCGCCACGGGAATCGAGCGGGTCTGGGTGAACGGCCGCACCGTCTTCGCAAGCGGTTCGGCGAGCGGGCTCAAGCCGGGGCGGGTTCTGCGCAGGGAACTGACCCCGCGTCCCGCGGGGTGAAGCTCTTTCCCGGTCCACGCGTGTAGTGCCGCCAGTGTGCCGCGGGAGCCTTTTGGGTGTAACTTATTGATTTCAAAGTGGTGCGGCTGGGAGGACTCGAACCCCCGACCAAAAGTTTAGAAACAGTCAAAAGCTTGGTAAAGAGTGACAAGCCATGGCACCTTATGGCAATGAAGTCAGTCACTTGCGTGCAATCTACGTTGTCACCGGTTGCCACGGAAAGCCGCCCCCGTACGTCCTCAACTGTGCCACGGTTGTGCCGCGGCTGCACCTTGGATTCATGTAGCCGAAGTAGGCGAACTGCCCCCGTGTCACCACCGCGCCAGCGTATCCTGGAGGGGGCGTCGCGGAGGTAGGAGAGGGGAGGCCTGCGGGTCCTTGGTTGCTGGGGAGAGAGAGTCAGCGCCAGGTGGAGGCCGCCTGGAGGCCTTGCGCACCCGGCCGTAAAGACTCGGAGGAGGTACAGCTCCAGGCGGCCCTTTGTGGGGTGGAGCACCGGGGGGTGCGCCCCTGGAGATGAGCCAGATAGAAGACGAGCAGCAGACCCGGTTGGAGGCTGGATGCCGCTCTCATACCGACTGAGCCGGTCTGGGCGGGTTCCGCGCTTGCGGAGCCCCGACCCTCAGCTTGTCAGCGATGCCCCTCCGGAACCGATTGCCGGTCGGACCATCTCACTCCAGTTCGCGGATCAGTTCCTTCTTGCGAAGTTCCTGTCAGCCCTCAAGCCAGACGAACAGCGCGATCTCATCGATGAGGATCTTCGCCCCTTTGCGGATCATGACCTGGTCAAAGCCGTTGCCGGGGATCATTCTGAGCTTCCCCTTCTCCCACGAACGGCGTGCCTTCGCGCCGAAAATCCAGTGCCGGAGGGTCCGTTCAGAAATGCCGGGGTGAGACTCCGTGACCTGCTTGACGGTGAGGAATCTCCTTGTCTGCCCTTTCGGTTCGGCCATGGGGTCTTCCTTCGGCTCCAAGCGAGAATGTCGCTTCGCTACGGGATGGGTCTGAAGCAGGCTCATTCTTTTCTTCTCCCCCTCGCCGCCTTCTGGGAGGTCAGGGTCTGGCGACCCTTCTGCCGCCACTCCCAGAGCCAGAGGACGGGGTAGCGTATGCCGGCTTCGTTGCGGTAAGCCGGACCAGTGCCATTTGTCCGCCAGTCCCTCACTGTCTTGGCGCTCACCTTCTCCAAGTAGGTGACCTCGGTCTCGTTCAGATCGCGCAAATCCACTTTGAACTGGGAGGCCAACGCGTGGAGCTCCGCCTTGGAGGTTGCGAGGGCGAGGAGAGCGGCGACCTGCCCAATCAGGGGGCGGACCCGCGGAGGGAGGGGTACGGCATCCTCTCGGGCTGGTTGGAATCTCTCGAGGAGCTTCGCCAGTCGTTCAATTCCCTCCAGAAGCTCGCGAGGGCGGTTAGGGAAACCGGCGAGCTCGGCGGTGAGGGAGTGTTCCATCGTCTCAGTCTTTCCTCTCGTGAGAGTTGATTGCGACAATTGTCGTATCAATTAGACCCGCGACTCGCTGCCCCGCCGCCCGTAATACTGGGGGCGAGCCCTTGCCCTACCTGCCGGGAGGCTCCTTCGATACGACAAATGTAGTATTAGGGGGGGCTGAATGCAAGGCATGAGCTGGCGGTCCGGGGGATGTCCACAGATCCAACGCGACTACTACGAGCGAGCCTTTTATCTACATGGAGCTACATGCTAACTACTTGGGGGGCCTGCAACGTCAACTAGAATAAGGAGTTAGGTGATGCCGGCGTTAGCGTTTCCTGCCCTTGGCGTAGTGTTTCCTCGGTAAAGCGTTAGCGTTCCTTCCCTTGATGGCACCAAGAAGCGTTAGTGTTTCCTCCGGAAAACAAATGGATTTCCACAGGGCTCTGTGGAAAGTGCCGAGCTCCCACCTAATCCCAAAGGGAGTTCCCCCGGCTCTGCCGGGGTGGCAGTAGAAGTTTGACATTTCCAGATGTGTCCATCGTGGAGACTTTCCCTCGTGAGCCGCCAAGCACACGAGAGGAGAAGAAGCCACGATGGACAAGTTTGAG
>DATFNZ010000166.1:0-31627 GCA_035266085.1 Thermoanaerobaculia bacterium
CTCTGGCGGTTGGAGATGCCCACCTCTTCGAGCCGCTGGGACCTCACTCCCTTCCGAGAACAGCTCAAAGTCCTTCTCGAGCTGCTCGTCGAGCAGTTCCCTTGGACTCTGGCTCCTTAGCCTTCCAATCGAACCCAAGCACGTCCTCCTTCCTCTTGGCTTCATGGAAGGCCTCTTGAAGGCGACCGTGTTGAGCCAGGCTCTGCCTATACCGGACGACAAACCCGGAACGAACTTCGGGCACGTAGTACTAGCTTCTCAAGGACCCTGTGAGAGGCGTTGCGTTCCGGAAGCGTCTGTGCCGCCACCACCACGGAGGACCTATGCCGCCGCGCAATCGCCAGCAGTTCGGCGGCTATTGCGGTAGCCAAACCACGCCCCTCATACTCCGGAAAAACGAAGTAGGCTATCTCGACTCGACCCTCTCGTGGTGGGGACTTGAACCCGCAGGCGCCGACCGGTGTGTCGCCTGCCAATGCAAGATAGCAGACCCATGGCTCCTCGAATCCGACGGTCCCATAAAGCTTGACGGCTGCGCGAAAGAACTCGTCTGTCACTTCAGGTAGTGTGCCGGCATAACCGCGTACGGTACCGTCACAATCGATCGCAAGGAGAGATACAGGCGCGTTCATGACTCAAGGCACCTACGGAGTTGCTGCTCAGCGGCCAGGGAGCGGAACTTACTGCCTTTCGGCCCAGAAGACATTTCGCGGTCCCCATTTCCGTCCAGCCGGCTTACTCGGACTTTTCATGTCTCTCATTCTATGAATGTATCCAATACTACGCCGCTTCCTAATCCTCGTCAACACCGAGGCGCTCCAACGTAGAAGGACCTGGACCTGGAAAGCCTTTCCGGTGATCGGGTATGCTTTGAGCCATGGCGATTCCAACAGAACCGATCGGAAGTATCCCCCGGCCCCCCGAGCTGATCCGCGCGGTCGGCGAGGCGCAGCAGGGGCTTCTGGCTCCAGAGCGCCTGGACGACCTCTATAGAGAGGCGCTCGTCGACACGATCCAGCGTTTCGAGGCGACTGGCTCGCCGATCATCACGGACGGCGAGCAGACCAAGCCAAGCTTCGCGACCTACCCGATTCACGGCAGCGACAACCTGGCTCCCGACGGCGTGACGATCCCCTTCACCGACGGCCATTCCCGTCAGTTGCCGCGCCTCGTCGCGGGGCCGTTCCGCTACCGGACCCATGCGTCCACATTCCTCGCCTCGGCGCGGAGTCTCACGAAAGCTCCCCTCAAGCAGGCGGTGATTTCGGCCTCGGCGATCAGCCTGCTCTATCCCGCGGCCGGGATCGACGGCTACCCCAGGGAAGAGTTCATCGACGATCTCATCCGTGAGGCCGAAGCGGACATCCGCGAGTGTCTGGACCAGGGCGCCGCCAAGGTCCAGATCGATTTCACCGAGGGCCGGCTCTCCGTCAAGCTCGACCCCTCCCGTGGGCTGCTGCGGCAGTTCATCGACCTGAACAATCAGGTGCTCCGCCGCTTCACACCCGAGGAGCGCCAGCGCATCGGAGTCCATACCTGTCCGGGAGGCGATCAGGACTCGACGCACAGCGCCGACGTCGACTATGCCGAGCTTCTGCCCGATCTGTTCGCCCTCGAGGCGGGCAGCTTCTATCTCCAAATGGCCAGCGAGACGGATCGGCGGCGGGTCCTCGCCATCATCCGCGAGCACGCTCTGCCGGACCAGACGATCTTCATCGGCGTCGTCGATCCGATCAACCCGCGCGTGGAGACGCCGGAAGAGGTCCGCGACCGCATCCTCGAGGCAGCCGAGATCCTCGACCCCAAGAGGCTCGGGAGCACCGACGACTGTGGGTTCTCGCCCTTTGGCGACGACCTCTCGACAGCCCGCGACACGGCCTTCGCGAAGATCCGCGCACGGGTGATCGGAACCGAGTTGGCGAGCCGGCAGCTCGGTCTGTAAGAGGGTGTCTCGAAAGTACCCTGACTGTCGTGCACCGTGCCCTTCGGCGACCTCACCCCTGCCCCTCTCCTCCTGAGGAAGAGGGCCGATTTCGAGCCAAGCGCCGCCCGGGCATGAATGCCCGGGCTAGGTAAAACAGCCGGCTGAAGCCGACTGAGTCCCCTTCAGGGGGCTCTTTCGAGTAGCCCGGGCATTGATGCCCGGGCGGTGTCGGCGTCCTGTTCCTCGCCCCCATTTGCTCGCCCGCCGAGCTGACAGAGCTAAAGGAGAGGGGTCTTATGGCATGACGTTCGGGACTAGACCTCCCTCTCCTTCAGGAGAGGGACCGAGGGTGAGGTTTTCGGAGGGCAGATCGCGCTGGCAGGGAAAGGATTTTCGAGACACCCTCTTAGACGCTCTCAGGCGACTCAGCCAGTGTGTCCCTGAACACCGAAGAGAACACTCCTAAACGCTCTGCCGTTGCACATAGAAACTCTTCTGTGGACATCTCAGGCAGCGAAAATCGCCAAGTGAGCGCGCCCTTTTCGCCATTGACCTGTATCTCGCTGCTAGCGACGCCTAGAAGTTCCGCCCATTCCTCATGTGATCTCGTCGTGACGAGACCGCGAAGCCGTGCACGATGTTTGCTGGCTACATCAAACGAAATGTCGCCGACCGGACGAATGGTCTTTGCGGACGGAAAATCTGTGCCGTCGTATGAGAGGTACAGGCCCACATACGCCGAACGCGCCGGTCCTGCAGCAAAGAGTTGTTCTCTCGATTGTTGTGACCAACGCTGGAACGCAAGACCAGAAGTTAATTCATTCTTCTGCAACCGTCTCTTGAGTTCATTCAAAAGCGCCTGAATCCTGCACCGCCGCTCATCTTCTGGCAGGCGCCCGTGCTTCGCTGCCTCTAATACGTCGCTAACACGATCTACGCCCGCATTGAAAAGCCACGAGGCATGATCATCAATCTTGCCGGCTAATGGAGTCAAGCAATCGAGCAGCTCGCTCCATGCGAGGTGAATTTTTGCGTCGGCACGGCTGGAATGGAGCTCGAGCGAATCGAACTCAACCATTCCCGTGCATGGGGTCGGCGTCAAATAAATGAAGCAGAGGGATTGTTGAGAAACGGCTTCGCCCTCGTGCTTTAGGAAACCGTTGCGATCTAGGTGTAGAAGACAGGCCGAGTAATAGTCACTCAACTGGCCGCGGGTAACTGAGGCTGATGCAACCTTGTTCTCGATGAGTAAGTTCCAAGGTGGCCACACTACAACGAGGTCTATTCCCAAATACTCGAGCTTAACAGCAGTTGGCGCCGGCGAAAAAACTTCAATCCCGTGCCTCTTGAGTAAGTGGGCGATCGCATTGCGTGCCTGGGCGAAAACGGTGCTGTCATACCGCGGGTCGAGTAAAGTACCAAGGAAAGCACTGGTTCCTACCTCGTTTGAGATCAGATGCTGAAGAAGATTAACCATTGATGGTACCTACTGGCACCCAACTTCTAGTTTAACCGCCCCGCCTTTCGGCCTAGAATACATATCGTGGTCCCCATTTCCGTCCAGCCGGCTTACTCGGACTTCTGCATGTCTCTCATTCTATGAGTGTATCCGATACTACGCCGCTTCCTGATCCTCGTCAACACCGAGGCGCTCCAACGTAGAAGGACCCGGACCTGGAAGGACCTCTCCTCGTACCTGTGGGCTTGGAAGTCCGGTTCTTTGCTATACTCTGCTTACTTCAAGAGTAGCGGCAACCCCGACTTCAAGAGTAGCGGCAGCCCCGAGAGGTGGAAAGTTTCCGGGGTTTCACGGAGGTGCGATGATCGCCTATTCCGCTCCTGCCCTTCCTGGGCGCCAGCCGCAGGTCATCCAGGGGTTCTTTGCGGGAGGGCGCCTGCGCGTGGCGCCGCCGCGCGCGGGTGCGGCCGCGGTCCAACTCCGCCTTTTGGGTTCAGCGGCGCAACTACCTTCCGAAAGCCCCGTGCTGTTGTCCCAAAGCGCCGGCCAGCGTCTGCCCGAGGTGTTGCAGCGCAAAATGGAGGAAGCCTTCGGAGCCAGTTTTTCCGACGTGCGCATCCATGTCGGCCATCAGGCGGCTGTGCTGGGGGCTTTCGCCTTCACCCACGGCGCGAATCTCTATTTCGCTCCCGGCCAGTATCTGCCGAATTCACCGCACGGGCAGCGCCTCCTCGCCCACGAGCTGGCGCACGTGGTCCAGCAGCGGGCCGGGAGGGTTCGCAATCCGTTCGGTTCCGGGGTCGCGGTGGTCCAGGACCCTGCACTGGAGGCCGAGGCGGAGAGGCTGGCTCTCAAGGCCACGACGGCCCGGCCGCCTCTTCCGGTACCGGTTGCCAAACCCTGCTTGCCGGTGCCGGCCGGTTCACGACTCCCATCCTTGCCGGTCCAGCCAAAAGTGGACCCCCGGCGGAGCTTCCTTGTCACGCCGGCTCCCCATGTACAGGCTGCCCTCGCGAGCCTGCGGCCGGTTCCTGCACAGAGCGTACAACCCAAGATCGCGGCGCCATCCCGAATTCCCGTGGCGCCCGCTCCGCCCCGACCCTATAGGAACGTAGTTTTCCCTGGCACGGTCCAGCGGATGAAAGACGACGACGAGTACATACCGGAAGAGGAGAAATACGATCCGGATGAATACGTCCGGGCGACGAAGTCTCGGGGCTTGAGTTTCTATTCAGAAACCCGGAAGGAACTGACGGAGGAGCAGACCCGCAACGGCACGCTCTATTCCGGCAAGGACGGCACAGGCCCCATGATGAAGATGAAGAAATACAACAATAAACTGATAGAGGATCGCAAGTACGATAAAAAACCTCACCAGCCTTCGATCGATCATGTCATCGACTGGCTGGTTCTCGAAAAATCCATGCATGCCAAGATCGAAGAAGAGGACATGTCGGACGCCGAGCTCGAGGAATTCAAGAAATACACCTACAGCTACAAGCCCAATCTGCAGATCCTCAGCAAAGGTGAAGATCTAAAAAAGAAGAGATACCGGGAGGATACGGTACCGTCTTCGCTGAAAGATAAGAGCAATCTTCTCATCAAACAAATTCACAAAGGTTTCTACGATGACGCGAAAGTCCAGAAGAAACGCGAAGGTCGCCGCAAGAAGCTGAAAAAGAAGAAGGGCTAAAAACTTGGGGGCTCGAATTAATGGCTGCCTTACGGCTCCAACCCCTCAGCCGGATCTCACACCGGCGAAGAGCTCCACGTGGCAGCGCGATTGCCCGCGCCTCGGAGGCCCTGGCACCAAAGCTGACCCACCGTAACTTTGCGACGGACCGTCGGCTTCAAACGCTGAGCCGTTGGAAGAATCGCTGGCACGCCGTAACTTTCCAACGTCCCGCCGTATCCCTATGCTGGCCCGCCGGAGAAAAAGAACGGGTTATCGCAAGACTCGCCGGCGCTCCGGCTCTTGCCGACGAACCAGCGCATCCTTGTGCAGACTCGCGGCGTTTGACGACCAACCGCCGCGGAGTCCGCTGGCTCTGCGTCATCTTCCAACGAGAGCTCGTCTCCTTGCGCTGGCCCGTGGTAAGGAAACGACGTGCCGTCGCCAAACTCGCTGGGGCGCCGTCGTCTTCCGCCGGGCCAGCGGCCTTTGCGCTCGTCTCAGCGTTGATGGACGGCGATCCGACGTAAAGATCGTTGGCTCAGCGTAATCTTCCAGCGGACCGTCGTCTCTTGCGCTGGCCCGTCCTCAACTGGCGCTGAGCCGCCGCAAGTTTAGCTAAAGTGCCGTAACCTTCCGCCAAACCGCCGTAACTTCGCGTTCTCTGCTTCCCGAGGCGAATTGTGGAGCGGCTGCCCGAAGGGAATTAGCTTGGATCCGCCGCGACGGATGGCTCTTTCGTGGGAAGCAGCTGGGCGTGTAAAGAGGCCGATTTTCAGGGCTGGTAGGCGACGCCGCGGGGACCGACTCGCAGGATCTCTTCGTGAGGGACCATCCGGCCCTGGCGAACGTCTTCCCAGGCTTCTTCCAGAGCCATCAGGTCTTCCTGGGTCACGGGTTCGTCGTCCGTCTGCGCATTCCGCAATGCCGTCAAAACCGGATCTTCTTTTCGGAGGTGCTCAACGAAACGCAGGGCCTCGTGCACCTCGTCCTCGGGAAGATCCTCCACCAAAGCGCGCAGGCGTTCTCTCTCCGTCATGGACCTATCCTAGAGTCGTTCGCACCCTCTGGCAATCCTGCCTTGCACACCAAGGCCCGCACCGCCCGCAGATCCCCCTCCAGCACCCGGTCGCGCAGCATCGTCTCCGCCGCTTCCCGCACGGCGAGGTAGGCCTGCCGCGTGCCCTCGCCGAGCTCGGCCGCGATCTCCTGCCTTCGCTCGGGACGGGTGCGCTCTTCGAACAGCTCGGCTTCGCGGTCGGCTTGCTGCCAGTCGGCGGGGGCGTCGGGACGGGGGTGGACGGGATCGATCCGCATCGCGACCCGCCACTCGACGGCTTGGGCGGCGACCAGCAGCTCGATCGCCAGGACGGCCTGGGCATTGCGCAGCACCGTCCGCAGCTTGCGGGCGGCGATGGTGGCCATGGCGTTGTGGTCCTCGGAGTTGGCGGAGGTGGGGATGGAGTCCACGCTCGCGGGATGGGTCAGGACCTTGTTCTCGGAGACGATGCCGGCCGCGCAATATTGGACGATCATCAGCCCCGAGTTGTTGCCCCGGTGGGGGATCAGGTTCGGGGGCAGGTTGCGGCTCTGGTGAGCGTCGAGCAACATCTGGGTACGCCGCTCGGAAATGTTCGCCAGCTCAGCAAGGCCGATCGCCAGGCAGTCGGCCGCCATGCCGACAGGTTCGCCGTGGAAGTTGCCGGCCGAGAAGGAAATCCGCTCGCGGCCATCGTACCCGGCGGGCCAGTTGGCGGCGAACTCGTGGTCGAGGGGAAGGGTCTCGTCGCCGGGGAAGAAGAGGGGGTTGTCGGTCGCGGCGTTGATCTCCGCCTCCGCCACCACGCGGGCGTAGGCGATGACGTCCCGAGCCGCACCGTGGACGGTCGGAGCGCAGCGCAGGGAGTAGACGTCCTGCACCGCTGCCGCCTTCTCGATCAGCTTGCTGCCCTTGATCTGCGCCCGGATGTTGGCGGCGCAGGCGATCTGCCCGGCGAGCCCGCGGGCGTCGTGGATGCGCCGGTCGAAGGCCCGGGCGCAGCCGCAGACGGCTTCGAGGCTGAAGGCCGCCGCCACGTCGGCCGTATGGGCGAGGCTCTCGCCGTCGTGGACGCCCAGGGCCAGGAGGGCTGCCGAGAAGGTGGCGCCGTTGATCAGCGCCAGCCCTTCCTTGTGGCTGGGGGATGGGACGTCGCCGATCCCAAGGTCTTCCCGGAGGTGCTCGAGGCCGCTCCGCAGCTCGCGGGGCTGGTAGGCCAGGTCTTCCGGCTCGCGGACGACGTAGTAGCGGCTCTCGCCCAGCAGCACGACGAAGAGATGGGCCAGGGGGCAGAGGTCGCCGCTCGATCCCACCGAGCCGCGGATGGGCACCAGGGGCACGATGCCCCGGTTGAGCATGGCGCGCACGGCTTCCACCATCTCGCGGCGGACGCCCGAGTGCCCCTTGAGGAAGGCGTTCAGGCGGATGGCGAGCGTCGCCCGCACCACGTCCGGCTCGAAGTAGTTGGCCGGGTTGCCGGGGTCGGCCGTCTCGCCCATGCCCACGGAGTGGCTGAGCAGGAGGTTGCGCTGCAGCTCCTCCAGGCAGTCGGGCGCGATGGGGAGGTTCTTGAACTCCCCGAAGCCGGTGGTGACGCCGTACTCCAGGACCGGCCGGCCGCCCTCTTTCTTCAGCTCCTCGACGTAGTCGGCGGCGATCGCCTCGATCTGCCTGCGGCTCGCCTCGACGCGGGTCCAGGCGTCCGGATGGATCTCGACCGGCACCCGCGGGTCGCGGGCGAGGCGGGCGAGGTCTTCGAGGGTCAGCGAGCCGCCGTCGAGGACGACGGCCCGGGTATGGCCAGCCGGCTCGGTCACCGTTGCGCTCCCTCGATCTGGCCCAGCATCTCCTTGATCGTGGCGACCAGGTCGGCGCGGGGCACCTCGCGCTGGCCGGGCCGCTCCTCCAGCCAGTCCTCGCGGTTGGCGAGGGCCTGCGCCCGCCGGCGGCCCATCTCCATGTCCTTGATCGTGACGATCCCCTTCTCCTTCTCGTTGGAGCCGTAGAGGATGGCGAACGGCACGCCCCAGGCGTCGGCGTACTTGAGCTGCTTGCCCGGCCCCTTGGCGGTGCCCAGGTAGAGCTCGGTGGGGATGCCCGCCCGGCGCAGCTCCCAGGTCATGGCGATGTAGTCGGCCTGGAGGCCGGCGTCCATGTTGGTGATCAGCACCTTGGCGGTGGACTTCTGGTGGCCCGTGCGGCCGAGGTGGACGAGCGCGGCGAGCAGGCGGTCGACGCCCATCGAGGCGCCGACGGCCGGCACGCGCTCGCCGAGGAAGCGCATCACCAGGCCGTCGTAGCGGCCGCCGCCGAACACGGAGCCGAACTGCGGCGCGTCGAGCAGGACCGCCTCGAACACGGGCCCCGTGTAGTAGGCGAGGCCGCGGGCGATCGAGAGGTCGAGCGACACCTGGTCCTCGCCGTAGCCGAGGCTGTAGAGGTGCTCGGAGATCTTCTCCACGATCGCGATCTCGCCCTCCGCGCCCTCGACGCCGGCGAAGATCTCGCGGAGCTGGGCGACGACCTCGCGGCGGTCTTCCGAGCGGATCTTGAGGAAGCGCTCGATCTTGTCGACCTGCTCGGAGCCCAGGCCGACGCCCCGGATGGGATCGCCCGAGGAATCGACGTAGCCGGCCGTCAGCTCGAGGCGGACCTTCTGCGGCCCCACCTTGTCCAGCTTGTCGAGCACGCGGAAGACGTCCGCCGCCTGCTCCTCCGGGATGCCGGCGAAGACGAGCAGGACGCTGAGGATGCCGCGCGAGGAGAACTTCACCCGGAACGGCCCCACCTTGAGGGCGGTCAGGCTGTCGCACATGCCGGCGATGATCTCGGTGTCGGCGACCTCGGACTCGACGCCGACCGAGTCGAGGTCGAACTGGGTGAACTCGCGGAAGCGCCCCTTGTCGGGCTTGTCGGCGCGCCAGACGGGCGACACCTGGTAGCGGCGGAAGGGCCGCGGCAGGTCGCGGTACTGGGCGATGACGCGGGCGAGCGGCACGGTGAGGTCGAAGCGCAGGCCGAGCTCTTCCTTCTCCGGGTTCTGCACGGTGAAGATCGACTGCTGGGCCTCGCCGCCGGCCGAGGAGCCGCGCAGCACGTCGAGGTATTCGATGGCGGGGGTGCCGAGCGGCACGAAGCCGTAGAGCTCGTACACGCCGCGGATGGTGTCGATCATCCACTGCCGGGCCAGCATCTGGTCGGGCAGGAGATCGCGCAGGCCCCGCGAGACGCGCGGTTCCACCGTGTCTGTCATGGGAAGGCGTCCTCCAGCGAAGCGGTTTTAGAAGAGGGTTGGTACCGACGTCCGGATTTGAACCGGAGACCTCCTGATCCACAGTCAGGCGCTCTAACCAACTGAGCTACGCCGGCCCCGAACGCGACATGGTATGCGGGGACGGGCTCCTTGTCAAAACCCCGAGAGGGGCGCACCGTCGAAGCCCTCACCTCCCCGGCCCTCCTCTCCCGACCCCTCCCTCCCCACCGCACAGGGAGAGGAGGGAGACATGCAGAGAATGTTTTTGTTTCTTTTTCCCTCTCCCGGTGAGGGGGGGAGGGAGGGGTCGGGAGAGGGTAGGGTGAGGGCCCTACGCCGCCACCAGTAGGCTCGACGCGAACCGGCCCGCCGAATCCGTCCACGTCCGCGCGAGCTCGAAGCCGGCCTCGGCGGCGAGGGCGGCGATCTGGGCGAGGTCGAACTTGTGGGAGCTCTCGGTGTGGATCGTCTCGCCTTCCGCGAAGGGGACCTCGAGGCCGAGGGCGCGGATCAACACGGTCTGGGCACGGCGGCTCTCGAGGTGCATCTCGACCCGTCCCAGCTCGCGGTTGTAGATCGCCCGGTGGCGGAAGGCGGTGAGGTTGAACTCGCCCCCCAGCTCGCGGTTGATGCGGCCCAGGAGGTTGAGGTTGAACGCCGCCGTCACTCCCAGGGGATCGTCGTAGGCCGGGATCAGCACGTCCTCGGACTTCTTGAGGTCCACTCCGAGGAGGAACGCCTCGCCGGGGCTCAGCAGACCGCGGACGTCGCGCAGCAGGGCCGGCCGGTCCTCGGGGTCGAGGTTGCCCAGGGTCGAGCCGAGGAAGAGGACGAGCGTGAGGCCGGACGACGGCTCCCTCCGGAGGGCGCGCAGGGCCTGCTGGTACTCCCCGGCATAGGCGGTGACCCGGAGGTCCGGATAGTTGGCGAGGAGCACCCGGGCGCTCGCCTCGATGGCGGACTCGGAGATGTCCACCGGCAGGTACTCGAGGCTGCCCTGGCGGGCCAGCAGAGCCTCGATGAGCAGGCGGGTCTTCTGCCCGTCGCCGCTGCCCAGCTCCACCAGCCGGACGGGCCCGCCGAGGGCGGCTGCGATCTCTCCGCCGTGAGCGCGCAGGATCTCGGCCTCGGCCCGGGTGGGATAGTACTCGGGCAGGGCGGTGATGGCCTCGAACAGCCGGGAGCCCAGGTCGTCGTAGAAGTACTTTGGATACAGAACCTTGGGCCGGGAGGTCAGCCCGGCGCGGACGTCCTCGGCGAAGGAGGAGCCGGCGCCGCCGGCCCCGGCGCGGTGCAGGCTGAGCCGGCCCCCGAACCAGGACTCGGCCGAGGCGGGGGCAAGTCCCCCGCTCTCCCGGACGCCGGCACCTTCTGTAGGGTTGGATTCCATAGCTGGCGGTGAGTCGCCATGGTAGCATCCCCGCCCGGACCACAGGACATCAGGAGCCGACACGCCATGACTGAGCGCGACAGCGACGAGCGCGAAACCCTGGAGCTGGACGTTCTCTTCGTGGGTGCCGGACCGGCCAGCCTGGCGGGGGCGTACCATCTTGCCCGCCTGGCCAAGGAGAGCGGTCTGGAGCTCGCGATCGGGGTGCTGGAGAAGGGCAAGGAGATCAACAGCCATGCGCTCTCGGGCGCCGTGGTCGACCCCAGGGCTCTGCGCGAGCTCTTCCCCGACGACTGGAAGAGCGCACCTTTCGAAGGCCCGATCGGGCACGAGCACGAGAAGCTCCTCTACCTGACGGAGAAGCGGTCGTTCTCCATGCCCATCCCGCCGCCCCTCGAGAATGACGGCAACTACGTCGCCTCCCTGGGCAAGATCCTCAAGTGGATGGCGCCCAAGGTGGAGGCCGCCGGCGTCGACATCTTCTTCGAGTTCCCCGCCGTCCGGGCCCTGGTCGAGAACGGCCGGGTGGTCGGCGTGCGCACGGGCGACAAGGGGATCTCCCGCGAGGGACACAGGAAGGCCAACTACGAGCCGGGAGTGGACATCCGCGCCCAGGTGGTGGTGCTCGGCGAGGGGCCGCGGGGCACCCTGGTCAAGCAGCTCGACGCCGAGCTCGGCCTCTGGGAGGGCAAGAACCCGCAGATCTACGCCATCGGCATCAAGGAGATCTGGGACCTGCCTCCGGGGCGGGTGACGCCCGGCGAGGTGATCCACACCCTCGGCTGGCCCCTGGGCTTCGACACCTTCGGCGGCGGCTTCCTCTACGGCATGCAGAACGACCAGATGATCGTCGGCCTGGTCGTGGGGCTCGACTACAAGAACCCCCTCCTCGATCCGCACGCCGAGTTCCAGCGCATGAAGACCCACCCCGCCATCTCATCCCTCCTGGAGGGGGGCAAGATGGCGTTCTACGGCGCCAAGGCCCTCCCCGAGGGCGGCTGGTGGTCGATGCCGCGCTCCTACGGCGACGGCTTCCTGATCGTCGGCGACTCGGCCGGCATGCTCAACGGCCAGCGCCTCAAGGGTATCCACCTGGGCATGAAGTCCGGCATGCTGGCCGCCGAGACGATCCTCGAGGCCCTGAAGGCGGGCGGCGCCACGGCCGAGCGCCTGGCGGCCTATCAGGACAAGGTCGACGCGAGCTGGATCAAGGAGGAGCTCTGGCCGGTGCGCAACTTCCACCAGGCCTTCGATCACGGCATGGTCGCCGGCATGGCGCAGGCCGGCATCGGCCTGGTGACGGGCGGCCGCGGCTGGGGCGTCCTCGACCGCGTGGCCACCGAGCCGGGTCACGAGCGGATGATCCCGCTCAACACTCCCGAGGGGCAGCGTCTGAAGCGGCCGGAGCCGGTGAGGGCGGACGGCAGGCTGACCTTCGACAAGCTGGCCGACGTCTACAACTCCGGCACCGCCCACGACGAGGACCAGCCGGTCCACCTGCTGGTGGCGGACACCGACATCTGCATCTACCAGTGCACCGTCGAGTACGCCAACCCCTGCCAGCGCTTCTGCCCCGCCGCCGTCTACGAGATGGTCCCCGAGCCCGCCTCCCCCACCGGCGAGCGCCTGCAGATCAACGCCAGCAACTGCGTCCACTGCAAGACCTGCGACATCATGGATCCCTACGGGATCATCACGTGGGTGCCCCCGGAAGGGGGCGATGGGCCGAATTACAGCAAGATGTGATGCCTGCCAGGGTTGTGACCCGCGCCTGACGGCGCGGGCCCTCATCACCCCGGCCCTCTTCTCCCCGCCTCCCTCCCACCGTCCGGGAGAAGAGGGAGAAGTTTGTCGGAGAGAGCTTCAGAGCTTCTTCATTCCCCTTCTCTCCCGGTGGCAGGGAGGGAGGCCGGGAGAGAAGGGGGTAGGGGGTTATGAGGGGCCGGCCCCGGAGGGGTCGGGCGCGGGCCTTTACGGCGTCTCGCCCTTCGGCCGGATCGAGCAGTCGCCGCTCCCCGTTTCGACGTGGATCTCCGTTTGGCCGTTGCCGCGCTTGGCGCCCACGACCTTGCGGCCGTCCTTGCGCAGGACCGCGTCGGCGTAGCCCACCAGCAGCTCGCCGCTCCCCAGGTCCGACACGACCTCGAACTGGGCGTTCGGCCCGGCGTTGATCCGGATGTCGCCGCTGCCCGTCTCGGCGCTCACCCGCCTCGCCTTGGCCAGCGAGGTCTGCACCACCACGTCGCCGGAGCCGGTGTCGGCGGCCAGCTCCTCGAGCTCGACCGCGATCACCCGGATGCCGCCGGAGCCGGTGTCCGCGATCACCTTGCCGGCGACCCCGTCCTGCAGGGTCACGTCGCCGGAGCCGGTCTCGATGGCGATCCGGCCGGCGGAGAGCTTCTGGACCGTGACGTCCCCCGATCCCGTGTCCACCTTGCCGTTGCCCACCAGGCGCTTGACGATCACGCTCCCGGAGCCCGTGTCGATCGAGGTCTCGCCCTTGGCCGAGCCCACGAGGACGTCGCCGGAGCCGGTGTCGATGGTCAACTGGCCCGAGTGCGAAGCGATCTGCACGTTGCCGCTGCCGGTGTCCACGGCCAGAGTGCCGTCGAGGTCGCCGCCGCGCACCGGACCGACGGCGTTGCGCAGGGCGACGTTGCCGCCGGCCGGCAGGGTGACCCGCAGGTCGGCGTAGAGCGTCGGGGTGGAGGAGCGCTTGACGGCGTAGATGCGCACCCGCTCGCCCCGGTACGTGGTCATGGTCTGATTGCCGCCCAGGAAGCCCAGGAAGGCCGGCACGTCGTCGTTGTTCTTGTTGCCGGGGTAGTGATAGGAGCGGTATTTGTCCACCGGGTAGGAAAGGGCCCACTCCTCCCGTCCCTTCTTGTCGCGGCTCTTCACCCACTTCATCCCCTGCAGGATCCGCTGGGTCTCGGCGGCGCCCTCCATGTCGGCGTGAACGGTGGCGTCCACCACCACCTCATGGCCCGGCGCCCGCACGATCTCGATGCGGCCGGCGAGGTTGGCCAGGCGGAGCTGCCCCTCGCCGGCCGGGAAGGCCTGGCGGAAGGCCCGGGTCTGCGGCTCCGCGTGGAGAGATGCCGGGATGGCCGCGATCCCGGCCAGGAGGGTCAAAGCCGCCGTGAGGGCGGGCTTTCTGAAGATCTGGGTCCTGTGTTTCATGGCGTATGCCTCCGGTTCCGATTCACGTCGATCACTACGGCCCGGGGACCACAAAGGTTGCAGAAGCGTTAGACTCGGCCGGATTCCGGTACCCATTCAGGAGGATGCATGCGCACTTTGTCACTTGCCCTGTGGATCTCCCTCGCCGCCGCAGCTCCCGGATTGTCTTTGGTTTTGGGACAGTCTTCGGCTTCCGAACAGCCTCCCGCTCCGGAGAAGACGCCCCTGCTGACGGTCGACGCCGCCCTGGCTCCCAGCGCCCTGGGCCGCCGGGGCGCCCAGCGGGCCTGGGCGCCCGACGGCAAACGGCTGACCTTCGTCTGGGATGAGCATGGCGACGGCAAGGAGGAGGCCCTCTGGGTCCTCGACGCCACGACCGGCAAGCGAGACCTGCTCCTGAAGACCACCGGCCTGAAGCACGGGGAGGAGGACTTCAAGCTGACCGCGTACTCCTGGTCGCCGCGGGGAGACGCCCTGCTGCTGGTCTTCAAGGGAGACCTCTACCTCCTGCCCTTCGCGGTTCCCCTCGACATGGCGAAGCTCCGCCGGCTGACCCGCACGGAGGCGGCCGAGGAGGAGGCCCGCTTCTCCCCCGACGGCTCGCGGATCGCCTTCGTGCGCGGCTTCGACCTCTACACGATCGAGGCCGCGACCGGCCGGGAGACCCGGCTGACGACGGATGGCAAGGAGAACGTCACCCTGAACGGCACCACCGACTGGCTCTATGGGGAAGAGATCTGGAACCGCTCCCCGGTGGGGTACTGGTGGAGCCCGGACGGCTCCCGGATCGCCTACTACCACTTCGACGAGACCCTCGTCGGCGTCTACCCCCTGGTCGACGACACGCTCGTCTATCCCAAGGTCGAATGGCAGAAGTACCCGACCGCGGGCGAGCCCAACCCGCGGGTCAGGCTCGGCGTGGCCGACCTCGCGACCGGCCGCACCTCCTGGCTGGAGACGGGCGATCCCGACGCCTATCTGGCGCGGGTGGAGTGGACGCCGCGGGGCGACGGCGTCGCCGTCCAGCGCCTGAACCGCGACCAGAACCGCCTGGACCTCCTCCGCTGCGCTCCCGCCGGCGGCGCCTGCTCGACGCTGCTGACGGAGACCTGGCCCACCTGGGTCAACCTCGGCGACGACTTCAAGTTCCTGCCCGACGGGCGCTTCCTCTGGGGCTCCGAGCGGAGCGGCTGGCGGCGGCTGTACCTCCACGGCGCGGACGGCAAAGCGGTCCGGCCGGTGACGCCCGAGGGCTGGGCGATCACCCATCTCGACGCCGTCGCGGCCGACGGCTCCTGGGCCATGGTGACGGCCTACCCCACGTCCGAGCTGGGCGCCGTCGACAAGCGGGTGGCGCGGCTGCGCCTGGACGATCCGAAGGCAGACTGGGAGGTGCTGACGCCGACGCCCGGCACGCACCAGGCCCTGGTCGCCCCGAAGACCGGCGCCTGGGTCCACATCTGGCACGACGCCGACACCCCGGCGCGCACCGAGGTGCGGCCGGCCGGCGGCGGCGCTGCCATCGCCATGCCCTTTGCCCTGCCGCCTTTCGACGTGGCGTCCCTGCCGAAGTGGGAGTTCCTGACCATCGCCGGGCCGGAGGGCTCCCGGCTGCCGGCCCGCCTGCTCAAGCCCGCCGGCTTCGACCCGTCCCGCCGCTACCCGGTCATCGTCTACCACTACGGCGGGCCGGGCTCGCAGGTGGTCGACAACGCCTGGAGCACACGGGCCGCCTGGATGAAGATGATGACCCAGCGGGGATTCATCACCTTCAGCGTCGACAACCAGTCCTCGATCTTCTTCGGCAAGGCCGGCGAGGACCGCGACCACCGCCGCTTCGGCCCTCTCAACCTGGCCGCCCAGCTCGCCGCCGTGGACTACCTGAAGAGCCTGCCCTGGGTGGACGCCTCCCGCATCGGCCTGTGGGGCTGGTCGGGCGGCGGCTACAACACCCTCTACTGCCTCCTCAACCGTCCGGGCGTCTGGAAGGCCGGCGTCGCCGGCGCTCCGGTCACCGACTGGAAGCTCTACGATTCCACCTGGACCGAGCGCTATCTCGACCATCCCCAGGACAACCCGGACGGCTACCGTGACTCCTCCCCCGTCACCTACTCCGCCAACCTCAAGGACCGGCTGCTGATCGTCCACGGCCTGGCGGACGACAACGTCCATCCCAACAACTCGATCCTGATGACCGACGAGCTCGTGAAGGCAGGCCTGCAGTTCGAGCAGGCCTTCTACCCCGGGCAGACCCACAGCTTCGCGGGCCTCTCGCTACGGAATTTCTTTCAGCGGATGACGGACTTCTTCGAGCGGGAATTGCAGGGGGAGGCGGGGCCGCCGTAGGCAAAACACCAAGGACTGCAGGGACTGCAACGACTGCAAGGACGAAGGACAGCAAAGACGGGTGTTTCTCCTTGCAGTCTTTGCTGTCTCTGCAGTCCTTGAGGTCCTTGGTGCGGCCTTTCCGCCGCGCGCCCCCCTACTCGCGGTACCGCTTGAGCACGATCGACGCGTTCGTGCCGCCGAAGCCGAACGAGTTGCTCATGGCGTACTCAAGGTCCACCGGGCGCGCCGTGTGGGGTACGAAGTCGAGGTCGCAGCCCTCGCCCGGCTCGTCGAGGTTGATCGTGGGGGGAAGGATCTGGTGGTGCACGGCGAGGGCCAGGATGCCCGTCTCGAGCCCGCCGGCCGCGCCCAGGAGGTGCCCGGTGGCGCTCTTCGTCGAGGAGACCGCCAGCCGGTAGGCGTGATCGCCGAACACCCGCTTGATCGCCCGCACCTCGGAGAGGTCGCCCAACGGCGTCGAGGTGCCATGGGCGTTGATGTAGCCGATCACCTCGGGCGCCAGGCCGGCGTCCTTGAGGGCGATGTTCATCACCCGCACGGCGCCGTCGCCTTCCGGATGAGGCGCCGAGATGTGGTAGGCGTCGGCGCTCATGCCGTAACCCACGACCTCGGCGTAGATCGGCGCCCCCCGCCCCTTCGCCGTCTCCAGCTCTTCGAGGATGACGAGGCCGCACCCCTCGCCCATGACGAAGCCGTCGCGGTGGGCGTCCCACGGGCGGGAGGCCTTCTCCGGCTCGTCGTTGCGGTGGGAGAGGGCGCGCATGGCGCAGAAGCCGGCCATCGCCAGCGGCGTGACGACCGCCTCGGCGCCGCCGGCGATCATGGCGTCGGCCTCGCCCGCCTGAATGAAGCGGAAGGCATCGCCGATGGCGTGCAGGCCCGTGGTGCAGGCCGTGGCCGGCGAGGTGTTCGGGCCCTTGGCGCCATGGTGGATCGAGACCTGGCCCGCCGCCATGTTGACGATCAGGCCGGGGATGAAGAACGGCGACACGCGGCCCGGTCCCTTCTCCAGCAGGGTCTGGTGCATCGACTCGATCAGCGGCAGGCCGCCGATCCCCGAGCCGATGACGACGCCCACCCGCTCGGCGTTGCCGTCGTCGATCCGGAGACCGGAGTCCTCCAGGGCGAAGCGCGTGGCCGCCAGGGCGTAGTGGATGAAGGTGTCGCTCTTCTTGACTTCCTTCTTGTCGAGGTAGTCGAGCGGGTTGAAGCCCTTGACCTCGCCGGCGATGCGCGACGGGTACTCCGCCGCGTCGAAACGGGTGATCGGGCCGATACCGGAGCGCCCCGCGAGGAGCGCATCCCAGTTCTCGGCCGTACCTACACCCAGGGGGGACACCAAGCCCACCCCGGTGACGACGACTCGGCGCGTCTCTTTCTTCAAGGCTGGATCGGTAGCTTTGAGATTCGTGAGGGGGGAACCTAGTTCTGGTCCCCGACGTTGTTCTGGATGTAATCGACCGCCTCGCGAACGTTGCTGATCTTCTCCGCCTCCTCGTCCGGAATCTCGATGCCGAACTCCTCCTCGAAGGCCATCACCAGCTCCACGATGTCCAGCGAGTCCGCGCCGAGATCCTCGGTGAAGCTCGCCTCCAGGGTGACTTCCTCCTCGTCGACCCCGAGCTGCTCGACGATGATGCTCTTGACCTTTTCAGCGACTGCCATCGATCGTTCCCTCCTTCATCTAAGGATCTGCGGGCGCACCCGCACGAACACGGGTTCTAGCATAAAGGTCCGCCGCGAGTCCATGCCACGGCGGGCCGATTCGGATTCAGGACGTCAGATATACAGACCGCCCGAGACGTTGAGCGTGTGGCCGGTGATGTACCCCGCCTCCTCGCTGGCCAGGAAGAGCACCGCCCAGGCCACGTCGTCCACCGTGCCCAGGCGCTTCAAGGCGATCGACCCCGCCAGCTCCTCGCGGGAGGCCTCGGGGAGGTTTTCCGTCATGGCCGTCCGGATGTAGCCGGGGGCCACCACGTTGACCGTGATGTTGCGGCTCCCCAGCTCGCGGGCCAGCGACTTCGAGAAGCCGATCAGGCCCGCCTTCGAGGCCGCGTAGTTCGCCTGGCCGGCGTTGCCCATCATGCCCACCACCGAGGAGACGTTGATCAGCCGGCCCCAGCGGCGCTTCATCATCCCCCGCACCATCTCCTTGGTGAGGGCGAAGGCGCCGGTCAGGTTGGTCCGCAGCACCCGCTCCCAGTCGTCGAGCGACATGCGGGCGAGCAGGTTGTCGGCCGTCACGCCGGCGTTGTTGACCAGGATGTCGATGGCCGCGAAGTCCTCGGGCAGGCTCTTCAGCGCCTCGCCGAAGCTCTCGGGCCGCGACACGTCGAGGACCAGCGGCCGGGCGCTGCCGCCGGCGGCCTCGATGTGCGCCGCGAGGTCCCTGAGCTTCTCCTCGTTGCGGGCCGCCAGCACGACGCGGGCGCCCTGCCCGGCCAGGAGCTTCGCGACCGCCTCGCCGATCCCCTGGGAGGCGCCGGTCACCAGCGCGGTCCTGCCATCCAGCTTCAGCATCAGCTCTCCTCCCCTTCTGCCTTCTCTTCCAGGAGCTGCCGGAGATGCCCGGGATCGGTCACCGCCGTCGTGCGCGCCGCCTTGACGATGCGCTTGGTGAGGCCCGTGAGCACGTTGCCCGGCCCCACCTCGACGAAGGCCTCCACCCCCAGCGCCTCCTCCATCCACAGCACCGACTCCACCCAGCGCACCGGGCTGTCGATCTGGCGAACCAGGGCGTCGCGCGCGGCGCCGCCCGCCGTGACGGGCGCGGCGTCGACGTTGCTGACCACCGGCACCCGCGGGTCCTGAAATCCGGTCGCCGCCAGCAGCGGCGCCATCCCCTCGCGGGCCGGACGCATCAGCGGCGAGTGGAAGGGCGCCGAGACGGCCAGCAGCGTCGCCTTGCGCGCCCCGCGCTCCCTGGCCAGGACGACGGCGCGGTCGACGGCCGCCTTGCTCCCCGCGATCACCGTCTGCGACGGGCCGTTGTAGTTGGCCACGGCGCAGACTTCCTCCGCCGTGGCCGCATCGGCCGCAACGCCGGCGACCGCCTCGGCGTCCATGCCGATGATGGCCGCCATGGCGCCCTGCCCCACGGGCACGGCCTCCTGCATCAGCTCGCCGCGGCGGCGCACCAGCCGCAAGGCGTCGGCGAAATCGAGGGCGCCCGCGGCCACCAGGGCCGAGTACTCGCCCAGGCTGTGCCCCGCGACAGCCACCGGTTGCAGCTCGGGTGCCAGCACGCCGAGGGCGCGGTGGACGGCGACGGCGGCGGCCACCAGGGCCGGCTGCGTGTTCGCCGTCAGGTTGAGCTCCTCCTCCGGGCCTTCCCAGCAGAGCTTCGAGAGGGGGAAGCCGAGGGCCTCGTCCGCCTCCTCGAAGGTTCGGCGGGCCTCGGGGACGGCGTCGGCCCAGACGCGGCCCATGCCCACCTTCTGCGAGCCTTGGCCGGGAAAGACGAAGGCAATTTTCTTATTGATGAAGATATTACCGATCAGGCTCATCCCGCTTCGGCTCCCTGCCGGCCGTCCAGGTGGCGCTCCTCCTGGCTGTGCAGCTCGGCGATCTTGTCGCGGATCTTACGGTCCAGTTGGGCGTTCGAGAACTCGACGGCCCGGCGGATGGCGTTCTGGATGGCGTGGGCGTTCGACCGGCCGTGGCCGATGAAGCAGCCGCCGTTGACGCCGAGCAGCGGCGCGCCGCCGTACTCGGTGTAGTCGGTGCGCTGCCGGAAGCGCTCGAAGGCCCCCTTGGCGAGCAGATAGCCCAGCTTGCCGCCGGCGGCGCCCATGATCTCCTCGCGCAGCATGCGGCGGATGAACTCGGCGAGCGCCTCGGCGCTCTTGAGGAGCACGTTGCCGACGAAGCCGTCGCAGACGATCACGTCCACCTCGCCGGTGAAGACGTCCCGCCCCTCGACGTTGCCGATGAAGTTGAGGCCCGTGGTCTTGAGCAGCTTGTAGGCCTCGCGGGTCAGGTCCGTGCCCTTGCCCTCCTCCTCGCCGATCGACATCAGGCCGACCCGCGGCGAGAGGGTGCCGATGACCTCCTGCGCATAGAAGTGCCCCATGACGGCGAACTCGCGCAGGTGGACGGCCTTGCTGTCGACGTTGGCGCCGACGTCGAGCAGCACCGTCTTGCCGGTGGCGTTGGGCAGCACCGCCGCCAGCGCCGGGCGGTCGACGCCGGCCACCGTACCGATCACCATCTTGGCGACGGCCAGGGCCGCGCCGGTGTTGCCGGCGGTGACCATGGCCTGGGCCCGGCCGTCCTTGACCAGCTCGGCGCACAGGCGCAGCGACGAGCGCCGCTTCTTGCGGATCGGCGTGATCGCCGGCTCGTCCATGCCCACCACCTCCTCGGCGTGCACGATCTCGATGCGCCCGCTGCCGCCCAGCTTGCGCAGCTCGGGCTCGATGCGGGCGCGGTCTCCCACCAGCAGAATGGCGCAGCCGTCCTCGGTGGCGGCGCGGAAAGCGCCCTCCACCGCGGACTGCGGCGCGGAATCCCCACCCATGGCGTCTAAGGCGATCGGCATGCTTTGGGTCAGCCCCCTCTCCGCTCGGGAGAGGGGTCGGGGTGAGGTGGGCTACACGTTCTCGCTGCCCTCGATCACCTGGCGGCCGCGGTACTGCCCGCACTTGGCGCAGGCGCGGTGCGGAATCTTGGCCTCACCGCAGTTGGGGCAGGTCGAGATGGGGGGAGACGCCAGCGCGTCGTGCGCCCGGCGCTTGTCGCGGCGAGCCTTGGAATGGCGTCGTTTTGGATTCGGCATGGTCGTCGAGCCTCTTTGAGTCTAGGGTCCTGGTTTCTTCACTTCTTCTCTTCGAGCCGGCTCTTCAAAGCGGCGAGGGCCGCCCAGCGGGAGTCCGTGGTGGTCTCCACGCAGGAGCAGGCTCCGGCGTTCTTGTCGGCTCCGCAAATGGCACAGAGCCCCTGGCAGTCCTCACGGCAGAGCGGCTTCATGGGGACGTTGAGCTGAAGCTGCTCGATCAGGATGGGGTCCGTCTCGAAGACCTCATCGGGAACGTACATCAACCCCAGGTCCTGCTCGTGCAGCGCGTGCTCGCCCCCGAGGGGCGGATGTTTCTCGACCAGAATCATCAGCTCGACGTCGGACTCGGCGTGCTCGACGATCGGCTTCAGGCACCGGTTGCAGCTCAGGGTCTGCTCATAGGAGAGGTGGGCGCGCAGGAAATACCCCGGATCCGCGTACACCACCTGGCCGTGCCAATGCACCGGACCGAGGTCCAGCAGCTCATGGCGCTCCAGGGTCTCCTTGGCAATGCTCTGAGTTTCGTCCCAGTTGAAAGGTTCGTCTTGAACCTGTTCCAGCCAAATCTGCATACACAGAACCTCCAGCCGGGGCAAACGCGAAGGCTAAGGGATTCGCTCCCGGCTGTCAAATCAGTGACAATCCTGCAGCCGCAGGAGAAACGACGACGGCGAGCGGGTCGCCGCCATGGAAACCCGTTCGCAGGCCGCGAGCGGACGGAGCAGCGTCTCCCAGTCCCGCCAGGTCTGAACCTGCCGGCGGTCGACCAGGGGGACCTTCTCGAAGCCTGTGCGAAGCTGGGTGACCAGACGCAGGGCAGGAAGGGGACGCACCCAGAGGCCCAGGACCAGACGGCCGCCGGGGGCCTCCCCGTCGGGCGGTGCGAGCGCCGAGATCTCCGGCGCCAGGGCCTCCGCGCGCTCGAGGCTCGCGGCATCGAGAGCAACAATGCTCCATCCGGCGGCATTCCCCCGCGGCAGGTTCTTCGCCAGCAGGCCCGCCACCCCCTTCGTCGGCATCGCCCACCGCCGGCCGCCGGGCGGATTGAGCACCGCCGCCCCCGGCATCTGGCCGAGAGGGCCCAGGTTGAGCCCGCCCTGGGTGTCAAAAAGCATCATCGCGGCCGGCGGCAGCGGCTTCGGCGAGTCGGCCGGCCAGGCCGTCCCCACCGCGGCCAGCAGCACCGGCGCGTCCTCGCCGGCCACGGCCGGCGGCTCGGGCGCCGCCGCTCCGCCCGCGAGGGCCAGTTGCAGGCCCCTGCCCTGCCTCTCCACCAGGTAGTCGCCAGCGGGAAAGTCGGAAGCCTCCTCCTCCAGGTGGATCAGTCCCAGGCTGGCGGGATAGGGCTGCGCCGCACCGGAGCTGTCCCCGACCTCGGGGATCCGCGGCTCCGGCCCGAGCCGCACCGTCCAGAGGTTGTCCCGCCAGGCGACGTGGAACACCCGCTCCTCGACCTCGTCCCGGCGCCCGCGGGTCTCGCGCACCTCGCCGCCCTGGAGCCACGGGTTGTCCGCCAGTTGGCCGGCGAGCCGCGCCAGCGCGCCGAGGCCCGGGTACACCCGCGCCACCAGATAGAACCGCTGGCCGTCGAGGTCCGAGCAGGCCGCGATCTCGCGCGACGGCGGCACCGCGAAGGGCCCGAACGACGGCAGCGTCGGCGGCGGCAGGTCCGCCACCCGCGCCAGGGCCATCAGGTACTCCGGGCCGCTCGGGATCGATCCCCCGAGCGCGCCAAGGTTCTGATGTGGGAAGGGCATCCACAGGCAGGCGCCATACGCCCCCGAAGCCAGCAGGCGCGCCGGCAGCCCCCCCGGCTCCGGAGCCCCCGGCCGCTCCTGGGGCCAGTACCAATAGAAGACGTGCCCCGCCAGCACGGCGAGCACGACCAGGACGAGCGCGAGGCGGAGGAATCGCCTCATGCGGGGGTCCTGGGGAAGGATTGAGAAGGAGAGGTCACCATCGGCGCTCCGTAGCGCCGGGAAGGTACCACGAGAGACGCCCTTACGGCACGATCCACCCGCCCACGGCTTCCACCCCTGTAGCCCCGTCCGCCAGCCGCACGACGTAGCTGCCCTTGGAGGCGAACCTCTGCCCGGGGCTGAGGCTGAGGGAGGGGAAGACGCCCGGGCTCAAGGCGTTCTCCGTCTCCTCCTCGACGCTCTCGACGAAGAAGTCGCGGGAGAAGCTCTCCACCAGGTGCACGAGCGAGTGGTCCGTCACGGCGAGGGCGAACCAGGTGTCGAGCTGCAGTCTCTCGTGGGCCGGCTCGACCCGGCGGGCGCGCATCCAGGCCCGGACCCGGTAGGCCAGGGGCTCGTCCTGGCCCGGCAGGGCGAAGGGCCAGGTCAGCCAGGCCTTCCGCCGCAGCCCGGCGGGTATAGCCGGCTCCGCCTCTTCGAGCAGGCTGTACGAGAAGACGAGTTGCCGGACCCCCGCGAAGGCGTCCTCGGCCGGCCCGAGCGACGCCGCGTCCTCTGGGCCCAGCCAGAGCACGAGGACGTCGGGTCGGGTCTCGCGCACCAGGCGCTGCCAGAAAGCGGGGGTCAGCGCCTCGCCTGACGGGACGGCCCGCTCGGTCACCGACGGCAGGGCGTTGCGCAAGGCCTGGGCGGGAACCCTGCCCGCTTCCCGGTAGACCTGAACGACCCGCCCCGGCATCGGCACGGGCAAGGACTGCAAGGACCTCAAGGACTGCAAGGACTGCAAATCTCGGTCTCGTTGCCGTCTTTGCTGTCCTTGAAGTCCTTGCAGTCCTTCGTCCTCCCCCAGGCGCCGGGCGAGGGCCTCCGCCTCGACCGTCAGGCCCGGCGACAGGTAGAGCGCGTAGGCGCCCGGCGGGGAGACGACCGGCAGGTCGGTGTTGGGGAACAGGCAGGGCACTTCCTGCCGCTCGCAGAAGTCGTGCACCGGCCGCCACTCCCCCACGCCGATCCCGGAGAGCAGGACGAACACGGGCTGGGCGCGGTAGTACGCCGCGAGTTGGGCCGGCCAGGTTGCGGCCGCGCCGCGCAGCTCCCAGACGTGGAGCTTCCACTCGCGGTAGGAGCCGGCGAACTCGTCCCGGTACCAAGGCGAGAAGCCGAGCCGCGCCGCCGAGTGCCTCGTCTCGGCGTTCTTCCAGCGGACGTAGGCCGCCATCACGTCGAGCATGGCCTTGCGCCGGCCCGGGTCCACTCCCTCCGTGACCACCGTCGCAAAGTGGATCGCCTCGCCATCCACCCCCGGCGAGGGTGCGGCCGAGAGCCCCTGGAGATAGGCGGTGAGGTGGGCCATCTCCTCGTCGCTGAGGGTGAGGCGCGGCATCAGGGGATCGAGCGTCCGCCCGGCGGGGTCCCGCCCCTCGCGCACGGCGGCGGCGAGGGTCTCCGGCGTGTAGGCCGGACGCGGCCGCGGGTCCCGCAGGCGCGCTCCGTAGGGCTGGGGCTGCACCTCCTGGTAGAGATTCCGGAACAGGTCGGCCCGGCGGATCTGACCGCTCTGGAACAGGGCGGGACCCGTCACCCGCGGGATGTAGACCCCGCCCTCGCTCGTGCCGAAGCCGCTCCGCTTATGGCAGGAGGCGCACGCCTCGCGGTAGATCCGCCGGCCCGCACCAGCCTTTCGGAGCTCGGAGGCCAACTCCGCGCCGGTCATCGGACCCGCGAACCGCAGCCAGGGCTCGCCGGGCGCCGTGCGGAGAAACGTCAGCGGCTCGTGGGACATCTTGTTGCCGCGGTAGGCGCCGAAGGCCTTCTGGACGGCGGCCACGTCCTCCCGGCTGCCGGTGAGAAACCACCAATCCGGTCCGGCCTTGAACCGTCCGGCGTACTCGCGCAGCCGCGCCGGCGTGTCGAACTCCGGATCGATCGAGATCGAGACCTTGCGCGCGCCTTGGGCAGCCGACAGCGTCGAGCTGAGCAGGGGGCAGATGGAAGGGCAGGTGGTGAAGATGAACTGCAGGACGACGGGGCCGGGCGAGTCCAGCGCCGACGCCAGCGGCACCTGCTCGCCCCGGGCGTCGATCAGCGTCACGGCCGGGGGCGTGCAGGTGGCCACGGACCGCGTGTAGCGCGGCGCGGCGGGCACCGCTGGAGTCAGAAGCAGGACGAGGGCGGCAGCCAACAACCTCATCGGCAGACCGCCCTAGTGGACCGAGTAGACCGCCACGTCGTGGTGGAACGGATCGAACTCGTAGAACCGCAGCCGCCGGGACGGATCGAAATTCAGGTCCACCTCGACCTTGTGGAGGCCCGGCGCCAGGCCGCCCGCCGACGGCACGCAGATGTAGGGGTTGACCGGGCCGCCGGCCGGCATCCACCAGTAGTTGCGGCCGAAGGTGAACCAGCAGCCCGAGCCCGCGACCTTGACGGACGACTTGAACTGGTTCTCCCAGCCGCGGTTGCCTCCGAAGTCGGCGATCGTGTAGGAGTGCACGAAGCCGTCGCCGTTCAGGATCGTCACGCGCAGCTTCTTGGGCCGCTGCTCCCAGTCGTCCCACCGGCCCCAGGCGCCGTTGGTCAGCTCGCCATAAGTGGTGTTGTTGACGTAGAGGAGCGTGAGGTCGGAGTCCGGGTCCTTCTCGACGCCGGCCGGAAGCTGGTTGCGGTTGAGCCAGTCGAAATAAGCGGGGAGCGCCCGGCCGCGGACGATCGCCTCGACCGTCTTCCATTCCCCCCGGTCCGCCGCCTTGCGCGCCTCGCCGATGGCGCGCCACATCTTCTTCTCGGGCGCGACGTCGCCGATCCGCGAGATGGCGTAGAGCTTCTGCTTCTCGCAGGCCGAGGGCTGGCCGTCCGGCGTGAACGGCGGCTCGCCGGGGCGGCAGCGCACCGACGTGCAGCCGGGGTCCTCCGGCAGGCAGAACACGGCCTGCTCGAGCTGCGGCAGGGTCTTGCCCTGGTAGTCCCCGGGGCACGCCGGGGGCACGGTGCCCCCGTAGTTGATCGTCTTGGCGGCGTTCTCCATCACCTGGACGCGCGGCGGGTGCATGCGCCAGCCCCAGGTGTAGATCAGGTTGAGGTAGGAGGCCGGCGCCATCTTGATCCGGAACACCGTCCGCGTGCCCTCCTCCATGTTGAAGAAGGTCTGGTCCATGCCGATGCCGGGCTTCCTGGTCGGCGCGTCGAAGTACATGACCGTGGGCGAGAAGTCGTCGCGCCCCCGGTTCAGGACGTCCACGGTATAGGTGACTGTCCAGGGGACGTCGGGAGTCAGCGCGCTGGCGTCGAGGAACGCGGTGTCCGACTCGATCCGCTGATTGAACCAGACCTGGTGGACGTCGACGTTGCCGCCGATCACGTTGCCCTGCCCGTCCTTGATCGGCACGACCGCCCGGATCTTCTCCGGGCCGGTGTAGTGCAGCAGCGGCAGGCCGCTGTAGACCCGCCCGGGCACGGGATTGCCCTCGACGATGTCGTTGGCGAGCCGCAGGCCGGCCCGGACCGCCTCGTCGCCGTACTTCTTCTGCAGGGAGTCGAGCCCCGTCTTCTCCTGATCTCCGGCCAGGAGGCTCAGCACCTGGTCGAAGATCTCCCGCAGGTCGTCCTCGGGGGAGGTCGGGTTGATCCTCGACACCACCGGGTCGCCGTCGTGCAGGTTGTAGGGGTTGTCCGGCGTCGACGGCAGGGTGTTCGGGATCTCGCCCCCCTGGCTGTTGAAGGCGTTGGTGTAGACCGTCGGCAGGAAGTTGGTGCCCGGGAAGGTCGCGTAGTTGAAGGGATTGCTGGGCGGAAAGATCCCCTCGCCCGTCACCACCACCGTCTTGCAGTTGCCGGGGCAGCCGGTGGTCGTCTCGGCCGAGGGCTTGGGCCACGGCTGCGGGTAGGGATGGCAGACGCCCGGCAGGCCCGGGTACTTCGGCGATTCCGCGTAGGGGCAGGACAGGTACGTCCAATCCGGCGCCGTCTGGGGCGGTGTCTGGGCAGACAATGTGGAGGCCGCGAGGCAGAGCATGACGATCGCGAGGACCGGGGTTTTCATGACGGCTCTCCTTCCCGCTTCGGAAGCGCCAGCGGGGCCGGCCCGCGCCGCCGCGGCGGTCCCGCCACGGGCTCGCGCGTTTGAACCCAGGAGAGGCGCTGGACGATCCACTCCGGGTCCGTCCTTACGGGCACCGCTCCCCAGAGCCCCGCAGCCGCGTTGCCGTAGCGCAGCATCGCCATAGCGCAGTCCATGTCGTGGATATGGCCGGGGCCTTGGGAGAAAAGCCGCCCCTTCAAATCCAGGAGATCCTCGGGCTGGCCGGTCAGGAACAGCCATCCGGGGCCAGCGCCGTGGCGGGCGGCGAATTCCTTGAGGGCCCTCGGCGTGTCGCGCTCGGGGTCCACCGTCAGCGAGTAGAAGAACACGTCGCGGCCGAGCCGGCCGGCGAGCAGCGGCTGCACGCGGGCCAGGGTCTCGGCCGTCCGGTACAGGGGCTCGGTGGCGATCGACATGCAGTGGAGGATCACCGTCCGGCCCACCAGCAGATCGTCGTAGAAGAGCGCCCGGAAACCCTCGTGGGTGACCACGGCGTGGTTGGGGAAGTCGCCGGCGTTCGGTCCCTTGGCGGGCCTCTCGCAGTCCTCTACGGGAAGCAGGATTCCGGGCAGGGCCGCGGCGCCTGCCGCGATCACCTCTCGTCTACTCTTCATGGCCGTTCCTCCTCGGCGGCGAGCCGCCATCCTCCTGTCCCGGGCTCGCCGGCTTGATCTCCACGTGAGGCGGGCTCTCCGGCGGCGGGTCGTAGACCTCCGCCGCGGAGCGCGGCTGGTCGAAGCCCTTGCCCGGCTCCACGATGTCCCAGCGGATCATCATGGCGTGGTCCTCGTGGACGACGTTGTGACAGTGCATGACGTACTTGCCGAGGAAGTCCGGCCACCGCATGTAGACCTTGAGCTCGTCGCTGGGCAGCAGGATCGCCACGTCGCGCCGCCGGCCGCCCATGAAGCTGTCGACCGGCGAGCGCGTCCCCTTGGCGATGCCCAGGACCGGCTGGAGCTCGAGGTCCCGGCCGCGGATGTCCTGGATGAGGTCCTCGCGGTACGGCCGGCCGTTGATCTCCAGGAGCAGGAACTCCACGAAATGACTGTGGATGGGATGGGACCAGTTGCGGCCGCCGTTGCGGAAGGTCCAGATCTCGGCGCTCCCCTGGTCGATGCCGGCGTCGACGCGGTTGGGGTCCATGACGCGGCCGTTGATCGTCCACAGGCCGCCCTCGTAGTCGAACGTCCAGACCCGCTCGCGCCTGACCTCCGAGAGGTCGATGCGGGGCCAGGGCCGGAACGCGCCGGGGATGCGGCTGTTGTCGGGCGCCGTGAGCGGCACGACGTCGAAGCGCAGCAGGTTGGTCTGGGGATCGTCGAAGTCCAGGTAGGCGCCGGTCGGCCCGGCGCCGTTGAGCTGCTCGAGCCGGTTGTGGATGTAGACGTGGTCGCCGGGCTTGTAGGCCGAGAAGTCGAGGATCACGTCCACCCTCTGGCCGACGCCCAGGAAGATGCTCTCGGTCACCACCGGCTCGGGGAGGAAGTTGCCGTCGCCCGTGATGGCGGTGAACCGGGGGTACTGGAGATCGCGGCTCTCGTTGCGCGAGGAGCGCAGGAACAGCTCATAGAAGCGCGACGGGCCGCCGTCCAGGAGGCGGAACCGGTACTTCCGCGGCTCGACCTGGAAGAACGGCGTGATCCGGCGGTTGACGGTCATGCGGTCGCCCAGCATGCCATCGGTGTTCCAGGCGTCGAACAGCACCTGGGCGGCGCCGTCGGCCTCCTTGAACCGGATGTCCTGCAGAATCAGGGGGATGTCGTACTTCGGGAAGCTCGGCAAGCGCCAGCCGGTGCTCTCGTCGCCGGTGTCGTCCTCGTCGAAGAGGCAGTAGAAGCCGGCGAGGCCGGCGTAGACGTTGGCGGCGGTGAAATCGAGCCGGTGGTCGTGGTACCAGAGCGTCGTCAGCTTCTGGAGCGGGTCGTGGCCGGCGGGGAAGTTGCCGTAGTGATGGTCCCAGAACTCGCCGGAATCGATCCAGTCGACGGGATTGCCGTCGCTCTCCGACGCCGTGTGGGCGTTGTGGAGGTGGCTGGTGGTCGAGGGCAGGCCGAAATTGACCTTGGCATGGCCGACCGGCGGCAGGTCGTTGTACCGCCGCACCAGGACGGGATCGCCGTAGTGGGCCCGGTAGGTGGGGCCCGGCGTGCTCGGCGCGAAGCTCCCCGACTGAAAGCCCCAGGACCAGCTACCGGCCGCGTACGGCGGGTCCGGGTGGTACTGCCAGAGCATCTCCCTCTCGTGGATTTCGTAGAACCGCTTCGGCAGGAATTCCTCGTAGCGCTGATGGGCGCGCGGGTCGGGCGGAGGCGAGAGCAGAGGGACCGGCTCCATCACCGGCGGCACGAACAGCTCCATCGCCCACGGCCGGGCCGGCGGGCTCGGCGGCTGGTCGTTGATCTGCCGCGGCCGGTCGTCCGGCGGGCAGAGGAACTTCACCAGCTCCCTGTGCTGGGCCAGCACCTGCCTGGAGGTGAGGAGTCCCGCCCCGCCGGCCACCAGCCCAAGCTTCAGAACGTCCCGTCTCGTCGCCATCGCTTCCTCCCACGGATCGGCCAGACGGCGAGCGATCCGGCGCTCCGGAGGCGACTGTGCCGAGCTCAGGCTGCGATCCACTACGGATTGATGATGCGGGTGATTATGGGGGATGCCGGGGGTTGGGGAACGGAATCTTGACTGCTGTAGCCCTAAAATGAACCGGGCGTTCTGTAGGGGCGGCCCTGTGTGACAGACGTCCCCCCTACGGCAGCCGCTTCCAGACGATGTCCCAGGCCTCGCGCCGCTCCGCGAAACCCGTGACGCGGCCGTTGGGGCCGCGCTGGAAGACTTTCCGGTAGCGGGGTTTCCCGGGCACGAACAGGACGTCCGGCGCCTCCGCGCGCAGCACCTCCGGCTGGCGCCCGGTCTGCTGGCCTTCCAGCCCGCCCTCCGTGCGCCGGATCTCATAGCTGATCGCCGGGGTCAGGGCATAGCGCCCGACGTACTCCTCCGTCTGGCGGGCCGTGAACGGGACGCCCGGCGGGTCGGTGCGCAAGGCGAGCACCTGGGCGGCGATCAGGCGCCAGCCGGCGGCAGTCTTCAGCCAGGTGTCGGTCTCCCGGTACTGGCAGTGGATCTTGTGCCCGTGGTAGTTCTCGTCCTCGTCGTCGACGTAGCTGGCGATGGCGACCGGCCCGTGCAGGGTGACCTTGAAGTCCGTCACCTTGATGGTCCCCGAGACCCCCTCCGGCAGAGGCTTGATCTGCTCCACCAGTTGCGCCTTGGTCTGGACGGTGCCGTCTTCCGCCGTATAGACGGCCTTCGCATCCAGATAGCGCTCCCAGACGGCGGCCGAGCCCGTCGTGACCGCGTCGATCATCTCCTGAGTCTGCCGGCGGAGCACCTCGGCGGTGTCTTCGGAGGTACCCTCTTCGGCGGCCAGCGCCAGAGTCTGCAGGAAGAGCAGGACCCCGCAGGTCAGCCCCGCGGTCAGCCAGAGTCTCGCTTGCATTCGGATCTCCTTTGGGTGACTCCGTGAGTCTTGACCCTGATTGCCACCTGAAACTCGCCATGCGATAGTACACGACATGACACGGGAAGAATACGAAGCTCACAAGCAGCGGCTCGAAGAGCAGCTCCGAGCCGGCATCGAGATCCTGAAGGCCGCCCATGACCAGCAGGTCCGGGCTCTGGACGTCGTATGGATGATCACCCAGAGAGAGACGGCGACGGGCCTGCCGCCTCCCAGGGAGGAGCCGCTGTCAGTGCAGCCCCTGGAGTCCCAGAGCGAGCCCGCCTCCCGTCTCCTGCCACGCACCCGGCGCCGCCCCTGGGAGCTGATGAACGATGTCGAGAGCGCGCTGCCGAAGCTTCCGGAGCCGTTCGACCGCAACCACGTCTGCGATGCCCTTGGCTACGAGCCTGACCGCGGCTCTCTCTACCGGACTCTGCAGGGAATGGTCGGCTCCGGCGTCCTCACCGTCGCGAACGCCGGCGGCGGCAAGACGCCGGCCCGCTACAGGAAGGCGGAGCAGCCGCCATCCGGACGCTCGTGACACGCTACCGTCGCCTATTGCGACACCACCGGTGGCTCGTGAGCCATTCGACCTGGAGATTGTGACTGTCATCCCCCAGGACGAACAATTCATCCCGCAGGTCAATGGACTCATTCCAGGGTTGAGCGGACCATTCCGCGGGTCCATTGACTCATCGCTCAGGTCGAATGGCTCATCCCGTGGGGCAAAAGTGCCGACCCGGAGAGCGAAAAGGCTATGGCAGAGGTCGAATGGGGCAACGGCCGTCGCCGTTCTCACAGCCACCGGCGTACGCGCCGGCAATAGTCCGCGTACGAGTCGCCGAACGCCGTGGAAAGGTAGCGCTCCTCGTTTTGTATGACGGCTTTCCAGAGCAGGAGCAGCACCAGAGGCAGCAAGAGGAGGGGCCAGAGCGCGTTGAGCCAGAAAGCCAGCCCCAGGTACATCCCGGTGAGCCCGGTGTACATGGGATTCCTGCTGAACCGGTACGGCCCCACGAGGACAAGGGAGGACGCCGGACGGTTGGGCATCACGGCGGTGCGGGCGCGCCAGAACAAGGAGAGCG
>DATFNZ010000167.1:0-40758 GCA_035266085.1 Thermoanaerobaculia bacterium
TGGAGGCAGGCCGGAAGAACGGGGTTGAGGGCACGGTGTCGCCTTGACCCCACCCTCCGCCAACGCGTGATCGTCCCGTAGAGACGTCCCAGACGAGTCACCCATACCGCTTCGGAATCGACAACGTCGGGGCGTCTCCGCCGCGGGAAAAACGTGGGATCCCACCAACACCTCCCGACGTCACAAGTCCCGGATACCCGGAACGAGCTTCGGGCACGTCGTACTAGGACATTTTCGGTTCCGGCATGGGCTGAATTCTCCCCTACCCCTTCGCCTCATACCAGCTCGCCCCGAACCCGGTATCCACCACCAGCGGCACCTTCAGATCCACCACCCCCTCCATCTCCGCCTTGACGAGCTGCGCCACCGCCTCGGCCTGCTCCTCGGGGACCTCGAGGACCAGCTCGTCGTGCACCGTCAGGAGGAGGCGGGCGCCGGGCTGCTCGTCGCGGACTCGCTTGTCGACGGCGATCATGGCCAGCTTCAGGATGTCGGCGGCCGTGCCCTGGATGCGGGCGTTGATCGCCATGCGGCGGGCGTTCTCGCGCAGGTTCCAGTTCTTGCTCTTGATGTCCGGCATCCAGCGGACGCGGCCGTAGAGGGTCTCCACCTTGCCCTCCCGCTCGGCGCTCTCCAGCGTCTCCTCCATGTAGCGCTTCACCCCGGGGTAGCGGTCCATGTAGGCGACGATGAACCGGTCCGCCTCCTTGGTGGAGATCTTCAGCTCCTGGCTCAACCCGAAGGCGCTCATGCCGTAGAGGATGCCGAAGTTGATCGTCTTCGCCGCCCGCCGCTGCTCGCCCGTCACCAGCTCGGGGGACACGCCCAGGACGGCCGCCGCGGTCGCGCGGTGGATGTCCTCGCCGGCCTCGAAGGCGTCGATCAGGGCCTTCTCGTCCGCGATGTGGGCGAGGATGCGCAGCTCGATCTGACTGTAGTCCGCCACCAGCAGCACCTCGCCCGGCGGCGCCACGAAGGCGCGGCGGATGCGCTGCCCGAGCTCCGTGCGCACGGGAATGTTCTGCAGGTTTGGATTGGTCGAGGACAGCCGGCCGGTCGCCGCCACCGCCTGGTTGAAACGGGTGTGGATGCGCCCGTCCGGGCCCACCATCTCCGGCAGGGCGTCGATGTAGGTGGACTTGAGCTTGGTCAGCTCGCGGTAGCGCAGCAGGAGCTGGGCGATGGGATAGCCCCGCCGGGCCAGCTCCTCCAGCGTCTCGGCGCCGGTCGAGTAGCTCTTCGTCTTCTGCGTCTTCTTGAGCGCCGGCAGGCCCATCTTCTCGAACAGCACGAGGCCGAGCTGCTGGGGGGAGTTGAGGTTGAACGTCTCCCCCGCCTGCTTGTAGATCTCCTGCTCCAGGCCGGCGATCTCCTCGCCCAGCTCGCCGGACATGTCCTTTAGATAGGGGGAGTCGAGCAGGATGCCCGCCTCCTCCATCCGCAGCAGGACGGGCACCAGGGGGGCCTCGATCTCGGTGTAGACCTTGGCCAGCGAGCCCGCCTCCAGCTCCCGGCGCATGGCCTCGGTCATGCGCCGGGCCATCTCCACCCGCTCGGCGGCGTAGGCGGCGAGCCGCGAGTCGCCCACCGGCGGCTCCTGCCCCTTGTCCCAGCCGGCGTCCTTGGACGTCAGCGGCTTGCGGCTCAGGCGCTCCAGGGCCAGCTCGTCGAGCGAGTGGCCGTGCACCGAGGGCTTCAGTAGATAGGAGACCAGCATGGCGTCGAACAGGGCGCTCTCGCAGAGCGGGCCCGGGCAGAGGCGCAGGATCTCCTTGACGTTGTGGCCCGCGATGCGAATCCCGGGATCGCCGATCCAGCCCCGCAGGCTTGAGAGGACGGCGTCGCGCAGGCCGTCGCGCCGGAAGTCGGCGTAGAAGACCGCGCCGTCCCCGGGCGCGGCGACGGCGAGGCCCAGCGGCCGCTCCTCTCCGAGCACGGCGACGTAGACCTCGCCTCCCACCAGCCGGCCCGCCTGGTCGGCCCAGACCTCGGCCGTGACCGCCTCCTCGGCGACGGGGATCTCCTCGCCGCCGCCGGTCGGTCCCGCCGGGCCAAGCTCCTCGACCAGCGAGAAGAACTCGAGCTCGGTGAAGACCTTGCGCAGGGCCTCGACGTCCGGCGGGTCGCGATGGAGCGCCTGCGGGTCGAAGGCGACCTCGAGGTCGGTGTGAATGGTCGACAGCTCCTTGGACAGCCGCGCCTGCGCCTCGTGCTGCTGAAGCCCTTCCCGGTAGGCCTTGCGGGTGATCTCGCCGGCCCGCGCCAGGAGATCGTCGAGGGAGCCGTACTCCTGGATGAGGCTCTTCGCCCCCTTCTCGCCGATGCCCGGCACGCCCGGGATGTTGTCGATCGAGTCGCCCATCAGGGCCAGGACGTCGGCCACCTTCGCCGGCGGCACTCCGAAGTCCTCCTCCACGTCCTTCGGGCCGTAGAGCTTGTTGCGGCCGGTGTGGAACATGGAGACGCGGGGCTCGACGAGCTGCATCAGGTCCTTGTCGGCGGAGACCAGCACCACGTCGTAGCCGGCCTCGGCCGCCCGGCACGAGAGGGTACCCAGCACGTCGTCGGCCTCGTAGCCGGCGAGCTCCAGGATGGGGATGCGGTAGGCTTCCAGGACCCGGCGGATCCACGGCAACTGGCTCGCGAGGTCGTCGGGCATGGGGCGGCGGTTGGCCTTGTAATCCTCGAACTTGTCGCTGCGGAAGGTTCTGCCGCCTTCGAGCGCCACGCCCAGCAGGTCCGGGCTCTCCTCGCGCAGGAGCTTCCTGAGCATGGTGACGAACCCGTAGACGGCGTTGGTGGGCTCCCCCCGCGAGTTGGAGAGGTTGCGGATGGCATAGAAGGCGCGGAAGATGTTCGAGTACCCGTCGATCAGGAACAGGCGGTGACGGGCGGTCGATTCGCTCGATTGGGCAAGGGACGACTGGGAAGGGGAGCTGGTCTCGGCCATGGCGGGGACATTGTATGTCTCCTGCCGGCCGGGCAGGTCTCCCCCGCCTGGCATGGGTCTAGCAACTCCGGCCCGCGTGCAGCGGGACGGCTGCGACACAAAAGGAGAGAGGACATGGGGATTCTGTCGTGGATCGTGTTCGGACTGATCGCCGGGGCCATCGCCAAGTTCCTGATGCCCGGCAAGGATCCGGGCGGCTGCATCGTCACCATCATCATCGGCGTGGTCGGCGCCCTGCTCGGCGGCTTCCTGGCCACCCAGCTCGGCTATGGCGGCATCCAGGGCTTCGACTTCCGCAGCTTCGTCGTCGCCGTGATCGGCGCGATCCTGCTGCTCATCATCTGGCGGCTGATCAGCGGCCGCGGGCGCCGGTAGATCGCTGGTCGATCAGGGAGTGAAAGGCCGGCGCACCTGCCCCAGGAGGTGCCCGGCCTCGGGCAGGATCAGCTTCTCGAAGGCGAGGGCGGCCGCCTTGGGGGAGCCCGGGAGCAGGAAGACCGCCTTGGCGCCGACGACGCCGGCGGCGGCGCGGCTGAGCATCGCCGCCGCTCCCACCTGCTGGTAGGAGAGCATCCGGAACAGCTCGCCGAACCCTTCGATGGGACGCTCGAGCAGCGGCGCCGCCGCATCCAGGGTGACGTCGCGGGGCGAGAAGCCCGTGCCGCCCGTCGTCACCACCACGTCCACCTCCGGCATCTCCAGCAGCCGCCGGATGGCGGCCCGGATGGACGCGACCTCGTCGCGGACCAGAGTAGAATCGACGATTCGATGGCCGGACGCCTCGACCAGATCACGGAGCGTACGGCCGCTGACGTCGTCCAAGGCTCCCCGGCTGTCGCTCACGGTGAGGATCCCGAAGCCCAGGACGGCTGGCGCGGCGCGGCGGTGCTCATCGGCTGTCATGCATAAAGGCTAACACGGCGATGTGTCCGCTTTTGGGACGGCTCGATCCCGCGAGCGAACATTCCCCGCCCGTTAAAGAACACTTAAAAGTCGCAGGATCAATAACTTACGGCCCGCGAAACCTTGGCACGCGCAGTGCGTAGTCTGGGCTGGAGAGATTGGAAACGGACTATGGATATTCCTCGCAGTGGACAAGCACAGAAACGCCGGGTGAGGCGAACCATCCTCATCGTTGCGGCTATCGCGGTGATCTCGCTGGTCACCTTCGGGCTGGCCCGCCTCGAGCCGGCCGCCCCCTCGGTTTCAAAAGAGACGGTCTGGATCGATACGGTCAAGCGCGGCCCCATGCTGCGCCAGGTGCGCGGTCCCGGCACGCTGGTGCCGGAAGAAGTCCGCTGGATCTCGGCGCCGGTGGAAGCGCGGGTGGAGCGCATCCCTGCCCTGCCCGGCGTGACGGTCACGGCGGACACCGTGCTGCTCGAGATGAGCGATCCGGAGATCGAGCAGGCGGCGGTCGAGGCCGAGTCGCAGCTCAGGGCGGCGCAGGCCGATTACGAAGACCTCAAGGCCCAGCTCGAGAGCCAGACCCTCAACCAGCAGTCGCAGGTCAACGGGGTGGAGTCGCAGAGCGAGCAGGCGAACCTGCAGGAGAAGGCGGACGAGACGCTGGCGAAGGACGGGCTGATCCCCGAGCTCAACCTGAAGCTCTCGCGCCTCCGGGCGTCCCAGCTCACCAAGCAGGCCCGCATCGAGCGGGAGCGCCTGCAGCAGAGCAAGCAGTCCTCGGCGGCGCAGCTCTCGTCCCAGCGGGCCCGGGTGGAGCAGATGCGGGCCATGCACCAGTTGCGGCTGCGCCAGTTGGAGTCGCTCAAGGTGCGGGCCGGCATTCCCGGCGTGCTCCAGGAGCTGCCGGTGCAGGTGGGCCAGTCCGTGACGCCGGGAACGGTGCTCGCGCGGGTGGCCCGGCCGGAGAGGCTCAAGGCCGAGCTGCGCATCCCCGAGACGCAGGCCAAGGACGTGGTGAGGGGCCAGGCGGCCTCGATCGACACGCGCAACGGCGTCATCCCCGGGCATGTGATGCGGGTCGCTCCCTCGTCGGTGGACGGCACGGTCATCGTCGACGTGGCTTTCGACGGGCCGCTGCCCAATGGCGCCCGGCCGAACCTGTCGGTGGACGGCACGGTCGAGATCGAGCGGCTGGCCAACGTCCTCTACGTGGGCCGGCCGAGCATCGGCCAGGCGAACAGCAAGATCGAGCTGTTCAAGGTGGCCGACGACGGCAAGAAGGCGAGGCGGGTTCCCGTGGGGCTCGGCCGCACCTCCGTCAATACCGTGGAAATCGTCTCGGGCCTTCAGGCCGGCGACAAGGTGATCCTCTCGGACACCGCGGCGCAGGACGGCTACGACGTGATCAATTTGAATTAAAACTCTGTGCCGTCCGGCGAAGGGCCGGCGGCTGAAGCATCGGAGGAAACTGATGAGCACAACGGCTGAGCCGCTGATTCGCCTCGACGGAGTCACCAAGGTCTTCATGACCGACGAGGTCGAGACCCACGCGCTGTCCGGCATCCACATGGAAGTCCGCAACGGCGAGTACGTCTCGATCGCCGGCCCATCCGGCTGCGGCAAGACCACCTTGCTGTCGATCCTGGGCCTGCTCGACACGCCGAGTGACGGCAAGTACATGCTCAACAACAAGCAGGTCGCCGACCTCTCCTTCTCGGAGCGGGCGCGGATCCGCAACCGGGAGATCGGCTTCATCTTCCAGGCCTTCAACCTCATCGGCGACCTCTCGGTGTACGAGAACGTCGAGCTGCCGCTCACCTACCGCGGCATGGCGGCCAAGGAGCGCAAGGAGCGGGTGCAGGAGGCCCTGGAGCGGGTCGGCATGTCGCACCGCATGAAGCACTACCCGTCGCAGCTCTCCGGCGGTCAGCAGCAGCGCGTCGCGGTCGCCCGCGCGGTGGTCGGCAAGCCTTCCATCCTGCTCGCCGACGAGCCCACCGGCAACCTCGACTCGAAGAACAGCGACACGGTGATGGACCTCCTGGCGGATCTCCACAAGGACGGCGCCACCATCTGCATGGTCACCCACGACCCCCGCTTCGCCCGCTACGCGCAGCGCACCATCCACCTGTTCGACGGCCGCGTCGTCGAGGAGGAGCAGGGAGTGCAGCGCGAGATCGAGAGCCGCGAGCTCAAGAGGAGCGGATTCGAGGTCGTCTAACAAGGAAATAGGTACCCCGCGCATCGTGCGCGGGTGATGTTCGCGCGCCTTTGAAGGCTGCCGCCACGATAAGCGGCAGCCCTTTTTTTATTTGGCCTGCAATTGTCCTCCTGATTGTCCTCCTGATTGTCCTCCTGAAATCGTCGGGCCTGCTAAAGTCTGTGGACCATGAACGGCGTCCCGCTGAAGCCCCGGGTCCTGATCGCGGACGACCTGCGCGAGGTGCGCGAGGCCCTGCGCCTGCTGCTCAAGGCGGAGGGGTTCGAAACCGAAACGGCCGCCTCGCCGGCGGAGATCCTCCAGGCCGTCACCACCCGCGAGTTCGAAGCCGTCCTCATGGACCTCAACTACACCCGCGACACGACCTCGGGCCGCGAGGGGCTGGACCTGCTGGCGCGGCTGCGCGCCCTCGACGACTCCCTGCCCGTGGTCGTCATGACGGCCTGGGCGAGCGTCGACGTGGCCGTTGAGGCCATGCGCCGCGGCGCCCGCGACTTCGTCGAGAAGCCCTGGGACAACTCCCGCCTGCTCGCCATCCTGCGCAACCAGGTCGCCCTCCGCCAGGCGCTGCGCCGGGGCAAGCGCCTGGAGGCCGAGAACGAGCTGCTGCGCTCGACCGGCGACCCCATCCTGATCGCCGAATCGCCCGAGATGAAGCCGGTGCTCGAGCTGATCGAGCGCGTCGGCCCCTCGGAGGCCAACGTCCTGATCACCGGCGAGAACGGCACCGGCAAGGGGGTGGTGGCCCGCGCCCTGCACGGCGTCTCGGCCCGCGCCTCGGTGCCGATGGTCACCGTCAACACGGGCGGCCTCTCCGAGGCGCTGTTCGAGAGCGAGCTGTTCGGCCACGTCCGCGGCGCCTTCACCGATGCCAAGACCGACCGCGTGGGCCGCTTCGAGCTGGCCGATGGCGGCATCCTCTTCCTCGACGAGATCGCCAACATCTCCCTCGCCCAGCAGGCCAAGCTCCTGCGGGTGCTGGAGACCGGCGAGTTCGAGCGGCTCGGCTCCTCGAAGACCCGCACCGCCGACGTCCGCATCTTCTCCGCCACCAACGCCGAGCTGCGCGAGGAGGTCACGGCCGGCCGCTTCCGTCAGGACCTCCTGTTCCGGCTCAACACGGTCGAGATCCACATCCCCTCGCTGCGCGGACGCCGGGCCGACATCCTCCCCCTCGCCGGCTTCTTCCTGCAGCAGCACGCCCTGCGCTACCGCAAGTCCTTCCGAGGCTTCGAGGAGGCGGCCCAGGCGGCCCTGCTGGCCCATCCCTGGCCGGGCAACGTGCGCGAGCTCGACCACGCCGTCGAGCGCGGCGTGCTGATGGGGCGCGGCGACTGGGTGCGGGCGCAGGACCTCGGCCTCCAGGGCACGGCGCCCGCCGCCGCGCCCCCCCGGCTCGAGGACCTGCCCCTCGAGGACGTCGAGAAGATGCTGATCCAGAAGGCGCTCGCCCGCTACGGCAACGTCAGCCTGGCCGCCCAGGCGCTGGGGCTTTCTCGCAGCGCCCTCTACCGGCGGCTCGAGAAGCATGGCCTCTGAGTCGCTGGAGCCCCAGCGCAAGCCCTTGTTCTTCAAGGGCCGCCGGCGCGGCCTGGGCTTCGAGGACCGCATCCTGCTCTTCGCCCTGGTGACCGGCCTGCCGGGCACCCTGTTCTCCCTCCTCTTCGTCTGGCTGGACCCTCACAGCCTCAAGCTGCGCTGGACGGTGACCCTGGTCGCCCTCTTCCTCTGGATCTGGCTGGCGCTGAACCTGCGCGACCGCGTCGTGCGCCCCCTGCAGACCCTGTCGAACCTCCTCTCGGCCCTCCGGGAGGGGGACTTCTCGTTGCGCGCCCGCCAGCCGGAGGCGCCGGACGCCCTGTCGCAGGTGGTCCAGGAGGTCAACGCCATCGGCGAGATCCTGCGCGAGCAGCGGCTGGGCGCCGTCGAGGCGGCCGCCCTCCTCCACCGCGTGATCGACGAGGTCGACGTGGCCGTCTTCGCCTTCGACGAGCTCGGCCGGCTGCGCCTGGTCAACCGGCCCGCCGAGGTCCTGCTGGCCGAGCCGGCCGAGCGCCTGGTGGGGCGGGCGGCCGAGGACCTCGGCCTGGCGGATCTGCTCAACGGCGAGGTGGCGCGCCTGCAGAGCCGCACGTTTCCGGGCGGCCCGGGGCGCTGGGAGATCCGGCGCAGCACCTTCCGCGAGAGCGGCCTTCCCCACCGGCTGCTGGTGATCTCGGACCTCTCCCTGACCCTGCGCGAGGAGGAGCGCCAGGCCTGGAAGCGCCTGATCCGGGTGCTCGGCCACGAGCTCAACAACTCCCTCGCGCCCATCCACTCCATGGCCTCCACCCTGGCCAGCCTGCTCACCCGCGAGCCGCCGCCGGAGGACTGGAAAGAGGACATGCAGAACGGGCTGGAGGTGATCGGCAACCGCTCCGAGGCGCTGACCCGCTTCATGGCCGCCTACGCGCGCCTCGCCCGCCTGCCGCCGCCGCGCCGGGCGCCGTTCGAGCTGTCGAGCCTGATCCGCCGCACCGCGGCCCTGGAGATGCGGATCCCCGTCTTCGTCGAGAAGGGACCCGAGGTGACGATCGAAGGGGACGCGGACCAGATCGAGCAGCTCCTCATCAACCTGATCCGCAATGCCGTGGACGCCGCGCTGCTGACCGGCGGCACGGTCGGCGTGGGCTGGCAGGCCAACGGCACGTTCGTCGACGTGCGCGTCGAGGACGAGGGCCCCGGCCTGTCGAACACCGACAACCTCTTCGTCCCCTTCTACACGACGAAGCCGGGAGGGACGGGCATCGGCCTCGCCCTCTCCCGGCAGATCGCGGAAGGGCACGGCGGCAGCCTCACCCTGGAGAACCGCACCCCCGAGCCCGGGTGCGAGGCGCTGCTGCGGCTGCCGGTGTAGGGGCGGCCTACTTCAGATAATCCAGCATCTGCTTCGCCGTCTCGGCGTCCGGATCGCCGGGGGACAGCTTGAGGAACGTCTGGAGGTGCTCCCGCGCCTGGGCTTTCTTGGCGTCGTCCTTGGCGTAGGCCAGCCCGAGGACGTAATGGGCCTTGGCGAACTGGGGATTGTCGGGAGCGATCTCGATGGTGCGCTCGAAGAAGGAGGCCGCGTCGTCGTAGCTGCCCGTGCGGGTCCGCTCGGCGCCCTCGTTGAAGAAGCGCACCGCCGTCTCGGGGCTCTTGGGATCGGCCGTCCGCAGGGTCTCCAGCGCCTGCATGGCCTTCTCCTGGTCGCCCGCCGCCTTGAGCGCGTCGTAGCGCGCCCGCAGGACCCGCGCGTCGCCCGGCTTCAGGGCCAGGTAGCGGTCCGCGGCGGCGAGCGCGTCGCCGGGACGCTTCAGCTCCAGGTAGATCTCGGCCAGCGCTCCCTGCGCCTCGGGCAGGTCGGGGTTCTGCGCGACCGCCTCCTCGAACTTGGGAACGGCCCCCGCCAGGTTGCCGCTCTTGAGGGCGGTGACGCCCTCGTTGTACGCCAGGATCGCCTTCTCCGTTCCCGGCAGCTCCGCGGGCTCGTTCGCCGCCGGCTGGGCCGGGGCGGACTTCACGAGGGTGAACGTCAGGCGGATGGTGTCCTGGAGCTTGGGCTTGACCGGCCCCTCGAAGGGGTTGTACCCCTCCTTCTCGGCGCGGACCTGGTAGTCCTGGGTGGCGTCCAGGATGAGCAGCATGACCTGCCCCTTCTTGTCGGTCGTCTTCTCCAGCTTATAGGCCCCGCCCGGGCGGGTGAGGACCACCTTGGCGCCCTCGACGGGAGCGCCGGACGCGTCGTCCACCACGGTGGCGATGATCCGCCCCTCGCCAGCGGCGTGGAGGGAGCCGGCGGCGGCGAGCGCCAGAACGAGCGCGGTCAAGGCCGCGCGACGGATGGAAGTCATGATCGTTGCCTGCCTTTCTGGGGATGGATGCACAGGAGGGATTGTACCGAAAAAGCGGACGCCCTCTGATACGATTCCGGCCCTCTACAGGGAGGTGCCATGCTGGCCGAAAGGATTCCCGACATTCAGTCCGCCCTGGCCGAGGCCGGCCTCGACGGCTGGTTCTTTGCCTGCTTCCAGCAGAACGACCCCATCGGGCTGGACCTCCTGGGCCTTTCCGGGGCAGGCAAGCTGGTGACCCGCCGCTGCTACTACCTGGTCCCCCGGGAGGGCGAGCCCAGGAAGCTCGTCCACGCGCTGGAGCCCGCCATGCTCGACCACCTGCCCGGCTCGAAGTCGAGCTATCTCACCTGGCAGAAGCACCGCGAGGAGATCGCCAGCTTCGTCTCCGGGCACCGGCGCCTGGCCGCCCAGTACAGCCCCAACAACGAGCTGCCCTCCGTCTCGCGGCTCGACGCCGGCACGGTCGAGCTGCTCCGCGCCGCGGGGGTCGAGCTGGCCTCGTCGGCCGACCTCGCCCAGCGCTTCGCCGCCACCTGGAGCGACGAGCAGCTCGAAGGGCATCGCCGGGCCAACGTCCACCTCCACCGCATCGCCCTCGAAGCGTTCAACAAGGTGGCCGACGCCCTGCGCCAGGGCGACGAGATCGGCGAGTACGCCATTCAGCGCTTCATCCTCGACGCCTTCGACCTGGCCGGCCTGTGGGCCGAGTCGGACCCCATCGTCGGCGTCAACGCCCACAGCGCCGACCCGCACTATCAGCCGGGCCCCGACCAGTCCTCCCCCATCCGCAAGGGCGACTTCCTGCTCATCGACCTGTGGGCCAAGGAGAAGCAGCCGGGCAGCGTCTACGCCGACATCTGCTGGGTGGGCGTCTGCGACGCCGCCCCCACCGACCGGCAGCAGGAGGTCTTCGCCATCGTGGCCGGCGCCCGCGACGCCGCCTGGGAGCTGATCCGCGGCCGCTACCCCCACCAGCCGGTGCGCGGCTTCGAGGTGGACGACGCTGCCCGCGAGGTGATCCGCAAGGCCGGCTACGGCGACCTGTTCATCCACCGCACCGGCCACTCGATCGGCATCACCGACCACGGCCAGGGCGCCAACATGGACAACCTGGAGACCCACGACACCCGGCAGCTCCTGCCGATGACCGGCTTCTCCATCGAGCCCGGCATCTACATTCCCGGCGACTTCGGGGTGCGCAGCGAGATCAACGTCGCCCTCACCCACGACGCCCCCGAGATCACCGGCGCCGAGCCCCAGCGCGAGCTGCTGCGGCTGCTGGCCTGAATCGAGCCGATCGGGAAAATGAGCCAGGATCGCCCTCCTCCCCGTTCCTCGCCCCGCCAGTCGCTGCTCGGCACGGGGCCCGGCAAGGGTGGCGAGCCGCGGGAAGAGAAGCGGGAGGGCGAGGACTGGCGGGCGGACTCCCTCTCCCGCAGCAAGCACAGCCGCCTCGACGCCGAGGTCAGCCGTCCGGCGGAGGATTTCGACGAAGAGAAGGCGGCGGCGCTCTGCGCCGAGATCAGCCGCAACCTCCTCGGCGACTTCGCGCCGGCCGTGCTGCTGCTCCCCGGCACCGAGCGCCGCCGCGCCCAGGCCCTCCTCGCCTACGCCGGCACCCTCTTCGACTTCGCCCGGCAACGGGGCGTCGAGGGAGAACGCCTGGCGCAGATCAACCGCTGGGAGTTCACCCTCGAGGCGGCCCTGTCGGGCGAGCGCGTGGGCCAGCCGATCTTCCTCCGCATGGGCAAGGAGAACGAGCGCCGCCGCTGGCCGGTCGACGCCCTCGACGATCTGGCCGCCGGCGCCCGCCGCCGAGCCACCCGCGCCCAGCCCGCCACCGTGGCGGACGCCGACGTCGACGCCCTGAGCCTCGGCCGGGCCGTGGCCGCCGCGCTGCTGGAGAAGAGCCTCAACGCCGAGATCGACGGCCTGGCGAGCGCCCTCGTCCGTCTCTGGTCGCTCCAGCACCTGGGCGAGGAGATCGACCGCCGGCGCTGTCCGCTGCCGATGAGCGAGGTGACGGAGGGGCACGAGGGCCGTTTCGATCCGCGCCAGCTCCGCGAGGCCACGCGCCGGGAGTGCGACCGCCTCCGCTCCCGCCTCCTGCGCGCCCCCCGCGGCCTCGTCGGACTCCCCCAAGGCTACCGCCGAGCCGCCGTGTTCTCCCTCCTGGCCGCCCTGAGGCTCCTGACGGAGATCGAGAACGAGGAGCGGGACCTCCTGAAGGCTCCGCCGCGGCTGGGGGTGGGATCGCGGATCGGGTTCCTGCTGCGGGCTCGGTGGGTGGGGCGGTGAGGTGAGGAGACTTCAAGGACTACAAGGACGCCAAGGACAGCAAAGACGTCAACGAGGCCAGGTTTCTAAGCCTTAACTGTCCTTGTTGTCCCTGTTGTCCTTGAAGTCCCTGCAGTCCTTGTCTTGGCGCAGCTCCCCTAACCCGCCCCCTCCACGAAGATCTTGGACGCCGCCCGGAACCCCAGGGTCAGCGCCTCCCCCGAGTCCAGCCGCAGCTCCACCGCGTCGGCCGCCTCGTCCCGGTTCTCGATCCGTACCGGGCTGCCGGGCTTGAGGCCCCTCCTCTCGAGGAGCTGGAGGAAATCCCGGCTCTGGTCGCCGACGCGGACCACCTTCAGGGGGACGTTCAGGCCGCAGTCCATCAGGCTCGGCAGGACGATCTCCTCGACGACCCCGTGGATGTCCGGGATGGGGTCGCCGTGGGGATCTGTGGACGGATACCCCAGCATCTCGTCCATGCGCTCGATCAGGCGCTCCGAGACGGCGTGCTCCAGCTCCTCGGCCTCGGCGTGAACCTCGCTCCAGTCCATTCCCATCACCTTGACCAGGAACAGCTCGATCAACCGGTGCCGCCGCAGCACGTGCACGGCAAGCTGCCGCCCCGCGCCGGTCAGCCGCACGCCGCTGTAAGGCTCGTAGCTCAGCAGGCCGCTGTCGGAGAGCGTCTTCACCATCGCCGTCACCGTCCCCGGCGCCACGGCGAGGGCCGAGGAGATGCGGCGCATGGAGACCAGGGCCTCCGGGTCCTGCTGCTGCTCCAACAGGATGCACTTCAGGTAGTCCTCGACGGTGCTGGTCGGCATCAGGGAAAGAGTACCGCACATCTCCAACTTCACAGCCCGCCGTCACGCGCTTGACATTTCACCTGCCCTCCACGATAATTTTGGTATGTCAAAATTCTGGTTTCTCCTCCTGCTGACTCTTCCCCTCGCCGCCTGCGGCGATAACAGCTCCCAGGGGGCCGGGAAGGGCCCTCTGCGCGTGGTCGCCACGACCGGGATCATCGGCGAGACGGCGGCGCGCATCGCCGGGCCGCACGCCAGGATCGAGGCCCTGATGGGTCCCGGGATCGACCCGCACCTCTACAAGGCCAGCGAGAGCGACGTCCGGCGGCTCTCGGAAGCCGGCCTGATCCTCTACAACGGCCTTCATCTGGAAGGCAAGATGGGGGACATCCTGACCCGGCTGGCCCGCACCCGGCCGGTGGTCGCCGTCACCGAGGAGATCCCCCAGAACCTGCTGCGCGAGCCGCCGGAGTTCGCGGGGCAGTACGACCCGCACGTCTGGTTCGACGTCTCGATGTGGAAGCAGACGCTCGGGCCCATCGCCCGCGAGCTGTCGGCGCTCGACCCCGCGCACGCGAGCGAGTTCGAGGCCAACGCGGCGGCTTATGGCAAGGAGCTGGACGCCCTCGACGCCTGGGTCAAGCAGCAGATCGAGACCGTCCCCCCGGCGCAGCGGGTGCTGGTGACGGCCCATGACGCCTTCGGCTACTTCGGGCGGCGCTACGGCATGGAGGTGGTGGCCATCCAGGGCATCAGCACCCTCTCGGAGGCCGGGCTCCACGACGTCGACCGGGTGGCGCAGCTCGTCGTCGACCGCAAGGTGAAGGCGATCTTCATCGAGTCGAGCGTGCCCCGGCGCTCGATCGAGGCGGTGCAGGCCGCCGTGCGGTCGCGCGGCCACGATCCGGCGATCGGCGGCCAGCTCTTCTCGGACTCCCTGGGGGCCGCGAGCACGCCCGCGGGGACCTACCTGGGAATGGTCCGGGCCAACGTCAGTACTATCGTCAACGCTCTGAAGGAGGGGAAGCCGTGAGCCTGCCGGAGATCGTCGCCGCCCGTTTTCCTCTGGAGAACGAGCGGCCGCTGACCGCCGAGGCAGCAGCCGGAGCGGTGCCGGCGATCGAGGTGCACGACCTCACGGTGGCTTACCGCACCCAGCCGGTGCTGTGGGACGTGGACCTTCAGCTCCCCGAAGGGCGGCTGATCGCCATCGTCGGCCCCAACGGCGCCGGCAAGAGCACCCTGCTCAAGGCCATGCTCGGCCTTGTCCCCGCCGTCACGGGCTGGGTGCAGATCTTCGGCGAGCCCTACGCCCGCCGCCGCTCCTGGGTGGGCTACGTGCCGCAGCGCGAGAGCGTCGACTGGGACTTCCCCACCAGCGCCCTCGACGTGGTGGCCATGGGCCTCTACGGCCGCATCGGCTGGTTCCGCCGCCCGTCGCGCCACCACAAGGAGACGGCCCTCGCCTGCCTCGACAAGGTGGGGATGAAGGACCTCGCCCACCGCCAGATCAGCCAGCTCTCGGGCGGCCAGCAGCAGCGCGTGTTCCTGGCCCGCGCCCTGGCCCAGGACGCCCGGCTCTACCTGATGGACGAGCCGTTCGCGGGCGTCGACGCCACCACCGAGCGGGCCATCCTCACCCTGCTCAAGGAGCTGCGGAACAACGGCCGCACGGTGATCGCCGTGCACCACGACCTGCAGACCGTCGCCGAGTACTTCGACCACGTGGTGCTGCTCAACATGCGGCTGGTGGCGGCGGGCCCGGTCGCCACCACGTTCACGGCCGAGAACCTCCAGCGCACCTACGGCGGCCGCCTGACCGTGCTGACCCAGGCGACCGAGGCGCTGCTCCAGAAGCGGGCGGTCGCCGACAAGGCGGAGTCGGAGGAGGCGCCGTGGAGCTGAGCTTCACCGCCCGCAACGTCCTGATCGGGGCGACGATGCTGGGAGCCCTGGGGGGGATGCTCGGCAGCTTCGCGCTGCTGCGGCGGCAGAGCCTGCTGGGCGACGCCCTCGCCCACGCCGCCCTGCCCGGGGTCTGCATCGGCTATCTGATCACCGGCAGCAAGACGCCCCTGCCGCTCTTCCTCGGCGCCCTCGCCGCCGGCCTGCTCGGGGCCCTCCTCATCCTCGGCGTGGTCCGCTGGAGCCGCATCAAGGAGGACTCGGCGATCGGCATCATCCTCTCCGTCTTCTTCGGCGCCGGCATCGTGCTGCTCACCTACATCCAGAAGCTGCCGGACGGCAACCAGAGCGGCCTCGACAAGTACCTCTTCGGCCAGGCCGCGACGCTGGTGGAGGAGGACCTGAAGGTGATGGCGGTGCTGGGCGGCATCGTCCTCGTCGCCCTCCTCCTCTTCTACAAGGAGCTCAAGCTCCTCTCCTTCGACCGCGCCTTCGGCGCCAGCCTGGGCCTGCCGATGCGGCGCCTGGAAATCCTGCTGACGCTCCTGCTGGTCGTGGTCGTCGTGGTCGGCCTGCAGACCGTCGGCGTGGTGCTGATCGTCGCCGCCCTGATCACGCCCGCCGCCGCCGCCCGCCAGTGGACGGACCGCCTGGGCTCGATGATCCTGCTCGCCGCCGCCATCGGCGCCGCGGCCGGGGTCGCGGGCTCGCTCGCCAGCGCCCTGGTGCCCAAGCTGCCCACGGGCCCCGTCATCGTGGTGGTGTCGAGCGGCGTGCTGATCGTCTCGCTCCTGTTCGCCCCTCAGCGCGGGCTGCTCTGGGCCATGCTGCGGGAGCGGCAGGTGGCCGGCCGGATCCGGCGCGAGAACCTGCTCAAGGACCTGTGGCTGCTCGGCGAGCGCCAGGGCGATTGGACGGCATTCCTCTCCTGGCCCCTGCTCATGGGCGTGCGGGGGCAGACGGCCCGGGAGCTGGCGAAGAGCGCCCGTCCCCTCGACGGCGCCGGCCTGGTGGAGCGTTCGGACGATGCCCTGCGGCTCACCGCCACGGGCCGCCGGGAGGCCGAGAGCGTGGTGCGCAAGCACCGGCTCTGGGAGGTCTACCTCACCCGCCGGCTGGAGCTGGCGAGCGACCACGTCCACCGCGACGCCGAGGCCATGGAGCACGCCCTCACGGACGACGCCGTCCTGCGGATCGAGGAGATGCTGGGCCACCCGACGGTCGATCCCCACGGGCGGCCGATCCCCGCCAGGAGGATGGCATGAGCCCCACACTGGTCATCATCCTCGTCGGCGCCTGCGTCGGGGCGAGCTGCGCCCTGGTGGGCTCGTTCCTCGTGCTGCGCAAGATGTCGCTGCTCGGCGACGCCATCAGCCACGCCGTCCTGCCCGGCATCGTCATCGCCTTCCTCGTCACCGGCAGCCGGGCGAGCCTGCCCATGATCCTGGGCGCCGGCAGCCTGGGGCTCCTGACGGTGATGCTGGTCGAGCTGTTCAACCGCAGCCGCCGGCTGCGCGAGGACGCCTCGATCGGCGTCGTCTTCCCGGCCCTCTTCTCGCTCGGCGTCATCCTGATCAGCCGCTACGCCTCGCAGGTGGACCTCGACCTCGACTGCGTGCTCTACGGCGAAATCGCCTACGCTCCGCTCGACACGCTGACCCTGGCCGGCCGGTCGATCGGCCCCAAGGCGCTGTGGGTGAACGGCTCGATCCTGGCGGTGATCCTGCTGTTCGTGGGCCTCCTCTACAAGGAGCTGAAGATCTCGACCTTCGACGCGGGGCTCGCGGCCACCCTCGGCTTCTCGCCCGTCCTCCTCCATTACCTCCTGATGAGCGCGGTCTCGCTCACCGTCGTCGGAGCCTTCGAGTCCGTGGGGGCCATCCTGGTGGTCGCGATGCTGGTGGTGCCGCCCGCGGCGGCCTACCTGCTCACCGAGCGGCTGGGGGCCATGCTGGCGCTGTCGGCGGCGCTCGGGGTGGTCTCGGCGGCGGCGGGCTACGGCCTCGCCCGCTGGTGGGACTGCTCGATCGCGGGCGCCATGGCCCTGGTCACCGGCATCCTGTTCCTGCTGGCCCTCCTGTTCTCGCCGACGCACGGCCTGCTGGCCAGGCTAGTGATCCACCACCGGCTGGGCGGGCGGCTGGCGACCGAGCTGCTATTGCTCCACCTCCGCAAGGGCGGGGAGGGGCTGCCGGTCGCCGTGCTGGAGCGGCGTTTCGGCTGGGAGCCCCGGCGCCTCCAGCGGGTGCTCTCGCGGCTCCTGCGCGAGGGCTGGGTGGAGCGCGCCGGCGAGGGCCTGCGCCTGACGGCGAGCGGCTCGCGGGCGCTCGAGAAGAGCGGCCGGATGGAGCTGGCGCATCAGTTATAAGATCGACGCCGTCAACAGGAGAGTGCAATGAATCGATGGGTCTTCGCCCTGACCGGGCTTCTTGCCGCCGCGCCGCTGGCCGCTCAGGACTTCTCCGGCCTGCCGGACCCGCTGGTCACCGACCGGCCGGATTTCACCGAGAGCACTTTGACGGTGCCCACCGGCCACTATCAGCTCGAGGGCGGCTATACCCTGACCCGCCAGGGGGATGAGGACTCCTCGTCCCTCGGCGAGCTCCTCCTGCGCATCGGCGTCGGCGAGCGGCTGGAGGCGCGCCTCGGCATCGGCTCCTTCGGCCGGGTCGACACCGGCGTGCCCGGGGCCTCCACGCTGTCGGGCTACGAGGATCCGGTGATCGGCGTGAAGCTCCGCCTCAACGAGGCGGACCCGAACCTCCTCCCTCCGGGCCGGCCTCACATGGCCATCCTCCTCTCCACGTCGGTCCCCGTGGGGAGCGACGACCTGACGTCCGACGAGTGGCAGCCGGAAGGAGCGCTGGCCCTCGCCTGGGTGCTGACCGACCGGCTCTCCCTGGGATCGAACCTGATCTACGCCTATCCGAGCGATGGCGACGAGCGCTTCAGCCAATTCGGCGCCACCCTCTCCGCCGCCCTTGCCGTCACCGATCGCTGGGGGGCCTTCCTCGAAGGCTACGGCTTCAACAAGGAGAGCCGCGACGGCTCCTCCACCAGCTACCTGAACACCGGCGTCACCTGGCTGCTGTCGAACGACGTCCAGCTTGACGCGCGGGTGGGCGCCGGGCTGGACGATCCCAGCCCGAACTGGTTCGCGGGAGTCGGGGCGGCCGTGCGGTTTTAGGCGGGGATCCCTGCCTGTAGGGGCGGCCCTACAGGCGGATTCTCAATCTCAGTAGCTCTCCCCCGGCTTCAGCACCACCACCTCGCAGGAGGCGCCGTGGTCCTCCAAGGCCTTCACCAGCTTCTCGGGCGTGCCGGTCAGGGCTGGGAAAGTCCCCCAGTGAATGGGGATGACCTTGCGCACGCCCAGGAGACGGCAGGCGCGGGCGGCCTGCATGGGGTCCATGGTGTACAGGTCGCCGATGGGCAGGAACGCCAGCTCGGGCCGGTACATCTCGCCCAGGAGCTGCATGTCCGAGAACAGGGAGGTGTCGCCCGCGTGGTAGAAGGTGGAGCCGCCGGGCAGCCGCACGATGTACCCCGCCGCCAGGCCGCCGTAGAGGATCTGACCGCCGTCCTCGATGCCGGAGGAATGATCCGCGCGGACCATGGTGACCTGGAGCCCGAGCACGTCCTGGCAGCCCCCCAGGTTCATGCCGGAGCAGTTCTTCACTCCCTGCTTGCTCAGCCAGTTGCAGATCTCGAAGCTGGCGACCACCTTCTTCGGCTGGTGCCGCTCGCAGACCTCGACGGCGTCGCCCATGTGATCCGAGTGGCCGTGGGTGATGAGCACCGCGTCGAGGCGGTCGAAGGTCTTCAGGCTCTCCGGGCAGGCGGGGTTGTGCTGCACCCAGGGATCGATGAGCACGACCTCGCCGCCCGGGAGATCGCAGCGGATCGTGGCATGGCCGAGATAGGTGAACTTCGGACGCGGATGCTGGTTGCTCATGGCTCCCTCCCTTCGAAGTCTCCGAGCGGGATTCTAACCGCAGATTCACGGTAGGATCGCCGCCGATGAAGCTTCAGGTCATCGTCGTGCCCTACGACGTCGAGCGCCAGGACACCAACGCCGCCCGGGCGCCGCGCGAGCTGCTGGCGCGCGGTTTCCTCGACCGGCTGCGGGAGGCGGGCTGGGAGGCTCAGGCGGCCGAGATCCAGGTGGCGGAAGCCGGCAAGCTGGAGACGGTGGCGGCGGTGGGACGGGCCATCGCCCGGGCCGTGGCGCTCGCCCGCTCGGAGGGACGGTTCCCCTTGATCCTCACCGGCGGCTGCCTCGCCTCGGTGGGGGTCTTGTCCGGACTACAGGAGATCGGGAACGATCCCGCCGTCGTCTGGATCGATGCCCACGGCGACTTCAACACGCCGGAGTCCTCCATCAGCGGCTACTGGGACGGCATGGCGCTCGCCACCGTCTGCGGCAGCGGCCGGCCGGAGCTGGCCCGGGCGATCGGGCTCCGCCCCCTCCCCGTGAGCCAGGCCCTCCACCTGGCCGGGCGGGACTTCGATCCTGGCGAGCAGGAGAACGTCCGCCGCCTCGAGCTGGCGGTCATCCCCCCGGACGAGATCGGCGGCGAGCCCGCCCGGCAACGGCTGCGGCGGCTGGCCGAGGGACGGGACCTCTACCTGCACGTAGACCTCGACGGGCTCGACCCGCGGGACGCCCCGGCCGTGTCCATGCCGGTGCCCGGCGGCCCGGCCCTCAAGGAGGTCCTCCGCTGCCTGGCCGCGCTCCCCGCGCCCGCCGCCCTGACTTTCTCCGCCCTGGGCTTCGACCGGGTGGACGACGAGGAAGCCGCACGGACGATCGGCACCTGCCTGCGCTTGGCCGAGGCGGCCTTCAAGGCTCTATAAAAACCGCCATAAAAGAAAAACGGCCGGGATGACCGGCCGTCTGGAAATCAGGAATACGGCGGTCCCGGAGGGCCGCCGCCGCGTCAGAACAGACGCTCAGACCTGAAACTGCTTGAAAAAGTTGTCGCGGAGCTTCGCGTTGAACTCATGCTCCGTCAGTCGGTAGTAGATGGTCTGCGCGTCGCGCCGCGGAGCCACCAGCCCGTAGGCCTTGAGCTTCGCCAGGTGCTGGGACACGGCCGAAACCGAAACCCCCAGCATCTCCGCGAGGTCACATACGCAGAGCTCCTTCATGTTCTCGAGCAGGTACAGGAGCTTGAGCCGGGTGGAATTCCCGGCGAGATTCATCAGCTCCGCGGCCTCCTCGATATCCGGCGTACCCTCAAGGTTCTGCCGGATCTGGGCCATCTCCTTGGACGACATGTTCGGCGCCTCGCCTTTCATTTTTCTACCTCCACGTTTCATACAATTCAAGTATACCTTCTCACACCCCCGCCGGTGCACCCGCCGGGTAATGCAAGCTCAAGATCCTTGCCAAAAATCCTCACAGCGATGTTGAACGTTCTCGATTATACTCAGGCGCGTTGGCGAAATCCAGTACCGGGGAGAAAATTTTTTCGGCGGTCTTGTCCCGATTTCATCCCCGCACGCACCTTATACGCCTCAACAAGGAGTCCTGCAACTTCATTCCTATCTTGAAGAGAAATCATCCAATACGAGCACCTCTCCCGGCAAGCCCTCTGGCTATAATTGAGGAGAAAGGAGGGCGAGCCATGCCCACTCACGTCTCCATCGAGTACTGCACGAGCTGAAACTACTACCCGCGCGCCGCCGGTCTGGCGGCCGAGATCGAGAAGAAGTTCGGCATTCAACCTCAACTCATACGCAGCCGGGGCGGTGTCTTCGAGGTCATCATGGGGAACGACCTCGTCTTCTCCAAGAAGAAGCTGGGCCGCTTCCCTCAACCCGGAGAGGTCGAGAAAGAGCTCGAGCAGCGGATCAGCCCGTAGCGGCTCTCTCTCCCCCTTCCCGAACGTGACCGTCCCTCTGGCCTTTTCCATCCTCCTCGGCGCCGGCCTTCTCGGGCTGGCGCTGAGGACGGAGCTCCGCCGCCGGCGGGCTCCCGCGCTCCCGGCCGCCGCGCTCCCCTGCCCCCCGACGACCATTCTGCTCCCCGTACGTGACGAATTACATAACGTTCGCGATTGTGTGGAGACCCTCCTCGCCCAGACGGCCGTCCCCCAAGTGCGGGTCATCGACGACGGCTCGACGGACGGCACCGCCGAGCTGGTGGCGGCCCTGGTCGAGAAGGGCGCCGCCGGGCAGCCGCGCCTGACGCTGCGCCCGGCCGGCCCCCTGCCCGCCGGCTGGCGGGGCAAGCTCCACGCTCTCTGGGTGGGAGCGAGCGATGCCGGGACTCCCTGGCTCCTGCTCACCGACGCCGACACGCGCCACGCGCCCGACCTCCTCGCCCGGGCCCTCGCCGCGGCGGCCGGTTGGCGGCTCGACGCGGTGTCCATCGCCGGCTTCCAGGAGGCGCGCGGGCTGGGGGAGAACCTGCTGACTCCGCCCATCTTCGCCCTGCTCGACGGGCTGCTGGGGAGCTGGGAGGCGGCCGCCGAGGGCTCCTCCAGCCCGGCCGTCGCCAACGGCCAGTTCATCCTCCTCCGGCGGGAGGCCTGGGAGGCCGCGGGCGGCTTCGAGTCCGTGCGCAACGTGCCGCTCGACGACGTGGCGATCGCGGCCGGCCTGCGCACCCATGGCTTCCGCACCGGCTTCCTGCGCTCCGGGGGCTTGCGGGTCCGCATGTACCGCGGCTGGTCGGAGGCGTTCCGCGGCTGGCGGCGCAACCTGGGAGGTCTCCTGGGCGCCAGCCCGAAGATGGCGGCGGCCCTGCTCGCCGTCCTCCTCCTGCCGCCTCTCGCCCTCCTGGCCGCGCTGCTCGGGGGCCTCTGGCCGGCGGCCCTCCTGCTCTGGGCCGCCGGCGCCGCCGCCTCGACGATCCTCCGCGCCGGCAGCGGCCACGCTCCGGCCTACGGCCTGCTCTACCCCCTGGACGCCCTGCTGGCCGCCGCCGTGCTGGGGCTCGGCGTCCTCGACTCGCGCCGGGGAAAGCTGGTGAGCTGGAAAGGGCGGGAAATGCGGGTGTGATCTCTCACGCGTGCTCTCCGGTCACCCCACCCCCGCCTCGTACCAGCACTGCTGGCCCGCCGTCTCCTCGACCGCCACGGCGAGGGTCGCCACCCGCGATCCCGCCAGGCCCGGGGTGAGGTCGTGCCAGATCATGCGGGCCAGCAGCTCGATCGAGGTGTTGGCGAGCGGCAGCACGAGGGTGTCCTCGGCGGGGAAGCGGTAGGCCCGCTCGCCGCATTGCACGTCGATCGCCTCGCCGTCGCGGGTCCAGCGCAGCCGCGCGCTCTCGCCGGGGATCAGGGTGCGGCTGTCCAGGCGCGCACACACCCCCCGCAAGGCCCGCTTGAAGCTCTCGATGTCGACCAGCAGGCCCTCGGCGTCCAGCTCTTCCCCCCCGAGCTCCACCCGCACCCGGTAGTTGTGGCCGTGGAGCAGCTCGGCCCGGCCGTCGCTGAACAGGGTGAAATGGGCGGAGGAGAATTTGAAGTCTTCCTTGGCGAGGACCATCCGGTAGCGCGGCATGACGGGATTCTATGATGCCGGTTGTTGAGATAGGCTCCCTGTGAACCAGACCATGGGGGATCCATTGAAAGCCAAGGCACACCGGACCCGGGTGTTACCCGTTCTGCTCCTCCTGCCCCTCGCCGCGGCCGCTCTCCCCGGTCTCGCCCAGCAACAGCAACCCTTCGCGCCGCCGGGCACCCCCCCACGGTACATGCCGCCGCGGCAGTACGACCTCCAGCATCTCCGGCTCGACCTCGCCTTCGACTGGGACGCCAAGAGCGTCGCCGGCACCGCCACCAATACCCTCGTCCCCCTGCTGCCGGGGCTCGAATCCCTGGTCTTTCACGCCGAGGGGCTCGACGTCCGGAAGGTGCGGGTGGGCGGCGCCGAGCGGCCGTTCAGCGTCGATCCCAGGGCCGGGACCCTCACCGTGCGCCTCGACCGCCCCTACGGCCCCGAGGACAAGCTGGAGGTGGCGATCGACTACACAGCCCACCCCAAGGCCGGCCTCTACTTCGTGGGCCCCGACTCCGGCTACCCTGCCAAGCCCCGCCAGATCTACTCCCAGGGCGAGCCCGACCTCAACCGCCACTGGTTCCCGAGCTGGGACTACCCGAACGACCGCACCACCACGGAGATGGTCGCCACCGTCAAGCGCCCCCTGGAGGTGGTCTCGAACGGCAAGCTGCTCGAGGTCGCCGAGCAGCCCGGCGGCCAGCGCACCTGGCACTGGCGGATGGAGGTGCCCCACACCACCTACCTGGTCTCGGTGGCGATCGGCGAGCTCGCCAAGGTTTCCGACGAATGGCGGGGGATCCCGGTCGACTACTACGTCCCGCCCGGGGACGCCGACAAGGCCCGGCGCTCCTTCGGCGACACGCCCAAGATCCTGGAGTTCTTCTCGCAGGCCACGGGCCGGCCCTACCCGTACGCCAAGTATGCCCAGGTCGCCGTCGTCGACTACATGTGGGGCGGCATGGAGAACATCTCCGCCACCACCCAGACCTCCCGCACCCTGCACGACGCCCGCGCCGCCCTCGACTTCACCAGCGAGGGGCTGGTGGCCCACGAGGCGGCCCACCAGTGGTTCGGCGACCTCGTCACCACCGAGAACTGGTCGAACGTCTGGCTCAACGAGGGCTTCGCCGACTACTTCACCGCCCTCTACAAGCAGAGCGCCCATGGCGACGACGAGCTCGCCCTGGAGGTCGACAGCTTGCGGGAGGCCTACCTGGAAGAGGACGCCAACCGCTACCGGCGCCCCCTCGTAGCTCGCAGCTTCGCCGACCCGATCGACATGTTCGACCGCCACAGCTACGAGAAGGGGGCGCTGGTGCTCCGCATGGTCCACTTCCTCGCCGGCGACGAAGGCTGGCGCAAGGGCATCCACTCCTACCTGGAGCGCTTCGCCGGGCAGACGGTGACCACCCCCGACTTCCAGAGCGCCTTCGAAGAGGCCACCGGCACTTCCCTCGGCGCCCTCTTCGACCGCTACGTCTACGGCGCCGGCTACCCCGAGCTGAAGGTGAAGTGGGACTGGCAGCCCGAGAGCCGGCAGGTGCATCTGGAGGTGCGGCAGGTCCAGAAGCTCGATCAGGAGACCGGCCTCTTCTCCTTCCCCGTCGAGGTGGCCCTGGCAGGAGAGAAGGAGACCGTGGTGCGCCGGATCTCGGTCGCGGCGCGCGAATTCCAGGACCTCTACATCCCTGCTGAGGAGAGCCCGCTCACCGTCGTGCTCGATCCCCAGGCCTGGATCCTGGCGACGGTGGACTTCGACAAGCCGGCCGCCGAATGGGTGACCCAGCTCGCGGCGAAGCCCCTCGCCGCCCGGCTGGAGGCCCTCCGCGCACTCGGCAACCTGGGCGGCGACGAGGCCGTGGCGGCGCTCGGGCGCGCCCTGCGCGAGGAGCCCTTCCGCGGCGCCCGCCAGGAGGCCGCGAAGGCCTTGGCCCAGATCGCCACGGGCGCGTCTCTGGAAGCCCTCCGCGCCGGCCTCGACGACAAGGATGCCCGCGTCCGGAGCACCGTCCTCGAAAGCCTGCAGAGCTTTCCCGACCATGCCGAGCTGATCCCCATCCTGCGCCGCGCCCTGGAGCACGACGAGGGCTACACGGCCCGCGCCTCGGCGGCCAAGGCCCTCGGCGCCTTCGAGAGCCGCCGCGCCGAGGTCGTGCCGCTGCTGGTCGCGGCCCTCTCCCAGGACAGCTTCCGCGAGATGGTCCGCGGGGCGGCGCTCAAGGCCCTGGGCGACCTCGAGCCCGCCCGCGCCTGGGAGCACGCGCTGCGGCTGGCGAAATACGGCGCCCCCATCGAAAGCCGCGACGAGGCCATGGAGACCCTGGTCGCCATCGGCCTGGAAGACAGCCGCCGCCGGGACGACGCCCGCAAGGCGCTCGAGGGGTTCCTCAACGATCCCTCCTACATGATGCGCGAGGGCGCCTACCGGGCGCTCGGCGAGCTCGGGGACCCGGCCGCCATCCCAGCCATCGAGCGCCATGCCCGCACCGAGCCCGACGGCCGGCAGCGGCGCAACGCCGAGAAGGCCGTCCAGGCCATTCGCACCCAGGCGTCGCAAGGCAAGGAGGACCAGGCCCTGAAGGACCGTGTCGAGCAGCTCGAGCGCGAGACGGAGGTCCTGAAGGAGCAGCTACGGCAGGCGCAAGAAGAGAAGAAGGGAGAGGGCTCTCCGGGCTCTCCGTAGGGACGGCCGGCGCCCCTACTTCAGCGGCCGCGGGAACTTCATCGTCACCGGCACGAGGAACAGGATGCTGAAGGCCCCCAAGGCCCAGAGGGGCGCGAACGGCGCCACGCGCTGGTCGGTCACCGGCGCCATCGAGCGCAGGAGCCCGAGGATCGCCGGCGGGCCAAGGTAGTAGATCAGGAGGAAACGGCGGCGGATCGGGGCGGGGAAACCCCAGGTCCGCCGCACGTAGACGATGCCGAACGCCCACCCCAGCGCCACCGCCACGCTGAAGTAGCTGTAGAGCGACAGCGGCAGGCTGCCGGCGAGCCTCACGACGCCGGTGAAGCTCAGAAGGCTGAGGGCCCAGCAGGCCAGGAACAGGCCGAGGAAAACGGCGTCCCCCCGGGTGATGTCAGCGGACCGGGCCGCCACCGGCCTCCCCGCCTCCCCTAGTCATAGCTGTCCATCGGCGGGCAGGTGCACATCAGGTTGCGGTCGCCCCAGGGGTTGTCCACCCGCGCCACGTACGGCCAGAACTTGCGCTCGCGCACCCAGGGCGCCGGGAAGACCGCCTGCTCGCGCCCGTAGGGGTGGCCCCACTCCTCGGCCGACAGGTCGTCCGCCGTGTGAGGGGCGTTCTTGAGCGGGTTGTCCTGCCGGTCCATGCGGCCCTGCTCGACGGCGCGGATCTCCTCGCGGATGCGGATCATGGCGTCGCAGAAGCGGTCGAGCTCGGCCTGCGACTCGCTCTCCGTGGGCTCGATCATCAGCGTGCCGGGCACCGGGAACGACATCGTCGGCGCGTGGAAGCTGTAGTCCATCAGCCGCTTGGCCACGTCCTCGGCCTCGACGCCCGCCGTGGTCTTGAACGGCCGCAGGTCGAGGATGAACTCGTGGGCCACCCGGCCCCGGCTGCCCTGGTAGAGCACCGGGTAGTGCTGGCCGAGGCGGGCCGCCATGTAGTTGGCGTTCAGGATGGCGATCTCCGTGGCGCGCGTCAGGCCCGCCGAGCCCATCAGGGCAATGTACGCCCACGAGATCGGCAGGATGCTGGCGCTGCCCCAGGGAGCCGCCGACACCGGGCCGATCCCCTCCGCGCCGCCGGTCGGGATCACCGGATGGCCGGGCAGGAACGGCGCCAGGCCGGCCGTGACGCAGATCGGCCCCATGCCCGGGCCGCCGCCGCCGTGCGGTATGCAGAAGGTCTTGTGCAGGTTCAGGTGGCAGACGTCGGCGCCGTAGTCGCCGGGCCGGCACAGCCCCACCTGGGCGTTCATGTTGGCGCCGTCCAGGTAGACCAGGCCGCCGTGCTCGTGGACGATGCCGCAGATCTCGCGGATCCCCTCCTCGAACACGCCGTGCGTCGAGGGGTAGGTCACCATCAGCGCCGCCAGCCGGTCGCGGTGCTGCGCCGCCTTGGCCCGCAGATCGCCCAAGTCCACGTTGCCGCCGGCGTCGCAGGCCACCACCACCACCTTGAGGCCGGCCATCACGGCCGAGGCCGGATTGGTGCCGTGGGCGGAGACGGGGATCAGGCAGACGTCGCGGCCGGTGCCGCCCCTTTCCTGATGAAACGCGCGGATCACCATCAGCCCCGAGTACTCGCCCTGCGAGCCGGCGTTCGGCTGCAGCGAGCAGGCGGCGAAGCCGGTGATCTCGCACAGCCAGCTCTCCAGGCTGCGGAAGAGCTCCATGTAACCTGCCGCCTGCCGGGCCGGCGCGAACGGGTGGAGCGCCCCGATCTCCGGCCAGGTCACCGGCGCCATCTCCGAGGTGGCGTTCAGCTTCATGGTGCAGGAGCCGAGGGGGATCATGGAGGTGGCGAGCGACAGGTCGCGCGCTTCCAGGCGCTTGATGTAGCGCAGCATCTCGTGCTCGGTGTGGAAGCTGTTGAACACCGGGTGGGTCAGGTATGCCGACTCGCGGGCATGAGGCGTCCCGATCTCCAGATCGACCGCCGCCGCCAAGTCGGCGGCCGAGAAGCCGGGCGCCCGGCCCGCGAAGACCTCCAGCAGGTCGTCCAGGTCGGCGGCCGTCACTGTCTCGTCGAGAGCGATGGCGACCGTGCGCTCGCCGAGCTTGCGCAGGTTGATCCCCCGCGCCTCGGCGGCGGCCAGCAGGTCGTCGGCCGCGCGCTCACCCGTACCGACGCGCAGGGTATCGAAGAACGGCTCGCGGCCGACAGAGTAGCCCAAGCGGCGCAGCCCCTCGGCGAGCACGGCGGCCAGGGCGTGGACCCGGCGGCCGATGGCCCGCAGCCCCTCGGGGCCGTGGTAAACGCCGTACATGCCGGCCATGATGGCGAGCAGCACCTGGGCCGTGCAGATGTTGCTGGTCGCCTTCTCGCGGCGGATGTGCTGCTCGCGGGTCTGCATGGCCATGCGCAGGGCCATCTTGCCGCGGCGGTCGCGGGAGACGCCGATCACCCGTCCGGGGAGCTGGCGCTTGAACTCCTCGCGGGTGGCGAGGAAGGCCGCGTGCGGCCCGCCGTAGCCCATGGGCACGCCGAACCGCTGGGCGGAGCCGACCGCCACGTCGGCGCCGAATTCGCCCGGCGGCCGCAGCAGGGTGAGCGACAGCAGGTCGGCCGCCACCACCACCCGCGCACCCGCGGCGTGGGCCCGTTCGGCGAGGGGGCCGTGGTCGAGCACCCGGCCGTCCGTCGCCGGGTACTGGAGGAGGACGCCGAACAGGCCGGCCGCCGCGAAGTCGACCGCCCCGGCGTCGATCGCCTCGGCGTCGCCCACCCGGACCTCGATCCCCAGGGCGTCCGCGCGGGTCTTCACCACCGCGATCGTCTGCGGATGGCAGTCCTCGGACACGAAGAAGGCGTTGCGCTTGCCGTCCGACACGGCGAAGCACATGTGCATCGCCTCCGCCGCCGCCGTGCCCTCGTCGAGCAGCGAAGCGTTGGCGACTGGCAGCCCGGTCAGGTCGGCCACCATGGTCTGGAAGTTGAGCAGGGCCTCCAGGCGCCCTTGGGAGATCTCGGACTGGTAGGGCGTGTACTGGGTGTACCAGCCCGGGTTCTCCAGGATGTTCCTCTGGATGACCCCGGGCGTCAGGCAGCCGTGATAGCCCATGCCGAGCCAGGACCGGCAGACCCGGTTCGCCGAGACCATCCCACGGAGCGCGTCGAGCATCTCGCGCTCGCCCAGCTCCCGGTCAGCCGGCAGGCCGGCCAGCTCCAGGGGCCTGGCGGCGCGGATCGACGCCGGGATCGTCTCCGCCACCAGCTCCTCGAGGGAGCCGGCGCCGATCGTCTCCAGCATCCGCCGGACCTCGGCCTCGCCGGGTCCCAGGTGGCGGCGGACGAAGGTGTCCGTGGGGTTGAGCAGGGCCGCGCCCGTCCGCTCCGCCGAGGGGTCCCCGAGCGTCACGGCGTCCGCGGTTTCGGGCAAGTCCTTAAGCTTCTCCACTCTTCACGTACTCCTCGTACTGCTCGGCGTTCATGAGGCTCTTGAGATCGTCCGCGGAGGAGAACCGGATCTTGAGCAGCCAGCCCTCGACCTGCGGGTCCTCGTTGAGCAGCTCCGGGTCGTCCACCACGGCGTCGTTGACCTCGATGACCTCGCCCGCGACGGGCGTGTAGACCTCGGCGACGGCCTTGACGGACTCGATGGTGCCGAGCTCGTCGTTGGTGTTGAACATCTGGCCGATCTCCGGCAGCTCGACGAACACCACCTCCCCCAGCTCCTGCTGGGCGAACTCGGTGATGCCGAGCACGCACACGTCGTCCTCGACGCGGATCCACTCGTGCTCCTTGGAATAGAGATAATCAGTGGGGTACATTGCCTGTTCCACCCTCCAGTTTTGACCGGACAATTGCCAGTTATCGGCCGGCGGTTATACCATCAGGAAAATCGTCAGCAAAAGATCGTCAGCAAAACAGCTTCAGCGGGAGCGGCGATAGAAGGGAAGCTCCACCACCACCGCCTGGAGCGCCTTGCCGCGGACGTCCAGCGTCAGGGCCGTTCCCGGCGCCGCGAGCTCCGGCGGCACGTACGCCATGCCCAGCGCCTTCTCGAACGTCGGACTCCAGGTGCCGCTGGTCACGGTGCCCACGGCGCCGCCGTCCGTCACAACCCCGTGACCCTGGCGCGCGATTCCCCGTCCCTGCACCTCAAAGCCGACCAGCTTGCGGGGCGTGCCCGCGGCCTTCTGCGCCACCAGGGCGCCGCGGCCCAGGAAGTCCCCCTTGTCGAGCTTCACCACCCAGCCGAGCCCCGCCTCGAAAGGCGTCGTCGTCTCGTCGAGCTCGTGGCCGTAAAGGGCCATGGCGGCCTCCAGACGCAGGGTGTCGCGGGCGCCCAGGCCCGCGGGCGACGCTCCGGCCTCGACCAGCCGGCGCCAGACGGCCGGCGCGTCCTCCGGGGACAGGTAGAGCTCGAAGCCGTCCTCGCCCGTGTAGCCCGTGCGCGAGATCAGCGCGGGCGCTCCGTCCACCCGTCCCTCGGCGAAGCCGTAGTACTTGAGCCCGGCGATCCCCTCTCCGGCGAAAGCGGTGAGGATCTCCAGCGCCTTGGGTCCCTGGAGAGCGAGCAGGGCGTAGTCGTCGCTGACGTTGGTGACCGCCGCATCCCCCTCCGCCCGCGACGCCATCCACTCGAAGTCGCGCTCGGCGTTGGAGGCGTTGACGACCACCAGGAAGTCCTCAGGCGCCAAGCGGTAGATCAGGAGGTCGTCGACGTAGGTGCCGCTGTCGGTCAGCAGGCCGCTGTAGTGGGCCCGGCCCGGCACCAGCTTTGACACGTCGTTGGGAGTGAGCCGCTGCAGGAAGGCCTCGGCGCCGGCCCCGCGCACCCTCACCTCCCCCATGTGGGAGACGTCGAACAGCCCGGCGGCCGTGCGCACCGCCCGGTGCTCCTCGATGACTCCCGCGTACTGCACCGGCATCTCCCAGCCGGCGAAATCCACCATTCGCGCCCCGGCCTCCTTGTGGCAGGGGTAGAGCGGAGTCCGTTTCACGTCCTGAGCTTCCGTCATTGGATCGATCCTCCCGGCGGGCAGCGAAACGCTATCATGACCTGGCACCAACCAAGCGGCCGCACCGTGGGAGCCCTCATCACCCCGGCCCTCTTCTCCCCGCCTCCCCCCCGACCCGCCGAGAGAAGAGGGAGAGGTTTGTCCAGGAGAGCTTCAGAGCTTCTTCATTCCCCTTCTCTCCCGGTGGCCGGGAGGGAGGCGGGGAGAGAAGGGGGTAGGGGGTTATGAGGGCCGGCCCCGAAGGGGCCGGGGCGGGAGGCCGCTTTTTTGCGTCCTTGACTTGAGGTGATAATTTCCGGACTCGAGGTGCGCCCATGAAGCTTCTCCTGATCCGCCACGCCATCGCCGAAGAGCGCGAAGACTTCGCGCGCACCGGCAAGGACGACCATCTCCGTCCCCTGACCGACGAGGGACGCAAGAAGATGAAGCAGGTGGCCCGGGGGCTCGAGGGGCTCGTGCCCGAGATCGACCTCCTGGCGACCAGCCCGCTCACCCGCGCCGCCCAGACCGGCGCCATCCTCGACACCGTCTACGGCGGCCTTCAGGAGGTGGAGATCGACCAGCTCTCCCCCGAGGCCACCCCCGGCGACTTCCTCCTCTGGCTGCGCCAGCAGAAGGCCGAGACCGTCGCCGCCGTGGGGCACGAGCCGAGCATCAGCCTGATCCTCTCCTGGCTCCTCACCGGCACCGAGCGCCGGCTCTTCGCCTTCCGCAAGGGCGGCGCCTGCCTGCTCGAGTTCTCCGGCGAGGTGGCCGCCGGCACCGCCACCCTGCTCTGGGCGCTGACGCCCTCCCAGCTTCGCCGGTTGGCGGACTAGAAGAGGACGGGATGACCTCCGGCCTCCTCTCCCGTCCGCCCGAGGAAGGGGCCCGCCTGCTCGCCCTCTCCTTCCTCGATCAGGCCGCCGCGGCCCGGCCGCGCCTGGCCGATCCCGCCGACGCCGAGGCGCTCCACGACTTCCGCGTCGGCCTGCGGCGCCTGCGGAGCTGCCTGCGGGCCTACCGTTCCTACCTCAAGGGCAGCATCCCCAGGAAGCTCGCCAAGCGGCTCAAGCGCCTCGCCGCCGCCACCGGCCCGGGGCGCGACACCGAGGTCCAGATCGAGTGGCTGCGCGGCCGCCGCGCCCACCTCGGTACCCATCATCGCGCCGGCCTGGCCTGGCTCCTCGGGCGCCTGGAAGAGCGGATGCAGGACGCCTACGAGGAGATGCGGGACGAGATCGAGAGCGAGTTCCTGGAAGTCGAGGAGGACCTGCGGCACCGCCTCTCCGTCTACCGCACCGAGGTCAACCTCGACGGCAGAGCTTCCCGCGAGACCCTGAGGGATGCCACCGCCGCCATCCTCCGCCGCCAGGTGGCCGAGCTCGAAGCTCACCTCGCCCGCGTCGAGGACGTCGAGGACCAGGAGGAAGCCCACGAGGCGCGGATCAGCGCCAAGCGCGTGCGCTACCTCCTCGAGCCGCTGGTGGACGAGATCGAAGGGGCCGCGCCCATCCTCAAGCGCTTCAAGGCCCTGCAGGACCTCCTGGGCGACCTCCACGACGCCCACGTCCTGGAGATCGAGCTGGCGGCCGCCGTCGAGACCGCCGCGGGCGAGAGGGCGCGCCGGCTCCTGGAGCTGTCCCTGTCCGACGCTCCGGACGACCGGCTCCTGCGTGCCGAGCGCCGGCGCGACCGCGAGACCGGCCTGATCTCCCTCTCCCGCCTCAACCGCGTCCGCCGCGACCGCCTGTTCGCCGCCGTCGAAGCCGAGTGGCTGGAGGGCAGGGGCGACGAGCTCCTGCGGGTGGTGGAGAAATTGGGGGACGCCCCACCGCTTGACACCCCGCCCCCCAGCCCGTAGATTTCTTGCGCCATGAACCGCTACTTCACGCCCGGCCAGCGAATGTGTACTCCCATGGGCATGCCCAGGCCGGGCGCTGGCCCCATCGCCGACACGAGGCTCGCCGACTCCTAGATACCGCATCCAGGCGTTCCTCCAAAGCGTAAGAACCACCGCCCGGCCTCGTCCGCGGCGGTGTTTTCGTTTTTATGAGCAGTTTTTCCTTGGAGAACGCGATGACCAACCCGTTCGATCTAGAGACCGACCCCTCCCTCGCCACCCGCGCCCTGCACGCCGGCACCGCGCCGGACCCGGTGACCGGCGCCATCCTGACGCCCATCTACCAGTCGACCACCTACGTCCAGGAGGCCGTCGGGAAGGACAAGGGCTACACCTACAGCCGCTCGGGCAACCCCACCGTCACGGCCCTCGAGCGCCGCCTGGCCGACCTCGAAGGCGCGCAATACTGCACTTGCTACGGCACCGGCCTCGGGGCCACCACCGCCGTCGCCCTGGCCCTGCTCAACTCGGGCGACCGCGCCGTGCTCGGCGACGTCGTCTACGGCGGCACCGTCCGCCTGTTCCAGCAGGTGCTCTCCCGCTTCGGCGTCGAGTCCGACTTCGTCGACATGACCGATCCTGCCCGTCTGGAAGAAGCCTTCAAGAAGCCCACGAAGCTCGTCTTCCTAGAGACGCCGGCCAATCCCACCGTCAAGCTCACCGACATCGCCCTCGTCGTCCGGCACGCCCACGCGGCCGGGGCCGTGGTGGTGGTCGATAACACCCTGCAGACGCCGGCCCTCCAGTTCCCCCTCAACCTGGGCGCCGACATCTCCCTGCACTCCACCACCAAGTTCATCGAGGGGCACAACGCCACCGTGGGCGGCGCCCTGATCACCCGCAACGCCGAGCTCCACGAGAAGCTCGCCTATGTGCGCAACGCCATCGGCGCCATCCAGTCGCCGTTCAACGCCTGGCTGACCCTCCAGGGCGTCAAGACCCTGCCCCTCCGCATGGAGCGCCACTCGGCGAACGCCCTCAAGGTCGCCCGCTTCCTCGAAGGGCACCCGCGCGTGACCCGCATCCTCTATCCCGGCCTGGAATCGTTCCCGCAGCACGACCTCGCCCGCCGGCAGCAGGTGAGCGGCGGCGCTCTCCTCGCCTTCGAGGTCGAGGGCGTCGAGGCCGGCATCCGCGTCATGAACTCCGTCCGTCTCTGCTCCCTGGCCGAGAACCTGGGCGCCGCCGAGACCATCGTCACCCATCCCGCCTCCATGACCCACGCCGCCGTGCCGCTCGAGCAGCGCATGGCGACCGGCATCACCGACGGCCTGATCCGCGTCTCCGTGGGGCTCGAAAACCCCGACGACATCATCGAAGACCTGCGCCGCGCCCTGGAGGCGTGAGCGCGACCTGACCCGAAAGGAACGACCATGAGCCTGTTGCAGAGAGCCGAGCAGTTGGGGCTGCCACCTCGAAGCGAGGACCTGAAGCTTGCCACCCGTTGCGTCCACACCGCCCCCGGACGCGATCCCTACGGCGCCGTCTCGCCCCCCATCTACCAGACCGCCACCTTCCGCCAGCCCTCCGCCGTCGACTTCGGCGAGTACGATTACTCGCGCACCGCCAACCCCACCCGCGCGCTGGCCGAAGAGCAGATCGCGGCCCTGGAAGGCGGTCGCCATGCCTGCGCCTTCACCAGCGGCATGGCGGCCCTCACCGCCGTCGTCCGCCTCGTCCAGGCGGGCGAGGAGATCCTGGCCGGCGACGACCTCTACGGCGGCACCATCCGCCTGCTCTCCCAGGTCGCCCCCCGGCTGGGCATCGCCGTCCGCTGGGTGGACGCCTCCGATCCCGCCGCCGTCGAGGCAGCCATCACCCCGGCCACCCGCCTGCTGCTGGTCGAAACGCCCACCAATCCCCTCCTCCGGATCGCGGACGTCGAGCGCCTTGCGGGGATCGTCCGCCCGCGCGAAGTCCTCCTGGCCGTCGACAACTCGCTCCTCTCCCCCTGCCTCCAGCGCCCCCTGGCCCTGGGAGCGGACCTGGTGATCCACTCCGCCACCAAGTTCCTCTGCGGCCACGGCGACATCACGGCCGGCGCCGTGGTCACGGACGACCCCGGCCTCCACGCCCGCCTCGCCTTCCACCTGAACGCCGAAGGCACGGGCCTGGCGCCCTTCGAAAGCTGGCTGCTGCTGCGGGGGATGAAGACGCTCGCCCTGAGGGTCGAGCGCCAGAGCGCCTCGGCGAAAAAGATCGCCGCCTTCCTGGCCGGTCACCCACAAGTCCGCGAGGTCTTCTATCCCGGGCTGGGCGCCGTGATCAGCTTCACCACCGGCGACGCGGACCTCTCCCGGCGGATCGCCGAGGCCGCCCGGCTGTTCACCATCGCCGTCAGCTTCGGCTCCGTAGGCTCGTCGGTCAGCCTGCCCTGCCGGATGTCCCACGCCAGCGTGCCCCCCGAGCTGATGGATCGCCTGGGCCCGCCGGAGGATCTCGTGCGCCTGTCGATCGGAATCGAGGACGTGGACGACCTCAAGGCCGACCTGGCCCGGGCCTTCGAGGAGGCGGAGATCACCGATCGTCCGCGGCCCTGCGGGGCCAGCCCTCATAACCCCCGACCCCCTTCTCTCCCCGCCTCCCCCCCGCCCTCCGGGAGAGAAGGGGAATGAAGAAGCTCTAAAACTCGCTTCGACAAACCTCTCCCTCTTCTCCCGGCGGACGGGGGGGAGGCGGGGAGAAGAGGGCCGGGGTGATGAGGGCGCCCACGGGGCGAGCCCGTCACCCCTCTGCCAGGATTACGATCTTCTAATAGCTGCCCGCGCCCACCGTCTGGCCGCCGTCGATCACCATCACCGCTCCGGTCGTGAAGCGGGCGGCGTCGCTGGCGAGGTAGAGCACGGCCCCGGTGAGCTCGTCCGGCTGGCCCATCCGCCCCTGGGGGATGGTCTTCAGGGCGCGCTCCTTCATCTCGGGAGTCGACCAGAGCACCTCGCTGAAGCGGGTCTGGATCAGCCCCGGGGCGATGGCGTTGACCCGGATCTCGTCCTTCGCCAGCTCGACCGCCAGCGTCTTCGTCAGCATGACCACGGCGGCCTTGGACACCCCATACACCCCGAGGCCGCCGTGGGGCACCATCGCCGCCACCGAGGCCACGTTGACGATCGAGCCGCCCCCCCGCTCCCGCATCAGCGGCACGCAGGCCTTGATCGTATGGACGTAGCCCTTGACGTTGACCTCGAACGTCTTGTCCCACTGCCCCTCCTCGGCTTCCAGAAGGGGACCAAAATGAGGGCTCGTGGCGGCGTTGTTGATCAGGACATCCACCCCGCCGAACGCCTCCCGGGTCCGTTCCACGAGCGCCTGGACATCCGCCGCCCGGCCCGTATGGCAGGCCACCGTGATCGCCTCGCCGCCCGCGGCGCGGATCCGTTCCGCCACGGCGTCGAGCCCTTCCAGTTTCCGGCTGGCCAGCGCCACCCGCGCGCCCGCCGCCGCGAGAGAAGCCGCGATGGCCTCGCCGATGCCCCGCGAGGCGCCGGTGATGACGGCGACCTTGCCGGTGAGGTCGTAGGGATTGGTCGTTTCCATGGGTGGGAACGATATCCTATGGACAGTCGAAGAACCCTCACAACATCCCTGCTGGTCTCCCTCCTCTCCCGGTGAGGGGGGGAGGGAGGGGTCGGGAGAGGAGGGCCGGGGAGGTGAGGGCCCGGCGGAGCCTCTGCCGCCGCAATCCGGCAACCGGCATCTACAAGGAGGGACACGAAATGGCAAGAAGCACCCGCAGCCTCGGCCTTCTGCTCCTCGGCATCTACCTCATCCTGGTCGGACTCGGCAACCTCATCGGCCTGCACTTCGCCTACTTCGGGATGATCCAGGGCCTCCTCGCCCTGATCGCGGGCGTCCTGATCCTCATCGGCCGCTAGACAGACGGCGCCCCATGCCCGTGCTCGACAGCACCCTCTGGCCCCTGCTCGGCATCCCGCTCCTCATCTTCTGCGCCCGCATGGGCGACGTGACGCTCTCGACCCTCCGCATCATCCTCATCTCCCGGGGCATGAAGCGGATCGCCCCGTTCGTGGGCTTCTTCGAGGTGATGATCTGGCTCTTCGCCATCAGCCAGGCCATGAAGCACCTCGACCACTGGTACAACTACGTGGCCTACGCGGGGGGCTTCGCCGCCGGCACCTGGCTGGGGATCTTCCTCGAAGGCCGGCTCGCCCTGGGCCTCCAGTCGGTGCAGATCATCACCAGCGAGGACGCCTCCGGCCTCATCGACCGCCTGCGCACCGAGCGCTTCGGCGTCACCGACTTCGCGGCCCGGGGCATCCGCGGCAACGTCCGCCTGATCCTGACCGTGATCCGGAGGAAGGACCTCGATCGGGTCCTGAGCATCGTGCGGACCGCCCACCCCACCGCCTTCATCTCGATCCTGGACGTCCGCTCCGTCAGCGAGGGCTTCTTCGCCCGCCGGACCACGAATCCGCTCCTCCAGGATGGCCGGCCAAGTTGATAGACTTGCTCCCGGACCCGAGCTCAAGGAGACATCCAATGGCGGTCGAGATCACCGGCAAATACATCGGCAAACTCAGGACGGAGCTGACCCACGGCCCCTCGGGCACCGTGATCCGCACGGCGGCCCCGGTCGACAATCAAGGGGACGGCAGCTCCTTCTCCCCCACCGACCTCGCGGCGGCCTCCCTCGGCGCCTGCATGATGACCCTGATCGCCATCGTGGGAGAGCGCGACGGCCTCGACCTCACCGGCCTCTCCTTCCGCCTGGAGAAGCACATGGCCGCCAATCCCCGTCGGATCAGCGCCATCCCCGTAACGATCCACATGCCAGCCGGCCTGACCTCCGACCAGCGCCAGAAGCTCGAGAACGCGGCCCTGACCTGCCCCGTCCACAAGAGCCTCTCGGAGGACCTGGTGAAGCCCGTCGACTTCATCTACCCCGACTGACTTGCAACGCAAGCACCAGAACGGCTTCCGGGCTCTCCCAAAGTCACCCGGAGCCCTCAAACACTACGGAACGCCGAAAAACGGCCGCGGCGCTCTGTAAGCACTCCGGGGTGCTGCCGACACGCGCCGCGAGCCCTCGGGAGTCTTCCGCCGGGCGTTACCGGCGTTCCGCGGACCCACTCGACAACTCGTATGCCGTCCATCGATGCCCCAGAGATGGCTCGCAGTCGCGTCTTTCCGGACTATGATCCTGCCTTCCGAGATTCCGGGAGGGAGATCCGCGAATGGAATTACAGGAAGCCGTCTCGCAGTTCTTATTCCACTGCCAATACGAGAAGAACCTCAGCCCGAAGACCCTCAAGGCCTACTCGATCGACCTCCGCCAGTTCCGTGAGTACCTGGCCGAGCACCTCCAGATCGCCACCCTCCCCGAGGTGGACAAGACCGCTCTTCGAGCCTACATCAAGAGCCTCTTCGGCCCCCTCAAGGAGAAGAGCATCAAGCGCAAGGTGGCTACCCTGAAGGCCCTCTTCCACTTCCTGGAGAGGGAGGACACCATCGCCGTCAACCCGTTCCGCAAGATGGAAGTGCGGATCAAAGAGACCCGCCGCCTGCCTCGCACCATTCCGCTCCACGACCTTCAGCTCCTTTTTCAACATCTTTATCGCGCCAAGAAAGATCACCCCGACCGAGAATCACATGCCTACAGAGCATTAGTGCGTGACATTGCCGTCTTGGAGACCCTATTCTTTACCGGAGCTCGGATAGCAGAAGTCTGCAACCTTAAGAAGGAGGATGTTGATTTACAGAAGGGCTGGGTTAAGATATTGGGAAAAGGTGGGAGAGAAAGGATGCTCCAACTGTGCGACAAGGGAGTTATAGCAGCCATCGAGGATTATCGGGATCTCTGGGGCTCGGACGTCGAGAAGAATGGCCACTTCTTCAAGAATCGGCTGGGAAGAAGGTTATCGGAACAGACAGTGCGGATGAGATTGAGGCGTTATGCAGAGGAGGCAGGAGTAGGAGGGCCGTTGACACCGCATATGCTGAGGCATTCAGTGGCGACCCTACTCCTAGAGGAAGGCATAGATATCCGGTATATACAAATTTTCTTAGGACACACCTCTATCACGACAACGCAAATTTACACAGAGGTAAAAAACAGAACTCAGGGCAGGCTGCTTGCTATGAAGCACCCGCGCCGCCGTCTCAGGGTAACTTGACGCCAGAATGAACGTAGCCATGCCATAGTACTTGGATAACTATAAATTACCCTTACATTTTGGGATTCCATTCATGCCTCCCCATGGTCGCGAGAAGATAAAGATTCTCTTTCTTGCAGCTAACCCGTTGGATTCTCGCGCTCTCCGCCTAGATCAAGAGGCGCGTGAGATTGGGGAAGTATTGGACCGAGCGAATATTGCTTGTGAAGTCCATTTTGCAGTACGAACAAGAGATATACCTCATGCACTTCGCAGATTTTGGCCTAATTTCGTGCACTTCTCCGGCCACGGAGAAAAAGACAAGGGAATCATATTAGAAGATGCGAGCGGACATGCGATTTTCGTGCAGAAGCAGGCGCTCGCCCGGGTCTTCCAAATATTTGAAGGAGTCAAGTGCGTTGTATTCAACAGTTGCCACTCACGCGAGCAAGCGAGAGTAGTCGCGCAACATGTACCATTCGTAATTGGAATGAGTCAAAAAATCAGCGACAAAGCAGCGATCGAATTCGCATTTGGCTTCTATCAAGCCGTCCGCGATGGAGAAGATATTGCGAAGGCATTTGAGTATGGTAAGCTGGCCGTTGGCTTGACCTATGGCATAGCTGATGAGATAGACGTACCGGTACTCTACAATCAGGGAGAAGAGCAGATCGGTCAACCGTTTATGCCGGCCCTTGCAGCGCAGGGAGCAGGACTTAGAGATTTAGGTTGCAAGCTCTCTAATTCCAGCGTCAACCAAGATGACAAGCAAGGATCTGAATTACCATGGGAAAATTTTGAAAACTCGGCACTGCGCATCATAGAGGCTCTTTATCCTGGAGCTAGACTCGAAGTTTCTCGTGCAATTTACCCAGACCAAACAAGAGGCGGCGCAGCAAACTATATTGTCAGCATAGACCCAAATTGGGATCATGAAACTTGCATTGACAGTCAAATCACAACCCTACAATCTAATAAAACTTGGAGGTCTATATCAAGCCCTTTCCGCCTTTGGGTTGAGGTCAAACAGCGGTCGAAGCCCAACCCGAGACCCGAAAAGGTTGGCACTAACTTGGTGCGTGCTATCAACGAGAATGTAGCCAAGCTTATTATTTTTACTAACACCGACTTCACCACAGCGATGCAGGAGGAAGTCGAGAGATTTGCTCGCCGCTTGAGCCTTGACTACTGCGTCCTTGACGGCAAGAAGTTGACACAGTCACTCAAAGACCTAGACTCGCAAGGAAAGACCTTTGCCTCAAGCAATGCGACCTCCCAGCCGACGAAGAAATTAAAAGAACCCCTTGAGCTAAGCCTCTCCTGCGGCTTCACGCTTGATCCTGGCAATGCCGGGCTCGAGGTGAACGCACTCTCGGGCGAGCCCGGCTATCCAGTGTTCGTGGCTGCAGATATCGAGGTACTCTCGGGCCCGACGCCTGCGCCGGTCACCATCAGCGCCTCGCTCCGCACTCCCAGCCTTGGCGAGCTGCTAGCATACGAAACACAGGATGCAAGCTCTTCGCGAGTAACATCTCTGCATATCCCACTAGCCAAAGGCGATAGAAGGCGGTACATCTTTATCCTCTTCCCGAGCAAACCCGGAGCCCTCTCGACACGTGACATTATATTCAAGGCGTCGAGTGGAGCAACGGTGCCGAGAATTAACTACATCGGCGAAAGCAGTTACCATATTCGTAATGTCCGAATGTCGGATTGGATACCTCTGTCCCGAGCTAACCTCATCGACTCTCTTGAAAAGGATCTCCAACGCTGGCAAGCATCGAACGACACAGTCAGCCACCTCCTACTCGCTTCCGCAGGCATGGGAAAATCTCACGCTGTAGCAAGGCTGCGGCGTTGCTGGCTCACTCGGGGAGCTATTGAAGTTTCACTCGATGGTCAAATCCATGGCACCGACCTGAGCCTGATCAAGCGCGTCTTTGACCGGGCCTTCCCGCTAGAGCCACGAACTCTGGGAGAGGATCAAACTGAGGCCGTGGCAGCTTGGCTAACTCGCTCAGGCATGACCGAGTCCCGGGCTGGCGAGATCGCAACTGTAGTTGCCCGCAATGCGGGATTAGAAACAGCCGATGCCAACCTCCTTGCCGATATAATGTCCACGCTGTTACGTCGACTTTCTATGATGGCTCCAGTAGTCCTATTATTCGAGGATGCCCACAAGGCACGCCCTTCTGCGCTCTCTTTGCTAAGAGAAGTACAGAGGCGCTTGGGCAGAGCCCGTGTAGCGCTTTTTGTAACCAGTCGATATGAGCCCGACAGCTCGGATCTTACAGAACAAAAAAGGTGGTACCTGGGTCTCCAGGAACTCTTGCCATCCTTTACCCAGACTGTTCTGCCTGCATTCCAACGTCATGAGGCTATCGAGCTTATCCAAAGAACCCTACAGACCATTGAGGAGCATGACGCGGAAGCAATTCTGAACCAGGTGGGGACCTCGCCATTCGGTATTCGAGAGGCAATTAATTATCTCATAGATTATAACATAGCGGTTTACGACGCTAATCCCAAAGGGAGTTCCCCCGGCTCTGCCGGGGTGGCAGTAGAAGTTTGACATTTCCAGATGTGTCCATCGTGGAGACTTTCCCTCGTGAGCCGCCAAGCACACGAGAGGAGAAGAAGCCACGATGGACAAGTTTGAG
>DATFNZ010000168.1:0-90259 GCA_035266085.1 Thermoanaerobaculia bacterium
GGCGGGCGTTGCCATCGCGCGAATCACCCTCCACGTCGGGATCGGCACCTTCAAGCCGGTCAGCGCCGAGCGGATCGAGGAGCACCGGATGGACCGCGAGCGCTACGAAATCACTGGGGAGGCGGCGGCGGCCATCCGGCAGGCCCGGGAGCGCTCGGGGCGGATCGTGGCCGTGGGCACGACGGTGGTGCGGACCCTGGAATCGGCGGCCCTCGCGGGCGGCGGCGAGGTGCCGGCGGGCAGCGGCTCGACGGAGCTCTTCATCACGCCCGGCTTCCGCTGGCAGGTGGTGGACGCCCTGCTCACCAACTTCCACCTCCCCCGCTCCACCCTGCTGATGCTGGTCTCCGCCTTCGCCGGCCGCGAGAGGGTGCTCGCCGCCTACCAGGAGGCGGTCCGCGAGGGATACCGGTTCTACTCCTACGGGGACGCGATGCTCGTGGAACGGCGCGCGATCCGGCTGGCCAGCACGGCGGCGCCGTAGCCGTTGTCGATGTTCACCACCCCGATCCCGGGCGCGCAGGCGTTGAGCATGGTCAGCAGCGCCGCCAGGCCGCCGAAGCTCGCGCCGTAGCCGACGCTGGTGGGCACGGCCACGACGGGCGCCGGCACCAGGCTGGCGACCACCGTGGGGAGGGCGCCGTCCATGCCGGCCACGGCGATCACCACGTCCGCCTGGCGGAGCGCGGGGAGGTTGCCCAGCAGCCGGTGGAGCCCCGCGATGCCGACGTCGTAGCACCGCTCCACCTTGTGCCCGAACCACGCCGCGCAGACGGCGGCCTCCTCGGCCACGCCGAGGTCCGAGGTGCCCGCCGCCGCCACCGTCACCGCTCCCGGCAGCGGCTCGCGGGCGCCGCCGAGCGTGAGGATCCGCGCCCGCTCGTGATAGACGGCCTCGGGATGGGCGCTGGAGATCTCGGCCGCCGCTTCGGGGCGCAGCCGGGTGATCAGCGCCCGGCCGTGGGCCCGCAGCAGGCGGTCGACGATGGCCATCAGGTCCTCCAGCTCCTTGCCTTCGCCGAACACCGCCTCGGGCGAGCCGTTGCGCAGCTCGCGGTGAAGGTCCAGCTTGGCGAAGCCGAGGTCCGCGTAGGGCAGCTCGGCCAGGTCGCCGAGGGCCTCGTCGGGCGAGCGGTCGCCCGCGGCGACCGCTTGGAGGAGGCTCTTGATCTGATCGGGGTTCACGGCGTGGAGCCCAGGTCGGCGCCGCCCCGGCGGTACCCTTGAGGATCGAAGGCGACCCGCTCGAAGCCGAGGGAGCGCAGGCGCGGCTCGAGGTCGCCCCACGCCGCCGCCAGCCGCGTCACCTCGTCCGGGCCGACCTCGACCCGGGCCGCGCCCTGGTCGTGGCGGACCCGCACGACGCGGAACCCGGCCTCGGCCAGGACGTCCTCGGCGGCCTCGATGCGCCGGAGCTTGCCGAGGGTGACCACCTGTCCGTGGGGGATGCGGGAGGACAGGCAGGCGTTGGCGGGGCGGTCCCACACCGACAGCCCAAGGGTCTGGGCGATGGCGCGGGTCGCGGCCTTGTCGATGCCATGCTCGAGCAGGGGCGACCAGACGCCGCGCTCCCGCACGGCCCGCAGCCCCGGCCGGTCCGGCCCGGGGTCGGAGGCGTTGGTGCCGTCGCACACCACGGCGAACCCCCGCTCCGCCGCCAGGCGGACCATCGTACCCATCCGCATCCCCTGGCAAACGTAGCAGCGGTGGCTGGGATTGGCCACGAACTCGGGATCGTCCAGCTCGCTGTAGGTGACGATCTCGTGCCGGATGCCAATCTCGGCGGCCACCCGGCGCGCGTGGTCCAGCTCCGCGCCGGCCAGGGTTTCCGCCGCCGCCGTCACCGCCAGGGCCTTGTCACCCAGTGCCCGATAGGCCAGCGCCGCCACCACCGCCGAGTCGACCCCGCCCGAGTAGGCGACCAGGGCCGAGCCCCGGCGGGCGAGGTCGGAGACGAGGGCGGCGGCGGGAGAGGGGAGATCGGACATGGCGGGAGCGATGCTAGCACCGCCCGGGCATGAATGCCCGGGCGGGGCCGGATCGCGCTCTCCTACCGCTCCCCCGCCGCCTTGATCCGCGCCGCCTTCTCGATCAGGTCCGCCAGCTCCACCGCCCGCGGGCTGGTGCTCTTGGGCAGCGCCTGGAGGCCGCGGATCTGGCGGGCCACCTCGGAGAGGCCCCCCTTCACCCACGGCGACTGCTTGAGGATCTCGGCGAACTGGGCCACCAGGGCGGCCAGCCGGAAGCCCGGCGAAGCCTTCTCCCAGGAAGGAGCGAGATCGGAGAGCGACAGGTGCTTGATGGTCTCGGTCTGGTTGCCGATCTCCGGCGTGCGGTAGCGCAGGTGGAGAGAGGCGATCCGGCCGCCGGCGGGAGCGCCGGGCCGCAGCTCGACCTCGTAGAGGGCCGTCACGCTGTGGCCGGCGCCGATCTCCCCGGCGTCCACCTTGTCGTCGCGGAACCGCTCGTCGGCGATGGCCCGGTTCTCGTAGCCCAGCAGCCGGTAGCGCGCCACCACCGCCGGATTGAGCTCCACCTGGACCTTGGCGTCCTTGGCGATCGTCTGCAGCGTGCCGTTGACCTCCTCCACCAGCACCCGCTTCGCCTCGTCGAGCGTGTCGATGTAGGCGTAGCGGCCGTCGCCCTTGTCGGCGAGCTGCTCCATCAGGAGGTCGTTGTAGTTGCCCATGCCGAACCCGAGGGTGGAGAGCTCGATGCCCCGCCGGGCCTCGCGGCCGATCGTTCCAAGGATGGACTGGGGGCCGGAGCGGCCGACGTTGGCGACGCCGTCCGAGCAGAGGATGATCCGGTTCGAGGAATCCTGCCGGAAGCTCCGGGCGGCCACCTCGTAGCCGAGGACGAGGCCGGCCTCGGCGTTGGTCGCCCCTTCCGGCTGTAGCTGGTCGATCGCCCGGCGCACCGCCTGGTGGTCGTTGCTGGGCTCCAGCAGCAGCCTCGCCTGATCGCCGTAGACCACCAGGCCGACGCGGTCCGCGGGCCGGAGCTGGTCGAGCAGCAGCGACAGCGACTGCTTGACCAGCCCCAGGCGGTTCTCCTGCTCCATCGAGCCCGAGACGTCGATCACGAACGTCATCACCACGGGGCGGCGCTTGGCGGCGTCGATCACCCGGCCGCGGATGTTGAAGCGCAGGAGCCGGTACTGCGGGCCCTGGGTGAAGGGAGACGGTGCGCCTTCGGCCTTGATCGCGAAGTCTCCCCGCGTCGGCGGCGCGTCGCCGTAGTCGAAGAAGTTCACCATCTCCTCGACCCGTACGGACTTCGGGTCCGGCAGATGGCCGTCGGTGAGATACCGGCGCGCCACGGTGTAGGACGCCGTATCGACGTCCAGCCCGAAGGTGGACAGCCGGTCCGCCGCCGTGTCGACGAACGGATTGACCCCCGCCGACTTGAAGCGGACGTCCGGATAGGCTTGCTCCTTGTCGCGCCTCTCGTCGAGCAGGGCTGAATCGTTGAGGCCCGGAGCCGCTGGGCTGACGACTCCGCCCACGACCCCACCGGGGACACCGCCGGGGACACCGCCCACGACGCCGCCCACGACGCCGCCTTCGACTCCCCCTTCTACACCCACCATTTCCGACATCACGTCCATCTCTTCCGGAATGGCGACGGGCTGCGGCTTGGCAGCGGCGGGCACTCTCTTGGCGAGATCCCTCGCCCGGCTGAGCTCCGCCTCTTGACGCACCACGGCCGGGGGTGGCGGCGGCGGTGGCGGAGCGAAGGGCGCCGCCTCGTTACTCTCGATGACCGGAGCCGGCTCCGCGGCCCTTTCGCCGGCCGAGCCGGGGCTCTGGGAAACCATCGCATCCGCCTCCTGGCCCTCGATCTCCTCCTTGGGAGCTGGCCGCGGTGCGCTCAGAGAGGCGGGCGGCGGCAGCGAAGGCGCGGCCTCCCGCTCGACCTTGGCCGGCTTCTCCTCGAGCCGGTAAGAGGACTCCTGCCGGACCTGGAGGGCCACCAGACCGGCTCCGGCCATCGCCACCAGCGATGCCGCCATCAACCAGCGCTGCTTCGAAGCCATGGGGCTCCTCCTTTCGGTCTCCGGCACGACGGAACCGACCGTGATGGATGGGGGAATCTCGCTCTTGATCTTGTCCAGCAGCCCGGCCGGCGGCTCGAAGTCCTCCCGCTCCGCCAGCTTCCGGGCGATTTCGCGCTCGTTCAGCCTGCTCATCGAACATCCTCCTCGAGGGCCAGGGCCAGCATCCCGAGCGCCCGCTTGAGGCGCTTGCGGATGGCGACGGTCGTCACCCCCTCCTGCCGCGCGACCTCCTTGACCGGCAAGTCCCCCCAAAAGAGGGCGGTGACGGTGAAGCGCAGATCGTCCGGCAGAGTGAGCACCGCGCGCCGCAGCCGGTCGCCGGCGGCACTCTGGTCCGCCGTCTCGTCGGCCGGCGGCGCGGGGTCCGGCACCGTCGCCTCGTGCTTCTCCTCGAGAGGCACGAGACGGCGGGGCCGGCGCATGTGGTTCAGGAATGTGGTGTAGGCGATGCGGAACAGCCAGGTGGAGAACTGCGCCCGGCCGTCGAAGCCGGCCAGGGCGTCCCACGCCTTGCGGTAGGTCTCCTGCGTGAGATCCGCCGCCAGGTCCGGATCGGCGCAGAGCCTCCGCAGCAGAGCGAACACTCCGCGGTAGGTCCGTTCCACCAGTTGCTCGGCGGCGGCCCGGTCCCCCGCGGCCACCGCGGCGAGCAGCCGCCGTTCCTGGGCTCCATCCGGCTGGTCCCGCAACTCGCCTCCCAAGAAGCTTGTCGAGACTGCTGTGCGTGTCGTGTTCATCCTAACGTCTTAGACGCCGGCCCGCGGGAAAAGGAAACCGGCAGACCGGAACTCTTGACGGACAGCACCAAAAGATCTACATTGTTTATGTCTATGACCGGTCTGACTAATTTTTTTAGAAAGGATCTGGTATGAGAAAGCATGGTAAGAAGCTTCGTCTGAACCGCGAGACTCTCCGCATCCTCGAATCGGAGACTCTGGTCCGGGTCGCGGGCGGCGGCTCGTTCGAGATCATCACCACCTGCGCCTGTTCGGAGGGCTGCGGCGGTACCGGCGGCGGCACAGGTGGCGGGACGGGTGGTGGCACAGGTGGCGGCAGCGCCGCCGCATGCACCACCGGCCAGACCTTCGAGATCTACTCGGGCTGCGCCACCAACTGCTGAGCCGAGCCTCTGCCTGACGAGAAGGAGAAGTCATGAAGAAGCGCGTCAAGAAGCTGAACCTTCATCGAGAGACCCTCCGTAATCTGCAGCTCTCCGGTGTGACGGGCGGCATCGGCACCACCTTCGAGCGCAACACCGGCTGCGCCTGCACCGACGGCTGTGGCACCAACACTTGCGGCTGTGGGACGGGCGCCTGCGGGACTGCGGAGTGCACCACCGGCAACACCTTCGAGCGTCTGTCGGGCTGCGCCACCAACTGCGGGTAGCCTCCTCAGCGACGATCCGGGCGGCAGGCGGACAACCTGCCGCCCCGGATTTTGCCGCAACGTAAAAGGATTCACCGCAACGTAAGAATCTCTGCCGCAACTCCAAAAAGTTCACCGCAACTCAAGAATCTCCACCGCAACATCAAAGAGTTCACCGCAACTCAAGATTCTCCGCCGCAATTTCTGCACGTTCACCGCAACCTAAGTTTATCCACCGCAACGTCCAGGAGTTTACCGCAACCTAAGAATCTCTGCCGCAACATCTAAAGGTTCACCGCAACCCAAGAATCTCCACCGCAACGCCAAAGGGTTCACCGCGACCTAAGAATCTCTGCCGCAACCTCTATAGGTTCGCCGCAACTTAAGATTCTTCACCGCAACATCCAGGGGTTCACCGCAACCCAAGGATCTCCACCGCAACGCCAAAGAGTTCACCGCAACGTAAGAGTCCCTGCCGCAACGTCAAAGAGTCTGCCGCAACGTCGCGTTGTTCACCGCAACCTGGAAGTCTTCGCCGCAACTTTTCCGGAGGCGTGGTCATCCCCTGTTCTGGGGGAACCACTGCCGCAAGGTCGTCTTCAGCTTCAAGAAAGCGTCGTCCGTGCAACGCTCGAAGCCGACCGTCTGGGCGAGTTGGAGGTAGAGAGCCGAAGATCTGGGACGATAGGCGAGCCGCAAGGCCTTTTCGACTGCCTCCTTGGGCTGATCCGGCTTCCATTGCCCTGGCGCCAGGAAGCCGCTCGAGGTCAGCCACTCCCGCAAGGAAGGAGACCGGCCGCCCCAGCCGAGGACCGTCTCGACATGGGGAGAGTCGCTCCAGACCCAATTTTCCAACTCGGGCGCGATCACGACGGCAGCCACCCGGCCCCGTCTCGTGCTTCCAGTCCCGGAGAGCCGGGTGCTCGCTGCCACGGACGATCTCCGTGGCACCCTCGGCGTTCTTGCTGAAGCAGAGGATCTGTTCGGCCTCGACCGTGCTCAGGATAATCGGCGAGTGGGTAGCCATCAGGACCTGGGCGTTGTAGACCGAGGACATCGACTGGGTCATGGTCTCGATGGCCCGAGGGTGGATGCCGTTCTCGGGCTCTTCGATGAGGTAGATCCCCTTGAAGTCCTCCAGGTAGGCCGGCAGCGTGAGGGCGAGCATCCTGAGAGTGCCGTCCGACGCCATCCAGGAGGGGACCTTGAGACCGCCGCTGTACCGGAGAACGAGATAGCGGTGCCGGTCCTCGGGCCGCTCGATCGTCTCGATGTCTTCGAGATCGGGAAAGGCCGTCTGGAGGTGGGCGATCCACTGCTGGAAGCGCTCGGGTGAGCGGTGCCGGAGATCGGCTACGACCCAAGGGAGGTTGGAGCCGTCGGATCTGAAGCCCCGTCCAAGGCCTGGAGGACTAGCCTTACTGATCAGAACGCTGTTGAGTATGATCTGCTGGACGCCCGAGATGAGTAGTTCCTTCAGCCAAAAGCTGATGGGATAACTGGATTCGTCGGCTGGAAGATTTGCTAGAGCTGATCGTCGAGGCCCCAACTTGAAGGTCGGTAACAGTGATCCCGGGGTGACTTCAGGTGCGAAGAGATCCCCACCCTGAGCTTTCACTAAGATGTAACGATTAATATTTTCAAGGTTCTCTTCTAGGATCGTACTCGGGATCTGCGTAGCTTGTTGGAACTGTGATCGTTGGTCTAAGGGCAGCAGCAGCTTTTTCTTAAAAAATACACGCTCGGCTAGCAGCCCTCTCTCCTGGGAAACAGGATCAAGCTTAACTGCAACCTCATACCGGACTGTATCGAGGTCCTCATCTACCGGACGCTTCCGAAGCTCCTGAGGGATTTGGGCCTCAATCGCCATCTGAAAATGGGCCACCTCACCGCGCCAGACCAAGTCATAAAAGTTCTGCGTCCTCTCCTCGATCGCCGCGTCAGGCCCATCAGAAACCAGCCGCCCCAGGAACGCGATCACGTCCAGAAACGTGGTCTTCCCGCTGGCGTTGGGACCGACGAGGACGTGGAAGGGATCGAGGGGCTGGCTGATGTAGCGGAGACAGCGGTATCCCAGCGCTTCGACGAGGGTGATCATGGCTCTGGGATCATAACTGCTTTCCCTGGTCTACTTTGCCAGACTCTCAAGGCAGTCCATCGTTCGGCCCTGAAGGGGCCAAATTTGAATAGCCCGGTGCTTTAGCGCCGGGGAAAGGAGCCTACCTGTTTCCCCCGCCCCGAAGGGCCGGTACCCACCTTCCGCGGCTTGAGGGAGCACCGCCGAGAGGCACCGCCCCCTCGGGGCGGACGGAAGGCAACGCCTACCCGGCGCTAAAGCGCCGGGCTATTCAGATTTGAGCCCCTTCAGGGCCTGGATCGCCGAGGAACGCCACGCCGCATCTACGGCTGCCGCGTCAACCGCTGCTCCGGCTCGCCGGGCTTGACCATGATGGCGGCCGTGGCCGGCCCTTCGCCGTTGCGCTCGAACCGCATGAAGTAGCCTGCCGGCAACCCTTCCGGCCGGAAGCGGGAGGCCGCCGTGGGCACGAGGAGGTACGCCTCGGGGCCGATCTCCAAACGCAACCGCCCTTCCACAAGATCGATCTTCACCGTCATGCCGTTCTCGCCGGCATAGCTCCCCACCAGAGGCTCCAGATCGGCCCGGGCGACGGCTACCTCGGGTTCTCCCAGGCTGAAGGCGAAGGCCGGGCGCTCCACCTTTGCCACGCAGGAGGTGTCCAGCCGGTCCACCGAGCCGTCTTCGATGGTCTTCACCCAGAGACCGTAGACGCACTCCTGCCCCTTCATGCCCGCCATGCCGTGGCCAGCATCGGGGATGAGGATGGACCGGCTGTTGCGGAGGGTGCGCGCGGCCTCTTCGCCATCGCTCGACGGGGTGGCCGGGTCCCGCTCATGGTTGACGACGAGCGTGGGCACGTCCGAGACGACCGGCGCCTCGAAGCTCTCCGGGAGCTTCGCCGCCCGCCACTCGGCGCAGAGCTCCTGATTCCGGCGGATGCGGGAGGCGCCCATCAAGGTGCCGGCCACGGCGTCCGGGATGTCCTGGTCGCGGATGAAGGCGACGTCCTCGGCGCAGATGACCGAGAGAAAGAAGCCGGGGTGACTGACGGGAGGCAAGGTGCTCGCCATCTGGGCCAGGGGCTGCCAGTTCCCCTCGGCGGCCAGATGGACGTACAACGGCAGCGCGGCCGCCACGGACGGTTCGTAGAGCATGAAGCGCAGGGTCACGAGGACGGTCGCGCGCGACAGGCGGAGCTCAGACGGCTTGCCGGTCCCGGGGTCCTTGAGCTGAACGCGGACCGGCTCCCGTTCGGTCTGCGCGAGCACCGCCGCGAGCTCGTCCTGCAGATGGGGAAACGCCTTGGCGCAGTCCGCATCGCCCGCGCACTCCGCCACCAGGCCGTCCAGGGCCTTCTGCGTGTTGCGGGGGACGAACAGCGGCAACCGGTTGTGGGTCGTGGACACGCCGTCCAGGATCGCGGTGCGCACCCGGTCCGGGTGGCGCCGCAGGTAGACCAGCTCCACCCGCGTGCCGTAGGAAGCCCCGATGAGGTTCACCTGCGGATAGCCGAGGGCGGCGCGCACCTCGTCCGCGTCGTCGACGACGTTTTCGGTGGTGTACTGGGTGAGATCGGCGATCTGGCTCAGCCGCTCGCGGCAGGCCCGCACCTTGCCGGGGGGCATGGACTGGTCCAGGTATCCCTGAACCGACTCGGGGCGGAGCTCAGGGCAATCCAGGGGCCGCGAGCCGCCGGTCCCCCGCGCATCCACGAGCAGGATGTCGCGGCGCCGGCGCAGCGGCGCCACGGACTGGCGGAGATACATCCCCTGCTCCACCGAGGAGCCGCCCGGCCCGCCCGCGAAGTAGATGATGGTATCGGGCAACTTGTCCGGGCCGAGGGCCGGCAGCACGACGACCCGCAGGGGGATCTTGCGGCCCTTCTTCGCGGCCCGGTTCTCGAACACCTCGTAGGTACCGCACCGGGCGTCCTTCGGCAGGGAGGGGTCGGTGCAGGCGCCGAGGGATAGCCGTGGGGCTGACGGCGGCGCGGTCGACGGCGGCGCGGCCGCGAGCCCGGCTCCCGCGGAGAGAAGGAAGCTACAAAAAATTACGAAAACTTCAGCACGCTTCATGCAGAATCTCCTTTTTCTTCTACTACGACCGAAGCAGGAGAAGCGTTAACAGAAGACTGCATCGCGGCGGACGGCGTTCTACGGCTTCCGGGTCAGCCGCTGGTCCGGCCGGCCGGGCAGCCATGATCGCGGCCGTCGCCTCCGCATTGCGGTGGTAAACTTCCTCCATGGCTCAGCCTGAAGTAATCCACAGCGACCCGGAAACCCTGGGCGGGACCCCGGTCTTCCTGGGGACCCGGGTACCCGTTCGCAATCTCATCGTCTTCCTCGAGGCCGGAGATACCCTTGAAGATTTTCTGAAGTCGTTTCCTTCCGTCTCCCGGGAGCAGGCCATTGCCGCTCTTGAGATGGCCGGCGAGTACCTGACCGCCAGCCCCTGACCACACCCGCCCGGCAGGCCATCACCGGACCTTCGTCTCGTCCAGGAACACCTTGCCCGGCCCCTCCTTCGCCACTTCCAGGGCCCTCTCCATCGTCCGGTGGACGGAGATGCGGTCGCGGTGCTCGCGGATTCCCGACTTGGCGAGCGCCTGCAGCGGCTGCCCCTGGACCCCGCCCAGCACCACGAACATCCCTAGCTGGTGGAGGCGGGCCACGGCCGATTCCAGGCTGACCAGACCCGTGGCGTCGATCGCCGGCACGGAGGAGAGGTCCAGCACGACGATCCGGATCCCCGTCGGCACCCTCTGGAGCGCGCTCATGGCCTTCTGGGCCGCGCCGAAGAAGAGCGGGCCCGCCACCTCGTAGATCAGGACGTCCTTCGGCAACCCCTCGGAGGCGATGGGGTGCTGGTCCACCAGGCGCACGTTCGAGACGTCCGCCATGCGCTTCATGAAGAGGAGCGCCGCGAGCACCACGCCCACCGTCACCGAGACGACCATGTCGAAGATCACCGTCAGGCCGAAGCAGGTGAGGAGCACGATGACGTCGCTCCGGGGCGCCACCCGCATGGCGTGCAGGAAGTGCTTGGCCTCGCTCATGTTCCAGGCCACGACCAGCAGCAGCGCCGCGAGCGAGGCCATGGGGAGGTAGTTGAGCACCGGCGCCAGCAGCAGCACGGAGAGCAGCACGAACACCGAGTGGAAGATGGCGGCCAAAGGCGAGCGCGCCCCGGAGCGGACGTTGGTGGCCGTGCGGGCGAGGGCGCCGGTGGCTGCGATGCCGCCGAAGAAGGGAGCCACGATGTTGCCCACCCCCTGGGCCACCAGCTCGGCGTCCGGATCGTGCGAGCCGCCCGTCATGCCGTCCGCCACCACGGCCGAGAGGAGCGACTCGATGGCGCCCAGCATGGCGATGGCGAAGGCCGAGGGGACCAGCGCGCGGATCAGCTCGAAGGAGATGCCGATCGGCTGGCCGGCCGGCCCCGGCAGGTGCCAGGGAAGGACCGGCAGCGGCGGGAGCTGCGGAATGCCGTCCTGGAAACGGCTGTGGATCGTCGCCACCTCGAAGCCCGGGACCCAGCGGGAGAGCAGCAGGGCCAGGATGCCGCCGAGCCCGAGAGCGATCAGAGGGCCGGGGACCTTGCGCGTGATCCGCGGCCAGAGGATGAGGACGGCGAGAGTGAAGAGGCCGATCGCGAGGTCGGGCCAGTGTGCCGTCGGCAGCGCCCGCCCCAGCGCCGCCGCCCGTTCCAGGTAGGTCTCGGGCATGCGGGCCACCGAGAGCCCCAGGAAGTCCTTGAGCTGGAGGGTGGCGATGACCACGGCGATGCCGGCCGTGAACCCGGTCGTGACGGGATAGGGGACGAACTGGATCAGCCCGCCCAGGCGCGCGACGCCCATGATCACCAGCAGGAGGCCCGCCATGAAGGTCGCCAGGATCAGACCGCCAAGCCCGAACTTGGCGGAGATCGGGGCGAGCAGCACCACGAAGGCCGCCGTGGGACCCGAGACCTGCACCATCGAGCCGCCCAGGGCCGCGACGACGGCGCCGGCCACGATGGCCGTGTACAGGCCGTGCTGCGGCGCCACGCCGGAGGCCACCGCCAGGGCCATCGAGAGCGGCAGGGCGACGATGCCGACCACGACGCCCGCCAGCAGGTCCGCCCGCAGATCCTCGCGGCCGTAGCCGTGCCGCAGGCGCTCGCGCAGGGCGGTGCCGAGTCGCAAGGGGACCGGGGTGTTGCCGGAGGAAGACTCGTAACGCCGAGGCATGGGTCAGTCTCCGGGATCGCCCCTCTTCCGCCAGAGGAAGTAGACGGGAATGCCGGTCAGCACCAGGAGCAGCCCCGGCCAGGTCGTCTGGGTGCGGTAGACCAGGAGCGCCAGCACCACCAGGCTCGCCCCCACGAGGTAGCCCAGGGTGACGACCGGGTAGCCGAAGGCCCGGTAGGGGCGCTCCGCGTCCGGCCGGGTGCGGCGCAGCACGAAGATGCCGGCGATGGTGATGATGTAGAAGAGGAGCACGGCGAAGACCACGTACTCCAGGAGGTTCGAGTAGAGGTTGCCGTACTGCGGGCTCCCCGCCGCATCGAGCGTCAGCGCCCCCGAGGCGTCGCGCAGCCGGGTGCGCGGCAGCACCAGCAGCGAGGCCCAGGCGCATTGGAGCGCCAGCCCCACGGCCGGCACGCGCCACCGGTTGAGCCGGCCCGCGCCGCGGAAGAAGAGGCCGTCGCAGGCCATGGCGTAGTAGACCCGCGCGCCGGAGAGGATCAGGCCGTTGTTGCAGCCGAAGGTCGAGATCATGATGGCGACCGCCATGACCGCCGCGGCCTTGCCGCCCAGGATCGTGGCCAGCACGGCGGTCGCCACCCGGTCGTCCGGCGCGTTGCGGATGGCCTCGAGCGGCAGCGCCCGCAGGTAGGCGACGTTGGCGAGCAGGTAGAGGACGCTCACCAGCCCCACCCCGGTGACCAGCGCGATCGGCAGGGTGCGCCGGGGATTCCGGATCTCAGCCGCCGCGAAGCTGACGTCGTTCCACGCGCCGGCCGAGAAGAGCGGCCCCACCAGCGCCAGGATGAAGACCACGAACAGGGCGAAGCCCCCCTGCTCCGCGTTGACGGCGGGCACGCCCACGAGGTCCGGGGTGACCGTGACGGTGTCCCGCGGGGTCCAGAAGTCCTCGAAGTTGCCCAGCGACCGGCCAGCCATCAATCCGAACAGGATCAGGGCCACTAGGGCCGCGGTCTTCGTCCAGGTGAAGACGTTCTGGATCCGCTTGCCGGTCCGGATGCCGCGGGTGTTGATGAAGCTCAGCAGGACGATGGGGGCGATCGCCACGAGCTGCTGCACGGAGAGGCTCAAGGCATAGCCGCGGGAGATGGCGACCGGCTCGACGATCCACGCCGACGGCGAGACGGCCGGCACCAGCACGCCCAGGAAGCGGGAGAAGGCCACCGCCACCGCCGCGATGGTGCCCGTCTGGATGACCAGGAACATCGCCCATCCGAACAGGAAGCCGACGAGCGGCGAGTAGGTCTCCTTCAGGTAGACGTACTGCCCCCCGACCCTGGGCATCATGGCCGCCAGCTCCGCGTAGGAGACGGCCGCCGCCGCGATCAGCAGGCCGCTGAAGGCCCAGGAGGCCAGGAGCCACCCCGCCGAGCCCAGTTGCCGCACCACCCCCGCCGAGACGATGAAGATGCCGGAGCCGATCATCGACCCGGCGACGATCATCACCGAGTCGAGCAGGCCGAGCTCACGGACGAAGCCGCGGCCCTCGTCTGGAGTGGGGGTGGGGGTCGGCATGGGTGGGAGAACGATAACAGACCCTCACCCTACCCTCTCCCGACCCCTCCCTCCCCCCCTCACCGGGAGAGGGAAAAAACATCCCTGTTGGTCTCCCTCCTCTCCCGGTGAGGGGGGGAGGGAGGGGTCGGGAGAGGAGGGCCGGGGAGGTGAGGGATCGGAGGGCATGCCGTCCCGCTGAAGGCAGGGCGCACTCAGGTCAAACCCTCGTCTCCCCCGCCACCAACTGCACCACCGTCTCCATGTGCCCCGTCTGAGGGAACAAATCAAAGAACACGATGCTCTCGATCCGGTACCCCTCCTGGAGCTGGCGCAGGTCGCGGGCCAGGGCGGCGGGGTGGCAGGAGACGTAGGTCAGACGGGCGGGGCGGCGGTCCATCACGACGTCCCGCACCCGCGGCGACAGGCCGCCCCGGGGCGGGTCGACGACCAGCCGGTCCAACCCGAGGGGCAGCGCGGGCAGCCAGCTCTCCACGACCTTGTTGATCAGCTCGACGTTGGGCAGCCGGTTGCGCCGGATGTTCAGGCGGGCGTAGCGAGATCCGATCTGGTCCGACTCGACGGCGATCACCCGCTTGTAACGCCGGCCGAGGGGCAGGCTGAAGAGGCCGACGCCGGCGTAGAGGTCGATGGCGAGCTCTCCTTCCCAAGTCCCCACCGTCCGCTCCACCAGCTCCGGCAGCAGCCCGCGGTGCCCCTGGAAGAAGCAGCGGGCGTCGTAGGCGTAAGTGAGCTCCCCGACGCGGGTCGAGACCTCGCCGTGGGGCAGACCCTCGACGAACGGGGCCACGGTCACGGCTCCGTCGTCCCCCGCCGCGAGGTCCAGGCGGCGCGGCGCGTCGGGGCCCAGGACCGCCGGCAGCCTGGCCAGCAGCTCCTCCAGCTCGGGCACCAGGAGCGGGCAGCGCGAAACGGCGATGACGTCGTTGGTGCCGCGCGCGTGGTAGCCCACCCGCACGCCGCCGGCCACCGGGTCGACCTCGGTGTGGAGCTGGGTGCGCAGGCGGTAGCCCCAGGGCTCGCCGGTGATGACGGGCGCATCCGCGGGAATGGTGAGCCGGCCGATGTGCTCGAGGGTCTCGCGGACGGCCTGGGCCTTGAGGCGCGGCTGGGCGCCGTCGTTCAGGTGCTGGAGGTCGCAGACGCCGGTGAGGGAGAGCTCCGGCACGGGATCGGGCCGGCGGTCCGGCCCCGGAGACAGGATCTCGACGATCTCCGCCCGGCCGTAGTCGGGCCGTCGCTCGGAGATCCGCACGTGCAGGAGGTCGCCCGGCGCCGAGCGCGGCACGAACACGGGCACGCCCTCGAAGCGGGCGAGCCCCTCGCCGCCGGCCACGAGCTTCTCGATCTGCACCGGGATCTCCTCGACCCCCTTCAGGAGGTCCCCCGGCGGAGGCGTGGCGGCAGGCCGGCGAGGCTCCCGCGGCTCCTGGGGAGGGGCCGGCCGAGGGCGGTGGTTGCCCGGGGGGAGGGAACCCTCGCGCGGACGGTCGTCTCGAGCCGGACGGTCGTCTCTGGCAGGACGGTCGTCTCGAACCGGCCCATCGTTCGCAACGGGACGGTTGTACCAGGCGGGACGGTCATTGCCGGCTGGACGGTTATTTCCGGCTGGACGGTCAGTCCGAACGGGACGGTCTTCCCGGCGCGGTCGGTCGTTCCGAGTTGGGCGGTCATCCCGGCGAGGACGGTCGCTCCCAGGGGGACGGTCGTCACGCCGTTGCGGCGCTCCGCCGCCTGCCGGGCGCCCCTTCGCGGGTCCGCGTCCAGGTCCACCAGGTCCGGGTCCACCGGGTCCGCGCCCGGGGCCACGACCGGCGCCGGGTCCAGCGGGGCCGCGTCCGGGGCCACCCGGTCCGCGTTCCGTGCTCCGGCCGCCGGGCCCGCGGCCCGCTCCAGGCCCTTTTCCGCCCTGTCGTCCTCTCATCCAGCCTTCCCTTCCACGAGAATGTGTATCCGGGGCGCCAGCTCCGGCAGGCGCCGGTCGACCTCGGCGCGCAGCTCCTCTACCCGGAAGCGGCGCGACAGGTGGTGCAACACCAGCGCCTCGTTGCGAAATTCATCCGCCCAGTGGGCGATGTCCCCCAGGTGGAGATGCTTGAAGCGCTCTCCCTTGTCCCGGTGCTCCTCGCCCAGGAAGGTGCACTCGATCATCAGCACCTTCGCCTGGAAGAGGCGGGGCTCCAACTCGAAGATCTTCGGCCCCGTGTCGCCGCAGTAGGTCAGCCAGAGGTCCTCCACCACGTCGGTGGTGTCCACCCCTTCGGTACGCAGGGCGATCAGCTCGGCGGGCGGCAGACCCGCGAAGGCCGGCGCCAGGCGCCGCCGCCGCCGCCAGAGGTGGTAGCCGAGGCCCGGCACCACGTGGTCCACGGCGAACGCCTCCATGGTCAATCCCTTCCCCACCTCCACCCGGCCGCCCGGCGCCATGGGCACGAGGTCGTACCGGTACGCCGCACCCTCCAAGCGCTCCGCCGCGGCGATGAACGCCCCCAGCGGCTCCGCGATCTCGGCGGGACAGAACACCCGCGTATGGGCCAGCCGATGGAGGGACCGCTGGGAGAGGACGTACGGCAACCCAAGGGCGTGGTCGAGGTGGCCGTGGCTCAGGAAGACGTCCGGAGCGCCGGCGAGCTGCAGGGCCCCCCGCCCCACGTCCAGGGCCAGCCCGGGCGGATGGACGCGGAACCAGTTGTCGTCCCCGGCCCGGGACCATCCTTCGATACGGAGATCGCCAAAACGGAGCTCGACGGGTCGCATGCAAGAACGAAGGGCAAGCCCGCCGCCCGGTCGCCGGGCGGCGGCAAGGGAAGTCAGATCTCCCGGTACAACCAGCGCCGGAAGGGTGCCAGCCGCGTGTCGACGCTTTCCCAGTCCGGCTCGATGAGCCACAACGCCGCCGCCACCGAGGACAGCAGGGAGTTGCCGTCCTGGGGCGTGAAGCAGAAGCCGTAGACCTCCCGCTTGCGGCGCACCGCCAGCGTCGGCTGCACCAGCACCGTCTGGGAGAGGATGCGGCCGTAGTAGCCGTGATCGCGGCCGAAGCTGAAGATCAGGTTGGCGTAGCGCTTGTCGGTCGTCGCCACCAGCGGGTTGTCGCGCAGGCGCTTCTTCACCTCTTCCAGCGTGATGTCGCGGTTGAGCTCGAGGTTGAACCAAATCGAGTGCATGTACTGGGTGTTGAGCTTGACCGCGCTCGAGAACAGGTCGAGGTCGAGGTTCAGCGTCTCGAACACGTGATGGGCGTCGCGGGCGTGGTGGGTGCCGAAGTCGGGGTCGTCGTGCTTGCCGACGTTGGGGGCCGGCACGAAGCTGTCCACCTGCGAGATGTCGTTCGACCGCCGCATGCAGACGAAGCGGCCCTTGTCCAGGCAGAAGTCCCGGCCGCCGTCGTGGCAGATGGTCTTGATGAGGGTCGAGATGTTGTGGGTGTTGCAGGAGACGATCTGGATGAACCGATCCTCGCCCGGCACCAGCACCTCTTCGTTGATGCCCTTGGCGAAGGGCTTGCCGAAGCCGAACTCGCTGCCCTGGGCCAGGAACCCCTTGGGGCCGGTCAGGTTCTCGTAGAACTTCTCCTTGTTCTCGTTGCCGGCCGGGGTACAGTCGACGATCACCGTCGCCCGCTCCATCGCCTCCCGCGACTCGAGGGTCACCTCGTGGCCCATCTTCTCGAACTCCGAGCGGACATCCTCGTCTACCGCCAGCCGGGCGCCGCGCTGGATCAGGTGGTTGAGCTTGGCCCGGTCGGACGCGAGCGGCGTCCGCTTGTGGAAGGTGACCTCATCGATTCCCATCCTGTCCCGGAAGTCGGTGAAGAGACCGAGCAGGGGCTCGCCAATCGTGCCCGTGCCCACGACGTGGACGATCTTTTTCATGATTCCCTCGCGTGAAAGCGGTTGATAGACGAAAAGGAAGAGCTGCACCCGACGACGGGCGGGAGATTAGCACAGGGTGTGCCAGGTCAACGCGGAGAGCAAGAAAGAAGCTTCGGGATTGGAACGGCCGGTCAACGGCTCTTTGCCTGGGCAGTGATGCTACCGGTGACGACGCACTCTACGTCCACTCCGTGGAACGTCCGTGGAAGCTGACGGCTGGCATCCGCATGGCTGACATAGACCCGCAGGGCCTGGTCCCCGATGCCAAAGCCCTCCATGCCCGGAAGCCCGCGGAGCTCTTCCTTCGCCGCTGCCTTGAGAGCCCTAACGTCGAATTCGGAATCCATAAGCCCCCTTACGAGATCTCGTCAGGAGAACCTGTAGCAATCATTAAACCAGTCCTTGACCAGAGGGATGAAAGCACTGGAGGCGTTCTTGAGAGCCGCGCTGAAGAGCGGCGAAACGCAGTAGACCTTCTTTCCGAGGTCCATAACGGCGTGAACGGCAGGGGTAAAATCACCGTCGGCCGAGAGTAGGTACGCTGCGTCGTAAGCGTCCTCAACGGCCAGTTTGTACATCTCTACGGCCAGCATCACGTCTGCCGCCTTCTCCTTCAACAAGGAAACAAACTCTCGCTTGGCGGCCAGATTCTCGAGGGCAAGACGTACCTCCGGCTCTAGCTGAACCGTGGTCAGATACTGAAGAAGCTCCCGGGCAAGCTCATTGACCTGTGGACGCTCCTCGATCCTGCCCAGATGTACGGAAATCCTTGGATCCGAATTCTGCAGCCGCGAAAGGAACTGCCGCTGTTCGCGATAGCCCCGATGCGTCTGCTTCAAAGCTCCAATGTAGTAGCGAGTCCCCACCCAAGTCCTGGGGTCAACCAGTTTCCTGGAAACGGCGACGTAGCTCAAGGCGAACCGATCCTTCACGCCACAGGCCTTGCAGGCGTGGTACCAGTTATTGCCATCGATGAAGAGGAGTGCCCGATCCACAGTTCGATCCCAAAAGAAAAACCCCGGGTGTGCTGGGCAGACCCGGGGGAGGTAAATACGCTGGGGCCGAAACCCCTAACGTAGCTTTTTCGTCACCTTAGCCGAGTATAGAGTCCGCTGTCAACTCTCAACCCCGCGCCTCAGCGCACCCCAGTCAACGACCGCTCTGCTCGCCAAATTCCGTAGATAGCATACCAGAAGTACAAATCGTTTCCTACACCCGCAACTTCCCAGGATCGGTTGCGCGGTGCACGATTTATTGTAAAGTCTCTATGTGATCGCGCCGCTCTCAGTCCTTCGGGCTGCCGTCCCCCATCTCCCCGTGCTTGCCGCCGCCTCGCCATTCCGGGTCGCGCCGGCCGAAAACGTCCATCTCCCGGGGCACCTCGATGAAGGTGCGGGTGACGTTGGGGTCGCAGGTGCCGTTCTCGCACTCGTAGGTGTAGACATTCCACTCCTCGCGCCGGCCGTAGCCGGAGAGGGTCTGGTAAGTGTTGCAATTGCCACACTTGATTGAGATGTTCCGGATGTTGATCTCGTCTTCTGCCATAGCGTCCTCCTCGAACAGATCTTCCCACGGTGGCCCGTGTTTTGCACCCACCGGCCCCGCCATGAGAGTAGTTCCAAGACTCCGCGCCCTCGGGCTTCTCCTGCCGTTATTGAGCGGGCTATTGGCGGGACTGGCGACGGCGCAGCCGGGATTCTCCCAGGAGCCTCCGGCCTCGTCGTTCCAGGACGAGGTCTCGGTCGGCCTGGTGCTCGTCCCCGTCGTCGTCCGCTCCGGCGCGGGGTTCGCGAAGAACCTGGACCAGGGGGACTTCCGGCTGCTGGTGGACGGCAAGCCGGCGAGGATCGAGAGCTTCGAGCGCCGCTCGGACGCGCCCGCCAGCATCGTGCTGCTGCAGGACGTCTCCGGCAGCATGGAGAGCGGCGGCAAGCTCGACTGGAGCCGCGAGGTGGTGCGCTTCTTCCTCGGCAAGTCGCTCCCGGGCGACGAGATCTCGCTCGCCACCTTCGCCGGCGACCAGCTCCAGGTCGAGGTGCCCTTCACCTCCGACCACTCGGTGGTGCGCGAGTCGAGCGACCGCTGGAAGGCGTACGGCACCACGGCGCTCCACGACGCGGTGGCCAGCATGCCCAGGATCTCGCTCGAGGGCCGCAACCCGAAGCGGTTCGCCCTGCTGATCACCGACGGCGTCGACAACGCCAGCCGCATCACCCCCGAACAGGCGCGGACGATCGTGCAGGAAGCCCAGCTCCCCACCTACGTGCTGGGGCTGGGCTCCGGCAACCCCTACGAGCTGTCCGACAAAGGGGAGAAGATCTACCGCTACGCGGACGTGCTGAGCCTGCTCGCCGCCGTGACCGGAGGCCGGTACTACTCGATTACCAACGCCGAGGATCTTCAGAAGGCCTTGACGGCCATCCTCGACGACGTGCGTCACCAGTACGTGCTGGGGTTCTCGACCGGCGACGGAGCCGTGAAGTTCCGCAAGCTGCAAGTCGAGATCAAGGACAAGGGAAGAGACCGCCGCACCGTGGTGTTTCGGCGCGGCTACAAGGGAACACCCCCCGCGGAGCCCCGCGCGGGAGGCTAAATCCAACCAGGGGCTCCAATACCCTTGAAGGAGCCCCTTCCAAGGGAGATCAAATCATGACGACGAAACCGTGGATCGCAGCTCTTTCGCTAGTCGCCCTCGTCGGCACGACCGGCTGCGCGACCAAGAAATACGTCCGGCAGGAGACCGGGGCCGTCGGTACCCGGGTGGACAGCGTGGAAGGCCAGGTCGAGGAGGCTCAGACCCGGCTCAACACCCATGAGAAGCAGATCGGCGACATCTCCGTGACCGCCCAGGACGCGCTGCGCCGCGCCCAGGAGGCGGGCAAGCTGGCCGAGGGCAAGTTCCTCTACGAGACCATCCTCACCGACGACAAGGTGAAGTTCGGCTTCGACACCTCGGACCTCTCGCCGGAGGGTCAGGCGGCCATCGACCAGTTCGCCGAGCAGCTCAAGTCGCAGAACAAGAACGTCTACATCGAGATCCAGGGCCACACCGACAACGTCGGCTCGGAGAAGTACAACGAGGAGCTCGGGCTGCTGCGGGCCGAGTCGGTGCGCCGCTACCTGAACCAGAAGCACGGCTTCCCGCTGCACCGCATCAACGTCATCTCCTACGGCGAGACGGCCGGAGTGGCGGACAACAACACCCGCGAAGGCCGCGGCCAGAACCGCCGCGTCGCCCTCGTGGTCCTGCAGTAGGTTCGGCGGCATCCGACGGGGCGGGGACCAGTCCCCGCCCCCCGGGACTTTCCCTACGCTCCGGCCTTCTTGATCAGCTCGCGCAGGGTGTCGCCGTCGGCGATGCCGGACTGGAAGTAGGCGACCTTGCCCTTCTTGTCCACCACCATCAGGGTGGGCAGGGCGAGCACGCCGAGGGTCGAGGCGACCGAGTCGTCGGGGTCGAGCAGCACGGGGTAGGGGAACGGCTTGGTCTTGAGGAAGCCCTTCACCGTGTCGGGCTCCTCCCCCACGTTGGCGGCCAGGAACTGCACGCCGCGCCCCTTGAAGTCCCGGTAGACCGGCTCCAGGATCTGCGCCTGGAGGTGGCAGGGACCGCACCAGGTGGCCCAGAAGTCGACCACGACCACCTGCCCCTTGAAGTTCTTGGGGCCCAGGGTGCGGCCGTCGACCGTCTTCAACTGGAAATCGGCCTTGCTGCCCACCGCCGGAGCGCCGCCGGCGGTAGCGCCGCCACAGCTCAGCAGCAGGAGGGAGGCGGCGGCGGCCATCAGGGCAGGGCGCCGGGAACGCAGAAGGCGGTGGAAAGTCGTCATCTTCATGGCCTCACAAGCATAAGGGATGGCCTTTGGCCCGGGAAAGCCGGGGCTGCCACCGGCGAGAACAAGAAGAAGGGGGCGGGAATGCCCAGGCGGGGCTGGCCCTACATCTTCAACCGCGCCATCACCTTCTTGATCGCCGCCGCGCTCTGCATGACGTAGAAGTGCACGGAGGGGACGCCGCGGTCGAGCAGCTCCTGGGCCTGCTTGAGGGCCCACTCGACGCCGATCTCCGCCACGTGCTCGGGCTTGGCGGCGAGGACCTCGTCGGAGAGCTCGGAGGGGATCTCGACGAAGAAATTGCGCGGCACGGTGGCGAGCTGCTTGGCGGAGGTGAGGATCTTCAACCCCGGGATGATCGGCACGTCGACTCCATGCTCCCGGCAGAGGTCGAGGTAGTGGAAGTAGTGCCGGTTGTCGAAGAACATCTGGGTCACCACGTAGTGGGCCCCGGCCTCGATCTTCTCCTTGACCCGCCGGACGTCGAGCGGCAGGTTGGGCGCCTCGAAGTGCTTCTCGGGATAGCCGCCGACGCCGATGCAGAAGTTGGTGGGCTGGGCGTCGAGGAGGTCCTGCTCCAGGTAGCGGCCCTGGTTCATGGCGCCGATCTGGGAGACCAGGTCGCAGGCGTACCGGTTGGCGCTGCGGCCGTACTGAAGGGGCTTCTGGAAGCCGCTGTCGTCGCCGCGCACGGCGAGGACGTTGTCGATGCCGAGGTAGCGCAGCTCGATCAGGAAGTCCTCCGTCTCCTCGCGGGTGAAGCCCTGGCAGAGGATGTGGGGGACGGCGTCGATGTGGTACTTGTTCTGGATCAGCGCGCAGACCCCCAAGGTGCCCGGCCGCTTGCGCTTCACCCGGCGCTGGATGCCCGTGGGGGTCTCGTCGTAGATGACCTCCGCCGCGTTGCTGGTGATGTCGATGAACGGCGGCTGGTACTTGACCAGGTCGTCGATCAGGGCGAGCAGACTCTTGACGTCGCCGCCGCGCAGGGGCGGAATGATCTCGAAGCTGATCAGTGGATGGGTGGCGTTCGCCAGATGCTCGGTGACTTTCATTTTGCGGAAGCCATCGAGCCCGATCCGCTTGCCGGGCTCCTTGGCGACGGCAGAGTATAAGCGAGGCCCTCGCCCGGTCAAGGGAACGGCGGCGGCGTGAGAGGCCTACGTGGGCACGGCCAGCTCTTCAAGGACCATTACGGCGGGCTGTGGCTCGAGGGGAGGTGGAACGGCTTCCTTCAAGGGCGGGGGCTCGGCTCGGGCGAGAAGCTCCAAGGCTTCGAGCTGCTTCCGCCTTGCTCTCGCCTGCTCGAGAACCTGGTGCTCAGCATCGATCGTTCCCGCGGCAAGCGCTCGGGAGGCGGCGTCGATACGGCCTCGCTCCCTTCGCGCAAGGTCAATGCAGCGGCCGGCCGCCGTAAGAGCCTGCTTCAGCTCATCCAGAATGGCGGAGTCGGCGGAGTCGATGGATGGGGGTGGCTGGTCCATGCACGGGCCTGGGGCGCGAAACCCCGGAGATAGATATAGGCGGTAAGCAATAATCACGCCCCTTCATATAAAGTCCGCCCCATGAACTCCTCCCGCCGGACGTTGCGGCTGGCGGGCGACGGGGCTGCCGCGGTCGTGGCGCTCTGGGCCGCCTTCCTGGTCCGCCTCCACGTGCCGCTCCCGTTCACCCGGGGGCTGCTGCCGGAGGACCGGCTGGGCCTGCTCTCCCGGGAGTGGCTGGTGGTGCTGCTGCTGCAGTTCGCCACCCTCTACTTCCTCGGCTTCTACGACGCCCCCCGCCCCCGCAGCCGCGCCGAGATGGCCCGGCGGCTCGCCGGCGCCTCGTTGTTTCAGGCCATGGCGCTGATGGCCTGGTGGTTCCTGGCCAACCGGGAGTTCCCGCGCTCGGTGCTGCTGCTGTTCGTGGTCTTCGACTTCACCCTGCTGCTCGGCTGGCAGATCCTGCTCGACCGCACGGAGCGGCGGCGCGAGCGGCGGGTGGCGATCGCCGGCGGCGGCGAGGCGGCCCGCGAGCTGGCCAGGACTCTGGAGCGGGAGCCGTGGCACGGGCTCGAGGTGGCCGGCTGGGTGGCGATCCCCGGCGAGGCCCCGCCGGAGGAAGTAGACCCTGCCCTGGGACCCTACCTGGGCACCACGGAAGACCTGGCGGCCCTGCTGGCCGTGGACCGCATCGACGACATCCTGATCGTGGGCAGCAGCGACTCCTGGCAGACGCGGCTGATCGACGCTCTCGCCGGCACGCGGCCGGACCACACCAGCGTCCTCCTCCTCCCCGGCCCGTTCGAGAGCCTGATCGGCCGGATGCGCTACCGCTGGGTCCACGACCTGCCGCTGATCGAGGTGGTGCGGGAGACGGAGTGGCGGATCAACTGGCCGTTGAAGCGGCTGCTCGACGTCGCCGTCGGCTCGCTGCTGCTGCTCGCCACCGCGCCCGTGATCGCGGTCTGCGCCCTCGCCGTGCGCGCAACCTCGCCAGGGGGAGTGCTGTACCGGCAGACGCGCGTGGGCCGCGGCCGGAAGCCGTTCACCCTCTACAAGCTCCGCACCATGCGGGCGGACGCCGAGGCGGAGTCCGGCGAGGTGCTGGCCCAGCCCGGGGACCCGCGGCTGACCTCGATCGGCGCCTTTTTGCGCCGCTTCCGGCTCGACGAGCTCCCCCAGCTCTTCAACGTCCTCCAGGGCACCATGAGCCTGGTGGGGCCCCGGCCCGAGCGCCCCGGCTTCGTGCAGACCTACCTCGAAGAGGTGCCCGGCTACGCCGAGCGCTTCTCCCTCGCCCCCGGGCTCACCGGCCTCGCCCAGGTCAACGGCGACTACTACTCGAGCCCCCAGAACAAGCTGCGCTACGACCTCGCCTACATGGCCAACTGGTCGCTCTGGCTGGACGTTTCGATCCTGCTGCGGACGGTGAAGATCGTGCTGACGTCGGGCGGAGTGTAGGCGCAAACCCTCGTAAATCATTGACTCTGGGGGCTTCCAGGTCTATTGTGGGTCTGTTCCCTCCGGTCTTGTATTTTTCGCCGAGGTGTGTATGAGCCACTCCGCCGCATCCCCCGTTGCCCTGTTCGCCGTCCGCCGTCCGCTCGCCGCGCTGCTCGCCGTGGCTTTGCTGGGAGGGCCGTTCCCCCTCCGGGCCGCCTCGACGGGGACGACGGCGCTCCACACGCCCCAGGGGAGCGACGCCGGGACGCCGAACGGCGACTACATCTCCGACGCCGGCGGCCTCAACACGTTCTACCGCTACTTCATCGAGGTGCCTCCGGGCACCGGGCGGCTCACCGTCGAGGTGTGGGACGCCGACATCGGCGAGGGCGGCGCCGCCGAGGACACGGCCGGGCGGGACCGCGACCGGGACGACGGCTACGACAGCCAGGTGGACTACACCCTGATCCGGCCGGACGGTTCGACGGCCGCGACGCTGCTCAACTGCGACGACAACACCTGCAACGACAGCGCCTGGGACGTAATCCTCAACAGCACCACGGCGCAGAACACCGCCGCCGGCCACTGGGAGCTGCGGGTCGACATGGACGGCGCGAACGACATCAACGCCATCGGCATCCGGGCTCACGACGGCACCGCCGGCGCGGGCGGCACCGAGCTGAACGTCTACTACGACTCGCATACCCAGATCGGGGTCAACCCGTCGGCCAACGGCGCGAACACCCGCAGCTACGCCCTCTACCCCTACATCACCTCCGGCTGCTCCGCCGCCAAGAACGACTTCGACTTCGACAACAACAGCGGCAACGTCGGCTCGATGAGCTTCACCAGCCGCAACGGGACCTTCACCCAGACTTACGCGAGCGCCTCGCTCTCGCCCAACAACATGTGGCGGCGCGACACGTTCAGCGGCTGGACCTCCGACACGCAGTCCGTCGGCTATGGGATCTGGACCGGCTCGCTGACGATCAACACCTACAACAACCCCGGGATCAACGGCAACTACGCCAACGTCTGGCTGAGCAACTTCCAGGCGGCGGCGAACCCGCCCACGGCCAATCCGACCACGAACGCCTTTCGCGTCTACCTGCCGAACGATGCCGGCGGGGCGCCGGTGAAGCCTTACCTGGAGCAGCTCCTCACCCACAAGTCGGGCGTCAACCCGGTGGGTGCGGGCCAGACCTCGCGCTACCAGGTGACGGTCCGCCTGGTGAACCCCACGCCGCGGCCGGTCGTCTTCTCGGCCGCCAACCTGGTGCGGACGAACGTCCCCGGCGGCGGCGTGGTCTACGCGGGCAACGCGGCCGTGACCCAGGGCTCGATCACCGCCCAGCCGGCCGTGAACGGTACGGGCAACATCACCTGGAACCCGGGCACGGTGGCGGCGGGGGCGACGGTTCTTCTCACCTACCAGGTGAACGTGACGCCCGCCTCGGCCGGGCAGCGGCTGGCCGTGACGCCGACGCCCGCCTCGGGCAACGGCACGCGGGCGACGTTCGTGGACGAGACGGGCAACACCACCCAGGCGCGGGCCACCCACACCCTCGGTCCCGTCTGCGAGCTGGCGGTGACGGCGGGCCTGCTGACGGAGGCGGTGGTCTCCGGCTTCCATGCCTCGCCGGCGGACGGCGGCGGCGTGCTCCTGGAGTGGACCACGGCCTCCGAGGCGGGCACGGCGGGCTTCTACGTCCAGCGCTGGGACCGGGCGGCGCGCCGCTGGATGGCCGCCGGAAGCAGATTATTGACCAGCGTGCAGGCCCCCCAGGGCGGCACCTACCGCTTCGTGGACGAGGGCGCTTCGCCGCTCGAGCCGCAGGTCTACCGGCTCGAGGAGGTCGAGGCCGGCGGCCGGCGGCGGGTGCACGGCCCGTTCGCCGCGGCGGTGGAGTGGAGCCGCAAGGACCCGCGGGAGAGCGCGGTGGCCTATGAGCGCCAGGCCCACCGCGCCGCGCGCCGGGCCGTGCCGAAAGCCCTGACGACGGCCGGGGCCGTCTTCACGGCGCAGGACGGAGCCCATCTCTCGGTACGGGAGACGGGCCTCTACCGTCTCTCCAACGCGGACGTGGCCGCGTGGCTCGGCGTGACGCCGGAGACGGCCGGCACGATGATCGCCGGCGGCAGGATCGCCCTCACCCGCGGCGGCCAGGCCGTCGCCTGGTACCCGGACCTCGCAGCCGCCGGCAGCAAGACGCCGAACGCCACGGCCCTGGGGCTCTTCTTCTACGGCGAGGCGCCGCCGGCCGGCCTCTATACCGACGCCAGCGTCTACCGCCTGCAGGGCAACGGCCGGGGCGTTTTCATGCCGACGGCGCCGGCCGGTGCCTCTCCGGCGGCGGGCGGCGGCACCTTCCAGGAGGCGATCCACACCGAGCGCGACGCCTTCCCGGCGACGGTGATCTCCCTCGATCCCGAAGCGGACTACTGGTTCTGGGAGTTCCTCCAGGGCGGCGATCCCACCTATGGCCAGAGGACGTTCACGCTGGACGCTCCCGGCCGCTCCGGGGCCGGCGGCGGCTGGCTGGCCGTCTCGCTGCAGGGCGCGACGGCCAGCGGGGTGGCGGACGAGCACCAGGCGGCGGTGGCCCTGAACGGCACCGTCCTCGGCGAGACCCGCTGGACGGGGATCACGGCCCGGCAGGAGACCTTCCTGGTGCCGCCGGGGATCCTGCTCGAGAGCGGCAACCAGGTGACGGTCTCCGCCCACACGGGGGCCGGAGCGCCCTACAGCATCTTCTACGTCGACGGCTTCGACCTCGGGTACCGGCGGGCCTTCCGCGCGGCGGGCGACGCCCTCGCCTTCAGCGCCGGGGGGGACGGCGGCAGCGCACAGGGGACGCTCACGGGCTTCTCGGCGCCCGGCATCCGGCTGATCGACGTCCAGAACCCTCTGCGCCCCCGCTGGGTCACGGACGCGGCCGTGGAGCCGGACCCGTCCGGAGGCTACCGGCTGACCCTGGCGCCCTCCCCCGCGGCCCGCTACCTGGCCGCTGCCCCCGCCGCCTTCACGACGCCGGCCGCCGTCCGTCCGTGGAGCGCGCCCGCCCTCCGCTCGGCGGCCAACCGGGCTGCCTACCTGGTGGTGGCGCCCGCCGGGCTGCGCGGCGCGGCCGAGCGGCTGGCCGACCTGCGGCGGGCCCAGGGCCTCGAGGCGATGGTGGCGGACCTCGACCAGATCATGGACGAATTCAACGCCGGCGCGCCGAACCCCAACGCCATCCGGTCCTTCCTCACCTGGGCCCGCGCCAACTGGAGCGTGCCGCCCCGCTACGTCGCCCTGGCGGGCGAGGGGACGGTCGACTACCGGAACCTCCTGGGCTACGGGGAGAGTCTGGTGCCGCCGCTGATGGTGCAGAGCCAGGGCGGCCTCTTCCCCTCGGACAACCGGCTGGGCGACGCCGACGGCGACGGCCTGCCCGAGCTGGCCGTGGGCCGTATCCCCGTGCTCTCGGCGGCGGAGCTGGACGCCTACACGGCCAAGATCGCCGCCTACGAGAGCGCGTCGTCCCCGGACTGGGCCGGCAGCATCGTGATGCTCGCCGACGCTCCCGACCAGGGCGCGGACTTCGCGGCGGACAGCGAGCGCATCGCCGGGCAGATCCCCGCCCCCTACTCGGTGGACCGCATCTATCTCTCCTCCACCCCGCTCGCCGATGCCCGCGCGCGGCTGCTGGACGGCCTCGGCCGCGGCGCCGCGTTCGTCAACTACATGGGGCATGGCGGGCTCGACCGGCTGTCGGCGGCGGGCCTGCTGACCAGCGGCGACGTGCCGGGGCTGGCCAACGGCTCACATCTGCCGGTGGTGACCGCCATGACGTGCACGGTGAACCGCTTCGCCGTGCCGGGCGTCCCGTCGCTGGGCGAGCTGCTGGTGAAGAGCGCAGGCGGCGGCGCCGCGGCGGTGTGGGGCCCCACCGGCCTCTCCCTGAGCGGCGAGGCGCGGCTGCTGGCCGAGCGCTTCTACCACCCGGCGGGCGAGGAGCGGCTGGGCGACCGCATCCTGCGGGCCGTAACGGAGTTCCGGGCCCTCGGCGGCGACCCCGCCCTGCCGCGGATCTACGACCTGCTGGGCGACCCGGCGCTGCGGCTGCCGTTGCCGGCGGCCGCGGCACCGGTGCCGGCGGGGAGCGGCGAGTAGGGATCCTCCCCCTTGTGCTTGGGCGGGGTGGTCAGGCTGTAGGCGAGGGACTTCCAGGCCTCGGCCGGGCGGAGGCTGGCATAGGTGAGGGTCAGGGCGAGGGCGCGGCCGGAACGGTCGCCAAGCGAGCCGAAGCGCAGGAAGGCGGCAATCATCCGCCGCAGCGCCCCCGCCCGCGGGGGTGAGAGCCGCAGGGTCTCCAGGGCCCCTGGCGGCAGCCGGGCGCCGAGGGTCTCCCGGGCGGCCACCAGGGCCGTGTAGACGATCCCCTCGCAGTGCCCTTCCCGCGCCAGCCCGGCGAGCCGCGGCCAGTCGAGGGCCTCGCCCCGGCGCAGGGTCTCGGCGACGTCGAACAGCGCCTTCAGGCGGAAGAACCGCTTGCGGCAGGCGTTGACGCAGAGGGAGATCATCAGGTCCTCGGGCGACATCACCCAGGCGTCGACGCCGCGGAAGCGCACGGGCCGGGCCTCGCGCCAGATCCGCTCGAAGTCGACCGGCAGCGTGCCGTTCATGGTGACGTCGTGGTGCCCTTCGAGGTCGCACTCGACGCCATGGGTGTAGAGGGCGCGGCGGACCGCCTTCTCCTCGCCCTTGCCCTTCTCCCATCCCGGTCCCGGCCGGAGGGAGAGGTCGATGTCCACGGAGGCGACGACCCAGGGCTCCTCGTAGACGGCGAGGCTGAGGGCGGCCCCCTTGAGGAGCATGGCCTCCAGCTCGACCTCGCGCAGGCGGGCGAGCCCGGTGGCGAGGCGGTCCGCGTCCCGCTCCCGCACGGCCGCGTTCTCGAAGATGGCGGCCTCCAGGCGCTCCGCCACCGCCGCCGGCAGGCCGGCGCCGCACCGGCGGAGGTTGGCGCCCACGATCGGCAGCACGCCGTGGCGCTCGGCGGCGGCCACGGCACGGTCCCAGCGAAGGGCCTGGTCCCGGCACAGCCGCTCCACGGCCTCCTGGTGGGCGGGCAGGAATTCCTGCCGGGCGCAGAGGCAGAGGAGCCGGTCTTCGGGGGTCATAGGGCCTCGAGCAGCCTCACCGCCCCGTCGAGGTCCGTGCCGGTCTCCAGCCGCCAGCATTCGCTGCCCGCCACCAGCTCGGCCAGGGCGTCCAGGTGGGCCTGGGAGGAGCCGGGGTCGGTGAGGAGAACGTTGGGCGCCAGCTCGAGCAGGGCCTCGCCGCGCGGCATGGGCGCCAGCTCGCTGGCCGCTGCTCCCGCCACCCGGGGAAAGACCAGCAAGGCCGGCTCGCACTCCCAGACGACCTCCGTGCCATAGGCCCTCTCGGCCCGCATCTGCCGCTTGCGCCAGCCGTCCGGCAGGGCGGCGTCCAGCAGGGGGGCGAGCTCGGGGAAGAAGCCCACGGTCTGATCGGTCAGGTCGATCTCGTCGGGGAAGGCAAGGATCTTCAGGCCCCCCGGACGCCGGGCCAGGAAGACGGTGTCGTCGCTCAGGAAGCCGAAGCCGGCCCGCGCCAGGGCGAGCGTGAGGGTGGACTTGCCGGCGCCGCTGGTGCCGGGCAGGAGGAGGGCGCGGCCGTTCCGGCAGAGCCCGCCGGCGTGCAAACCGTACAAGCCCCGGCGCTTGAGCAGCTCGACCAGGGGCAGGGTGAAGAGAGGATGGGAGAGCGCCCAGAGGTCCCGCTCCTCCATGCCCGACGCGGAGGCCCGGGTGCGGCCCCGGCCGGGCTCGCAGAGCACCCGCAGCCGCGGACCGTAGCCAATGTAGAGGAGGTCCGCGCCGTCGTCGTAGACCACCTCGCCGAGAGGCGGATCATAGACCGGCCGCGCCGCCGCCGGCCGGCTGAAAAGGTGCTCGCCGCCCGCATGGATCTCGAAGGTGAGGTCGTGCGGCGGCTCGCCGTCCGCCGGCAGGCCGGCCAGGCGGGCGTGGATGCCCACCGCCGCCCGCTCCGCTTCGCCCTCGGCGGCGACGGCGATGCGGACTCCATGGAGGTCGTAGCCTTTCATGGCATGCCCGGCTCAATGCCCGGCTCAATGCGCCAGGTCTCCTCGAACAGCGGCCGGGGATCCCGCGGCTCGGCCAGGGGCTCGCCCCGGTAGACGACCCAGCAGTGGGCGGCGAAGCCGTCGTTCATCGTCCCGACGCCGAAACGGAGGGAGACGTCCGCGCCGGCGCGGCGGAGGAAGCGGTAGAGGGTGAGGCCGCGCACCAGGCAGCCGGAGCGGACGAAGGGCCGGCCGGCGGCGATCAGCGCGTCGACGCGGCGGACCAGGGCGTCCACCTCGGAGGGCGAGGGCGGCGGGGAAGTCTGCCGTGAAGGCTCGAGCCAGGCGGGCAATGCCGGCAGCTTGCGGACGCGGAGGATCAGCGGCACCGCGGCCGCGAAGAGGAGGACCCGGGCGTCCTCAAGCCTCCGGGACCAGGAGCTTCTCATCCAGCATCTCCTCCAGGAAGGCCAGAACGTCTTCGTAGATGGTCTCCACCGGCGCGTCGTACTCGGTGCCGATGGCCTCGACGATCGCGCCGACGCCGTGGGCGCCGTCGCACAGCTCCCAGACCCGGGCGCTCACCTCGTCGAGGGCGTAGTACTGGCCTCCGTCCAGGTCCAGGAGCACCAACGTCCCCGCGGCGCGCTGGACCAGGACGCGGTCCCTGCGCCGGAGACGGCTCTCCGGTCCGATCATCAGTCCCTCCGGGGCGGCTGGCCCCAACCTTAGGATCCGCAATGTAAAGAGAAAGCCGGCGAGCCCCGAAAGGGCCTCGCCGGCAGGTCGCCGAGAGACTCGGCCATGGCTTCCTAGAAGCTGAACCGGGTGACCTGCCGAAGCAGGCCGAGACGACGCAACGACGGCTTGCGATACGCCTTCTTGATCATAAAGAGCTCCTCGTAGTTGAAAGGCGCCCGGCGTACGACTTCCGGGAAGGTACGCCGGACATTCGTGTTCAAAAACCGTGCCGAAGGCTAGTTGCCCCCGCCGTCCCAGATGATGATCTCGGCCCAACTGTTCTTCTTGCCGTGAGCCTCGAGGTTCACCGTGTTGTGGTCGTTGTCGAACATGGCCGAAGAGATGTCGACCGTCTTTTCCTCGCCGCTCTTCAGGCCGGTGACCTTGAAACGGGTGCCGTTGACCAGGATGTCGATCTTGGAGAGGCCCGGGGTGCCGTTGCGGATCGTGACCTTGTCCTCCGCCCGCGGCACGTCGGTGTTGACCTCCTTCTCCGCCCTGTTGCTGTCCCGCACCAGGATCATGTGGATCGGGTCGCAGACGGCCACGTTGCCGGCGCCGTCCGTCGCCACGATCTCGATGCGCGCCCGCTGGCTCTGGTCGATCTTGGTGGAGGTGACGACCACCGGGTCCGTGCTGCCCGGGATGAAGGGCGGCACCACGGTGTCGGCGTTCTCCGAGCGGGTCACGACCAGCGACACCAGGCCGGAGCCGTTGTCCTGGAAGGTGGTGGTGGCCACGGCCGGCGGACCGGAGAACACGGTCGTCGGGCAGGTCGGCGGCGTCGGCGGCAGCTCCTGGATGTCGCCGTTGGGCAGCGGCACCCGGAGGGCCGCCATCTCCCACAGCAGGGAATCGGGGTTCTGGCCCGGCGGCGTCGAGTTCATCTGCACGACCGTGTTGTCGACGTTGGCCGGGATGTTGATCGTGTACTCGTCCGTGGTCCACTGCGCCCCGTCCGGCGAGCTGTCGAGGACGTTGAAGAGGGTCGGGTTGTTGCTGATGGTGGTCTCGTCCGGGCGGTTCGCCTCGCCGTCACCCGCGAAGAGCCAGAGCTGGGCCGAGCGGGCCGACGCCGCCGCCCCGTGGCCGAAGGTGACCGGGCTGGTCACGCGCGTCTCGCCGGGGGTGGGGTCGTCGCCGTACGCGAAGTCCAGGTTGTCCCAGACGATCACCCGGTAGAACGTCGCGTTCGACGCGTCCGTATAGGCGATGAACAGGCCGACGCCGTCGAGGCGCCAGAGGTTGCTCCCCGAATTGCCGTCGGAGAACGTGAAGGTCTGGTTGCCGGCGCCCGCCGCCGAAACCTGCGAGGTCACGTCGGCGAAGTAGCCGATGTTGAGGATCGGCCCGCCGGCTGAAGCCGGCTGGCTCTCGGTGCCGATCACGGTGCCGGTGATCGCGTTGCCGTTGAAGACCATCTGCTGGTCCTTGTACGGCTGGCTGAAGGTGCAGGTGCTGCCGTTGAAGTCGCAGGGGCGCTCGCGGCCGGCCCAGTAGAGGAGGGCGAAGCGCACCGTGCCTCCGACGTTGACGTTGAGGGTGGCCGGGGTGACACGGTCCCAGTTCATGAGGCCTTCGCCGTCCTCGCTGACCGTGAGGCCCGCCTCCTGGAGGTCGATGAACGGCGCCAGGGCGGTGGCGAGGCCGGCCGCCGGCAGAATCAGCAGGCCGGCGAGCAGAATGAACAGGAATCTCCGATGGAAGGTCATGGAAGTTTCTCCTTTTCTCAAGTCGTTTGTTCCAATCGGTATTGGCAACATTACACACACTGCTGATAGGGACCGTTCCGATGGGGAGACGGCCGTTACGGAGCCCGGGTAGAGGGAAGAGGAAAAACAGATGAGCTGTCCGGCAACATCGCTACACCCCCGTTGAACTACGCAGACTACGTGTCCGTTGAGGGCTTTCGGCGACCGGGCGATCTGGCGGGAGACCCCTGGCTTTGCGGCCCCGCCTCGCGGCGGGTGTGCCTTGATCCAAGCCGTTTCGAGTCACTGCAAGAGGCAGGCCAGAGCGGCGCGCAAAGCTCAAGCCGGGCCGGCCCACGGCGTCACAAAGCGGCTCTGAAGCTCCTAAATAGCTTTGAGTATTGGAGATCGGGTTCTGGAGCGACTTGACACATCGGCTCCCGGGGCTTACCCTGATGAAGATGTAACAAAGAAAATCGCTCTTCGGCATGCTCCTTGCCGGAGCGCCTGATCGGCGGCAGCTCATGCGGAGCCAACCTACGAAGCCCACGAACCCGTCTGATGTCGAGGCCAACCCACGGTCGAGGCGGCCCTACGAGCGTCCGCGCATCCTCTCCCGCGAGCCCCTGGAAGCCGTAGCCGCCGTCTGCGCCCCCTCCCCTCCCGCCAAGGGGAACCCTGGGCTCTGCCCCTCCGGGCCGATCTCCTCCTGACCGAGGGCTTCCTCCGAAGCCTGACCCTCTGGTTCCACCGCCTCTTCGACGAGATAGGAAGAGACCGACAGGAGGGCCGCTTCCAGGGCGGCCGATTCCAGGACGGAGTCGTCGCGTGAGGCGGCCGGAGCTCGCCCGTCCATGGCGGCGAGCACCGCGGCGAAGAGGCGTCGCAGGTGGGCCACCATGTGCCAGGGGACGCCCGTGGCGGCGGCCATGCGGCGCAGGACTTCCTCGGAAACCTCCTCCTTGCCCGTTTCGTACCGGGAAAGATCGCCCTGATCGACCCCGGAGGCCCTCCCGAATCCGGTCTGCGTCATCCTGGCGGTAAAGCGGAGGAAGACCACCACCAGCCGCAGCTCTCCCGTGTGGCTCCGTGTCTCCATGCTCACGTTCCTCCTTCTGCCGGACATGGGTTATGGTCAGGGGGCGCAATTTTCCGGCGAGCCGCCCGCGCGGCCATGGCGGCCTCGGAGGAGCAGCTCTCCAGGGAGCCGCTCATGCGTTCCATTCTCCGCCGCAAGGTCCTCGTCCTCCTCCTTCTGACGGCCGTGCTCCCCGCTTCCCAGGCCGGCGCGGCCCGGCGCCCGGCAGCGGCGGCCTCCTCGTCAAGCCAAACCCTCTTCAGCCGCATCGCGGCCCTCCTCAAGAGCATCTGGGCCAAGGAAGGCTGCCACATCGATCCGAACGGCCTCTGCGGCGTGCCTGGCCCGGCCAACCAGGTGGAGGAAGGCTGCAACATCGACCCTAACGGCCGCTGCCGCTCGTAGCGCGCCATCCTCGCCGCGCCTCTTCGATCTCGGCCATCACCCGCCGCGCCAGCTCCACCGTGGCGGCCTCCCGCTGGGCGGCGTCGAGGAACAGGGAGAGGGCGGCGAGGGCCTCACGGGCGATCCCCCGGGCCTTGAAGATCCAGGCCATGGCGAGCGCGGCCTTCCGCACGTCCGCCGTGCGCCCGGCTTCCAGCCAGAGAACGGCCAGGTCCAGCGAAGAGAGGGCGGCGTCATAGGGGAGCTGGCGGGCCGTGAAGTCCTGGCGGACCTGCTCCAGGCGGACGGCGGCTTCTTCTTTCAGCCCCTGCGCGGCCAGGATGCGGGCCTCCAACCAGAGCAGGCGGAGGAGGTCGAGCTCGTTGCCCAGCCGTACGGCCATCTCCCGGATCTCGGGCAGCAGCTCCGCCGCCTCCGTATGGCGTTCTAAATGCCACAGGTTGTTCGCGGTTTTGAATCGGAGCGCGAAGAGCTGGCGGGGATCTCCCGAAGCTTCGACGTAGGGAGCGGCCTCGGCCAGGGTGGCCAGGACGCCTTGGATGTCACCCATTTGCTCCAGGATGAACTCCCTGTTCAAAAGAATTCGTCCGACTGCGGCCTGGTCGGCTTGGGCCTTGGCCATTGCCCGCTCGAGCAGCTCCAGGGCCTCAGGAAACCGCCGCTCCGCTCTCCGAAGAGAGGCTTCGAGGTCAAGCAGCCGCCATTCGTGGAGAAGCTCGGTTTCAGCTCCCGCCCGCCAGAGCGCCCAGGCCCGGGCGAAGGCCTCGTCGGCGCCGGCGTGGTCGTTGGCGACCCGGCGGGCGTTGGCGACGTGGGCGAGGCAGTAGCCCTTCATTCGAGAGCGCCAATCCTCCTCCCCAGGCAGCCGTTCCGAAATGAGGAGCGCCAGCTCCGCCAGCTCCAGCGCCACGTCCGGCTTGTCCGCCGCCGCCCGGACGCTCTCGTGACTGACCTTCTCCGCCAGGGCCCAGCTCCGCAGCTCCGGCAACAACGCCACCAAGTCGCGCCAGAGGGCGGGGTGGACGGTCTTCAGCCGCTTCCACAGCTCCTCGGCCTTCTCGCGTGCCGCAGCCGCCTTCTCCCTCTTCTTCCTCCGGCGGAGGGACGCGCGGACCCCGGCGGCCGCCGTCCAGCCGGCGTTGATGGCGGCGCGGTCGATCCGCCGGAGCTCCGCGGGCGTGAGCGCCACCGGCGAGGCCGCCTCCCGGGGGCCCGGAGCGATCAGGTCCTGGACGAAGAGCAGCGCGTCGACGGCCTCCGCCGGGTAGCCCAGCCCGGCCGCCAGAGCGTCCAGATCCTCCCGGCGGAGCCGCTTCTCACCCCCTTCGTAGCGATAGAGCGGCCGGGGATCCAGCCCCAGACGGGAGGCCAGATCCTTGGCGGACAAGCCTGCCGCCGAACGCAGATGGATCAGCGCCAGGACCTCCGGGGAGAGCTTCTCTCGCGGCATGGCCGAATCTCCTCGAACGCGACGGATTACGGGAACCGGGAACTCATCCTCCCGAGGCCATAGTTTATGGCAACTTGAAGTTCTTTGCTCCAGGAACTTGAAAGCCGCCCTACTCTCGCTCGTCAATGGGAAACCGGAGGTGCGAGAGATGACCGAGGGAACCGAGAACGCCGGAGCGGAGGCAGCCGCCCGGGCAGAGCTGCTGAAGATCGTCAAGGAAGTGGAGTCCATCGTCCAAAGGCTGAAGGCGGTCCACGCCAGCCTGCCCGTTCCAGTCAACAAGGGTTTGATGCCGGCGGGCGAAAACGAGATGGACGCCGCCACGGAAATCCGCTCCGTCATCGAGTGCGTCCTCACCGACAGCCTCGGGCCCGCCGCCCGGGACCTCCGCGCGGCGGCGGAATACCTCCCCGCCGCGGTCTCGGAGCGGTGAAGGGAGGCATTCCCCCTCCTCCGCACTGCGTTCCCCATGGGGAATGCCTCGTGAAGGACACCTGACGGCCCGTTCCCCGCGGGGAATGCCTCGTGAAGGGCACCTGACGTCTCGTTCCCCATGGGGAATGCCTCGTGAAGGGCGCCTGACGTCCTGTTCCCCACGGGGAATGCCTCGTGAAGGGCACCTGACGTCCCGTTCCCCACGGGGAACGCCTCGTGAAGGGTACCCGACGTCCCGTTCCCCACGGGGAATGCCTCGTGAAGGGCACCTGACGTCCCGTTCCCCATGGGGAATGCCTCGTGAAGGGCACCCGGCGACCCGTTCCCCATGGGGAATGCGGCAGGAAGAGCGGGGAATGGGGCTTTCTAATCCACGACCGGCAGCAGCGGCCGCTTCGCCTCTTCCCCCATCACCTGCTCGAGCAGCTCCTTGCGCTGGGCCGCGGCGGGATAGACCGCCAGAGGGCTGCCCGCGTGGGCGGCGGCAGAGCCCGGGCAGAAGTTGAGCAGGTGGGCGCCGGCGCCCAGGGTCTCCAGGCTCGTCTTGACCTCCACCGTCGTGCCGCGCACCTCCGCGAGGCCCGCCGAGCTCCGCCAGATCTCCTGGATGCCCTGGCGGTGGAGGTTGCCCACCGGCCGGCGCCACTGCACGCAGGGGTAGACGTTGCCGTAGGGATCGACGGCGATCCCCGAGGAGCCGGCGCCGCAGTGCTTGTCGACCGGCGCGGGCATGGTGCCGTCGTCGCCGCCGCGCGCCACCTCCCCCGCCGCGCCGCCGGCCGCCCGGCCGCGCTCGAACTGCAGGCGGAACAGCCGCAGCACGCCGTCCCGGGTGGGCGACACCGCCAGCGGCTCGCGGCCGCCGTCGTCGCGCGGCGTCACTTCCGGGTCGACCTGGAGGGGCAGGCCGAGGGAGTCGGCGAGGGCGAACATGCCCTCGACCTCCCCTTCGTTCCAGGCCGTCAGCGTGCTGTTGAGCTTCACCCGCAAGCCCAAGCTCCGGAGCTCGGCCAGATTGGCCAGCAGGCGCTCGAAGCTGCCCGGCACGCGGGTCTGCCGGTCGTGGGTGGCCGCGGCGGCGCCGTGCAGGCTGACCTCGATGAGGAAGGGATCGACCTCGTCGCGCACGCGGCGGGCCAGCTCGCCGCGCAGGGCATGGCCGTTGGACTTGACGCGCACCACGAAGCCGAGCTCCCGCGCCCGGGCGCCCAGGGCCAGGAAGTCGGGATGAGCGAGCGGCTCGCCGCCCGAGAGGGTGAGGTTCATCACCTCCATCTCCCGCAGGTCGTCGAACAGGCGGAGGTACTGCCCGCGGCTCAGAGGCTCGCCGCGCAGGCCGAGGTCGTTGTAGCAGAAGAAGCAGTCGAGGTTGCAGCGGTAGGTCAGCTCGACGAGCACGGAGAACAGCAGGTTCTGCCGCCAGGCCGTGGCGATGAGCCGCGAGAGGCTCACGGCGGCGGCTCCACGGCGGTCGTCCCGGCCAGGGTCTCCAGCAGCCCGGCCTCGCGGAGCTCGCCGGCGAACTCCAGCACCTCGCGCGCCAGCGCCGCCGGATCGGCGTCGTACTCCCCGATGAGGGCCTCGATCCACGCGCCCACCGTCTGCTCGCCGTCGGCGAGGTCGAGGACGGAGGCGCCGACCTCGTTGAGCACCAGCACCTCGGCCGCCGACTGGCGCAGGACCACGGCCTCGCCCTCGATCCGGCGGTAGCGCACGTCGGGCCGCCTCCGGAGGACGGTCGATAAAGTGATGTCGGTTGATAACTTCATACTGCTTAGGCGTTTAGCGTCCTCAGTATATCCCAGATACCGCCGCCGAGGGAGAACGTCAGCTCCCAGGCCGGCACAGAGCGGGCCAGACGCTCCAGAGGGGCGAGCAGAGCCTCCCGCCGCCACGGGTCGCGGTTGACGAACGGCGCGGCGGCCACCAGGCTGGCGAGGGCCGCGGCGGGGGTGAGGGGGCGCAGGCGGTCTTCGGTGCCCTGGGCGAGGCGGAGCACGGCTTTCAGGGGATAGGCCGCCGGCCCGCCCGGCAGCCCTGCCAGGTCGCCGGTGAAGGGCAGGCGCGCCAGGCGGGCGCCGCCGCCGGCATCCAGGAACACGGCGTTGAGGTCGTCCGAAAGGACGGTGGCGCCGCGCTCCAGGCAGAGGCGGGAGGAGGTGCTCTTGCCCGCTCCCGAGGGCCCCAGCAGCAGCCAGGCGGAGGTGCCGTCGGTCACCCCGGCGCTGTGGAGCACGACCCCGCTCTCCTCGAGCAGGCGGTAGGCGGCGAGCACCCGGAACCAGTTCTCGAAGACGGAGGTCCACTCCTCCCCCGCCGCCTCGGAGGTCCAGAGGCCGCCGGCGAGGGCGGGCGTCCAGTCGAGGCGCGCCATCAGACGCAGGCCGGCGAGGCGCATGGAGCCCGGGCCGTGCTCCATGTCGAGCGTGTACTCCCAGCCGCGCACGTCGATCTCCAGGAAATCCGAGGCCGGGGCGCGGAAGACGCGGCTGGTGACCGGAACAACCGGCGCGGCGGCGTCCCCGCCGTCCCGGCAGAGGCCGGCGAACCGGTGGCGGACGGCCTCCTCCTGGAGGGGCGAGAGCCCGGAGAAGAGGTAGGGTCCGCCGGCCACGTCGAGGGCGACGGCGCGGTCGCCCCACGGCTCGCCGCTCCGGCGGCCGGGGAAGAGGTCGGGGAAGCGGAGGAATCCGCTCCCGAAGCTCATCGCGCCAGCCGGCGCAGGGCGAGGCGGAGGAAGCTCAGGAGAGCGGCCGCGCGGTCCCCAAGGCTCGGGCGGGCCGCGACACGCCCCAGAACGGCGCCCAGCGGCACCGGGGCGTCGGGCACGGCGCAGGCGTCGCCGCGGGTCACCAGGGCCAGGCCGCCTTGCCACCGCCCCTTCTTCCAGAGACGATACCCGAGGAGACGGTGGACCAGCAGACGGCCGTCGGCGGCGCGGAAGACCACCACGTCGCCGGGCCAGTAGACGCGGGCGGCGGCGGCGAGCACGTGATCGCCGTCGGCGAAGAGGGGGGCCATGCTGCCGCCCCGCACGCGCACCGTGACCGGCGCCTCGCGGGCCATCCGCTGGAGCGCCGCGAAGACCTCCGCCGGCTCGGCGAGAGGCGTCATGGCTGCACCCCCTGGGGCAGTTGGGCGGCCAGGCTCGGGTCGAGGCGCAGGGCGACGGCGAAGTTGCGGCGCGCCTCGTCCCGCCGGCCGGCGAGCCACTGGGCCCGCCCGAGGGCGAAGTAGCCGGCGGACTGGGGCTCGAAGGCCACGGCCTCCTGGTAGGCGGCGGCCGCCGTGTCGAACCGGCCGAGGAAGAGGTACTGGGTGCCCCGGGCCATGGGGATGCCCACCTCCACCGGGTTGAGGGGAGCGGCCCGGTGCAGCGTCTCCAGGTTGTCCGCCATGAGCTTGACCGGCGCCTGGCCGTAGCGGTACGCCGCCAGGGTGAGCTGCTCGACCCGGCCCAGCAGCCGGTTGGCCGTCAGCCGGTTGCGCCAGCGGAGGGCCTGGCCGGTCGCCGCCAGGACGAGCAGGAGGGTCAGGACCGCGGCCAGGGTGCGCCCCTTCATGCCTCCTCCTCCGCCGCCGCCGCCGGCCGCAGGACCCAGCTCAGGAACAGCAGGGCGGGGAAGGCCACCAGGGCCAGCCGGAAGGGGAAGTCGACCAGGGACAGCACGGCGAGGGCCGCCGTGCCCGCCCAGGCCAGGGCCCGTTTTTTGGACGACGATTCCCCTGATTCCCCTGGCGGCGGCAGGGCGCGCAGGCTGCCCAGGAGCACCCAGAGCGCCCAGGCCAGGGCCAGCGCCCCGGGGATTCCCCACTCCGCGGCCACTTCCAGAAACTCGTTGTGAGCGTTGCCGAAGCCGAGCAACTGGTCGCGGAAGAAGGGCACGCCGCGGTCGAGCAGGGCCAGCTTGGCGGGCACGAACTCCGGCCGGTAGGCGCCGTGGCCGACGCCCGTCAGCGGGTGCTCGCGCAGCATCCAGACGGCCGTGCGCCAGCCGTCGAGCCGGCCGGTGAGCACGGCGTTGAGGTCGCCGCTCACGGCCTGGCGGGCCTTCTCCACCACCCGCTGCCGCAGGGGCGGCACGGCGGCGATCAGCAGGATGAGGGCCAGCGCGCCGCCGGCCAGGGCGGCGAGGGTCCGGCGGCGCGGCAGCAGGGCGCTCCAGAACAGCAGGCTGCCGGCGGCCACGGCGGCCACGGCGGCCAGGGTCTGCGTGAGCAGGAGGGCGTAGAGGCAGAGGGCGAGGGCCGCCGCCGTCCCCCAGACCGCCGGCCGGCCCCAGCCCTGGCCCGCCAGCCGGCGCCGCCGGAGCGACGCCTGCGCCACCAGGATGGGGAGCACCAGGTAGGCGCCGAGGTCGCCGGGGTTGCCGGCCAGGGAGGTGATGGCGAGGCGCGAGCCGGGCGCCAGCCCCAGGAACCCCAGAGGCTGAAAGCCATGGAATTGGCCGATGCCGACCAGGGCGAGGGCCGTGGCGGGCCAGAGCAGGCCTTCCAGCAGGCGCTCCAGCCGCGAGCCCGGGAGCGCCGCGCTCCACCCCACCAGGGCGGCGGCGCCGATCCAAAGGTCGGCCAGGGCCTCGCGGGCATGGGCCGGGTGAGCCGTCCAGGCGAGCCCGGCCGTGGCGATCGCCAGCACCGGCAGGACCATGCGCACGGCGGGCAGCCGCCAGACGTCGGCGAGGCGCACCTCCTCCACCCGCCGCAGCCCCCAGGCGAGAGCGGCGAGCGACGCCAGGGCGAGCCACTCGCTCGCCATCAGCTTCGGCAGGCGGAAGGACTCCTTCGCCAGCACCGCGAACAGCAGGGGAGGCACCAGCACCAGGAGCCAGAGGAAGAACATCGCCAGCCGGAGGCCGGAGGGCTCCCGCGGGGGAGCCGGCGGCGGCTGGCGGGCCTTGGCGCGGGCGGGCTTCACGGCGCAGGAGTATACAGGCGTGCGGGCGAGGGTTTGAGGGACTGCAACGACTGCAAGGACTCCAAGGACAAGGCAAGCCAGGCCTCGTGCTTCCTCTCTGTTCTTCTCTGTTCTTGTCGTCTTTGCAGTCTTTGCAGTCCTTGCGGTCCTTGGTTCCACTAGCTCCGCACCCGCCACCCCTTCACCCCATAGCGCCCCAGCCGCACAGCCAGATCGAACGGCCGCGCCAGCCGCCGCCCGAGGTAGCCGAGGCGGCCGCGCGGGGGGCCGTAGAGGGCGTCGATCTGGGCGTCGGTGAGGAAGACGGCGCCGAGGACGGTGCGTGCGAGCTGCACCGGACGGGAGCGGTCGCTCGGCTGGGCGCGGAAGAGCCCGAGGCGGAGCGCCGTCTCGTACTCGGGATCTAGCCGGCCGGCGAGGATGTGGCGGAGCAGCGTCTCCTCGAGTCCGTCCCAGGGCGCCGCGGGATCTTCCCCCGCCGCCAGCCGGCAGCAGAGGCGGCGGACCGCCTCGGCTTCGGCCGCCGCGACGTCCCTCGCCACCCAGCCGAGGGCGCGCGGGGTAATGGCTGCGAGGGAGGTGACGGCTTCGAGATCGATCAGGTCCCCCACCATCTTCAGCAGCGAGTAGGAGGTGGGCCAGTAGCCGTGCTGGCCGATCCCGTGGACCAGGACGTGGGCCGCCTGGACCTCCGGCGCCGGCGCCGCGCAGCGGCCGGGGAGCTCTGCCAGGGGCACCAGCAGCCCCAGACGGTCGAGCATCTCGAAGGTGGCCGAGGAGCCGCCCTCGGGCCGCACGCCGAGCACCAGGCGGTGGACCTCGACCACGCCGCCCTCGGGGTCCTCGAGGGCCGGGAGCTGGTGCTCGGCCTCGGGCAGGCCCGAGCCGCGCCAGCCGGCCGCCACCAGCGCCCGCCACAGCTCGCCGGCCCGGTCCGCGGGCACCAGAGCGTCCACGTCGCAGGCGTCGCGGCTCCCCGCCGCCAGGATCCCGGCGCCTTCCAATCCCACGAACTTGAGGAACGCCACGGGCACTCCGAGCTCCGCCGCCCGCACCGCCACCCGCCGGGCCGCGGCCATCAGCCGCAGGCCCACGGCGGCGGCGGCCACGCGGTCGCGCCCGAAGCCGGCGGCGGCCTCGGCGCCCAGCTCGGCGGCGAGCCGCTGCCGCCCCTGGCGCGCCACGATCCGCGCCGAGACCTCGAACCGCCGCGCCATCGCCAGCGCCCCGTCCGGATCGACCGGCCCGGGGAAGGCCGCGCCGGCGGGGCCGAAGGCGCGCAGGAGCATCCAGCGGGCCGCCGGGGGGACCGCGAGGGGGGGCGGGCGGAAGCGGAGCGACATGGACAGAAGGATACAAGAGGAGGTGAAGCCATGGCGCCGCCCGGGCATTCATGCCCGGGCGGCGCCAGATCGCAGCTCGTATTTGGCCCTCTTCCTCAGGCGGGGAGGAGCTGCCACAGAAGTTACGTAAAAAGGGTTTCCGCCAAACCCCTGCTACCATTTCTCCATGTCCCCGGACTCCGGCCCCCGGTGGGCCAGCCCCGCTCTGCGCGCCAGCTCCCTCCTGGCCGGCCTCGCCCTCGCCTTCGTCACGTTTTCCCAGCACCAGGCCCTGAAGGCGTCGCGGGAATCGGCGTTCGCGTGGCTGGAGCGGGCCGGCGTCACCCTCGACGCCGCGGCGCTGGACCGCGAGCCGGACCCGGACCGGGTGCGGCTGCGGGCCGCCCGGGCCGTGCTGGCGGCGGAGCTCGATCCCGGCCGGCAGCAGGGAGCTCCCGCGGAAGGCGCGGAGCGCGCGGCGAGCGAGAGCGCGGCGCGGCTGGCGGAGGCCGCGGCGGCGGCGCGCGAGATCCTGGCCCGCCGCCCCACATCCTGGGAGGCGTGCCTGGTGCAGGGGGCCGCCACCTACGTCGGCTGGTCGCAGGCGCGGGACCCGCGGCTGCTCACCGCCTACCGCCAATGGGAGGCGCCGCTCGAGGCGGCCCTCCGCCTGGCGCCCGTGAGACGGGAGCCGGCCCGCTTCCTCGCCGCGGCCTACCTGGAGGTCTGGCCGGCGCTGTCGCCGAGCAAGCGGGAGATCGCCCGCCGCCTCCTCGCCGAGGTGCTGCGCGACCCCCAGGACCTCAACCGCCTGCTCGATCCCTGGCTGGCCACCGCCGCCGACCGGCGCGAGGCCTTCTCCGTGCTGCCGGACGATCCGGCGGCCTGGGAGCGGGCGGCCGGCGCCTACGCCGCCCGCGGCGACCTCGCGGGTTTCGCCGCGGCGCGGAGCCGGGGCGACGCGGCTCTCCTCGCCCGCTTGCGGCGCGACCTCCTGGCAGCCGACCGGTTGCGCGGCGACGGCCGCATGGACGAAGCCCGCGCCCTCTACCTGTCGGTCGCCGAGCGCGCCCGGCCGGAGGCGCGCTACCTCGAGCTGCTCGAGCGGGCGCTCGAGCGCTGCCCCCCGGGCCCGGTGGACAACCAGACCGCCGGGCAGCTCGCCCCTCACCTCGACCGCGCCCTCGAGCGCTGTCTGCTCGCGGGCTGCGAGATCAAGCCCGCCGCCCTGAAGCGCCTGTCGCGGTTCGTGCGCGAGCCGCCGGCCCCCCAGGCCGCCCTGGCGGCCCTGTTCGCGGACGACCTGCCGCGGGCGGAGCTCTACGAACGGCGGGCCGAGGGGCTGGGCACCGAGCCGTGGGCGCCCTACCTGATCGCCAAGGCGCGGGCGCTGGCGGCACGGGGCCGGGTGGAGGAAGCCCGGGAGGCGCTGACGCTGGTCCCCCTCTCCTGGCAGCGGCGCCCCCTCTACTGGCAGGCGCGGGCCGCCGTGGCGCGGGAGGCCGGCGACGCCGGCGAGATGGCGGCGGCGCAGGCCCGGCTCGACGACGCCGCCCGGCAGGCCTGGCCGGCCACCGAATGGACCTGGACCCGGGGTGTCGCGCGGCTGGAGATGCTCACCGGCAGGCCGGCGGACGGCTTCGCCCTGCAGCTCGACACGGTGCCGGAAAACGGCTCGCTGGTGGAGCTACGTCTCGACGGCGCGGCCCTGGGCGCTTTTCCGCTGCCGCCGCTTGCGGGAGCCGTGCCGGCTCTTCGGGTGGCGGTGCGGCTCGGCCGCGGGCTTCACGTCCTGGAGCTCCGGAGCGCCGGCGGCGGGCAGGTCCTCCCCGGCGCGCTCGAGCTGCGCTGAGCGAGTCCGGGTCTTCGCCGCGGCCGCCGACCCGAGCAGCACGGCCAGGGTCACCGCGTTGCCCGGCATGGTGAGGCCGAAGTCCAGGGCCTCGTGAATCCCCAGGGAGGTCAGGATGCCGAAGGCGGCGAGGGCGGCGGCCCGGTCCTCGGAGCGCCCGCCGTCGCGCAGCACCGCCGCCAGCCGGCGGACCAGGGCCGCGAGCCCGGCCGCGAGCAGCGCGGCGCCCACCAGGCCGGCCGTCGCCAGCACCTCCAGCGGACCGCTGTGCGGGTGCCAGAAGGTGCCTTCGAGGACCGCCGGCTGCACCAGGGGGAAGCCGTCGCGGAAGGCGCCGAGCCCGACGCCGGTGGCGGGGAAACGGCCCCAGAGCTCCAGGACCGCCCGGTACTCCCGCAGCCGGGCGCCCAGGCTCACGTCCGTGACCGTGGTGCCGAGCAGGCGGCCGAGGCCCTCCCGCAGCCCCACGGAAGCCACCACGGCCAGGCCGGCCAGGGCCGCCAAGGCGCCCAGGGGCGCCACCCACCGCCGCCGCCGGTCACGGGCCATGAGGACGCCCTGGACCGTCACCGCCGCCACCGCCGCCAGCAGGCCGCCCCGGGAGCCGGTGAAGGAGAGCCCCGCGAACACCGTCAGCCAGACCAGCGCCGGCGGCGCCGCCAGCAGCAGCCGGCGCTCCATCTGGGGCTGGTCCGCGGCGCGCCGGGCCGCCCACCAGCCCCAGGCGAAGACGACGGGCAGCGCCATCTCCAGGTAGGAGGCCAGGTGGTTGGGGTTGACGAAAGTGCCGCGCAGGCGCAGGGCCGTGGCTTGCAGCTCGACGCCCCAAAGAGTGCGTGCGTGGGCGAACCAGTCGCGCGCTCCGAAGAACACCTGGAAGAGCGCTCCCGCCACCAGGGCGCCGGCGAGCCAGCGGCGGAGCTCGCGGTGGCGGCCCGCGACCGCCGCCGCCAGGAAAGCCGCCGCCACCGCCGCCCAGCCCAGCGCCGCCGAGCGCGTGGCCACGGCGGCGAGCGTCAAGCGCGGCACGGACGGCGCTCCGGACAGCTCCGCCGATTGGCGCTCGAAGCTCGCGTGCTCGGGCGAGACGGCCGCCACGAGGCCCGCCGGCAGCGGCGCGGCCTGAAGGACGCCGAGCAGGGCCAAGGCGGCCAGGACCGCCGCCGGCACCAGCGCCGGGCGCAACGCGGCGGGGCGGTCCAGCGCCGCCGCGGCGAGGGCGAGGGCGGCGAAGCAGAGCCCCCGCAGCAGCGCCTGGGCCCACGGCGTCACGCCGCCGAAGGGGAGGGGCGCGAAGACCAGCAGAAGAACGAGAAAGCCGGCGAGGAGGAAGCTGGAATGGCGTATCATGGCGCGCACTCGAACGAGCTCGACGACGGAGCCCTGACAGAGCGCGGGCATGCCCGCGGGGGGGAGATCATGCGCCTCAAGATCCGAGTCTCGATGACGTTGACTTTCTGTTTGCTGGCTGGCGGTGCCGGAGCCCAGGTGTTCCAGTATACGCCGCCCGGAGGACCCCGGGAGCTGGAAACCCGCAAAGAGGCGCTCGCGCGCGAGCTCGAGGCAGCGCGTTACCACCTGGGGCCGGTGCGCATCGCCCCCTGGGCCACCTTGCAGGACGTCTCCTATGTCCGCAACCTCTTCGCGACCGGCCCGACGCCGCCGGACGACGTCACCGCCACCCTGGGGGCCGGCTTCCGCGCGTATCTGCACAGCGGCCCCAAGGCCACCTGGGTGACCCAGGTGCTGCCCGAGTACGTCTGGTGGAGCCAGCAGAGCGACCGCCGGAGAATCAATGGGCGCTACTTCCTCGACTTCTACGGCTTCTTCAACCGCCTCACCCTGGAAGCGCACGCCGGCCGGGAGCAGCGGCAGCGGATCCTCACCCCCGAGGTGCCGGTGCCGGCAACCAACCGGCGGGATGGCGGCGAGATCTTCGCCGAGGTCGAGACGACGCAGACCCTCTTCGCCTTCACCAGATTTACCTTCGCCCGGCAGGAAACCCTGACCGATGCCGTGGCCGACCCGCGCACCAGCGGCTTCAGCCTGCTCGACCGCGACGAGCAGGTCCTCCAGGCAGGCCTGAGCTGGCGCCCCCGCCAGCCCTGGGCGCTGTCGGTGGGGGTGGAGCGCACCCAGGAGGACTTCGACAGCGACGCCCTCGACCGCTCGAGCTCCGGCACCTCGCCGGTGGTTGGCGTCCACTTCCAGGGCCGGCGCGTCGACTTCCAGGTCGACCTGGCGGACCGCTCCCTCAAGGCCAGCCGGGGATCGCTCTTCGTGCCGTACGACAAGGTGACGGGCAACGCCGCCCTGACCCTGCGCGGCAAGACCCGGCTGAGCACCACCCTCTATGCCAACCGCAACATCCTCTACTCCGTGTCCGCCTCCCATGCCTACTTCACCGAAGACAAGCTGGGCGCGGCCCTGCGGCTGGCCCTCGGCCGGCGCACCGAGGCCCGCGTCTTCGCCGAGGCCGGCACCCATGACTTCATCGCCTTCGCGGCGGGCGCGCCGCCCTTCGAGGAAGACGTTTCCTCCTATGGCGGCTCGGTGCTCTTCCGGCTCTGGCGCAACCTCGAGGTCGGCCTCCAGGCCGTGCACTCCGAGATCGACTTCGGCCTGCCTGGAGGCAGCCTCTCCTACACCACCGTCGGCACCACGGTCAACCTGCTGGGGGAGTTCGGCAGCCGTTGAAGACCTCCCGCGGGGCCGCCGCTGGACCGCGGAGCCCGGTTTGCGGTACCATGGATTGTCAGTAACACAAGCATCATGAAGAAGATAGGTGTTCATTTGTCGCTCCTGCTGCTGGTCTGTGCCGCCGCGGCCGGCGCCCAGGCCGGGAATGCGGCCTACCGGGTCGGACCCAGAGACCTCCTCGACTTCCGCGTCTACGAGGACGAGAAGCTCAACGGCGAGCGCCGCGTCTCCGAGACCGGCATGGTCAACCTCCCCCTGCTGGGCGACGTCGCCGTCGGAGGCAAGACCACGGCGGAAGTCGCCCAGCTCCTGAAAGGGCTCCTCGAAGACAAGTACATGCAGAAGGCTTCCGTCGACGTCCAGGTGCGCGAGTTCCGCTCGCGGCCGATCTCGGTGATCGGCGCCGTCAAGCAGCCGGGCAACCTGGGCTTCTCCGGCCGCTGGACGCTGATCGAGGCGTTGACCGCCGCCGGCGGCCTGGCCGACAACCATGGCAATGTCATCCATGTCCTGCGCCGCCCTGACAATGGGCTGTCGGACCAGGTCAGCATCGACCTCGACGACCTGTTGCTGCGGGCCGATCCCAAAGTCAACATTCCGATCTTCGCCAACGATCTGATCAACGTCCCGGGCACGGTCGAGGTGACCGTCTACTGCCTTGGCGCGATCGCGAACCCGGGGGCGCTGGCCTTCAAGAGCAATGAGCGGATCACCCTGCTCGCCGCCATCGCCCACGCCGGCGGTCTGACCGACCGCGCCGGCAACCGGATCCAGATCAAGCGGACCGGCCAGGTCGAAGGCCCTCAGGAGATCATCCTCGACTACAAGAAGATCCTCGCCGGCAAGGAGCCCGACGTCGAGTTGAGGCACGGCGACGTCATCTTCATCAAGGAGTCGTTCTTTTGAACCCTTTCTCCTCCTCATCCCCTTCGCCTGAGGATCCGGATTTCGCCCCCGAGACCGAGTCCGAGCTCAACCTGGGCGAGTACCTCGCCATGGCCCGCCGCCACTGGAAGCTGGCGGCCGTCTGCTGCCTGATCGGACTCGCCGGCGCGGGCATCCACTTCGCCATCACTCCCAAGGAATACCAGGCGACGTCCACCATCCAGATCGAGCGCCGCAACCTGACGCCGCTCGGCAGCTCCCAGACCCCCTGGCTCGAGAACTACTGGAACATGGAGTTCTATCCCACCCAGTACGAGCTGTTGCAGAGCCGGGGCCTCGCCGAGCGGGTGGTCAAGAGCCTCGACCTGATGGAGGATCCCAAGTTCAATCCCGGCGCCGGGAGCGGGCGCGACGGCTCCGGCGGCCCGACGGCCGAGGACGACGACGCCGTGCTGGGCAGCCTCGCCAGCCAGCTCCGCGGCGGGCTGTCGGTGGCGCCGGTGCGCAGCACCCAGCTCGTCCAGATCTCCTTCCGCTCCTCGACGCCGGAATTCGCCGCCAAGGCCGCCAACGCCTTCGCCGAGTCGTTCATCGACATGGGCGTCGAGGATCGTTTCGCGACCGCCGGCAAGGCCTCCACCTTCCTCGCCTCGCAGAGCGAGACGCTGAAGGACGAGATCCAGGACAAGGAGACCCAGCTCCAGGCCTTCAGCCGCCGCAGCGACATCGTCACCCTCGAGCCGGGGTCGAACAGCACCCTGCAGCGGCTCGAGGCGCTCAACTCCCAACTGCTCGACGCCAAGAAGGAGCGTATCGAGAAGGAGGCGAGATACCACGAGGCCATGACCGGCCCCCGGGAATCGATCGCCGACAGCCTGGTCAGCGGCGTGGTGAGCGACCAGAAGGGGCAGCTCCTCAGGCTCGAGCGCGACTACGACGCCAAGCTCAAGACCTACAAGCCCGACTTCCCGGATATGGTCTCCTTGAAGGGGGAGATCGAGAAGACCCGGCAGCACCTCAACGAGATCATCCAGGAGCAGGTCGCCAAGGCCCGCAGCAACGCCTTTTCCGCCTACCAGACCTCCCTGCGCCAGGAGCAGGCCCTCGAAGGGGAGCTCAAGTCCCTGAAGAACGAGGCCATGGACCAGAACTCGGCCGCCGTCGAGTACACCAACCTCAAGGTCGAGATCCAGACCCGGCGCGACCTGCTCGACGAGCTGCTGCGCAAGCAGTCGGAGACCGAGGTCGCCGTGCGTCTGCAGGACACCCGCGAGTCGAACGTCCGGATCATCGACAAGGCCCTGGTGCCGGGCGGCCCCTTCCGGCCGTCGCTGCGCCAGGACGTCACCTACGGGCTGCTGCTCGGCCTGCTGGCCGGCATCGCCTGCGCCGTGCTCGTCGAGTTCCTCGACCGCACCATCAAGTCGCCCGAGGAGATCGAGCGGCGGCTGGGGCTCGCGATGCTGGCCGTCATCCACGACATCGTCGACATGGACAAGGCCTACGGCGCCTCCTCCTACGGCTACGGCTACGCCTACGGCGAGCCCCCTCAGGAGGCGCGGGGCGGTACCGGCGCAACTGGCGCAACCGGCGCAAGGGTGCGCACCTCTTCGGGCTCCTTCGAGAAGCCCGCCGTGGAGAAGAAGAAGGCGATCGCCGCCGTGGCCTCCAACCAGATCGAGCTGGTGCCGCACGAGCGCCCGCGCACGCTGATCTCTGAGGCCTACCGGTCGCTGCGCACCGGCCTGCTCCTGTCCTCGGCCCGCGAGCTCAAGGCCGTGGCCGTGACCTCGGCCGTGGCCGGCGAAGGCAAGACGGCCACCGCCGCCAACCTCGCCGTCGTGCTGGCGCAGCTCGGCCGCCAGGTGCTGATCGTCGACTGCGACCTGCGCAAGCCCAGGCTGCACCAGGTCTTCCACATCTCCAACCGCGCCGGCCTGGTCAACCAGCTCACCTCGTCGGCCGATCCCGAGCCGATCTTCCCCACCGAGGTGCCCAACCTCTGGATCACCCCCTCGGGACCGATCCCGCCGAACCCGTCCGAGCTGCTGTCCTCGGACCGCATGCGCGACTGGCTGCGCGCCATGCGCGGGCGGTTCGACTTCGTGGTGCTCGACACGCCGCCCGCCCTGGCCGTCACCGACGCCACCATCGTCGGCCTGCTGGTCGACGGCGTCGTGCTGACCCTGCGCAGCGGCAAGGTGACCCGCGAGGAGGCGCGGCTCTGCCGCGACCGCCTGCGGCAGTCCGGCATCAAGATCCTGGGCGCGGTGCTCAACCGCTACCGCTCGCTCCAGGGGAGCCTCGGCAAGCGCTACCGGTATTACGAGTCCTACGGCGCCGAGCAGAGCGAGAAGAAGGCCGGGTCGGCCGCCTGACGGGCGCCCGGGACCTGCACTGCCAATGATCGACCTTCACTGCCACATTCTGCCGGGCGTCGACGACGGTCCCCAGAGCCTCGAGGAGTCGGTCGCGATGTGCCGCCTGGCCGCGGCGGACGGCTGCACGGCGATGGTGGCCACCCCCCACCAGCGGCGGGGCGAATGGTGGAACGCCGACCGCGAGCGCCTGGCCGCCCTCGCCGGCGAGCTCCAGGAGCGGGTGGCACCCGGCTTCCGCGTGCTCCTCGGCGGCGAGGTCCACGTCGACTCCGAGCTGCTCTCCGAGGTCGAGAAGCTGCCGGACGGCGGCGGCATCCTCCCCCTCGCCGGCTCGCGCTACCTGCTGATCGAGTTCGGCTCGAGCGGCACCCCCACGGAGGGGATCCACCTCGTCCACGAGCTGGTGGTCGCCGGCTGGCGGCCGATCATCGCCCATCCCGAGTTCATCCCCTGGCTGTCGCCCGAGCCCGAGCTGGTGGCGCGCCTGGCCGCCCTCGGCGCCATGACCCAGGTGACGGCGATGAGCGTCACCGGCGACTTCGGCCGCCGCGCCCAGACCGAGGCCCTCGCCCTGCTCGACGCCGGGCTGGTGCACTTCGTCGCCAGCGACTCCCACGGCGTCCGCCGCCGGCCGCCGGGCCTGCGGCGCGCCCGCTACCTCATTGCCGGCCGCTGCGGCGAGGAGGTGGCCCGGCGCCTCTTCGAGGATCACCCCCAGGCGGTCGTCGAAGACCGCCCCTTGCCGGAACCCGTATGAGACCGAAGCTCCTCCTCGTCCTGCTCCCCCTGCTGATGGCGGCCCGCGCGTCGGCCGTCGATCCCTTCTACCTCAGCCTGCTGCGCGACGGCCAGCACGCCTTCGACCGCAAGGACTACGCCGAGGCCGCGCGCGATCTGCGCCTCGCCTGCTTCGGCATGCTCGACGAGCCGCAGCCCCTGACGGACTGCCTGGCGCGCCTCGCGCTGGCCCAGGACCGCGCCGACAACGTCGAAGGCTTCCGCCAGACCTTCCAGCGCCTGGTCGAGCTCGAGGAGCGCTTCAAGGCCTACAGCCAAGGGACCGTGGCGCCCGAGCTGCGCGCCGCGCTGGAGCAGCGGCTCGCCGCCCGCGTGCCCGCCGCCACCCTGGCCACCGCCCCGGCCTTCCGCCCGGCGGCCGCCGCCAAGCCCGCCGCCGGCAGCAAGCCCGCCGCGGCAATACCTTCATCGCCATCGACATCGCCATCGGCGCGGCCGCCCGCGCCCACCGCGCCTCCCGAGCCCGTGAAGGCCGTGGCCGCGCCGGCCGATCCGGAGGCGATCACCGAGGCCGAGCTCAAGAAGCTGAACCAGGCCCGCCGGAGCCTGGCCGAGCAGCGCCCGGCCAACGAGCTCAAGGAGGCCTTTCAGACCGCCCGCGAGGTGGCGGACGCGCACCCCGGGTTCAGGGAGGCGCAGCACCTGGCCGCCGAGGGGGCCTACCGGCTCTCCCGCTGGAGCGACGCCGCCACTTACTTCCGCCGCGGCGGCGACCCCGGCGAGGACGAGCCCGAGCGGCTCTTCTACATGGCCGTCGCCCTCTTCGAGTCGGGAGACTCGGCAGGCGCCGTCGCGGTCCTCAAGCGCGCGCTGCCCAACCTCAAGCGCACCCCTTACGTCGACACCTATTCGCGGAAAATCCTCGGCCAGTAGCGAAATCGTGGAATGAGGTAGAATCATCGGCAGTCAGACGGAGGAATCGAGATGAGAACGCGCACCTTCCTAGCCGCCGGCCTGCTCTTTGCCGGCGCGTTCGCCGCCGATGCGCAGACCGTTTCGGTCGAAAGGACCGGCTGCCTGCCCACGGAAGAGAACGGCGTCGTGCGGGCCACCGCCTCCCCGGCGGCCGGACAGACCCCCCGCCTCTACTTCCGCTGGAAGGAGCACGAGGACTTCTACTGGGTCACCATGGAGCCCGAGGCCGGCGGCCGGTTCTGGGCCGTCCCGCCCAAACCGGAGCAGCGCAACGAGAACGTGGAGATCTACGGCGCCATCGTCGACGCCGCCGGCAAGGCCGTCGCCCGCTCCGAGGTCCAGATCGTGAAGGTCACCTCCGACTGCCGGGTGCAGCTCAACGCCAAGGAGCGCGGGGTCGCCGAGAACCTCACCGTCGGCGAGACCTCGCCCAAGCAGCAGGGCAAGAAGGTGATGGCCTTCCTCTGCGACGGCGTGGTGACGCGCGTCAACTCCGAGGGCGTCCGCCGCTCCGACGAGGTCTGCCGGGCGTGCGTCATCGCCTGGTGGCCGCGCAAGGCCCTGCTGGGGCCGATCGCCGCCGGCTTCGTCGGCATCGTCGTCACCGACGAAGGCCCGGAGCCCTCTCCCTCGCGCCCCTGAGCCTCGCGCCCCTGAGCCTGCTGTCCCGCTCGCCCCCGTACCCCGCACCTTGACTGCGTGTGGGGTTGGCCCCGTTTTTGTAAGTAATTTGAAGGCAAGCAGGCCCTGTCGGCTCCGAAGCTCCCCTTGTCTCTATGACCTCGACTGGATCGTACTTAAGGAAATCTATGACCAACATCTCCGTTTTTCCTGTCCCCGCGCCCGAGCGCGACCGCTCCGCCGAGGCCTCCACGAGCCACCTGATCGAGCCCCACGGCGGCGAGCTGGTCGACCTCATGGCCGATGCCGACCGCTCCGCGGAGCTCAAGGCCGCCTCCCGCGACTGGCCTTCCTGGGACCTCACCCCGCGCCAGGCCTGCGACCTCGAGCTGCTCCTGAACGGCGGCTTCTCGCCGCTGCGGGGCTTCATGAAGAAGGCCGACCATGACTCCGTCTGCGCGAGCATGCGTCTGGCCGACGGCACCTTGTGGCCGATCCCGATCCTGCTCGACCTCACGCCCGAGCTGGCCGGCAAGCTGCGCACCGGCGGCATGCTGGCCCTGCGCGACCAGGAAGGGGTGATGCTCGGCGCTCTGCACGTCGAGGAGATCTGGGAGCTGGACCGCGAGGCGAGCGCCCAGGCGACCTTCGACACCGTCGATCCGACCCATCCGGGCGTGGCGCACCTCCTCAACAAGACCCACGGCGTCGCCATCGGCGGCCGGCTCGAGGGGTTGCAGCTCCCCGTCCACTACGACTTCCGGTCCCTGCGCCAAACGCCGGCCGAGCTGCGGGCCGAGTTCGCCCGCGAGGGCTGGCGCCGAGTGGTCGCCTTCCAGACCCGCAATCCCATGCACCGAGCCCACTGCGAGCTGACCCTGCGGGCCGCCAAGGAGGCGCGGGCGAACCTGCTGATCCATCCCACCGTGGGCATGACCAAGCCGGGCGACCTCGACCACTACACCCGCGTGCGGTGCTACCAGGCGGTGCTCCCCCGCTATCCGCAGCACACGGCCAAGCTCTCGCTGCTCCCCCTCGCCATGCGCATGGGCGGCCCGCGCGAGGCCATGCTCCACGCCCTGATCCGCAAGAACTACGGCTGCACCCACTTCATCGTCGGCCGCGACCACGCCGGCCCGGGCAACGACAAGCAGGGCAAGCCCTTCTACGGCCCCTACGACGCCCAGGAGCTGCTCCGCGGGCACCAGGAGGAGCTGGGGGTGGAGATGGTGCCCTTCCAGATGGTCTCCTACGTCGAGGAGCTCGACACCTACATGCCCCAGGACGAGGTCCCGCCCGGCTCCCGCACCCTCGACATTTCCGGCACCGAGCTGCGCCGCCGTCTCCAGGAAGGCCGCGAGCTGCCGGGCTGGTTCACCTTCCCCGAGGTCGCCGAGGAACTGCGGCGCACGCACCCGCCGCGCGCCAAGCAGGGCTTCACCGTCTTCTTCACCGGCCTCTCCGGCGCCGGCAAGTCGACCATCGCCTCCGCGCTGCTGGTGAAGTTCATGGAGACGGGCGGCCGGCCGGTCACCCTGCTCGACGGCGACATCGTGCGCAAGAACCTCTCCTCGGAGCTCAACTTCTCCAAGGAGCACCGCGACATCAACATCCGGCGCATCGGCTACGTCGCCTCGGAGATCACCAAGAACGGCGGCATCGCCATCTGCGCGCCGATCGCGCCCTATGACGGCGTGCGCAAGGAGGTGCGGGCGAGCATCGAGGAGGGCGGCGGCTTCGTGCTGGTCCACATCGCGACGCCCATCGACGTCTGCGAGGACCGCGACCGCAAGGGGCTCTACGCCAAGGCCCGGGCCGGCATCCTCAAGGAGTTCACCGGCATCTCCGATCCCTACGAGGAGCCTGCCGACGCCGAGGTGGTGATCGACACCACCGTCATGTCCCCCGAGGAAGCGGCGCAGGAGATCCTGCTCTACCTCGAGCGGGAAGGCTACGTCGGCGGCGCCCTGGAGGTTCGTTGACGGCCACCTACGCCGAAGACCTTGATCGCATCCGGGAGGCGCTGGAGCGGGCGAATGCCGCGCTCCAGCGCTTCACCCCGGGCGAGGTCGAGTCCCGGCGCAAGTCCGGCGGCGACCCCGTCACCGAGGCCGACACCACCGTCGACACCCTGCTCCGCGAGCTCCTGCCGCGGGACGGCGAAGGCTGGCTCTCCGAGGAGACCGAGGACGACCTCTCCCGTCTCGACCGGCGGCGCGTCTGGGTGGTGGACCCGCTCGACGGCACCCGGGAGTTCGTGACCGGCATCCCCGAGTGGTCGGTCTCGATCGGCCTGGTGGTGGACGGCGAGCCGGTCGCGGGCGGTATCCTGAACCCCGCCACCGGCGAGTCCATCGTCGGCGCCCGCGGTCTGGGAGTGACCCTGAACGGCCGCCCGGCCCGGGTGAGCGATCGTCCGGGCCTCGCGGGGGCCACGGTCCTGGCGAGCCGCAGCGAGGTCAAGCGCGGCGAATGGAAGGGCTACCGGGAAGACCTCTTCGAGATCCGTCCCACCGGCTCCGTCGCCTACAAGCTGGGCCTCGTGGCCGCCGGTCTAGTGGACGCCACCTGGACCCTCACCCCCAAGCACGAGTGGGACGTGGCGGCCGGCGTTGCCCTCGTGCTGGCGGCGGGAGGCGTGATCGTCGCCGGCTCCCCCGAGGAGGAGCGGTTCAACCGCCGGAAGCCGCTGCTCAGCAGCCTGATCGCGGCGCCGCCGGCGCTGCTGCCGGAGATTCAGGCGGAGATCGCGCGGCGGGGGTAGGGATTTGACCTTCCGGACGTCCCGCCGGAGCGGCCCAGGTCCTGGCTCAGTTAACGGTCGTAGGCTTCTCTGCGGTGCGCGATGATCACGACGATCACCAGTCGTTTTCCATCCTCGACTCGATAGACCACCCGATACTCACCGACGCGGTAGCGATAGGAGCCGCTCAGCTGGCCCTTCAACGGCTTGACGTTCGGATGATGGCGAGGGTTGCCGCGGAGCGCATCAAAGCAACGGTCCAGCTTGCGCTGCAATGGCGAATCGGCTTTCTCGTAGAACTTGCGGGCTGATTGGGCGAGCAGAACCTGATACACCCGGGATTACGCCTTCCGCTTCAGCGCTTCCACAGGCGTGAGAAGACCGGATCGAATTTCCTCTTCCGCCCTCTTGAAATCGTCGAGAAATCCGGGGATCTGAAGTAACTCTTGCGTAGCCTCGTTCGACTCCCGTTCCTCCAAGTAGGCGAGGAAATCGTCTGCGACGCGCAGCCGGTCCTCTGAAAGGGCCTCCAGCCGCTTTTTGGCTTGCCGTAGGATCTGGGTTGGGCTCATGAAGAGGATTTTACACGTTCGGGAGGTTCCCTCTCCCGGGTCCCCTGAAGAGGAGCTTCGGGAGAGAGAATGGCCTTGCTCCGTCCCTACCCACCGCCGCTCTTGGGAGTACCAGCCGGCGCCGCCGACTCCTGGTACGGCAGCGCGGCGCCGAGCTTCCGCGCCACGCGGTCCTGGATCCAGTGCGGATCCCACCACTCCACCGGGGTGATGGCGAGCCCCTGCAGGAGCATCGTGAAGTGGAGATGGTCGCCGGCCGCCAGGCCGGTCTGGCCGGAACGGCCCAGCTCCTGGCCGCGCTGCACCATGTCCCCCTCCTTGACGGCGATCGAGGAGAGGTGGCCGTAGAGGCTCTGCACTCCATAGCCGTGGTCGACGACCACCGCGTTGCCGTAGATCCCGAAGAACCGCGCCAGGACGACCTTGCCGCTGTTGGAGGCGGGGATGGCGTCACGCTCCACCGAGGCCATGTCGAATCCCAGGTGGTCCTGCTGGTCGATGTCCTTGCCGTTGTAGACGTAGGTCCGCCGGTCGGCGAAGGCGGCCGTGATCGCGGCGTTGGGCATGGGCAGGAAGGGCAGGTTCCAGAGGAACTTCTGCTCCGATTTCGCGCCCAGCTCCTTCAGCGTCTGGGCGTTCTTCTTGCGCAGGTCGCGGTTGATCTGGAGGTAGTTCTCGAGCAGGCCGCCCTTGTCCTCGATCTCGGGGGACTGGGAGAGGATCTCCGGCACGACCTTGTTCATGAAGGCGTCGCTGACCGGGATGGTGTCCGTCTTGAGGGGACGGGGAGTGAACTTGTCGATGAAGGCGGCCTCGGCGCGGTTGCCCACCTCGTCCTGGGCCACCAGCCGCACGATCGAGGGGTCGGACTTGTCGTAGGGCACGGCGAAAAAGGCGAAGCGGAGCTGCTTGTCGCCCCCGGGCATCGGGAAGCCCGGGAACCACCAGCCGCCGGACTGCACGCCGTCGCGGATCGCGCCCTCGCCCACCCGGTACACCACCACCTCCGAGCCGCCCTGGTTCACGTAGTGGAAGCTGGAGGCGATCTGGAGCGTCGGCGGCGCCAGGCGCACGGGCAGCTTGACCTCCGCCACCACCGGATCGGGACGCCGGAAGAACGATCCCGCCCGCTCGGCGGTGACGCGCACCGTGGCCTCGCCGGCCCGCAGCCCCTTCACCGTCTCGCGGCCGACCTCGGCGGTCAGCGCGACCGGCGGCGGCCCGCCCCACATCTTCCACGCCGGCTGCGGCTCGAAGGTCTTCTCCAGCACCGGCTTGACGTCCATCCCCTGGACGACCTCGACCCGCACCTTTTCGACCCGCTGGGGGTCCTCGATCCGGATCCGGATCGGCGTCCGCCGGCCGATGCCCGGCAGGTCGGGCTTGACCGTCACCTTGGGAGAGGCTCCCGTGTAGAACCCCGTGAACGCCCCCGCCACGAGCAGGAGCAGAGCCAGCACCAGCAAGATCCGCATGAAGCAACCCGCGGCTCCCCGACCATCGCGATCCCTACGGCTACTACGGCGCACCATCAATGACCTCTTTCCTTCTTCCTTGGAGTGTCGAGCCGCTCACAACGGGCGCCATCATAACCCGCGAGGTTCCCGGAGTCCCTTCAGGATCGCCCGCTTGTCCGCCCAGGCGGCGCGGATGGTGGCGAGCTCGTGGGCTTCGAAGCCCAGCTCGCTCGCGATCTGGCGGATCTGCCCCTCTTCCGCCCCCGAGATCGAGTCGTCCGCCGCCGAGACGGCGAAGAGGCAGTCGAGCAGCTCGCGGCACTGCTCCTTGGTGGCGATCTCCCGGAACTCGCGGGTCACGAGGAAGCTCTCGGTGCCGCCCTCCACGTGGTGCTGGGCCTTGGCGAGGCTGACGGCGAGGCGGGCCTGCTCCGCCGAGAGATGCCCCAGACCCAGGAGGATCTGCTCCATCCGGCGCGTCTCCTCCTCCGTGATCTCCAGATCGGCGTGGGCCACGCGGGCCAGGATGAACGCGAAGGCGGCGAGATAGCGCGCCGTTTCCGGCTCCAGCGTCTCCAGCTCGCGCACGATTTTGCGGACCGTTTCCGTGTCTCCGCCGCCGGCGCGCGGTCCTCCTCGCCGGAACCCCAGAAGCTCGAGAATCGACATGGCAAGAAATCCTAACATGGGAGTCTCCGGGGGCCGTTCAGAGACGGCTCATTCGGGGAATTATTACAAATCCATCAACAGGATAGGCTAAATCCGACGCGAGATTCAAATTCGGGTGCAAAAAGGTAGACGATTTGGGAATGCGCCCCGCATACTGGGGGTTAGCAGGGACGTTGGGGCAAGCCCAACCCGACAGGATCAGGCCCAGGCCGGGGATGGCCTTGGGATGTTCTTACAACCGTGCGGCGCAACCTTGGTCGGTCCGGAGGTGTGGTTCAGCTCATGCAGACGTCAAAAACCCGTCTCGTTGTCGTTCTCTTCTTGATCCTCTCCTCCATTTTCATGGTCTCGGTCGTCATCAGCTATCCCCGCCCCAACGCTCCTTCTCTCGTGGTAGAGCGGGAGCGGGCCTGGCAGCCACAACCCACTCTCTCCCAGAATCTCTATTCCCAGGCTGCCAAGGCCCTGCGTCACGGAAATTTGCAAGAGGCACGCCAGCACCTCGATCAGGTGGCGGCCGGTCATTCCGATCAGGCGGCGCAGGCGCAGGTGGTGGCTGGCCTGTATGCCCACGAGTCGGGGGACGCGGAGCTCGCCAAGCAGCTCCTCTCGGCCTCCTCGGCCCCCGGCGGACCGCTCGAGGACTGGCGCCTCTTCCTGCTGGCCCGGAGCGCCGCGGAGCGCGGCGAGCACGACCTGGCCCGCGGCACCTACGCCCGCCTGATCGCCGGCGCCCCGGCGTCGCCGCTGCGGCCCCTCGCTTTCCTGGAATCGGCGGAGCTGGCGGCGGATCACGGGCAGCCCCGGATTGCCCTGGACCTGATCGCCGAGGCGCGCGCGGCGGGGATCGCCGGCAAGACGGCCGAGGCTCTGGAGAGCCTGGCCTGGCGGATCGGCCGCAAGCTGGAGGATGAGCAGGTTCAGCGCGAAGCGGGGCGCCGGCTCCTCGTTACCGATCCCCTCTCCTCCGAGGCCGTCCAGGTGGTGCGCACGTTCCGCGCCCTCGACGGCGACCTCGACTGGAGCCGCCTCCTCTCCTCGCGGGAGATCCTGGACCGCGCCCAGTCGTTCCTCGACGGCGACAGCACGCGGGCGGCGATCAGCACCTTGGAGGAGATCCCCGGCGAGGAGCGCGGCTTCGAGTGGCACATGCTCAAGGCGCGCGCCCTCACCCGCGGCGGCGCCGGGCGGGAAGCGCTGATCGTGATGGGCCAGCTCACGCCCTCGGACTCCGGCGACCGGGCCGCCCTCGAGTGGGAGCGGGTGCTGGCCACGGCCGAGGCGGGCGACCCCGGCTCCGCGTCGGTCTACTTGGCTCAGCTCGTGCGCTCGAACACGCGGATCGAGCTCTCGCGGGACTCCCTGCGGCGGCTCTACAAAGACTTCCTGGAGGCTGGCCTGTTCGAGCCGGCCGTCGACACCCTGCGGCTGCTGCGGCGCATCGATCCCGCGGACGAGACCGGCGCGGCCGATCTCTGGGAGCGCGGCTGGCGGGAGTACCAGAACGGCAACGCCTCGGGCGCCGTGGGCTATTGGACGGAGCTCGCGGACCTCTATCCCGAAGACGGCGACGCCCAGCGCGGGCGCTACTGGAAGGCCCGGGCCCTGGAGGACCTCGGCCAGCCCGGCCGGGCGCGGGAGGGTTACCGCGACCTGGTGGCCTCCTCGGACACCAGCGACTTCTACTCCCGCCAGGCCCTGAGCCGCCTCGGCGAGATCCCGCCGGCCGAAGGGACGGCGCTGGCCTCTCAGGCGCCGCGGGTCTGGCCCGCGGAGCCGGCGCTGCAGCGCGTGAAGCTGCTGACCGACCTCGGCCTGGACGACCTCGCGAGCCAGGAGATCGAGCTGGTCGCCGGCCGGTCGGACCGCCGCGACGTGCTCGCCCTGAAGGGGCTCATCCTGTGCCGCAAGGGGGAGCAGCGGGCCGGCATCGTGCTGCTGCGCGAAGCCTTCCCGGCGCTGGGCGGACCCGCGCAGTCGGGTGTGCCGTCGGAAGTCCTGTTCGCCTATTACCCCCTCGAGTACGGGGATCAGATCCGGGCCTGCGCCCTCTCGACCGGCCTGCCGGCCCACCTGATCGCCGGCATCATCCGCCAGGAGAGCGCCTTCGATCCGCGGGCCACCAGCCCCGTGGGAGCCCGCGGCCTGATGCAGCTCATGCCGCTGACGGCCCGCGAGGTTTCCCAGAAGGTGGGCGTCCCCTATCTGCCGGAGGGTCTGTACGATCCGGCGATGAGCGTGCGCCTGGGGTCGACCTACTTCCGGGAGCTGCTCGACCGTTTCGACGGCAACGTCGAGCTGGCCCTCGCCGGCTACAACGGCGGCCCGAACCGCATCCAGCGCCTCTGGAAGGAGTCGGGACCGGACGCCGAGCTGGCCGATTTCCTCGAGACCCTGTATCTCGACGAGTCGCGCAACTACGTCAAGCGCATCCTGGTGCTGGCCGACAGCTATCGGCAGCTCTATCCTTCCCTGGGGTGACCGTTGACAGGTAGGCAGAAATTTTGCTTACAGGAAAAACGGACCATGGCCAAAGGAGACTGAGATGAACCTGTACGTAGGGAACCTGCCCTATCGGATCACCGAAGACCAATTGCGGGCTGCTTTCGAGGAGTTCGGAAGTGTCTCATCCTGCACCATCATCAAGGACAAGGTCACGGGCCAGTCGAAGGGGTTCGGCTTCCTCGAGATGCCTGAGCGCTCGGAGGCGGAGGCCGCCATCACCAACCTGAATGGCCGCGAGCTGATGGGACGCAAGATCAACGTCAACGAGGCTCGTCCGCGTGAAGAGCGGGCCCCGGCTGGCGGCGGCGGTGGGCGCGGGGGCTACGGCGACGGTGGCTACGGCGGCGGCGGCGGCGACCGCTGGTAATCCCGGTCTCCGATCCTGAATCCGATCCTGCTCTGATCCTCGGGCGGGAGGGCCACGAGCTCCATGGCAGCTCTCCGGCTGCCTTGCAGGGGGATGTGTTCCCGCCCGGGGATCTTCACCCGTTCCCAGAAGGTAATTCTTTCTCTCCCCGCTCCCCCTGGTTTTCTTTTTTTCCGAGACGGGATCCCCCTTCAGCCGCCGGCGGGCAACGGCTCCTTCCGCGAGGTGCAGAACACCCCGAAGGCCAGGCGGTGGGCGCTGCGCTTGCGCAGCAGGAAGCGGTCGAGGAACTTGAACGGGTAGAGGACCGTGGAGAGGAGCAGGAAGACTCCCGTGGAGAACGCCCGGGACAGCCGGCTCTCGCCCTCGAACAGCATGGCGCCGTAGTAGGTGAGGAGGGTGACGATCGTCACCGACGGGCCGATGTGGAAGCCCGACTTGACCGTTTGGAACCCCAGCTTCTTGAGCTCCCGCTCGAGCCCCTCCATCGTCAGCCGGCGGCAGTCGATCGGATCCTGATGGTACTGCTGGAGGAAGGGGATCTCGATGTGGACGATCCCCCCCGGGCGGAGGACCCTCGTGATCTCGTCGAGCACGGCCTTCTCATCGTCGACGTGCTCCAGGAGGCCGGTGGCGAAGACGGCGTCCACCGAGCCGTCGCGGACGGGAAGGCGCTGGACGTCCGAGACCAGACGGGTATGGGGGAAGGGAATGAAGTCGACGCAGAAGACGCCGGGGCCGATCAACCTTCCGCCCGCTCCCAGGTCGAGGATGCGCCCGCCCGCGGGCAGGCGGCTCAGCACCGCGTCCACCTGGGGATCGGCCTGATAGGTCAGCTTGGGAAAAAAACGCAGATAGCTCTCTTCATTCCAGGGCAAAATTACTCTCCTTTAGATTTACGCGGACCTTGGTCCGGATTTCGCAGCGGCTCCTCTTTCACCATGAAGCTTCCCGCGATGCCCTTCCTGGCCCTGCTTGGCCTGGCCCTCTCCTGCGCCGCCCCCGAGCGGGTGGAGCACACCGCGCTGGAGCCCCAGCCTTCAACGCCGGCGGCCCTCGCGTCTCCCGCTCCGCCCGTGCTCGCCTCTCCCCTCGCAAAAGGCGTTCCCGGCCGGATCGCCCTGACGGTGCGGGAGACGGCCGGCGTCGCCCGCGCCGGCGAGGTGGTGCGCTCCGGCGTGCCGCTGCCGCGCTCGCTCGCCCTCCGCGATCCGCGCACTCTCACGGTCGTGGACTCCGCGGGCCGGCCGGTGCCGGCCGAGCTCCAGGTGCTGGCGCGCTGGAACGCGGGGAAGGACGACGCCTCCGCCCCCGTGCAGTGGCTCCTGGCGGTCTTCCCCGCCACGGTTGCCGCGCGCGGCAGCGCCGTCTACAGCCTGGTGGCGGACGGCACCGCCGGCGCCAACCCAGCGCCACCGGTGCCGCTGCGGCTCACCCGCCAGGGCCGGCAGGTGATGGTGGACACGGGCGCCGCCGTCTTCCGGCTGGGCGGCGGAGCGGGAACGCTGTTCGACGAGGTCGTCCTGCCGGGCGGGAAGGCGGTCGTGACCGGCTCGGGGATGGCCCTGCGGGCGGCCGGACGGGAGGGCGGGCACTCGACCGTGCGCGACGTCCGGATCGAGTCCGCCGGGCCGCTCTCGGCCGTGGTGATCGTCGACGGCGCCTACGACCTGCCGCCGGTCGGCAACGGCGGCTTCGGCTCACGGCGGCGCTACGTCTTCACCGCCGGCTCGCCGACGGCCCTGGTGCGCCAGGCCGTCTCCTGGGAGGGGGACCTCGAGTGCACGGGCTGCCTGCAGACCAAGGACGGCAAGCCCAACGGCGTCCTGGTCGAGAAGGTGCGGGACACGCTGGCGCTCGACCTCGGCGGCCCCGCTTCGATAGCGGCGATGGCGGTGGGGGACTTCAAGTCCGCCGCGCTGGAGGGTCCGCTGCCGGCAGGTCAGGAGGCAGCGGTCCGCCAGCTCCTGCGCGAGCGGCGCTCGGCGCCGCTGCGCTTCGAGACGGCGGTGGCCGGCGAGCGCCGGCAGGGAGCCCGGGCCGACGGCGGCATGCTGGCTCTGTCCGGGCCGGCGGGGTCCCTGGCCGTGGGGCTCAACCACATGCACCGCTACGAGCCGCAGGCCCTCCGGCTGCTGCCGGACGGCCGGCTCGCCGTGGACCTCGTGGACGACAAGGCGTGGCTCGCCAATCACCAGGGGCTGTTCGCCACCTTCGCCGTTACTGTCCTGCCCAACAGCGTCCTGCCCAACAGCGCGCTGCCGGGTGCCGCCCGCCGGGCCGATCTCGACCGGCTCCTGTGGGCGCCGCTCAACCATCCGCTGCGCGCCTGGCCCGACGCCGCCTGGTTCACCGCCTCCGAAGCCGTCGACGAGGTGCCGGCGGGGACCCTGCCCAAGAGCCTCGCCTCCTACGACGGCCTGATCGAGTCGGTGCTCGAGCGCACGGTCGAGGGGATCGACCGGGAGGGCCTCGCCGGCCTGATGACCTTCGGCGTCTATCCCCGCTACTGGGGGGAGAAGGGCTCGCCCGGCGAGATCGACTGCGACGACGCGACGCCCGGCGAGGGGTGGGACAACACCTTCTGGTGCGGCAACTGGACGGACTACCACAACACGGTGGCGACGGCGGCCCTCTGGGCCCAGCGCTCGGGCCAGGTCGAATGGCTCGACGAGCTCGCCTTCCCGGGCGCCCTGCGCACGCTGCACACGCAGATCATGCAGTGCGGCCCCGGCGAGAAGTGGTTCTACTGCGGTCAGGCGCCGACCGGCTACGGCGCCTACCGGGCAGACTTCAACAGCTCTCATGCCTATTTCGAGAACCTCTTCCTCTACTACTGGCTGACAGGCGACTCGACGGTCGTGGACACTGTCCGGCGGGGCGGTGACAGCATGCGCCGCCTGCTCTGCCCGAGCCGGGGCCCGTCGCCGGTGACCGCGCCTCACGGTCCGGACGGCCCCGCCTGCTCCGCCTCCCACAAGCCCGACAACGATTCCGCGAGCTTCACCGGCCGGGTCGCCGGCCAGTGGCTCGCCGCCTTCCGCTTCCTGGGCCTGGCGAGCGACGACCCGAGCTTCCTCGAAGACTACCGATCGGGGCTGGCGCGCGCCGTGACCCAGCACTACACCGAGCTCGAGCGGGGCGGCGTGCGCTACGGCTTCCTCGGCGAGGGCGTGCTGAAAGCGGGCGACGGCAACGCCGCGAACAAGATCGTCAGCGAGGTGGGCCCGGCCTGGACGATCGGTTTCTACGACGCCCAGAACCTCTACCGGCTGCAGCGCGACACCGGCGACGCTCCCTTCGGCGAGCCGCCGCTGCCGCCCAGCCACGTGCTCGCGGCGCTCGCCCGGACGATGGTGAAGCTGGGCCCGGCCAAGCCCGGCGACGCCGTGGAAGCCTCCTGGCCGCGCCTGCTCACCATCACGTCCAGCGGTCCGCGGATCGGCGGCACTCTCCTCGGCGTCGAGCCGAAGGACCGCGAGCTCTACAACCCCGAGAAGTACGGCTGCGTAGCCCTCCTGCTGCGGGCCGGCCGGCAGAGTGGAGATCCGGCGCTGACCGAAGCGGGCGAGACGATGGTCCGGCTCATCCTGCGCCAGGCGCGCGGCGACGTGCTCCCCCTGGGAAAGATCCAGGGGCAGACCCTCACCCGCCTGCACGCCGCCGTGGCCCTGGCCGCCGCCAGACCGGCGGCGGCACCCTGACGGCAACGATCTTGCACCGACCGGCGGCGATCGTGTGGAGCCCGTTCGTGCAGCGGTACTCGTGAGAAAGGAAGATCCGCGAAAAATGCAGGCGAGTGGAGAAAGCCTGGCGGTGCCGCTGAACGATTCGGAAGCGATGGTGCCTGAAGCGATGGTGCCGGCCGAGAGCAACTCCGCCACCCGGACGCGGCTGCTCCGGGGCGGCATGCTGTTCGGCTTCAGCCAGTTCCTGGGCATGGCCCTGGGCTTCCTCAGCGGCATGGTGATGGTGCGAGTGGCGGAGAAGCCGGCCGTCGCCTCCTACATGCTGCTCCAGCAGGCCATCATGGCGCTGGGCATGGCGTTGCAGCTCGGCCTCGGGTCGGCGGCCCTGCGCTTCACTCCCATCAGCCGCGGCCAGGGCGGCGAGCGGGCGACGGCCGTGCTGCGGCGCCGCCTGTTGGGGATTCAGGTCTCGCTCTGGCTGCTGTTCGTGCCGCCCCTGGCGCTGGCCTGGCCCGTGCTCGCCCGGAAGCTGGACGCTCCGGAGCTGTCGAACGCCAGCGCCTTCCTGATCGCGGCGGCCGTCCTGGCGTCGTTCGGCAACCTCGCGGACAGCTACCTGCGGTCGTTCCGGCTCTACTCGCTCTCGGCGCCGCTCACCCATCTGCTGCCGCGGGGGCTCATCCTCGGCGGGTTCCTGGTCCTGCTGCTCACGGCCTCGCGCCAGGAGCCCTGGGAGATGCTGGCCTCCGTCTACGTGGGGGCGATGCTGCTCACCTGTCTGGCCTATGCCGTGGCCCTCCTCTCCACCACGGCCGGCGAGAGCTCCGAGCCGCGAGCCGCAAGCGCTCCCCCCGGCATCCGGGAGATCCTCGGCACCTCGAGCGCCATGGGCCTGCGCAGCGCCGCCTCGGTGCTCTTCGTCTCCTCGAGCCTGTGGGTCCTCTCCTGGGCGCGGCCCCACGAGGACGTGGCAGTCTACGGCGTCGCGGCCACCCTGCTCCAGGTGATGGCCGCCATCCCGAGCATCGCCAATTTCATCGTTCCCCAGGAGTTCGCGGTGCTCTTCGCCGACGGACGCAAGGTGGAGATGGAACGGCTGGCCCGCACGGCGGCGACCCTGGTGGCGATCCTCTCGGGCGCCTGCCTGGCCGGCCTGCTGCTGCTCGGCCGGCCCCTGATCCGCGTCGCGTATGGCGCACCCTACGTGGGCGCCTGGGGCATCCTCATCGTCCTCGCCCTCGGCAGCTTCTGGGACTCCGCCTCCGGCGGGGCCGGCTTCGCCCTCCAGATGGCGGGCCACCACGTGCGGCTGCTGCTGCTCACGATCGGCGGCGCCATCCTCAACGTCGCCCTGAGCCTGGCTCTGGCCCCGGCCTGGGGCGCTTACGGCATCGCCGTCGCGACCACGGTAACCCTGATCGCCGTCAACGTGGCCATGGTGTGGTCCGCGCGGACGCTGGTCGGCGTGCGCACGTTCGTCTACACCAGGCCCTCGCAGTGGAAGCAGGCTCTACAGATGGTACGCGACAGCAGATGGAGGCGGAAATCGGCATGACCGGGACGATCTGGGCAGTCGGCGGCGAGCAGCGGATGAGCTTCTACCAGTTGGAGGAGTGGTCGCAGTACAAAACGGCCCTGGTCGTGCGCGTCGAGGACGGCAGGCTCGAGCGGGTCCTCGAGTACGAGTCGCCACCAGAGCACTGCCCGGACGATACGCCGTCCCACGTCTTCAAGGCGGCGACCGTGCAGGGGGACTTGGCCTATCTCTGCACCCAGACCGAGGTGCTGGTGTGCGACTTCCCCAGCTTCGCCATCCGGCAGGTGATCTCCCACCCCTGGTTCAACGACGTCCATCACGTCGCCCCCGCTCCCGACGGCCGCCTCTTCGTGGCCGTGACGGGCCTCGACGCGGTGGCGGAGCTGTCGCCGGAGGGCGAGCTCCTGCGCCTGGTCAGCGTGCTGGGCGGCTCGCCCTGGGACCGCTTCTGCCCCGATACGGACTACCGCAAGGTCCCCACTACGAAGCCCCATCAGTCCCATCCCAACCACGTCTTCTTCCTCGACGGGCAGCCCTGGGTCACCCGCTTCCAGCAGCGGGACGCCGTGCCCCTGGATGAACTGGCTCTGCGTCCGGAGCACCGTCCGGAACACCGCCAGCAGCGATTCGAAGTCGGCAATGCGGGGATTCACGACGGCCACGTCGTGGGAGACCAGCTCTACTTCACCTCGGTCGACGGCTGCGTGATCCGCTTCGACCTCCGGACCGGGAAGAAGACGGCCTTCGACCTCAACACCATGGCCGCCCCGGACGACGACCGCCCGCTCGGCTGGTGCCGCGGCGTCCTGGCCATGGGAGACCAGGCCTGGGTGGGCTTCACGCGCATCCGCTACACGACCCTGCGCCGGAACCTGAGCTGGATCCGCCATGGCTTCCGTGAGAGCGAGCACCACCGGCACCACCCCACCCGCATCGCACTCTACGACCTCCAGGAGTCCGCCCTGCTCGAGCAGGTGGACCTCGAGCCGGCGGGCGTGGGGGCCGTATTCAGCGTCCACCGGTCCTAGCCCCGGAAATGCCGACCTCCGCAATCGACCGGCCCGGGGCCACCTCCCGCGGGACCCTGATCGGGTTGACCGCGGTGCTGCTGATCGCCGCGGCCCTGCGCCTCTGGGGCCTGCTTCACGATCTCCCCTTCTCCTACTTCGGCGACGAGCTCCACTTCATGCGGCGCGCCATGGCCATGGGCACGGGCGATCTCAATCCCCACTGGTTTCACAAGCCGGCGTTCCTGATGTACCTGCTGACGCTCTGCTACGGGATCTACTTCGGGCTCGGAGCGCTCACCGGCCGGTTCGAGTCCACCGCCGAGTTCGGCGCCCACTTCCTCTTCGAGCCCGGGCCCTTCCTGCTGATCGGCCGCCTGTTCGTGGCGGCGACAGGGGTTGCGACGGTCTACGTGGTGTACCGCATCGGCCGCAAGGTGTATGGCACGCCCTGGGCCGGCATCGCCGCCGCCGCCGTCGCCGCCGTGCTCGCCCCCATGGTGAGCTCCTCCCTCACGATCAAGAGCGACGTGCCTTGCGGCCTGTGGATGGCGCTCTCGGTGTGGGCCTACCTCGGCACCAGGGACAGCCCGCGCCGGCGCCCCCTGGTCCTCGCCTCCCTGCTCGCGGGCGTGGCCATGGGCACCCACTACTACGGAGTCGTTCTGGTGCCGGCCTACCTCGCCCTGGAGGCGCTGCGCGGCTTCTCCCCCGGGACCGCCTGGCGGACGGTGGCGGGGCGGGGCGCCCTGGTGGGCCTCTGCTTCCTGGCCGGGTTCTTCCTCGCCTCACCCTACAACTTCCTCGATCCCACCTGGGGCCGCGACACCTGGCGGGGCATCGAGAGGAGCCTCGGCCTCACCGAGCAGCCGGTGGTGCACTACGATCCCGACAGCGCCCGGGAGTTCAAGCCGGGAGCCGCGACCTGGGGCGGGGCCGCGGGAGCCTTCGTGGAGCTGGTCGCCTCCCGCTATGTCCTGGGGATCGCCCTGTCGGTCCTGGCGCTCCTCGGGCTCGGCGCGGCGCTCGCCCGGCGCGAGACCCGCTGGTACGGCCTGCTCGTCCTCATCCCGTGCCTCTTCTTCTTCCTGGCGGCGATCACCATCGCGGCCTACCACGCCCAGCCGCGCCACCTGAACGCCCTCTATCCCCTGCTCGCCACCCTCGCCTGGCCGGGGGCCCTGGCGGTGGCGCGCGCTCTTCGCCTGGGGGAGGCACGGAGCCGGGCTGCCGCCCTGCTCCTGGTGGCCGCGGCCTGCGTACCGACGCTGATCCAGAGCGTCAACGACAACCGGGTGATCAACCGCACCGACAGCCGGCTGACGGCCTACCGCTGGGCCCTGGCGAACCTCCCCCGGCGGGCGCGGATCCTGCTGGACGACTACGGCCCGCTGCTCAACGCCAACCGGCAGTCGGCCGGCCGGCTGGCGGCGCGCCTGCGCGAGCTGCCGCCCGAGAGCCCCTTCACCCATCACCAGGGACTGCGGATCGACCTGCTGCAACGCTATCCGCCGCCGGACGGCTTCAACCTCGACGAGCTCGGCCATCAATGGTGGCTGCCGAGGGAGAAGTCCGACCAGGAGCTGCGGAGCAATGCCGTCGATCTCGACATGGGGAATCCTCTGGTATCGCGGCAGCCGAAGACCGTGGAGGAGTACCGTCGGGCGGGGATCCGGTACGTCATCACCAACAGCCTGGCGCGGGACCAGTACTTCACCCGCCTACCCCCTCGTGGCGCGAGCTTCCCTTCTTTCGCCCGCTTCTACCAGGAGCTGGATGGGACGATGCGGATCCGCACCTTCGATCCCAAGACCTGGTGCGGCAAGGGGCCGGTCGTCTGGATCTACGACGTCGCCCGGCCCGCGCCGCCGGGCCAGCGGCCGCTGCCCAGCTCGATGGAGAGCCGTCCTCTGGACGACTGGGAGTCGTAGGCGAGGGACTGGTCCGTCATTTGGGTCCACGGCTCGGGGCCGTCGGGCTGGATTCGTAGACCACGAACTCGTCCACCTGGAACCTCGGCCGTAGCGGCACCCGGCGGGACAGATCGGAGAGCAGCGCCTCGCTCGGACGGTAGCCCTGGAGGTGGATGAACCGGAATCCGTTCTCCAGGCCGACGCGCTCGATCTGCCCGCTCCGCCGGATGCGCGCCACCCGCGGCCGCTGGAGATAGAAGAGGGCCGGGTCGCTCCGGGGAGCGTCGACGACGACCAGCGGCATGTCTCCCCGGCTCCTCTGGTTCAGCTCGCTGGACAGATCGCGCCAGGCGCCGGTCCACATCCCCAGCGAGGTGCCTGGCAGGCCGACGGTCCAGGAAAGCGTCTCGTACTGGAGGCCGGCCACGGCCAGGCAAAGGATGAGGGGCGCGAGCAGCAGCCGCCCCCACCGGACCTCCGTGAGCCTCACCGCCCCCATGCCGAGAGCCAGAGCCAAGGGGGGCTCGAAGAGCAGGAGGTTCCGGGGCGAGAGGAAGGGCACCCCCTTGAACGCCAGGGCGAGGGTCAATCCCACCGGCGCCAGCAGGAGACCGGCGATGAGGAAGGTGACCGCCAGCGGCCGGCCCCCACTTGCGGAGAGCAGGGGCAGGCGGTCCAGGAGCCTCGAAATCCACGGCCAGACGAGCACCAGGGCGCCGATCACGCACATCGTCAAGGGGATGGAGAGGGTGAACTGCATCAGGCCGCGCATCTCCCGCTCGACGGTGTCAGGGGAATACCCTCCGGCCAGCAACACCTGGCGGGCCGGGCCGAGAAGCCGGGGCGCCAGGAGGGCGAGCCCGGCGGCGATCGGGATGCCGGCCAGCAGTGCCAGGGCTCCCATCCACCGGGGGAGGAGGCGCCCGCCGTCGCCTCCCGATGGAGACGCGGGCAGGCGCTCCTTCCGCGCGAAGGCGGCGGTCAGAAGGACGAGCAGGGCGAAGGCCGCCGCCAGGAGAAAGGGTGCGGCGCCCAGGCCCGCGACCTTGATGAGGAAAGACGCCGTGCGGTTGAGGGGAGATTCGCCGAGATCGTACATGCCGAGCGGCGACCCCTGGGGCTGACCCGCGGCTTGGTGGGCGAGGGCCGGCAGCCAGGCGATGAAGGTTGCCATGGCGCAGACGAAGGTCAGGAGCGTCTGCCGGGCGGCGAGCCGTGAATCGCGGTCCCCCGTCAGCAGCATCCCCAGGGCGATCAGACCGTGGGGCAGCAAGGCGAGGAGAGCGAAGTAGTGGGTGTAGATCGCGGCCACGCAGAGCAGGGCGTAGACGATCCGGTCCCACCTCCGGCCATCGCCGAGCGATCGCAGGAAGAAGAGGTGGGCGGCGATGGTGAGCGTCACCGCCAGAGAGTAGGGCCTCGCCTCCTGGGAGTAGGCGATGTGGAGCGGATTGAAGGCCAGGAACGCGGCCGCCGCGAGACCGGTCCAGACGCCTCCCACCCTTCTCCCCACCAGACCGAGCAACCCTACCGCCAGAACCCCGAGCACCAGCGGCAGGGAGCGGACGGCCGTTTCTCCCGGTCCGAAGAGGGCGACCCAGGGCATGAAGGTCAGGTAGGAGACCGGCGGGTGGAGGTCGTGGAACGCCGAGCGCCCCATGAGAGAGGCGATGTCGCTCAGAGAGCCCCCCCGGATGCGCACCGCGTAGAGCTCGTCGCCATCGTAGGCCTGGAGGCCGAGGTCATGGAGGCGGAGGACGGCGGCGACGATCATGAGGACCGCTATCCCCCCGAGGAAAGCTCTGTCTCTAGAGATGTACATAGAGGACCCAGTCCTCAACGGAAGGAGCCTTGAAGACTCGTGTCTTGCCGCCAGCGACGGCGGGAGCGGGACGGAAACGGCCGTTACGGGGGTTGTACCACTCGGCCTTGAAGTTGCCGGCGGCTCCTCTCAGGTCCACCCGGACGGTGCCCCCGTCATAGAGATAGAAGACATAGGCGCGCCCCCGCTCGGCCAGGGCATAGGCGCGTCCTACCGGCACCAGAGCATCGGCCGGCTCCATGCGGGCGAAGTCGACGCGCGAGACGAACGCCACGAGGTGCTCCAGGAAAGCCCCGGTGCCCACCCCGGCCGCTCCCGCGGTGAACGCCGCCCAGGCCTTCCGGCGGTTCTCCCCGTTCTCCTCCCCGAGCCCGAGCTCCTCCTGGATCAGAGGCTTGTCCGCCCGGGCGCGGTTTGAGAGCCCCATGGCATGGACCGCCGGATGGCTGGCCGAGTTGCCGGCCTGGAGGTCCAGGTAGTCCACCCAGGGAGCGGCCGGGAAGGCGAAATCGCCCGTGACGCCGTGCACGCTCGCCAGCCGGGCCCAGGGGTTGTTCCGCTGCAGGAACTCGCCGCTCGCCTCGACCTCCGCCGCCGACCAGCCCTCCTGCCACTCGAGCGCCAGGGTGAACATGGTGTTGACGTAGCCCGAGAGGCGGGCCATGCCATAGCGGATCAGCCGCCGGCGGTCGGCGTCGGGAAGGTCTCCGAACCCCGAGTCGTCGGCGAAGAACCAGAGTTGCGCCACGAAGCCCGAGTCGCGCAGCCGCTCCACCCAGAGGTCGTAGCTGCGCCAGCGGCGCAGGTCGAAGCGCTGCTTGTCGTTGGCGTCGGCCGACCCCACCCAGGGAGTCGTGGAGACGCTGCCGTAATCGCCGCGGTTCGCGAGATAGACGTTGATCTTGTTGAGCCGCATGCCAAGGTGCCGCGCGAGCATCGCCTGCCGGTCGGCCTCGCTCAGCTCCTCCGAGAGCAGGGTGTGGGAGTACTGGATCGGGCTCGGCGCCGCCACGTCGAGGAACTTGCCGGTGAGGAAGACCGGCCCGCCCCCCTGCTGCCGGAAGACGCGCGGGCGGCCCGGGTTGTCTACGATCGGCCCCTTGCCGAAGAAGCCCGGCAGCCGGCCCTCCACGGAGAAGCTGCCGGAGCGCCCGTTCAGCCCGGGCACGCTGCTCGCGACGCTCCAGCGCCAGGTCCCGGCCTCGTCGGCGGAGATGCGGGCCTTGAAGACCCTCCCCACGGCCCCGCCCACGCCGTCGCCGTCGAAGAATCCGGCGGCCGAGAAGCGCCTCCCGCCCGGCGAGACGACCTCGGCCGTCACGTCGAGATCGAAGGGGTTCGGCTCTCCCCCGTTGCCATTGTACGAGGCGGTGGAGGTGAGCACGATCTCCGCCGTGCCGAAGAGGGGCACCGCCTCTCCGGCCGCCGTGCCGGCGGCGAGCAGCGCGCCGAGAAGAGCAATCCGGACAATTCGCTGAGTCATTCTTTTCATCCACTTCTAGAGATATCGCTCCTGGCGGTACCACTCCGCCGTGCGGCGGAGCCCTTCGTCGATCCCCACCTTCGGCACGTAGCCCAGATCCCGCCTGGCCTTGTCGATCTTGAAGGCCCGGTTCTGGCGGTACCAGTCGACGCGCCGGGGGAAGATGGGAGGCGTGATGCCGAACGGCCGGCAGACCTTCTCGCAGACGTGCCCCGCGGCGACGACCGGCCAGACGGGGTAGTGCGGGACCTTGACCTCCACGCCGAGGGCCTTTCCGACGCGCCGCACCAGATCCTCGATCTCCAGGTACTCCTCGTCCGCGATGAGATAGGCCTCGCCATCCCCCACCCCGTCCGCCATCACCTGGACGAACGCGTCGACCAGGTTGTCGACGTAGAGGGGGTGATAGTAGGTCTTGCCGTCGCCGAACATGGGAAACGTGCCGCGGGCCACCCGGCGGAAGATCATCAGGAAGCGCTCCGGGTCGCCCGGCCCGTAGATGGCGGCCGGGCGCAGGATCGCTGACGGCAGCCCGCGCTTATGGAACTCGCGGACGAGCGGTTCGGCCTCGTACTTGGTCCGCTGGTAATAGTCGGCGGGCTGGATCGGCGCGTCCTCGCCGCCCGGGGGGTGGTCAATGTTGCCGTGCACGCCGCAGGTGCTGCAGTAGACGAGCTTGCGCACCCCCTGCTCGAGGGCCGCCTGCAGGACGTTGCGGGTGCCGCCGACATTGACCTCCCGGTAGTAGCTGTCCGGCACGTTCATCTCGCGGAATGCGGCGGCGAGGTGGTGGACGACCTCGACCCCCGCCATGGCGCGGCGGACGACCTCCTCGTCGGTGACGCTGCCGAGGACCACCTCGGCGCCCCACTCCCGCAGCTCCTGCGTCTTCAGTCCTTCCTTGTAATCGAGGGCCACCACCTCGTGCTCCATGTCGAGCAGGCGCCGGACCAGCGCCTTGCCGGTAAAGCCCGTGCCGCCGGTGACCAGAATCCTCATACGGCGTCCTCCTCTCGCCGGACCCGCAGGACCACGGGCGACCCGAGGGCCCGTGTCAGACCCAGCCAGCCGCTCGCCCGCTCCAATACGCGGGAAATTCCGGCCCGGCCCAGCGCGCGATGGACCACCATCGGGATGAAAAACTGGCGGCGGACCTCCGGCCGGCCGAACCCATGCCGGCGGCACTCGGCGATCACCTCGCCGGGAGAAAAGCTGCGGAACGTCCGCGTGTTCCCCTCGACGGCCTTCTTCCATGAGAAGAGAGCGCCATAGAGCCGGTTGAAGCTCCGGGTATCGGGGTAGTCCACGATCACCGCTTCCCGGGCCACCCGGCACATCTCGGCCAGCGCCTCGCGCCACCCTTCCAGGTGGGTCAGCAGCCGGAAGGCCAGCACCACGTCGAAGGAGCGGTCGGGGAACGGCAGCCGCCGCACGTCGCAGACCTCGAACGTGAACGCCCCCGGCGGCAGGGAGAGGTCGAGCCGTTCGCGGCAGACCTCTTCGCTGCCCGTCACCGTCACCCGGAACCCCCTCCGGACCAGGGGCCCCGCGAGCTGCGCGTGACCGCCCCCCACTTCGAGCACCCGCGCGCCCGGCCAGGGAGCGAGCAGATCCAGCACCGCCTCGGCCTGGACGGCCAGAAAGTACTCGCCCACCCCGCCCGCGAAACGGCGGGCGTAATCCTCGGACGAGGTCTCGACGTCCGGCGCCTCCCGAGGCGAATCACGCCACATGGCCGCCGGCACGCTCAACCCGCTCCCCTCCCGCCCGCCGCCCGGAGCGGGCGAAACCCCTGCCAGCCCAGCGACTCGCAGAGCCGGGCCGCCGCCTCGCCGCGCTCCGGATCGATCCCCCAGTCCGTGCGCCGCAGGAGCAGATCCTCCAGCCGCACGACCGACTGCCGCTCGACCAGCCCGCGCAGATGGTCCCGCGCCGCCCCCCAGTCCTCCCCCGCCAGGCGGGTCAGCTCCTCCAGGGAGAGCGGCGGATCGGCGGCCGGACGCTCCACCTCCGCCGGACGCGCCGCCGGCTTCAGGGCTCCGCCCGCTTCGAGCACCGCCAGGACCTTGCCGGCCACGGTCCTCGCCGTGGTCAGCTTCACCCCCGAGACGCTGACCAGGCCGCGCGGCCCGCCATCGCTCCCGTGATCCTGGATCACCGGCCGCGAAGCGGGAACGGTGGAGCCCGCGGCGGCGGCCGGCAGCCGGCCCCAGAGCACCCGCAGAACCTGATCGCCCGCGGCGTCGAGTCCCGGCATGGCGGCGTTCAGCTCACGCAGGAAGCCCTCGATCTGCGGCGCTCCCGGCATCCCGTCGCGGAGCGCCTCCTCGGTGGCCGGCGCATAGGCGGTGCCCGCCAGGAGCCGCCCCTTCCAGGGCACGAGGAACCAGGTCTGGGCTCCGGGTTCCCGCGAAGCCACGGCCACCGCCACGCTGGACGGCGGCTCGCGGTCGAGCAGGAGGTTGAAGGCGAGCACCGGCTGGAACAGCCCGGGCCGGTCGCGGTCGAAGCGCCGGGCCGTTCGGCCCACCCAGGGGCCGGCGCAATTCACCACCGCCCGCCCCTCGAGCTCGAAGCTCCTCCCCGACTCGCGGTCCACCGCCCGCAGACCCCGGACCTTCCCGTCTTCAACGCGCAGCTCCACCGCCTCGACGTAGTTGAGGGCCCGGGCGCCGCACCGGCAGGCCCAGCGCAGGAGCTCGATCACCAGACGGTGGGAATCGGCGACGAAGGCGTCGTGCCACAGGGCACCGCCGCGCAGACCGGCGCGGTCGACCGCCGGAAAGAGCTCCGCCGTCTCTGCCGGCCCGAGGAGATGTCCTCGGGGCAGAGCCCGGTCCCGGGCCAGGAGAGCGTCCGCGGCGAGTGCCGCCCGCAGGATTCCCGGGCGCCGCAGCCGGCCGCCACGCGGCGGGTCATGGAGAGGCATGAGACAGGGGAGGGGCTCGACCAGATCGGGGAAGTGCCGCAGGAACCACTGACGCTCCCTGACAGACTCGCGGTGCCTCGTCAAATCCATGGTCTGCAGATAGCGCAGTCCGCCATGGACGATCCGCAGGCTGTTCCAGGTGGTGGCGCCGCCGAAGTCGCTCCGCTCCACGAGCAGGGCCGAGAGGCCCCGGCGTGCGGCCTCGAGCGCCAGGGTGACGCCATAGATCCCGCCGCCCACCACGAGCAGGTCATAGGAGCCCACCGCCGCAGCCCGCAGGTCCCGGCCGATCACCGTGTCCATGTCGGGGGGGCTGCGGCGAGGTCCGGGGAAGGAGCCGGTTCGCGGCGGCGGCCCAGCCGCAAGACGAGCTGATCGCGGCAGAAACCCGTCAGCTCCCGGCACCGGCCATAGGTACGCGGCTGCTTTTCGAGAGAGCGCAGGGTCCGCCGCAGGCTCTGGGCCGGCCGGCTCTCGTCGAAGCCTTCTTCGAGCAGGAAACCGTAGGAGCCCGCGCGGCCGTTCTGCTCCGGGAGAGGCAGCGGATCGGAGCCCGGCAGAATGGGAATCCCTCTCGCCGCCGCTTCCCGAAACAGCCGGGGCCGGCCGCCGAGCTCGGGCCGGCCGGAGTTGTCGCCGAGGCAGATCCCCGGCCGCTCCGAGCGGCAGACCACCGCCTCCACCAGGGCCCCCCGGTAGAACGACCACTTGCCGAAGCCCCAGGGGATCACCGTCAGGGCGCCGCTCCACCGGACGCGGGTCAGGGCGTCGCGGAACGGCAGGCCGTCGGGGAACTCCTCCTGCGTCGCCAGGGCTAGCACCTCCAGCCCCTCGCGGGTCCGGACCTGCCGGCCGGCGATCAGCAGCAGGCGCTCGCCATCGGCACGGCGGTGAGCCACCAGCGAGCCCTCCCCTTCCGGCGTCGGCTCGAAGTCCCAGGCGCCAAAGCGCACGCCGTCCTCTCCCCTCCCCCAGCGCAGCAGCCAGCGATCCGCGTGGGATTCGGAGAACATCAGGCAGCCCGTGACGGGCCCCCCGATGCCCAGCTCCGCCGCGCCGCGAGCGAAGTTGTCCACAGCGGCGTCGAGGAAGGCGTCGCGGTTGAAGCAGGCGTGGAAATGGACGTGCGCGTCGATCAGCAACGGAGCCGGCAGTGGCATCTTGGAGGTCTCCTCATGGCCCGACCTGTTCCGAGGCAGCAATTTCCGTGCCCCTTCGGCCTGAGTCGATTTTCCACCGCCGTTGATCTAGAGTTGTCAGTCACCCCTCATGGAGGCTCAACCATGCTGCAGGACCTGACACCAACCTCGTTCGAGGCGCATCTCGATACACCCTTCCGTATCCACTACGGCGAGAACACGCTGGAGGTGATGCTCTACGAGGTGAAGGCCCACGAGCCGCATCCGGGTACCCGGACTCAGCCGTTCTCCATCTACTTCCGCAGCCCCGGCCAGTTGGGTGCCCTGCCGCAGGCTACTTACCGGCTGGAGCACGGCGCGATGGAGACGATGGAGATCTTCATCGTCCCCATCGGGCCGGACCCGAAGGGCGGGGGGATGCGCTACGAGGCCGTCTTCAATTGAGGCTACGGCAGCGCACAGTTGGTGAACCCGTTCGTCGCGGAGGTGAGCAGCGTGCTCCCCCCGGCGGGATTTAGACCGTCGACGTAGCCCTCCACACCCGGCGAGCTCGTGGCCACCATCCCGTTGACCCCGAACGCGTTGGTAGCCGGCGCCGTCCCCTCCTTGCGCAGGCCGATACCCTGAGTGCCTCCGCTGCCCGCACTGGTGTTACCCGAGATGTTGAGGCAAACCGTCGTAGTGGTGCCGGCGGCGGACGGCGTGCCCGAGTTGACCTGGATGCCCGGCCTGACACCGGATAGCGGCGCCGCGATGTTGTTGTTCTGGACTTTGATTCGCGCGATGCCGTTCGAGTTCAGCGCTCCCGTGAAGATGCCATTGCCATCGCAAGCGCTGATCCGGTTGTCGCTGATTGTTGCCGTGAGGTCAGGGGTGTCGCCAGCGGCAATCGTCCTGTCGACCCCGACCGCGATGCACCGCGACGCCACGATGTTGTTGGCCACCATGACGTTATTCGTGACGTTGCAGGTTGCCGTCGACATTCCCAGAACGGTGCAGGCGATTCCAGAACCCTTGAAGTTGGCCAAAGGATTCGCGACAGTGCCGTTGCCGGAGATATCGAAATTGGCCTGATTGCGGCTCGCACCGTTGCCGCCCGTCACAGCGACGGCGATGGCGTTCGATCCCATCTTGTTGGCGATGGACTGACCCGCAATCGTATTGCCAATCACCGAGATAACGCTGCTGGCGCTACCTGGCGTACCGCAACTCCCGCCGTTACCAGATGTGCTGGCATTACCGCAGTTCATCAGGATGCCGCTGCCGCTGGGGAAGTTGTTGATGAGGTTGTTGCTCACCGTGGCCTTGGTGATACTCGCCACGGTCGTGCCCGACCCCAGCCCCTGAAGGCGGATCCCGGAGCCTTTCGAGCTCGCCGTCGTCACCGCGCTCGTGATCGTGTTCCCGGAGACCGTCACGTTGCTCAGGGTGCCGCTGAAGTTGAGGATATCGATCCCGTGATAGTACGCGTTAGTCAGCGAATTTCCGGTGATCGTCACTGTCCCGGAGACGTTGTTCTCCGTCCCCGTGCTGTTGTTGAAGGCGATGTTCGACTCGTCCGCTCCCAGCCCCATTGCCGAATTGTCGATCGAGCCGTTGATGAAACTGAAGTTCGTCACCTGCGTGCCTTTGACGCCACTGCCGCCCGTATCTTTGATCGTCAGCGAAGTGAACGATGGGCTCAAGGTGCTGGTCAGCGACACGCCATGGCTCGTCGTCTTCTGAATCGTGCCACCATTCACAGTCAGTCCACCCGAAGATCCCGTGTTGCTCAGCACGATGCCGCTCGTCGGGCCCGAGGCGGCCGTACCCGCCGAGACGCTGGCGAACTTCAGACCCGCAAAGCCGATCGTCGAGTTCTGCACGTTGAGCGCGAGGCCCGTGGTGGTGGAAATCGTGCTCGTCGTATCGGTTGCCGTCACTGTGCCGCCCCCGGTCGCCGTGAAGGCGTCGCTGCCGCCGGTGCTCAGGCTGAGTTGCTTGGTGAAGCTGATGGCCGAGCCGGCGTTGCCGTTGAGGAACACACCGGTCCCGGTATCGGTAATCACGCCATTGAAGGCCACCGAGCCGCTGGGTTTGCTGGTCACGGAGACCGACCGGCCCGCCGAGTTGGAGATCGTGCCATCGTAGTTGATCGTCGCAGTGCCGGAGTTGACTCTGAACGCCGTACCTGTCGCGTTGGCGATCGAACTGCCGCTCGCCGCGGAGAAAATACCGGTGACGGTCTCCAGCGAGACGCCCGTCGTCGCACTGTTGGTGCTCTTCAGACTCGTCAACCGCAGATCGAGGCCCACTGCTGCTACATCCACCGCCGGACCACCCGTAGCCTCGATAATTCCAGTTGATCCCCCACCGGTATTCACACGCAGTTGCATGCCGGCACCGGTCCCGGACACGAACAATCCCGCGCCGCCGTCGGCGAAGATGTTGAGATTGGTCGAGAAGTGGAGATCGCCCTGCATGTTTGTCAGCACCATACCCGCCCCACCGACGCCGTTGCCGGAAGCGCCGATGACCGTGGCGCCTCCGTCCACCGTGTTAAGCGCACCTCCAGGTGTAGAGTCAAAGGTCGCCGTATTGATGTTGATGCCCGTGCCAGCCGTGTTCCCGCCCACGGCGTTGTCATGGAAAGCCGTGATCGTCAGCGAGCCCGTCCCGGTCTCCTGGATGTCAAGAGCCGTTCCGGTTGAAGTCAGGACGTTGTCGTGGAACGCCAGGTTCACGGCGCCCGTGCCCGCGAGGTTGATGTCCACTCCCTCGACCGTGGCGGAGCGGATTACGTTGTCACGAAGGGTCAGCGTACCGCTCCCATTGAAAGCCCCCGTCGTAGTCCAGTCGATGCCGTTGACGTTGCCAGCGAGATTGAGACCGACGATCTCCGTCGGGATCACATCTCGCGCCGACACGCCTTCGACGGCGTCCACCACGGTGTCATCGAGCATCGGCCGGTTGCCCGGAGCCGCCGCGACCAAGCCCACGCTCGTAGGAGCCGAGACGCCATTGAACGTTCCCGATGGGATAGGAATCGTCAAACCCACATGCTCTCCGATAAGGTGCTGACCGCCCTCCAAGAGGATCCCACTCGTCTGGCGGGTGGTCGTGCCGTCCCCGAAGTACACGAAGATGTAGTCGCTGGCGGAATCGACGTCGTCCGTAAGATCGCCGTCAACGCCGTCGTCCGACAGATTCGCGGCTGTGATGGCATTGAACGGGGAAACCGACGTGCCGTTGCCATCCTCCTCGGCGTCGTTCTTGATATACCAGACGCGCTCCTTCAGCCGGATCGTCACCGTGCCCGTTACCGTGAACGTGCCGTCGGTGAGGCTGTAGGTAAACGTATCCGTGGGCCCAGCGGCGCCGGGAGGCGGCACGTAGGTGAAAGTGCCATCGTCGTTGACCGTCACCTGAGCGCCGGGAGAGGCGCTGTTGAGCGAGGTGGTCAGGGCCGAGGGAACATCCTGGTCCACGTCGTTGGCCAGCAGACTGCCAGTCGCGAACACGTGCGGACCGCTCGCCGTGTCCAACGCCGCCACCTGCAACAGCGTGTTGCCGATCGTGTCATAGCTGTCAGGGTTGGCTGTCGGCGGCTCTGGCAGATTGTTGACACTGATGGTGATCGTCGCCGTGCCTGAGAGCGAACCGCTGTCCGTCACCTGCACCGTCAAACTGAAGCTCGGCGTCGCCTCGAAGTTGATGGTTCCCGCCACCGTGATCTCGCCCGTGGTGGGATTGATCGCGAACGCTCCGCCCACGTTGCCGCCGGTTACCGAGAAGGTATGAGACTGCCCAACATCTGGATCCGTGAAGGTCACCGTACCTACGGCTGTTCCGGCTGCGCTGTTCTCGTTGATGTTGAAAGTCGCCGGATTGACCACCGGCGCCTCGTTCACGTTGGTCAGGTTGACCGTGATCGTCGCCGTTCCAGAGAGCGCTGGCGAGCCGCTGTCCGTCACCTGCACCGTCAACGAGAAGCTCGGCGTCGTTTCGAAGTCCAGCGCCGCGCTGTTCGCCACCGTGATCGCGCCCGTTGTGGGGTTGATCGCGAAAGCCCCGCTACCCGTGATCGAGAACACGTGCATCTGGCCGGCGTCGGGATCGCTGAACGTCACCGTGCCCACGGCCGTGCCGTTAGAGCTGTTCTCCGGGATCGTGAACGTCGCGGGACTGACGACCGGCGCCTCGTTCACATCATTCAGGTTGATCGTGACCGTCGCCGTGCCGGAAAGCGCCGGTGAGCCGTCGTCCGTCACCTGTACCGTCAACGAGAAGGTAGGCGTCATCTCGAAGTTCAGCGCCGCGCTGTTGGCGACCGTCATCGCACCGGTCGAGGGGTCGATCGCGAACGCACCGCCCGTGTTCCCCAGCAGGATCGAAAACGTGTGCGTCTGGCCGGCGTCGGGATCACTGAACGTCACCGTGCCCACGGCCGTCCCGTTCGGACTGTTCTCCGGGAGCGTGAACGTCGCCTCGTCCACCTCTGGAGGGTCGTTGACCGGCTTGACCGTGAGGGTCACCGTCGCCGTCGCGGTGCCGCCGTGGCCATCGTCCACCTGGAAGGTGAAGAAATCGGGCCCGTTGTAATTCAGACCAGGGGTATAGACCACCTGGACGCTGGTGGCAGTGGGTGAGGTCAGCGGCCCCAGGGAGCCGTGCGCAGGCGGGGTGACGATGCTGAAGGTCAGCGGATCAGAGTTGGAATCGCTGCCGGTCAAGGTGATGGTAACGGGCGTGTCCTCGTCGGTCATGACGGTTTGCGCATTGGCGACCGGCGGCTGGTTACAGACTGGGAGAGGCGGCTCACCCACCGGTAACTGAGGAGCGGCCGGAGAGCAGACGCCTTCGTTTTCGACCGGGAACGGGGGAACGGCGCCGCCTGTCACCGGAAATTGCGTGCCATTGGTGTCGACTGTGGTACAGGCGGTCAGCGTGATAGTCCCCCGGTTTGCCGCGGACACTCCCGTGCCGGTCGGCCGCACGTCGCCGACTCCGAACGTCCAGCTCACGGTACCCAGGAAGGAGCGGGCGGAGATCCGGCCACCGGCCCGGTTTTTCGTCGACGAGGTGAAGTCGCCCACCGCGGCTAGGGACGCCCCATCGAGGCTCACGTCGTTCCGGGCCTTCAGGTCGATAACGCCTCCCTTGTTGCCGTCCTGCGAACGGCCAGCCTCGAAGGCCCTGTTGGCAGCCGTCAGCGAGCCCGAGAGAGAGATCGCCGTAATCATGCCGCCGGCGGGACGCTGTGCCTGAGCACCAGGCGACGAGCTGACCGCAAACAGGGCCGTCGACGACGGATCGGGACCCAGGACCTGGATATCGCTCCCGGCGAAGAGATCGACCATATACCCGGCGGCACCGCCCAGGCTGCCATCAGCCCGGACCCGGCCCAGGCGGCTCCCGCCGGACCCCAGGTCGCGGCCGTCGACGAGGATCCCCTTCCCCGAGCGGAGGGCAACCAGCGAAGGGCCGCCCTGCTTCGAAACGGAGGCGACCAGGCCGCGGACCTCGATCCCGCAAGCTTCGAGCAGCACCAGCTTCGCTCCGTTGTCTTCACCCTGGGAGGCCACGATGCCCGCTGAATCGATAACGATGCCTGGCTCCGCCGAGGTGTGCGACCGGAGGGAGATCGCTCCTCCGACCTGCCCATTACTCGCACCGTCGAGGACCAGACCGGACCATCGAGACGGCAGGACGGTACGGCTGGGGCCGGCAGCGATCAGACCGGCCACCCGAATCGGACCTCCCGCGGTTACGGCAATCGTGCCTGCCGCCCCATTGGGAGTGCTCGCCGCCACCTTGGAGCCCGCCTCGAGCTCGACATTGCCCCCAGCGAGAATCGTGAGGTTGCCAGCCTTCCAGAAGCTGCCGTCGCTGGTCCGGCTACTCGACAGCACGGCTCCTGGGAGTCCACCTGTGGAGCCCCGCAGGATCACGTCTCCGCCAACGTCAAGGCGGACCTCCCGGCCATCGCCGCCAACCCGGCGGTTCTCGGCGAAGATCCCGCTCCCCGCCTCCATCGTCAGGTCGCCCGAGACGGAGATCCGGATCGGGCAGGCACTGGCGTTCGCAGCCAAGGGTGGGTCGTCGTTGCAGTTGATGGTTCCGGCAACGGCCAGGTCGCCGTTGACCGTGAACACCCCGTTGGCAAGGCCGTCGCTGTCCTGCGCGGACCCGTCCAAGGCGGAGAACAGAATGTTGCCGCTCAGTGTCACGGTAGACGCCGAGGCGAAACCCGTCGAGATCGGGAACGAGCATAGGAGTAGTAGACAGATTTGCACTGCGAACCGCAAACTTTTCATGGCGATTTGCCCTCCAAGGCGTAAATCAACTTCGGTCGAGGCGGACTTTCCTCTGCGGGGGCTTACTTCGAAGACCTTCGCATCGGCTATTGATCAGAGCGCCGATTTAACATGCAAGATCAGTGCTGACTCCATAGGAACACAGCAATATTGGCAAATTTCTCTGGCGATATTGAGAGGGGAGGGCGGAACTTAAGAAGGGGACCACTTCATCAGCCGGTAAGGTCCCCTTTCCTCAACCGGATGGAATTTCAGCCTCTCGTAGAGCCTCATCGCCGGGTTGTAGATCTCGACGTGGATCGTCACCGGCTTGCCTGCCGTTTCCCCTTCCGCCAGCAGCTCGCGCAGGATAGAGGTCCCGAGCCCGCCTTTACGGAACTCGGGCAGCAGGGTGATGTCGACCAGCCGGATCTCTGCCTCGCGGCGGTGGACGTACAGCCGGCCGCCAGGAACTCCATCCACCAGGATCACGTCAAATGTGGCCCCCTGGTAGTGCTCCTGATACCAGATGTGCTGGGCGTTGAACTGCTGCCGGACGAAGGCTTCCTTCATCTCGGCTGTCCAGTCTACGACCATGGCGAGTTCGTCCTCGCGGGTGCTGTGGTAGACCCGGAGGAGGAAGTCCATGTCGGCTGGCCCGATAGGGCGGAGTGTGATGCGGGAGCTCAATGGCTTTCTCTCGCCCTGAACTATTCAAATCGCTACTAAGCAGCGCGCTCCCGGTTGATCCGGGAGCACGCCGTGAGTGTGGTTCTGCTACGTCCTTGGAGGGAAGACGCCTTGGAGCGCGATGCAGAAATAGAACGTCAGGTACGGCTGCATGTTGTTGTGTGGCTGGTCGCCACCGGCGGGCGTGAGGGCGTTGGGGTTCAGTTGAGTCAGCGCTCCGGGCGCCGCATACATACCGATACCGACGCCGCTGCCAAACTGCTGGCCGACCGGGGATGACGTGAGCGCATCCGCCTGGGACACGAAGACGGAGTGTGCGTGAGCGGGAATCTCGGATTCGAGCAACGTCACTGTCTCGGAGCCCCCTGTCTCACCAAGGTCGTGAAGCGACAATCCAGGTCCTTGCCCCGGATGCATGGGGGCGCGGCCCTGAAGGTCCGGGAGCGCGAAGTTCGACTTGCCATCCCCTCCATAGGTTGTTCCCAGCAGCGAGAACAACGCCGTGTTCTGTGAAAGGGGCAGGAGTTGTCCGTCGCACCACGCCCAACCCTTGGGTGCGAAGTTGAAGGGAAAAATACGAATCTCAGCAACAAACGGATCGGCCATAGCGCCCTCCTAGGTCGGCGACGGAAAGATCCCGAATAGAGAAATGATGAAGTCGACGCACAGGTAAGGCTGGAAGTTCGTGTGCGGCTGGCTGCCGCCGACGGAGCTGATGGAGTTCGGGTTCAGGTTGGTCCGAGGTGCATCAGAACCGTAGGGAAAGACACCGAACACGTTGCTGGCAGCAGGCAGGTTGTTGGTTGGGCTGTTGCTAGATGCAGGGTTCACGGTCGCCAGGTATGCATGACTGTGGGCCGGGATCTGCGGCACCGTCAGGGTGATCTCTTCCGCCCCGCCCGTTTCGGCCAGAATGAAGCCGTTGCCCTGATGTACGGGAATTCGCCCTCGCAGATCTGGCAGCGCGAAGGTCGATTGTCCATCACCTCCATAAGTCGTACCGATCAGCTGGAAGAGGGTCTCGTTCTCGGAGATCGGCAGGAGCTGCCCCTCGCAGAACATCCAACCGGCAGGGGCAAAGTTCCCCGCAAACATGCGAATTTCACCAACGTAAGGTTGCGCCATGTCTGCTCTCCTTTAGTTGGGCGAGGGGAAGATACCCTGCAACGCGATACAGAAGTTAAGAGTGAGAAACGGCTGCATGTTCAAGTGGGCCTGAGAGCCGCCGACGTTGGTGACAGCGTTCGGAGCCATGGCCTGAAGGTTCGAAACATTCCCATACAGGCTCTGTACGGTCGATTCTCCCAGCATAAGGCTCGATGTCGGCGTGGTGGTCGTCGCCGGAGTCGCGGTGGCGTTCGCGACATGCGTATGGACCGGCAACTCGGCGATGGACAGAGTGTGGGCCTGTTCACCACCTCTCTCGCCGAGAGTATGACCGCTTCCCACGTGAATGGGCGTCCTGGCCCGCAAGTCGGGCAGAGCAAAGTTCACTCGCCCATCGCCCCCGAACGTCGTTCCCAGCAGCGAGAAAAGCGGCTGGTTTTGGTTGATGGGCAGGAGCTGCCCGTTGCACAGTGCCCAGCCCTTCGGCGCGAATACGAACGACATGATCCTGATCTCCGACAAGAACGGTTCCGCCATCCTTCCCTCCTTTCATCTTTCCTGCAAATGGCTGCAATCAAGGCAGCGAGCAGTTGCTGAAGCCGCTCGTGGCCGAAATGAGCAGTGTGCCGTTTCCGGCGGGGTTGAGGCCATCGACATAAGCCTCTACTCCCGGAGAGCTGGTGGCAACCATGCCGTTGATCCCGAAGGCATTAGTGGTTGCAACCGCACCCTCTTTGCGCATACCGATACCCTGGGTTCCGCCGCTGCCCGCACTGGTATTGCCCGAGATGTTCAAGCACACCGTCGTGTTGGTGCCAGCCGCGGCCGGCGTCCCCGAATCGATCCGAATACCCGGCCGTACACCGGTGAGCGGCGCCGCCACGATGTTGTTCTGGATCTTGAGGCGCGCTGTTCCGTTCGAGTTCAGGGCGCCGGTGAAGATTCCGTTGCCGTCACACGCGCTGATCTGGTTGTTGCTGATCGTCGCCGTGAGGTCGGGAGTGTCTCCGGCGCCGATGGTCCGGTCGACCCCTACCGCGATGCATCGCGAGGCCACGATGTTGTTCGCCACCATGACGTTATTGGTGACGCTGCAAGTTGCCGTCGACATTCCGAAGACGGAGCAGGCGACCCCCGATCCCTTGAAGTTGGTCAACGGACTGCCAGGAGTACCGTTACCCGAGATGTTGAAGTTGCCTTGGCTGCGGCTCCCGCCGTTGCCGCCCGTCAACGCGACAGCGATGGCGTTCGAGCCCATCTGGTTCGGGGAGGCTTGTCCCGCGATCGCATTGCCAGAGACGGTGACGATGTTGGCCCCGCTTCCTGGCGTGCCACAACTCCCTCCGGTTCCCGTAGTGCTGGCATTGCCGCAGTTCATGAGAATACCGCTCCCGCTCGGGAACCTGCTGATCACGTTGTTGCTCAGGGTGGCCTTCGTGATATTTGCCGCCGTCGTCGCTGACCCGAGTGCCTGCAAACGGATCCCGGAGCCCTTTGAGCTCGCCGTCGTGGTGGCGCTCGTCACGGTGTTTCCCGAAACCGTGAGGTCGTTTAATGTGCCATTGAAGTTGAGAATGTCAACGCCATGGTAGTAGGCGTTGGTCAGCGTGTTACCAGTGATCGTTACCGTACCGCTCAGGTTTCTCTCGGTCCCAGCCGCACCGGTGTTGAATGCGATGTTGGAATCATCGGCACCAAGCGCCGTGCCCGAGTTGTCGATGCTGCCGTTGACGAACGTAAAGTTCGTCACCTGGGTGCCTTGGACGCCACTGCCAGCGGTGTCCTTGATTGACATCGACGTGAAGGATGGACTGAGAGTGGCGGCCAGCGACACGCCATCTCCCGCCGTCCTCTGGATCGTCCCACCCGTTCCCGCTCCGCCCGTGCCCGTCACAGTGAGGCTGCCCGAGGCGCCCGTGTTGTTCAGCACGATACCGCTGCTTGGACCGCTCGCCGCAGTACCGGCCGAGAGGCTGCGGAAGCGGAGACCCGTTTCCGGAGCACCGCTGCCGTTCCCAATTGTGGTGTTCTGCATGTTGAGAGCAATGCCGGTCGTCGTCGTGATCGTATTCGCCGCGCCCGTGACCCTGACCGTGCCCCCGCCCGTGGCCGTCAAGGCGTCACTCGCACCCGTCGTCAAGGTAAGGCCGCCAATGAAGTCGATTGCCGAACCGGTGTTGCTGTTCAGGAAGATGCCGGCGCCCGTATCCGTAATCGCACCGATGACAGTGACGGTGTCAGCCGTCCGGTTGACTACCGAGACGGAACGTCCCGCCGTGTTGTTGATCGGGCCAGCGTAGTTGATCGTGGCGTTGCCGCCGTCGACGTTGAAGTCCGTGCCGGTGGCATTGGTGATTGAGCTGTCCGAGCCGGCCGAGAAGATCGCGGTCGCCGTGCCATCGGCCACGTTCGTCAGCGAGATGCCCGTGGTCGGGCTGTTCGTGCTCTTGATGCTCGTGAGTTGCAGGTCGACCGTCGCGTTTGTCACGTCCACAGCAGGACCGCCGGTAGCCTCGAAGATCGCAACGCCAGAGCCCACGGTCACTCGCGTACCCGTGCCCACCCCTGTGTTCACCGCGCCTGTACCCGTGATCCGCAGACCCGTGCCGCCATCCGCGAAGATATCGAGGTCGGTAAATGCGAGGTCGCCGGCTACGTTGGAGAACACGATACCGGACCCGCCGACGCCGTTGCCTAGACCCGGGGCTCCAATCACCGCAGTGCCACCGGAGACCGGCTGGTAGGAACCGCCAGGCGTCACGTCGAAGGTGGCGCTCGTAATGCTGATGCCCGTGCCCACGTTGTTCAGGCTCACCGCGTTGTTGGCGAAGCCGATGATCCGCGTTCCGCCGCCGACCGAGCCGTCGATCAGGATGCCCGTCGCGTTCGACACGACGACCTGGTTGCTGAAATCGATCGTCAGCGTACCGGAGCCGGCGGAGGTGCGCGCGTCAAAGGCGTTGCCGGTGGCGGCGAGAGAATTGTTGTTGAGCGTTGCCGCGAAGGTGCCGGTCGAGCCGGCGTTGAGGTCGATCCCCTCGAGGCCCGCGCCGCGGACATCGTTGTCGCTGATCGTGATGCTGACGCTGTTGGCGCCGGAGGCAGTCACGTCTACTGCGTTGGTGCTGCCCTGGAGGTCGAGGCCGCGGATCTCGACGTTCTGCCGGTTGCCTGCCGTAGCAGGCACCGACACCGCGTCACCGCCGCCGTTGTTGACCCGCGGCTTGGCGCCGGCTGGGATCAGCGTGCCGAAGCCGGGCACGGTCAGACCGATGCCCTCGCCGTGGAGCTTCTGGCCGTTCCTGAGAGTGATGCCGCCGGCGAGCGGCGTCGTACCCGTGTTGCCCCGGAAGATGAAGATGATGTCGCCGTCAAACGTCGTCGCCGCGTTGAAGGCCGCGATGCTGTCGAAGGCATTTGTGGAACGCCCATCGCCGCCCGCGGCATTGTTGGCGTCGATCACGTCACGGACGTACCAGACCCTCTGACTGACCATGATGTTGATCGTGCCCGTCGTCGGAGTCACCGTGTCGGTCACCTGGTAGGTGAAGGAGTCGGTTCCCGTGAAGCCCGCCGCCGGCACGTAGTGGAACGAGCCATCAGTGTTGATCGTGAAGCTGCCGCCGTTGGCGGACGCGCCCGAGGCCGCGACCACGGTGGCCGTTGCCGGGCCATCGACGTCGGTGGGAGCCGACTTTTGGAGCGCGCTCTGGGGGTCGGAGATAGAGGCCACGCCAGGCCGTGTGGCGCCGGCCACGTGGAGCTGCGTGTTGCCCGCCGTCGCGTAGGTGATCGGATTGTTGGTCAACACCGGCGCGTCGTTGACGCAGGTCACCAGCACTGACACCGTCGTGCTTGAGCCACCCGGCGTCAGCGTGTAGGTGAACGTGTCCGGTGTCGTGCCCGGAGGCATGTTGCAGTAGTTCAGGTTTGGCGCATAGGTCAGACCGGTTCCACCACCCGTGATGACCACCGCTCCGTTCGTCGGCTGTGTCACCGATGTAATCGAGATCGGACCGCCATCCGGGTCGGTGTCATTCGCCAGCACGTTGATCGCGTTTGCACCCGAGTCCTCGACGACCGTCGCCGAGTCGGCCACCGCCACCGGCGGGTCGTCGACGCAGGTCACGGTCACCGTCACCGTTGCCGTCGAGCCGCCCGGCGACAGCGCGTACATGAACGTGTCCGGGACGCCCGACACACTGTTGCAGTAGTTCGGGTTTGGCGTGTAGGTCAGACCGGTGCCACCTCCGGTGATCACCACCGTACCGTTCGCCGGAGGTGTCGGCAGCACCGGAGCGATGCTGATCGGGCCGCCGTCGATGTCCGTGTCGTTCGCCAGCACGTTGATCGCGTTGGCGCCCGAGTCCTCGACAACCGTCGCCGCGTCGGCCACCGCCACCGGGCTGTCGTCCACGCAGGTCACGGTCACCGTCACCGTGGTCGAGGAGCCGCCCGGCGTCAGCGTGTAGGTGAACGTGTCCGGGATGCCTGACACGCTGTTGCAGTAGTTTGCGTTCGGCGCGTAGGTCAGGCCGGTGCCGCCACCGGTGATCACCACCGCGCCGTTCGCCGGCTGCGTAACCGACTGGATGCTGATCGGGCCACCATCCGGATCCGTGTCGTTCGCCAGCACCGGGATCGCGTTGGCCCCAGAGTCCTCGAGGACCGTGGCCGCGTCCGGCACCGCCACCGGGTTGTCGTCCTGGCAGGTCACGGTGACCGACACCGTCGCCGTCGAGCCGCCCGGCGTCAGCGTGTAGGTGAACGTGTCGGGCGTGCCCGAGACGCTGTTGCAGTAGTTCGCGTTCGGCGTGTAGGTCACACCCGTGCCGCCGCCCGTGATCGCAACCGTGCCGTTGGCCGGCTGCGTTACGGACTGGATGCTCTGCGCGCCGCCATCCGGATCGGTGTCGTTCGCCAGCACGTTGATGGGGTTATTGGTCGAGTCCTCGGCGACCGTCGCCGAGTCGGCGACCGCCGTCGGCGGGGTGTCCACCGCCACGATGGTCACCGTCGAGATCGCGGTGTTGCTGTTGGCGGTGCCGTCGTTGGCTACAAAGTGGATCACCCGCGGCGTCGTATCGGGATCGATGTCGGAGTTGAGATACCGCACCTTCCGCAGCACCGTCTGGAAGTTCGCCAGCGTGTCCGGGCCCGTCAGGGTCAGCACCCCCGTGCCGGGGACGTAGCTGGCCGTGATCGAGGTGCCCGTGACGTCCGCCGAAAGCGTCTCGCTGCCCGTGTCGAGCAGGTTAGTGATCGTCACCGTCAGCGACGCCAGGTTGGCGCTGTCGACGTCGGTCACCGTTGCGTCTATCGGGTCTTCGATCAGCTTCGCCGCCTCGCCCTCGGTGAAGGTGACGGCGAAGTCGCTCCCGCCCGTGCCCTGACTATCGTTTGCATCAAGGTCCAGGACCGGCGCGTCGTTGAGGCAGGTCACCGTCACCGACACCGTGGCCGTCGAGACGCCCGGCGCCAGCATGTAGGTGAACGTGTCCGGCACGCCCGAAACGCTGTTGCAGTAGTTCGCGTTCGGTTGATACGTCAGGCCTGAGCCGCCACCGGTGATGACCACCGTGCCATTGGCCGGCTGTGTCACCGACTGGATCGAGATCGCACCGCCGTCCACGTCCGTGTCGTTCGCCAGCACGGGGACGGGGTTGGCGCCCGAGTCCTCGGCCACCACCGCGGCGTCATTGACCGCCACCGGCGTGTCATCCACGCAGGTCACGGTCACCGTCACCGTCGTGGTGGAGCCGCCCGGCGTCAGCGTATACGTGAAGGTGTCCGGCACGCCCGAAACGCTGTTGCAGTAGTTCACGTTCGGCGCGTAGGTCAGGCCGGTGCCACCACCGGTGATCACCACCGCGCCGTTGGCCGGCTGCGTCACCGACTGGATCGAGATCGCGCCGCCGTCCACGTCCGTATCGTTCGCCAGCACGGGGACGGGGTTGGCGCCCGAGTCCTCGGTCACCGTCGCCGCGTCCGGCACCGCCACCGGGTTGTCGTCCGCGCAGGTCACCGTCATCGTCACCGTGGTCGAAGAACCGCCCGGAGTCAGCGTGTAGGTGAACGTGTCCGGCACGCCCGAAACGCTGTTGCAGTAGTTCGCGTTCGGCGTGTAGGTCAGACCGGTGCCGCCACCGGTGATCACCACCGCACCG
>DATFNZ010000169.1:0-32390 GCA_035266085.1 Thermoanaerobaculia bacterium
TGAAGCGCCTGGCCGACGCGCTCGCCGACGGCGACCGGATCTACGCCGTGATCCGCGGCTCGGCCGTGAACAACGACGGCGCCGCCAAGGTGGGCTTCACGGCCCCCAGCGTCGAGGGGCAGGCGGAGGCCATCTCCGAGAGCCTGATGATGGCGGGCGTCGATCCCTCGACTCTCGGCTACGTCGAGGGGCACGGCAGCGGCACGCCGCTCGGCGATCCCATCGAGGTGGCGGCCCTCACCCAGGCTTTCCGCGCCGCGGGCGCCGAGGGCCAGGGGTTCTGCGCCCTGGGCTCGGTCAAGACCGCCCTCGGCCACTGCAACACGGCGGCGGGCGCCGCCGGGCTGATCAAGGCTGCTCTCGCCCTGGCCCACCGGACGGTGCCGCCGAGCCTCCACTTCGAGAGCCCGAATCCCCAGATCGACTTCGCGGCGAGCCCGTTTTACGTGCCGACCGAGGCGAGGCCCTGGGAACGCGGGGAGGAGCCCCGGCGTGCCGGCGTCAGCTCCTTCGGCCTGGGCGGCACCAACGCCCACCTGGTGCTGGAGGAGGCGCCGGCGCCGGAGGCGGGGGACGAGCCGGCGCGTCGAGATCAGCTCCTGGTGCTGTCGGCGCGAACCGCGTCGGCCCTGGACGCTGCGGCGGAACGCCTGGCCGAGCGCCTGGAGGGCTCGGACCTGAATCTGGCGGACGCCGCCTGGACTCTGCAGACGGGGCGGAAGGCGTTCGAGCACCGCCGGATCGCCGTCGCCCGCGACCCCGAGGGAGCCATCGCCGCCCTGCGCGATCGGCCGGTCTCCGGTGGGGCCGGCCGGCGCGAGGGGGCGGGAGCGCGGCCCGTCGTCTTCCTGTTCCCCGGTCTGGGCGACCAGCGCGTGGACATGGCCCGCGACCTCTACGAGACGGAGCCCGTGTTCCGCGAGCAGGTCGACCTCTGCGCCAGCCGGCTCGCGCCTCTGCTCGGCGCGGACCTGCGCGAGGTGATGTTCTCTTCCGGTCCGGCCTCCCCTCGCGCCGCCGGCCCCGACCTGCGGGCCATGCTGCGCCGGAATGCTGCGGAGGAAGCCCCGGCCGAGGAGAGGCTGCGCCAGACGGTTTTCGCCCAGCCGGCCTGCTTCGTCGTCGAGTACGCGCTGGCCCGCCTGCTGATGTCCTGGGGAATCGAGCCACAGGCGATGATCGGCTACAGCCTCGGCGAGTACGTGGCCGCCTGTCTGGCCGGCGTGCTGCCGCTCGACGCCGCCCTGGATCTGGTCGCCCGCCGGGCGAAGCTGATCCAGGACCTGCCGGGAGGGGCCATGCTCGCCATCCCCCTCCCCGAGGCCGAGGTCCGGCCCCTGCTCGGCGAGGGGCTCTCCCTGTCGGCCACCAACGGCCCCCACTTCTGCGTGGCCGGCGGCCCGGCCGAAGCCGTCGAGGCCCTCGACGGCCTGCTCGCGGGGCGCGGGGTGAGCTGCATCCGGCTGCGCACTACCCACGCTTTCCACTCGTCGATGATGGCGCCCGCCGTGGACGCTTTCACCGCGATTGCGCGGGGCGCAGAGATGGGTTCGCCGGCCATCCCCTATCTCTCGAACGTCACCGGCTCCTGGATCACGGCGGACGACCTCGCCGATCCGGGCTACTGGGCGCGGCACATGCGGAGCACCGTCCGTTTCGCCGAGGGGATCGGCGAGCTGCTTCAGGAGCCCGAGCGGGTCTTCCTGGAGGTCGGCCCGGGCGCGACGCTCAGCACTCTGGTCAAGCAGCACCCGGCCGCCGCGGCGAACCGGGTCGCCGTTCCGACCCTCGGCGGCCCGGACCTCCTGGAAGCCGTGGGACGGCTGTGGATCGCCGGCGTCGAGATCGACTGGGCCCGGTTCCATGGCGGGGAGCGCCGGCTGCGCGTACCTCTGCCCACCTATCCTTTCGAGCGCCAGCGGTACTGGATCGATCCGCCTACCAACCCTCCGGCCGCCCCGCTCCGCGAATCGGACTTGGCGGACTGGTTCTGGGTGCCGGGCTGGAAGCAGGTCCCACGGGTTGCCGCACCGATGGGACAAGGGGAGCGCTGGCTCCTGTTCCTCGACGAGACCGGCTTCGGCGAACGGATCGCCGAGCGGCTGCGGAGCTCAGGACAAGAGGTCTTCACGGCCAGGATGGAGAGCGGGCTCGACTACGAGGCGCTGCTCCAGGAGGCCCGCCCGGGGACGATCCTCCATCTCGGAGGGATCACCGGCGAAGAGCCCTCCTTCGAAGCGGCCCAGGAGGCGGGCCTGGTCAGCCTGACGCGGCTGACGCAGGCGTTCGCCGCCTTGGGCGATGCCTCGCTGGTCAAGCTCGTCCTGGCTGCCGACGGTCTGCAGGAAGTGCTCGACGGGGATCCGATCCATCCCGCCAAGTCGACCGTCCTCGGTCCCCTGAAAGTGGTCCACCAGGAGCTGCCGCGCCTGGCGTGCGGCAGCGTGGATGTCGTCCTCCCCGCGCCCGGCTCGCCACAGGAGGAGCGCCTGATCGGACAGATCCTCGCCGAGGCCGCCGATCCGCGGCCCGCCGTGGCCTTGCGGGGGCGGCAGCGCTGGGAGCGGGGCTTCGAGCCCGTTCGCCTGGCCGCGGAGACTTCCCTGGAAGGCGTCTGGTTCATCGCCGGGGCCGCGCACGGTCCGGGCCTCCGCGTGGCGGAGCACCTGGTGGGGGCGGGGGCTCGGGTCGGGCTGACGCTGCCGCGGGACTTCCAGGAGCTGGCGCTGGAGCGCGAGGCCGGGGCGGACCGGCTGCTGGTTTTTCGTGACGAGGAAATCGGTGCCGCGTTGGCCGAGACCCGCGCCCGCTTCGGACCCGTCCACGGCGTCTACTTCGCCGGCGGTACTGCCGCGGGCGGGCTGATCCAGCTCAAGACACCGGAGGCACTTCACGCCGCGCTAGACCCCCTGGCGAGGAGCGTCCAGGCGCTCTTCGCGGCCGTGGACGCGGAGCCCGATCCGCCCGCCTTCGTCGTGCTGTCGTCCACCACCACGGCCATGACGGGCAGCCTGGGCCAGCTCGAGGCCGCCGCCGAGGGTTCGTTCCTCGACGCCCTGGCCGCGCACCGGGCGGCCGAGGGGCGGCCGTTCACCGTCGCCGTCCACTGGGATCCCTACCAGTGGGGCGGCTGGCTGGTCGGTAGCGCGTCGGGCATGGCGCCAGAGGACGTCGCGGCCACGCTGGCGGCTCACGCGGTCGGCGACGAGCGGAGCGCCGCGGCCCTGCGCCGCCTGCTGGCGGCTCCCCTGCCACGGGTGATCGTGTCCAGCCGCGACCTTCCCGGGCTGATCGCGGAGACGGACAGCGTCACCGCCGACACCCTGCTCGCCCAGATGGCGCCGGCGCACACAGGCGAGAAGACCCGGCGTCCGGCCGGCCTCCCGACCGCCTACGAGGCGCCGCGCGACGAGTTGGAGGAGCGGCTGGCCGCCATCTGGGAGGACCTCTTCGGTATCGAGCCCATCGGCCGGCACGACAGCTTCCTCGAGCTGGGGGGCCACTCGCTGCTGGCCATCCAGATGGTCACCCAGATCCGGAGTGCCCTGGAGGCCGAGCTGCCAGTGACGGCGTTGTTCGAGCACCCCACCGTCGCGGCCCTGGCCCAGGCGGTACGGCGGACACGCGGCGAGGAGGACCCCGCGGAGATCGAGGCGCTGCTCGCCCTGATCGAGGGGCTGTCCCCGGAGGAGGCCGCCGAGCGCCTCGCGGAGATGGGGGTATAGATGGGCGTCGCCGACCGCCTCTCCGCCCTCAGCCCGGAGCAGCGGGCCCTGTTCGACAAGCTGCGGCAGCGGCCCGCCGCCCCGGCGCCTCGCACCCCGCCGCCCGTGCGCCCCGTCTCCGGACCCTCGGGCGCCGGCGACTGGCCCCTCTCCTACGATCAGGAGCGGCTCTGGCGGCTGCACCAGGAGAACCCCGGCCTGATCTCCTGGAACGTCGACGCCGGCAGCCACGTCCGCGGCGAGCTCGATCTGCCGGCGTTCCTCGCCGCCTTCCGCGAGCTGATCCGCCGTCACGCCGCTTGGCGCACCACCTTCCCCGTCGTCGACGGCCGGCCGGTGCAGCGGGTCCATGGATTCCTGAAGCCCGAGGTGTCGCTCCTCGACCTGAGCGCCCTGCCGGCCGGGCTGCGCGAGGGTGCCGGCCACCGGGCCATCTACGACCACACGCGCAACCCGTTCGACCTCGCGCGCGGGCCGCTGCTGCGCATCGCCCTGGTGCGGCTCGCCGAGCGGGAGCACCTCTACCTGCTGACGATCCACCACCTGGCGACCGACTGGGTCACCTTCCAGATCTTCTTCGCCGAGCTGATGGCGGTCTACGAGGCCCTGCGCGCCGGCCGCCCCTCGCCGCTGCCTCCCCTACCCGTGCAGTATCCCGATTACGCCGTCTGGGAGCGGGAGTGGCTGCGGGGGGAGGTTCTGAAAGAAGAGAGCGAGTTCTGGCGGCGGGAGCTGGCCGGCTTCCCCCTGGTGCTCGACCTGCCTGCGGACCGGCCGCGGCCGCCCGTCCAGAACCAGCGGGGCGGGCTCTTCGAGGTCCGCGCCGGCGCCGGGCGCTCGGAGCGCCTGCGGGCCCTGGCCCGGCGCGAGGGCGCGACCACGTTCATGGCCGTGCTCGCCGTGCTCTACGCCCTGCTCTGGCGCGTCACCGGGCGGGAGAAGCTGGTCGTGGGCTCCAACGGCGCCAACCGCGCCCGGCCGGAGCTGCTGCCGGTGGCCGGCTTCTTCCTGAATCAGATCCCTTTCGCGGCCGACCTCGCGGGCGACCCGACCTTCCGCGAGCTGCTCGCCCGCACCCGCCGGACGGCCCTCTCCGCCTACGCCCATCAGAGCTTCCCGTTCAGCAAGCTGATCGAGGCCCTGGGGCTGGAGCCGGACGCGAGCCGCCACCCCGTCGTCCAGGTCGTGCTCCTGGTCCTGGAAGGGCAGAGCGGCGGCCGGTCGGGCGGCCTGGAGCTCACGCCGGTCGGGCTCTTCGACGGCAACTCCCGGTGGGACCTCATGTTCGGCCTCTACGACTACCACGACGCCGGCCTGTCCGGACCCCTGGAGTACAACGCCGACCTGTTCGACGCGGGGACCATTGGCCGCCTGCTCGAGCTGTTCTACCGCCTGATCGACGCGGTGACGGCCGACCCCGACGTCCGCCTGTCTGCGCTCCCTGTTCTCGAGGAGGTGGCGGCGTGAGCGTCGTCGACCGCCTCGCGGCCCTGACCCCCGAGCAGCGGGCCCTGTTCGAGAAGCTGCGGGAGAAGCAGCGCCGGGCCGCGCGCGTCCACCAGCCGCCGCCGATCCGTCCCGTGAGCGGCCCCACGGGCGCGGGGGACTGGCCGCTGTCGCTCGACCAGGAGCGGTTCTGGTTCATGGAGCAGCTCTATCCGGAGCGGGCCGGGCTCAACATCGCCGCCGCCACCCGCATGAGCGGCCGCCTGCCGGTGCCGGTCGTCGCCGCGGCCCTCGACGAGATCGCGCGCCGCCACGCCGCCTGGCGGACCTCGTTCCCGGCCGACGGCGGCCGGCCCGTGCAGAGGGTCGCCCCCGCCGGGCGCCAGAGGCTCGCCGTGATCGACCTCTCGACGCTGCCGGAGGAGGGGCGCGAGGCCGAGACCCTGCGCCTGGTCCGCGCCGACGCGGCGGCGCCGTTCGACCTCGAGCGCGGCCCGCTCGTGCGGTCGAGCCTGATCCGCCTGGGGCGCGAGGAGCACGTCTGCCTGCTGACCATCCATCACCTGGTGACCGACTTCCTCTCCTTCCAGATCGCCTGGGCCGAGTTGGCCGCCCTCTGCGGCGCCTTCGCGGCCGGCCGGCGCCCGGCGCTGCCCGCGCCGCCGGTCCAGTACCCGGACTTCGCCGTCTGGCAGCGCGAGTGGCTCCAGGGGGAGGTGCTGGAGGATCTGAGCTCCTGGTGGCGCGAGCGGCTGGCCGGCTTCCCCCCGGCCCTGGAGCTGCCGACCGACCGGCCGCGCCCGGCCGTGGCGCGCATGCGCGGCGACCAGCGGCGGGTGGCGGTGCCGCCGGCGCGGACCGAGGCCCTGCGCGCCCTCGCCCGCGCCGAGGGGGCCACGCTCTTCATGGCCGTGCTCGCCTCCGTGGCCGCCCTGCTCTGCCGCGACTCGGGCCAGGAGCGGATGATCCTGGGGGCCAACAACGCCAACCGCAACCGGCCCGAGATCGAGGCGGTCCTCGGCTGCTTCCTCACCCAGGTGCCGTTCCCCATCGACCTGACAGGCGACCCCACCTTTCGCGAGCTGCTGGCGCGGGTCCGCCAGTCGGCGCTGGGCGCCTACGCCCACCAGGACCTGCCGTTCGGCAAGCTGGTCGAGGCCGTGCAGCCGGAGCGCGACACCGGGCGCCAGCCGCTGGTCCAGGCCCTGGTTCAGGTGCTGGACGGGCACGGCGCCGGCGCGTCGCTCGCCGGCGTCGCCTCCAGGCCCGTCGACGCCTACGACGGCAACGCCCGCTACGACCTGATGCTGTCGCTGTTCGACCAGCCCGGCGGGCTCGCGGGCACGCTGGAGTTCGACACCGACCTGTTCGAAGGCGCCACGGCCGAGCGTCTGCTGGACCGCCTGCAGGCCCTGCTGGGAGCCGTCGCGGCCGACCCCGGCCTGCGGCTGGCGGACCTGCCGCTGCTCGACGCCGCCGAGGTCCAGCAGCTCGTGCGCGCCGAGCGGACTCAGAGGACCGATCCCGCGGGGCTTTGCGTTCACGAGGCGATCGCGGCGCGGGCGCGCCTCGACCCGGACGCCGAGGCCGTCGTCTGCGGCGGCGAACGGCTGACCTACGGCGAGCTCGAACGGCGGGCCGAGGCCCTGGCGCAACGTCTGCGGAGCCTGGGCGTGGGCCCCGAGACGCCGGTCGCGCTCCGCGTCGAACGGTCGGCGGGGCTGATCGTGGGGTTGCTCGGCATCCTCAAGTCCGGCGGCGTCTACGTGCCGCTCGAGCCGGACGAGGCGGCGGCGCGCCAGGCGTTCGTGCTCGATGATTCCGGCGCGGCCGCGGTGGTGACGCAGGATTTTCTCGACGAGCTGGACGAGCCGGGCGAGAAGGCGTCCGCGATCCCCGCCGCTGCCGTCCTGCCGGAGAACCTGGCGTACTGCCTCTACACCTCGGGCTCGACCGGCGTGCCGAAGGGTGTCGCCGTGACCCATGCCGCCGCCGTCGAGCACGCCCTGACCTACGCCCGGGTCCACGGCATCGGCCCGGGAGACCGGGCGCTCCAGTTCAACTCCGTCAGCTTCGACCCCGCCATCGAGCAGACCCTCTCCGCGCTGGTCGCGGGCGCCACCCTGGTCGTCCGCGGGCCCGAGATGTGGGACCTCAAGGAGCTGACGCCGCGGATCGCGGAGATGGAATTGACGGTCGTGGCCCTGCCCCGGGCCTACTGGGCCCGCTGGGCCGCCGAGGAGGCCGGACTGGCCGGCGGTGCGCCGCCGCGGCTCCGGCTGGTGATCGCCGGCGGCGAGGAGATGCGCGCCGAGGACGTCCGCCAGTGGCGGCGCACGCCCATGGCGGCCGTGCCCCTGCTCAACGTCTACGGGCCCACCGAGGCCGTGGTCACCGCCACCCTGCACGCGGTCCGGCCCGGGGACGGCGAAGCCGGGCCGGTGCCGATCGGCCGGCCGCTGCCCGGCCGGGTCGCCCGGGTGCTCGGCCGGCAGGGGAGCCGGCAGCCGTTCGGCGTGCCGGGCGAGCTCTGCCTGGGCGGCCTGACCGCCCGCGGCTACCTGGGGCGCCCCGCTCTGACCGCCGAGCGCTTCGTCCCCGATCCGTTCGCGGACGCGCCGGGCTCCCGCCTCTATCGCACGGGCGACCTCGCGCGGCGCCGGCCGGATGGCGCCCTGGAGTTCCTGGGCCGCGTCGACGACCAGGTGAAGGTCCGCGGCTTCCGCGTCGAGCCCGGGGAGGTCGCGGCGGCCCTCCGTGCGCACCCCGGGGTCCGGGAGGCGGCCGTCGTGGCGCGGGCGGGACGGGGCGGCGACCTGCACCTCGTGGCCTATTTCGCGGCCGCGGGCGCGGGCACCGCGCCGCCGGAGGAGGAGCTGCGCGATTTCCTCCGCGGGCGCCTGCCGGAGTACATGCTCCCCGCCGGCTTCGTGCTCCTCGACGAGCTGCCGCTCAACGCCCACGGCAAGGTGGACCCCAAGGCCCTGCCCGCCCCGGCGGCGCCCGAGGCCCCGGCCGGCTCGGCGCCGCCCCGCAACCCGGTCGAGGAGCTGCTGGCCGGCATCTGGAGCGACGTGCTCGGCCTGGAACGGGTGGGTATCCACGACAACTTCTTCCAGCTCGGCGGCGACTCCATCCTGAGCATCCAGGTGGTGGCGCGGGCCCGCCGGGCCGGGCTCCTGGTCACCACCCGGCAGTTCTTCATCCACCAGACGATCGCCGGGCTCGCGGCCGCCGCGGTCGCCGCGGTCGCCGATGAAGCCTCCGGCGCGGACCAGGAGGCGGTCGAGGGCGAGGCGCCGCTCACTCCCATCCAGCGCCGATTCTTCGAGCAGGAGCGGCGGCAGCCCTGGCGCTTCAACCAGGCGGTGCTGCTCGCCTCCCGCGAGCCCCTGGCCGCGGGGCCCCTCGCGGCCGCCCTCGCCCGGCTCGCCGGGCACCACGACGCCCTGCGGCTGCGTTTCCTCCAGGAGGAGGCGGGCTGGCGCCAGCTCCACGCTCCCGTCCAGGACGCCGGGAGGTCGGCGCCGCTGTTCGAGATCGACCTCCGGGCCCTGCCGCGTGAAAGGCGGACGAATGCCCTCGAGGCCGCCGCGGAACAGCTTCAGGGTGGGCTCGACCTCGCCGCGGGGCCCCTCTTCACCGCCGCGGCGTTCCGCCTGGGCGAGGACGGCGACCGGCTGCTCCTCACCGCCCACCACCTGGTGATCGACGGCGTTTCCTGGCGCGTGCTGCTGGAGGACTTGGCGGCCCCCGAGCTGCCGGCGAAGACCACCTCCTGGAAGCGCTGGACGGAGCTCCTGGCCGCCCACGCGGGCTCACCCGAGCTGGCGGGCGAGCTGCCCTATTGGCTGGGCCTGCCCGTGTCCCTGCCGCCGCTGCCGGCCGATCTCGCGGCGGAGGCCGGGAGCCCTCCCGCCATGGCGACCGTCGCCGTCGAGCTCGGCGCCGGGGAGACGCGGGCGCTCCTCAAGCAGGCCCCGGAGGTCTACCGCACGCAGGTCAACGACCTTCTGCTGGCGGCGCTAGCCCGTGCCTTCGCCGCCTGGACGGGCGAGGGCACGCTGCTGGTCGAGCTCGAGGGGCACGGGCGTGAAGAGGTCTTCCCCGGGGTGGACCTCTCGCGCACCGTCGGCTGGTTCACCACCCTGTTCCCCGTCGCCCTCGCGCTGCCGCCGAGAGGCGGTCCGCGGGAGGCGATCCTGGCCGTCAAGGAGCGCCTCCGCGCCGTGCCCAACCGCGGCCTGGGCTACGATCTCCTGCGGCACCTCGCCGGCCCCGAGACCGGCGGCCGCCTGGCCGCGCTGCCGGCGCCGGAGGTCTCCTTCAACTACCTGGGCCAATTCGGCTCCGCCGTGGGGGAGGACGGCCTCTTCGCCTTCGCTCCCGAGGCGGTGCGCGGCAGCGAAGGCGAGGCGGTCGCCGGCCGCCCCCCCTTCGCGGTCGACGCGCTGGTGCTGGACGACCGCCTGCGCGTCAGTTGGACCTACGACCCGCGGCGCCATCTCCCGGCCACGGTGGAGCGGCTGGCGCAAGGTTTTCTAGCGGAGCTGTCGGCTCTGGTCGATCACTGCCTGTCGCCGGCGGCCGGCGGCTTCACCCCGTCCGACTTCCCGCTCGCCGGGCTCGGACAGGAGGCTCTCGACCGCCTGCTCGGCAACGACCGCGGCGTCGAGGACCTCTATCCTCTGGCGCCCCTGCAGGAAGGGATCCTGTTCCACAACGTCTACGCCGCCGGCGCCGACGTCTACTTCGAGCAGCTCACGGCCGAGCTCGAGGGGCCGCTCGACCCCGCGGCCTTCGCCGGCGCCTGGCAGCGGGTCGTCGAGCGTCACCCCGTGCTGCGCACGGCGTTCCTCTGGCGGGGAGTCGAGCGGCCGTTGCAGCTCGTGCGGCGGCAGGTGGAGCTGCCCTGGACGGCCGAGGACTGGCGGGGCGTGCCGCCCGCCGACCTCGACGGGCGCTGGCGGGACCTCCTCGCCGCCGACCGCGCGCGCGGCTTCGACCTCGAGCGGCCCCCCCTCATGCGGCTCGCCCTGGTGCGCACGGGGGAGGACCGCCACCGGCTGGTCTGGAGCTCCCATCACCTGCTCTTCGACGGCTGGTGCTTCGCCCTCCTCCTGGGCGAGATCTTCGCCCTGCACGAGGGAGCGCCCCTGCCGCCGCCGCCGCGCCCGTACCGCGACTACATCGCCTGGCTCGCGGAGCGCGACGAGGCCGAGGCCGAGCGCTACTGGCGGCGCAAGCTCCAGGGCTTCACGGCCCCCACGCCGGTGCCGTTCGACCATCCGGAGGCCCTGGGCGGACGCCATGCCGGGGGCCCCGGCGACTATTTCGAGCGGGCGCTCGCCCTGTCGGCGCCGCGTGCCGCGGCGCTCGAGGCGCTGGCGCAGCGGCTGCGCGTGACCCTCAACACCCTCGTGCAGGGGGCGTGGTCGCTCGTGCTCTCCCACCACGCGCAGGCGTCCGACGTCGTCTTCGGTGCCGTGACCTCCGGCCGTCCCGCCGAGCTCGCCGGCGTGGAGTCGATGGTGGGCCTGTTCATCAACAGCCTGCCGGTGCGGATCGAGGTTCCCGGGGACGGCACGGCCGCCGCCTGGCTCGCGCGGCTCCAGGAAGATCAGTTCGAGCTGCGCCAGCACGAATGGACTCCCCTGACCCGCATCCAGTCGCTCGCCGGGCTGCCCGCCGGCGAGAGCCTGTTCGCGAGCCTCCTGGTGTTCGAGAACTACCCCGTGGCGCCCGCCGTCTCCGAGCGGCTGGGGGGGCTGCGGATCCGGGAAGCCGCCATCGGCGAGCTCACCAACTATCCGCTCACCCTGATCGCGGCGGCGCATGGCGGCCTGTCCCTGCGCCTGATCGCCGACCGCCGCTTCGAGCCCGCCACGGTCCGGCGCCTGCTGGCCCATCTCGAAATCCTGCTGGAGGGCCTCGCCGCCGATTCCGAGCGGCCGCCGGCCAGCCTGCCGCTCCTCGCCGAGGCCGAGCGGCACCAGTTGACGGTGGAGTGGAACGACACCCGCGCCGCCTACCCGGACACGGCGTCGATCCCCGCCCTGTTCGCCGAGCAGGCGGCGCTGCGGCCCGACGCCGTGGCCGTGGAGATGGGGAACGAGCGGCTGACCTACGGCGAGGTCCGGCGGCGGGCCGGGCGGATCGCCCGCCGTCTGCGGGCCCAGGGGCTCCGGCCCGGGGAGCGGGTGGCCGTCCTGGCCGAGCGCACGCCGGACCTGATCGCTTCCCTGCTGGGCATCCTCGAGGCCGGCGGCGCCTACCTGCCCATCGATCCCGCCTATCCGCCGGACCGCGTGGCCTGGATGGTCCGCGACGCGGGCGCGGCGATGCTGCCGGAGGGGCTCCATCAGGCCGCTTCCGAGGATGACGGTCCACTGCCCGCGGTTCCCGCCGAGGCCCTGGCCTACGTGATGTACACCTCGGGCTCCACCGGCACGCCCAAGGGAGTGGCGGTCACCCACCGCAACGTCATCCGGCTGGCGCGGGGGGGCGGCTGCGCGGACATGGGGCCGGGACAGGCGTGGCTCCAGCTCGCGCCGGTCGCCTTCGACGCCTCGACGCTGGAGATCTGGGCCCCCCTCCTCAACGGCGGCCGGGTCGTCCTGTTCCCCGGCCGGATCGGCTCCCTCGACGACCTGGCCCGGGTCATCGCCGGACACGGCGTGACCTCGGCCTGGCTGACGACGGGCCTCTTCCACGAGATGGTGGACGGCCTGCCGCAGGCCTTGAGGCCGCTGCGCCAGCTCCTGACGGGCGGCGACGTGGTCTCGCCGGAGCACGCCCGCCGGGTCCTGGAGGCGCTGCCCGGGCTCACCCTGATCGACGGCTACGGCCCCACCGAGTGCACGACTTTCGTCTGCTGCCACCGCATGACCGGGCCTGGGCAGGTCGGGGCGAGCGTGCCCATCGGCCGCCCGATCGCCAACGATCAGGTCTACGTGTTGGACGCCGATCTGCGGCCGGTGCCCATGGGGGTCGCGGCCGACCTCTACGCCGGCGGCGCCGGGGTGTCGCGCGGCTACCTGGACCGGCCGGACCTGACGGCGGAGCGGTTCATCCCCGACCCGTTCGCGGGCCCCGGGGAAGGGGGCGCCCGCCTCTATCGCACGGGAGACCGGGTGCGTTGGTCGGCCGGCGGCAGTCTGGAGTTCGTGGCCCGGCTGGACACGCAGGTCAAGGTCCGCGGTTTCCGCGTCGAGCCCGGCGAGGTCGAGGCGGCCCTTCTGGCGTGCCCCGGCGTCTCGCGGGCCGCCGTCGTCGCCGTGGGGCAGGTCGCGGGCAGGAGCCTGGCGGCCATCTGGGTGGGCGGCGCATCGATGGACGAGCTGCGCGGCCAGCTCCGCGGGCGCCTGCCGGAGGCCCTGGTCCCCTCTGCCTGGATCCCCCTCGCGGACCTGCCGCTGACCGCCAACGGCAAGGTGGACCGCCGAGCGCTGGCGGCCCTGGCCTCCGAAGAGGGCTTCCCCGGCCGGAGGGAGGAGCGCGTGGCCCCCCGCGACCCGCTGGAGGAGCGCCTGGTGGCGGCCTGCGCCGAGGTGCTGGGACGCGATCCGGAGACGGTCGGCGTCTTCGACAACTTCTTCGAGCTGGGCGGCCACTCCCTGCTGGCCACCCGGCTGGTGTCGCTGCTCCACTCGCGCTGGGGGATCGACGTGCCGATGCTGCACGTCTTCGACACGCCCCACCTGGCCGCCCTGGCCGCGCGGGTCGCGGCGGGCGAGCTCGCCGCGGTTGCGCGGGAGCCCATCCCTCGCCGGCCGCCGGACCTCGATCCGATCCCCGTCTCCTTCGCCCAGGAACGCCTCTGGTTTCTTGACCGTCTGGCGCCCGGCAACATCGGGTATCACATCCCGCTGCCGCTCGCCGCCCACGGCGACCTCTCCCTGCCCGCCCTGGCGGCGGCGCTCGGCGGGATGGTGCGGCGCCACGAGGCGCTGCGCACCACCTACGAGGCGCGCGGCGACCGGCCCGTCCAGCGGATCGCGCCCCCGGGCCCCTTCACCCTCCCCCTGGTGGACCTCGCGGCGCTGCCCGAGGGGGCCCGGAGCGCCGAGGCGCGGCGCCTGGCCGACGAGGAGGCGGCGCGGCCGTTCGACCTGGAGCGCGACCCCGTGCTGCGCGCCCGCGCCCTCCGCCTCGCCCCTCGCGAGCACGCCCTGCTGCTGGTCGTCCATCACATCGCGGCCGACGGCTGGTCGCTCGGCGTCATGGTGGAGGAGATCGTCGCCCTCTATCCCGCGGCCCTGGAGGGACGGCCTTCGGGGCTCCCCGAGCTCGCGGTCCAGTACGCTGACTTCGCCGTCTGGCAGCGCGAGTGGCTGCGCGGCGAGGTGCTGGAGCGGCAGCTCTCCTACTGGCGCGAGCGGCTGGCCGGCGCACCGGCCCTCGATCTGCCGACCGACCGTCCCCGTACGCCCGTCCCGGCCTTCCGCGGCTCCACCCTCACGCACCGGGTGGAGCCGGAGACCACCCGCGCCCTGGCGCGGCTGGCGCGGCGCGGCGACGCCACCCTGTTCATGGTCCTGCTGGCCGCGATGCAGACCCTGCTCGGCCGCTACGCCGGCCAGGACGACGTGGTGCTGGGCTCGCCCATCGCCAACCGCAACCGGGCCGAGATCGAGCCGCTCGTCGGCTTCTTCGTCAACACCCTGGCCCTGCGCGGCGACCTCGGCGGCGATCCGGCCTTCACGGAGATGGTGGCGCGGGCGCGCCGCACGGCCCTGGAGGCCTTCGCCCACCAGGACCTCCCCTTCGAGCGGCTGGTCGAGGAGCTGCGTCCCGAGCGGCGGCTGGCGCACAGCCCGATCTTCCAAGTCATGTTCGCCCTCCAGAACGCGCCGCTGCGCGCCATCGAGCTGCCCGGCCTCACCTTCTCGCCCGTCGAGTTCGGGTTTCCGGCCACCCGCTTCGACCTGGAGGTCTACTTCACCGAGCTGGCGGGGGGGCTGGTCGTCCAGCTCACCTACGCCACCGACCTGTTCGACGCCCCGACCGTCGCGCGGCTGCAGGGGCACCTCGACGGCCTGCTCGCCGCTGCGCTCGAAGACCCCTCACGGCGGCTGTCGGAGCTGTCGTTCCTGACCGGCCCCGAGCGGCATCAGCTCCTCTTCGGCTGGAACGACACCTCGGTCGCGATTCCGCGCGAGGACGTCGCCGCCCTGTTCTCCGAGCAGGCGCGGCGCCGGCCCCACGTGATCGCCGTCTCCTCGGAGGAGGGGGATCTCACGTATGCCGATCTCGATCGGCGGTCGTCGCGCCTGGCCCGCCGGCTGGCCGCGTCAGGCGTCGGCCCCGAGATCCCCGTCGCCCTCCTGGCGCAGCGCTCGCCGGCCATGATCGTGGGCCTCCTGGGCATCCTGAAGGCCGGCGGGGCGTACGTGCCGCTCGACCTGTCGTATCCGGCCGAACGGCTGGCCTGGATGCTGGCGGACTCCGGGGCGCGCATCCTGCTCGGCCAGCCCGATTTGTTGGCGGAGCTGGAGACGGACGTGAAGCTCATCGAGCTGACCGCCGATCCGGAAGACGTTCCGGGTCTGGAGCCTCGCGGCGTCCTGCCGGACGGCTTGGCGTACGTGATGTACACGTCCGGCTCCACGGGCCGACCCAAGGGGGTGGGCGTCACCCATGGGAACATCGTCCGCCTGGTGCGGGAGAGCGGGTTCGCGGACCTCGGCCCGGACCAGGTCTTTCTGCAGCTCGCTCCCGTTTCCTTCGACGCCTCGACCCTGGAGATCTGGGCGCCGCTGCTCAACGGCGGCCGGGTGGCCGTTTTCCCCCCGCGCCGGCCGTCCCTGGAGGAGCTGGGGGAGGCGATCGCGCGCTTCGGCGTCACATCCCTCTGGCTGACGGCGGGCCTCTTCCACCAGATGGTCGACGGCCGCCTCGAGGCCCTGCGGCCGCTGCGCCAGCTCCTGGCCGGCGGCGACGTGCTCTCGCCTCCCCATGTCCGGCGGGCCCTGGAGGCCCTCCCGGGCCTGACGCTGATCAACGGCTACGGCCCGACGGAGGGCACGACCTTCACCTGCTGCTTCCCTCTGCGGAGCCCGGACGCCGCGGGGCCGACCGTGCCGCTCGGCCGGCCGATCGGCAACACGCGGGTCTACGTCCTCGACGCGAGCCTGCGGCCCGTCCCGGCCGGCGTCTGGGGCGAGCTCTTCATCGGCGGCGACGGCCTCTCCCGCGGCTATCTCGGCCGCCCGGACCTGACGGCGGAGCGCTTCGTTCCCGATTCTTTTGACGGCGACGGCGCGAGGCTCTACCGGACGGGTGACACCGTCCGCTTCCGTCCGGACGGCCTAGTCGAGTTCCTCGGCCGGCGCGACGGCCAGGTGAAGCTGCGCGGCTTCCGCGTCGAGCTGGGGGAGATCGAGAGCGCCCTCGCCCGGCATCCCGCGGTGCGCGAGGCCGTCGTCGTGGCCCGCGACGATGGCGGACCCGCGGGCCGACGCCTCGTGGCCTATCTCGCCGGATCCGAGGATCCCGGCCTGGTCGACGCCGTGCGGCATTTCCTGGGCTCGGAGCTGCCGGAGTACATGGTCCCCTCCGCGTTCGTCCTCCTCGCCGCTCTGCCGCTGACGCCCAACGGCAAGGTCGACCGGGCGGCGCTGCCGGCGCCGGAGGGCGTAGCCGAGGCCCGCGAGTGGCTGCCGCCCGCCAGCCCGCTGGAGGAGCTGCTGGCCGGGGTGGCCGCCGAGGTGCTGGGCCTCGAGCGGGTGGGCATGGGCGACAACTTCTTCGACCTCGGCGGCCACTCGCTGCTCGCCACCCAACTCGTCTCGCGCTTCACCCAGGTGCACGGCGTCGAGGTGACGCTCCAGATGGTGTTCGACTCGCCCACCTTCCGGGACCTGGCCGACCACATCGTGGAAGCCGAGCTGGCGGGCGCCGGCGACGAGGAGCTCCAAGCCCTGCTCGCGGAGGCGGGTCTCCCGTGACCGATCCCGCATCCCCCCAGGACCGCCTGGCCGGGCTGTCGCGCGAGCAGCGGGCGTTCCTGTTCGAGCAGATCCGCAAGCGCAAGGAGAAGGAGCGCGCCGCGGTGCCCGAGGGGATCCCCCGCCGGCCGCCCGGCCTCGATCCCCTGCCGCTCTCCTTCGGCCAGGAGCGGCTCTGGTTCCTCGACCGCCTGGAGCTGGGCAACACGGCCTTCAACATGGGCTCGTCGCTGCGCCTGCGGGGCCGGCTGGACGCCCAGGCCCTGGAACGGGCGCTCAACGAGGTCGTGGCCCGGCACGAGTCGCTGCGCACCACGTTCGCCGAGGCCGAGGGCTTGCCAGCCCAGCGGATCGCTCCCAGCCTGTGGGTTCCCCTGGCGGCGGTCGACCTCTCGGGGCTGCCGGCGGAGGCCCGGGAAGCCGAGTCCGGCCGCGCCGCGCGCGTCTCGCTGGCCTCCCCCTACGACCTCGCGGCCGGCCCGCTCGTCCGCGCCGCGTTGCTGTGCCTCGACCCGGACCTCCATGTCTTCCTGCTGGACGTCCATCACATCGTTTCCGACGGCTGGTCCGCGGGGGTGATGAACCGCGAGCTGGTGACGCTCTACGAGGCCTTCGCCGCGGGCGAGCCCTCGCCCCTGCCGCCGCTCGCCATCCAGTACGGGGACTTCGCCCACTGGCAGCGGCAGTGGCTGCGCGGCGAGGCCCTGGAAGCGCAGCTCGCCTACTGGCGCGGCAAGCTGGGGGGAGGCCTGGCGCCGCTCGACCTCCCCACGGACCGGCCGCGCCCGGCCGTCCAGACCTTCCAGGGGGGCAGCCTGCAGCTTCGGGTCGGGGCGGAGACGGGCCGGGCCCTGCGGGCGCTGACGCGCCAGCGGGAAGCCAGTCTCTTCATGACCCTGCTCGCCGCCTTCAAGGCCCTGCTCGCGCGCCTCTCGGGCCAGGACGACGTCGTGGTGGGCTCGCCCATCGCCGGCCGCCGCCACGTCGAGACCGAGTCGCTGATCGGCTTCTTCCTCAATACGCTCGCCCTGCGCACCCGCCTGGCCGGCGACCCGCCCTTCCGCGAGCTGCTGGACTGGGTGCGGGAGACCACTCTGGGCGCCTTCAGCCACCAGGACGTCCCCTTCGAGGCCCTGCTCGCCGAGATCAAGCCGGAGCGCGACCTCTCCCGCACGCCGGTGTTCCAGGTCTTCTTCAACATGCTGAACTTCCCTTCCCAGGGAGCCCGGCTGCGCGACCTGGAGATCGACTTGGGGCCCGTCCCGGAGCCGGAATCGAAGTTCGACCTCACCCTCTACGCCGTCGAGGAGGGCGACGAGATCCTGGTGCAGCTCGTCTACAACGCCGGCCTGTTCGGCGCGCCGCGGATGGCGGAGCTGCTCCGGCAGTACCGGACGGTGCTGGAGACGGTCGCCCGCGACCCCGGGCGCCGGATCGGGGACCTCCCCCTGGTGACGCCGGAGGCCGCGCTCCTGCTGCCCGACCTCTCCCGGCCGCTCGCCGCCGGCTGGCCCGGCGCCGTTCACGAGCGCTTCCTGGCTCATGCCCGGCGGCACCCCCGCCGTGTGGCGGCCGCGGACGAGCACGGCGTCTGGACCTGGGAAGACCTCGATGCCCAGAGCGGCCGGCTGGCGGCGCGGCTCCTCGCCGCCGGAGTGGGGGAGGGCGAACCCGTGGCCGTCTGGGCCTACCGGGCTGCCCCCCTGGCCGCGGCCCTGCTGGGCGTGCTGCGAGCGGGAGCGGCGTTCGTCCTCCTCGATCCCGCCTACCCGCCGGCGCGGCTGGCCGCGGTGGTGAAGCGCGTCCGTCCGCGGGCCTGGATCGACGTCCCGGGAGCGGGTCCCCTCCCCGGCGAGATCGAGTCCTTGTTCGGCGAAATTCCGCGCCTGCGGATGGAAGGGCCCGGCAGGTCTGCGGACCCGGAGGCGCCCTGCGCCGCCGTGCATCCCGACGCTCCGGCCTGGATCGCCTTCACCTCCGGCTCCACCGGCGAGCCCAAGGGGATCGTGGGCACTCACCGCCCGCTGTCGCACTTCCTGGAGTGGCACGAGGCGACGTTCGGCCTCGGCGAGACGGACCGTTTCAGCCTTCTCTCCGGCCTGGCCCATGACCCGTTGCTGCGCGACGTCTTCGCGCCCCTGTGGAGCGGTGGAGAGCTGCGCGTGCCGCCTTCGGAGCGGTTGGGCGAGCCGGGCTGGCTCGCCGGCTGGTTCGCCCGTGAGGGGATCACGGTGGCCCACCTCACCCCGGCCATGGCCCGGCTGCTGGCGAGCGGGGAGAGCGGCCCCCTGAGGGCGCTACGGCTCGTCGCCTCGGGCGGCGAGGCCCTGACGGGCGGCGACGTGGAGCTGCTGCGGCGGATCGCTCCGAACGCCCTCCTGGTCAACTTCTACGGCGCCACCGAGACCCCCCAGGCCATGGGCTGGAAAGTGGTGGAAGAACCTGCCTGTCAGGTCCCACTGGGGAAGGGGATCGAAGGGGTGGACCTTCTCATGCTGGCCCGCTCCGGAGGCCTTGCCGGCATCGGCGAGCTGGGGGAGGTCTGCGTGCGCACTCCCTACCTCGCCCAGGGCTACCTGGACGACCCCGCGGGCACGGCGAAGCGCTTCGTCCCCGCTCCTGGCGGCGCCCGCCTCTACCGGACGGGGGACCTCGGGCGCTACGGACCGGACGGCGACGTGAGCTGGGCCGGCCGGGCCGACCGCCAGCTCAAGATCCGCGGCTTCCGCGTCGAGCCGGCGGAGATCGAGGCCGCCATCCAGCGTCTCTGCGGCGTCCGGGCCTCCGTCGTCGTGCCGCGCGACGGCCAGCTCACGGCCTACGTGGTGCCTGCGCCCGGCGCCGGGCCGGACCTCGCCGGCCGGCTGCGGGCGGGGCTCGCCGCCGGTCTCCCCGACTACATGGTGCCGGCCGTCTTCGTGGAACTGGACGAGATCCCGCTCACCCCCAACGGCAAGGTCGACCGCCGGGCCCTGCCGGCGCCGCGGCGGCCGGAGCAGGAGGCGGGCACGGGGCCGCGCAACCCCGTGGAGGAGAAGCTCGCGGGCCTGTGGGCCGAGCTGCTGCGCCAGGAGAGCGTGGGCGTCCACGACAACTTTTTCGAGCTGGGCGGCCATTCGCTGCTCGCCACCCAACTCGTCTCGCGCATACGCGCCGCCTTCGGCGTCGAGGTCTCCCTGCGCCGGCTCTTCGAGAACCCGATCCTCGAACGGCTCGCCGCCGTGATCTCCCCCCTGACCGGCGCGGCCCCGGACCCCGCCGGCACGGCCATTCCACGCCGGCCGCCCGGGCTCGATCCCGTCCCGGCCTCCTTCGCCCAGGAGCGCCTGTGGTTCCTCGACCGCCTGGTGCCGGGCAACCGGGCCTACCACATCGCCAAGGCCTTGCGCCTCCTCGGCGGCGTGTCGCCGGCCCGGCTGGAGGCCGCCCTCGGCGCCGTGGTGCGCCGCCATGAGTCCCTGCGTACGACCTTCGTGGAGCGCGATGGCCAGCCGGCTCAGGCCGTGTCCCCGCCGGGCCCCTGGAGCCTCCCCCAGGCGGACCTCTCGGGGCTGCCGGCGGACCGGGTGGAAGGCGAGGCGCGGCGCCTGGCCCAGGAGTCGGCGGCCCGCCCCTTCGACCTCGCCAGGGGACCCCTGCTGCGCACCACCCTGCTGCGGCTGGCTCCTGGCGAGGAAGAGTCCACCGAGCACGCCCTGCTTCTGGCCATGCACCACGTCGTCTCCGACGGCTGGTCCATGGGCGTGCTGGTCCACGAGCTGATCACCCTTTACGTCGCGGCGGCGACCGGCCGGCCCGCCGTCCTCCCCGAGCTGCCGATCCAGTACTCCGACTTCGCCGTCTGGCAGCGCGCGTGGCTCCGGGACGAGCGGCTGGAGGAGCAGATCGCCTACTGGCGCGAGCGTCTGGCCGGAGCCCCGGACCTCGCCATCCCCACCGACCGGCCGCGGTCGCCGGTCCCCGATCCCCGCGGCGGCCGCGTGCGCGTCGAGCTCCCCCGGGGGCTCGGCCGCGAGCTCGCGGCGCTCTCCCGCCGGCAGGACGCGACCCTGTTCATGACCCTGTTCGCCGTCTTCCACACCCTGCTCGTCCGCTATACGGGACAGGACGACTTCGTGCTCGGCACCGGCGTCGCCAACCGCGTCCGCCGGGAGATAGAGCCTCTGATCGGCTTCTTCGTCAACGCCTTGGCGTTACGCGCGGGCCTACCCGGCGATCCCTCCTTCCTCGACCTGCTCGCTTCCGTCCGGCACACCACGGTGGAGGCCTACACGCAGCAGGACCTCCCCTTCGAGCGGCTCGTCGAGGAGCTGAAGCCCGAGCGCAAGCTCACCCGCAACCCGCTGTTCCAGGTCTCCCTGGCGCTGCACAACACGCCCGAGGTCGAGCTCCACCCCTTGCCCGGGATCACCTTCGCGCCCCTCGAATTCGAGGCCCCCGGCCCCGTCTTCGACCTGGAAGCCCATTTCTTCGGCGGGGAAGCCGACCTATTCGCGGAGATCGGCTACCGCTCGGACTTGTTCGACGAGGCCACGGTCCGGCGCCTGGGCGGACACCTGGAGCGGCTGCTCGCTGGGGTCGCGGAAGACCCGGCCCGCCGCCTCTCCGAGCTCCCCCTCCTTCCCGAGGCCGAGCGGCACCAGCTCCTCCACGAGTGGAACGACACGGCGGTAACGGATGGGGGAGCCTTCCGCGACATCGCCGGGCTGGTGGCGGAGCAGGTCCGCCGCTCCCCCGGCGCCCTCGCCCTCGCTCACCACGGCCGGCGGCTCACCTACGCCGAGATGGACGCCCGGGCCGAGCGGCTGGCGCGCCTCCTGGCCTCGCTCGGCGTTGGCCCCGAGACGCTGGTCGGCCTGCACGTGGAGCGCTCGCCCGAGATGGTGATCGGCGCCCTCGCCATCCTCAAGGCGGGAGCGGCCTACGTGCCGCTCGATCCGGACCATCCGGAGAAGCGCCTGTCCCACATCGCGGCCGAGACCCGCATGCCCGTGGTGCTGACCCGGGGGAGCGGCCTCGGCTGGGCGGGTGGCGCGGTCGAGGTCAAGGTCGATGAGAAGGGAGAGGCGGGCCGGGATGGCGAAAGCCCGGCGGCCTCTCCCGAGAGCACGGCCTACGTCATCTATACCTCCGGCTCCACCGGCAGGCCCAAGGGGGTCCCTATATCCCACGCCGGGCTGCTCAACATGGTCCGCTGGCAGTCGCGGAGCTACGGCTTCGCCCCGGGATTGCGCATGGCCCAGGTGATGGCGCCCGGCTTCGACGCCGCCGTCGGCGAGATCTGGCCCAGCCTCGCGTCCGGCGCCAGCCTGCATATCGCCGACGAGGAGGCCCGGCTTTCTCCGGACCGAATGCTCGCCTGGTTGGCCGCCGAGGGGATCGGCCTCTGCGTCCTGCCCACGGCCCTGGGCGAGCTGGTTCTCGAGCTAGCCGAGCGCGGCGCCCCGCCGGGGCTCGCGCTGCGCACCCTGATGGTGGGGGGCGACCGTCTGAAGCGCTTCCCGTCCCCCGCCCTGCCGTTCCCGGTAGCCAACAACTACGGTCCCACGGAGGCCGCCATGGTGGCGACGTGGTCGCCCGTGGAGCGGGCCGGCGAGCCGGCCGCCGCGCCGCCCCACCTGCCGGCGATCGGCCGCCCGGTGGACAACGCGCGGGTCCACGTGCTCGACCGCTTTCTCCATGCCCTGCCCGCCGGCATCCCCGGCGAGCTGGCGATCGGCGGCCCCGGGCTCTCGCGCGGCTACCTCGGCCGGCCGGACCAGACCGCGGAGCGGTTCATTCCCGATCCCTTCAGCGCAGCCCCCGGCGAGCGGCTTTACCGTACCGGCGACCGGGTGCGCCGGCGGCCCGACGGCCGCCTCGACTTCCTGGAGCGGATCGACGATCAGGTCAAGATCCGCGGCTTCCGCATCGAGCTGGGGGAGATCGAGCGCGTGCTCGAACGCCATCCCCAGGTGAGCGAGGCGGTGGTGATGATCCGCGCCGAGGGGGAGGCCACCGGTCCGCGGCTAGCGGCCTACGTCGTGCGGCGCGACGAGGCCGACCGCGGCGGCGGAGAAGACCTGGCCCACGTGGAGCAGTGGCAGAACCTGTACGACGAGGCCTATGTGCCGGACCTCGAAGAGGCGGCCGATCCCACCTTCGACATCCGTGGCTGGAACAGCAGCTACACCGGCGGTCCGATCCCCCCTGAAGAGATGCGCGAATGGGTGGAGAGCACCGTCGAACGCATCCTTGCCCTCCATCCCCGAAGGGTGCTGGAGATCGGCTGTGGCACCGGCCTCCTGCTCTTCCGGGTGGCGCCGAGCGCCGAGCTCTACCTGGGGACCGACTTCTCGTCCGTGGCCCTGGGCGGCATCCGCCGCCAGCTCCACGGCCTGCCCCAGGTCGAGCTTCGGCAGGCGATGGCCCACGAAGTGGCGGCGATCGCGCCGGACGGGCTCGACCTCGTCGTCCTCAACTCCGTGGCGCAGTATTTCCCCGGCGTCGATTACCTGGTGAACGTGCTGGAAGGGGCCGTGCGGGCGGTCGGGCCCGGCGGCGCCGTCTTCGTAGGCGACGTGCGGAGCCTCCCCCTGCTCCAGGCCTTCCACGCCTCCGTCGAGCTGTTCCAGGCCCCCGACTCCATGCCCCTCGCCGAGTTGCGGAGCCGGATCGCCCGCCGCCTTGCCGACGAGGAGGAGCTGGCGGTCGATCCGCGCTTCTTCTTCGTCCTGGCCCGGCGCCTGCCCCAGATCAAGAGAGTCGAGATCCTGGTCAAGCGGGGGAGCGCCCATAACGAGCTGACCCGCTTCCGCTACGACGTGGTGCTGCGTCTGGGAGAGGCGCCCGCCGTGCCGCCGGGCCCCCGCCATACAGGTCTCGATCTCCCCGCGATCGAGCGCCTCCTGGCCGCTGGCCCCGAGGCCCTGACTCTCACGGACCTCCCGAACGCCCGCCTTGCCATCGAAGCCGCGGCTCTCGACGTGCTGAACCGCCGGGAGGATGGGATCGAAACCACTGGCGCCCTGCGCCAAGCCCTGACTCGCCAATCCCTTCCTGGCATCGACCCCGAGGACCTCTGGGTCCTGGCGGAAAAGCACGGCTACGACGTGACGCTCGAAGTCGATCCGGCCGCTCCCTTCCACTTCGGAGCGGTCCTGCGCCTTGCAGCTCTCCCCCCTCTATCCCTGATAGAGGGGGGCCTGGGAATCCCAACAGTCCCGGACCTCCCCTGGAGCGCCTACGCCAACGACCCCCTCGCCGGCAAGGTCGCCCGGCTCCTGATTCCCGAGCTGCGGGAATTCCTCCAGGAGGAGCTGCCCGACTACATGGTCCCCGCTTCCTTCGTGCTTCTCGACCGCCTGCCGCTCAACGCCCACGGCAAGGTCGACCGCGCCGCGTTGCCCGAGCCTGGAGCCGCGCGCAGCGGAGCGCGCGACCGGACGCTGCCGCGCACGCCCGCCGAGAAGACCCTGGCCGCCCTCTGGAGCGAGGTGCTCGGAATCGACGACGTCCGCTTGGAGGACAACTTCTTCGAGTTGGGAGGGCACTCGCTGCTGGCCACCCAACTCGTCTCCCGGGTACGCGGCGCCTTCGGAGTCGACCTGCCCCTGCGCCGCCTGTTCGAGAAACCTGCTCTGGGAGAGCTGGCTGCCGCCCTGGAAGACGGGCTCGCGCCCGTCGTTGCCGCTCCGGTCCATGAGGAGCGGACCACAGCCCCTCTCTCCTTTCCCCAGGAGCTGGCCTGGGTACTGGGCCGGCATGGCGATCCGGCTTTCAACATGCCGTCCCCGCTACGGATCCTCGGACCGCTCGACCCGGACGTCCTGGAGCGCTGCTTCCGGGAGATCTTCCGGCGGCACGAGGCGTTGCGCACCCGCTTCCTCGAGAGCGATGGCGTGGCCGTCCAGCGGATCGATCCGCCGGGAACCTGGTGGCTGCCGCGGGTCGATCTGGCCGGCCTGCCGGAGGCGCTCCGCCAGCGGGAAGCCGCACGCCTGGTGGCCCAGGAGGTCTCCCTGCCCTTCGACCTGGCCCGCTGGCCTTTGATGCGTGTTGCCCTGGCCCGGCTCTCGTCCGGAGAGCACGTGCTGCTCCTGACCAGCCATCACATCGTCGTCGACGGCTGGTCCATGGGCGTGCTGACGGGGGAGCTCTCGGCACTCTACCGTGCCTTCGCCGCGGGCGAGCCGTCACCCCTGCCCGAGTTGCCCCTCCAGTACGCCGATCTTGCGGTCTGGCAGCGGGAGAGGCTGTCCGGCTCCGCGCTCCAGGCCCGGCTCGACTGGTGGCGGGAGACGCTGGAGGGAGCTCCGCGGCTCTGGTCCTTCCCGCTCGACCGTCCGCGGCCGGCCGTCGCGTCCCACCGCGGCGCCGTGCTGCTGAAGATCCTGCCGCCGAGCCTCGTCGCCCGGCTGAAGGCGCTGGGGGCTTCCGAAGGGGCTTCCCTCTACATGACCATGCTGGCGGCGCTCGCCCTGGTGATCCACCGCTGGAGCGGTCAGGACGACGTGGTCGTGGGCTCGCCGCTCGCCGGGCGCCAGTGGCTGGAATCCGAGCGGATGATCGGCTTTTTCCTGAACGTCCTGCCCATGCGGATCGGCTTCTCCGGGGAGCCGGCCTTCCGCGGGCTGCTGCGGCGGGCGCGGCAGACCGCGCTGGACGCCTTCGCCCACCAGGAGGTGCCCTTTCTGAGCCTGATCGAGGAGTTGGGGTTGCCGGCCGACACCTCCTACTCGCCGCTCTTCCAGTGCACGCTCAACATGCTGAACTTTCCCCCTGCCCCGGACGAGCTCCCCGGGGACATCAGGCTCGAGCCGCTCCCCTCCGGGAGGATCGAGGCGAAGTACGACTTTACCCTCTACGCGATCGAAAACGGGGAGGGCGGCCTCTCCTGCTCCCTCGTCTACAACCGCGACCTCTTCGAGCGTCCGCGCATGGAGGCGCTGCTGAACGAGCTGGAGGCCGTCCTGGAGGAGGCGCATTGATCTGCCCGGGAGGCGGTCTGTGGTAAATTACGCCTCGGACGACAGGCCTCCCGGCCCTGGCGTCTTATTGGGTCCCCATCGTCTAGAGGCCTAGGACACTGCCCTTTCAAGGCGGCGACGCGGGTTCGAATCCCGCTGGGGATATTCGCCAAAATCGGAAACCGGGCCGCGCTTCTCCGCTACGATCGCTCCGTCGCCCCTTTCTCCGTCCCTGATGTCATAGCAGAATCGTTGGAGTTCTGTCCTTTGGCCCGGCGTTCCCTAGGGGGCTTACTCGGTCTCGCAGCCGAGATAATTGAGGCTGGTCGGGTCGTTGATATCTGCCAAGCACTCTCCGCAGACGGCTTGGCAGCAGGTGATCATGCCTTGACACTGGCAGCCCGTGCAGTCGCAGTACTCCACACTGCAAAGCCCTAACGCCGAGGCCGGCGGATTCTGGCCGACTACGATCAAGAGGCATGCGAAGAGGGAACCGATTCGGAATGCTTGAAGTGCTCGAGCCATTTCTATCTCCTTCAATGAGGACGGTGCGGAGGGTCCAAGGCGCAGGCGAGGCCCCCCTGGGCGATAGAATTGGCTGCGCCGGACACCGCGGGTGATGCGGGCCGGCGTCCATCCAACCGCGAAGACGAGGAGGAGACGTGGACCGATTTCATCCCCCTGGATTCCTTGAGGACTTCGCGCGCCGGCCCGACAGCGCGGAGGACCGCGCCAAGGCCTGGAGCGCGATTGTGTCGGCCTGGATGGACAATGCCGCCGAGGCGTACGGGACGCCGGAGCTCCCCAGCCTGTTCTTCAATCCCTTGCAGGACGAGACGCCCGGCGAACCCGCCTCGGAATCGATCGCCTGGGATGCCTTCCCGCGGTTCCTCACTCGCTGGTTCCAGGACGACGACGAGCCGGACGAGAAGCGCTGGCTGGCCGCCGAGACGCTACGCCCGCTGCGTATCAACGGGCGTGCCCTGCGCCGCGTCGACGAACAGGGTTTCCTGCGCGAGGAGCTCCGGCTGTTCTACCGCCAGCAGGACGAATACTGCGAGTGGCACGTCGACCGCGATCGGCGCGACGGCGAGGGACGGATCACCCGCATCTGCTTCTCCAGCGAGGCTCCCGAGTACTGGGATTTCCTGGCCGAGGGGACGCGGCCGTTCTTCGCGGCGGGAGACCCGCGGCGCGACCTCGTGGCGGGGGACCTGGGGCTGGTGGAGGAGCTCTACAGAGAGCACGTGAACCCCGAGGTGTCGGCCGCCGACCTCGTCTGGCCCTCCGACATCGCCTTCTTCGACGACGAAACCGATCCTCAGACCGGCGAGCCGTTCGGCTGGCGTTTCTATGCCCGCAAGGGGACCTACAACCCGTTCAACAAGTGGACCACGACCGACGGGATCATGCACCTCACCCACCCGGCGAACACTCTCCGGGGAGAGTTCCGCGTGGGCGGCGGCGCCTCGGTGCAGCGGCGGGACGGCGACGGCCAGGCGGTCGTGGACCCGGAGCAACTGGTCTGCTGTTCGGGCTTCGGCGACCCCAACCGGTCGAGCGACCCGGCCATCGGCGCCGCAGTCAACAGGTTCGCCCGCTCCGGGCTTTCGGTCTCCCTGGCGGATCCGGTGGGCCTCTACATCTCAGAGCTCGCGCTCGACGGCTTTTCCGGGCCGGCGGGGGAGGAGATGGCAGCGGCCTGGCAGGTGGACCGGGGGAGCCGGGAGGACCGCAGGATCCTGCGAGCCCGCTTCGAGGTGCCGGAAGAGTTGGGCTTCACGGTCGACCAGGTGCTGCTCGACGCCGACGGGATCCGTTTCGGCGGCCAGATCGCCGACCGCATTCAGATGGTGCTGACCGGCATCGCCAAGCAGCTCGTGGCCGAGCCGGTGGCGTTGCGCGCCTGCATCGGGCAGTGCTGTCCCCATCGCGAGAAGGGGGAGATCGAGCACGTCTTCCAGATTGGAGTGAGCTGCGAGGACTTGCCACCGGAAGCCTGGGCAGAGGTCGCTCCCGTGCTGCCGGAGGCGCCGGCTCCCCCCGGCATGGCTGAGATTGCCTTCGGGGCCGCTGATTTCGCCTCGCTCAGCGCCCGAGCCGCGGGTGCGGTGACGGCGGAGCCGGAAGTCAAGAGCGGGCTCGGCTCGCGGCCCGGTCGCTGAGCGAGGCAACGATGGAGCCCCTGCAGGCTTTCGATCCCGATTCGGACCTGATCACGGGCCCGGAGATCCCGGGCGCGCCGGTCGAGCCGGTGCTCGACGTCGACGAGATCCAGGGCAACATCCTGCCCGGGTTCGGCTCTCGGCACCAGGTCCTGCTCGGGCTCAAAGTCGACGAGGGCCAGACCGCGGACGCCAAGTCCTGGCTGGCTCGGCTGGTGCCGTCTATTACGAGTCTGCGCGACGTCAACACCCTGCGGAACCTGCGCCGGTCGCTCCTGCGCCGGCAGTCGGCCTTGCCCGCGGCGCCCTCGGCACCCTCGGCGCCATGGATCAACATCGCCTTTTCGATCGGCGGCCTGCGCCTTCTGACGCCGGACGCCGACACCATCCGCGACCCCTCGTTCCGGAAGGGTATGGCCCTGCTTTCCGGCAGCCTGGGAGATCCCACCCGTCCCGACCAGGAGGGGCACCCCTCGCGCTGGATCGTTGGCGGTACCCCGGAGACGACGCCGGACGTGCTGCTGATCCTGGGAGCGGCGGACGCCTGCCAGCTCCGCGACCTGGCCGGGGGGCTCCGCATGTCCCTCGCGGGATTGCCCGCTTCGGGGCTGCGGGTAGTCTACGACCAGGAGGCCTTCGTCCTCGAAGGCGAGAAGGAGCACTTCGGATTCCGCGACGGCATCTCGCAGGTGGGGCCCCGGGGGCGGCTGTCCGACCTCCCGTTTCACTTCCTCACCCGGCGCTACATCGATCCGGCGGATCCCCGGGCGCTGACCCACGGCAAGCCGGGGCAGCCGCTCGTCTGGCCGGGGCAGTTCGTCTTCGGGTACGCCACGCAGCAAGACGACGAGGCCGGCCCAGGCCCCATGGCCGACGGCGGCCCGGAGTGGATGAGGAATGGCTCGTTCCTGGTCTTCCGCCGCCTGCGGCAGGACGTGGCGGCGTTCCGCGCCTTCCTCCGCGAGCAGGTCGCGGAGCTCGTCCGGAACGAACCTTTCGCGGAGATGACGGAGGCCCGGCTGGCGGCACAACTGGTGGGGCGGTGGCCGAGCGGCGCGCCGCTGCTGCGTAGCCCGGAGCGGGACGATCCGGCGATGGTCGACGATTCCTTCGCTCTCAACCATTTCCAGTTCAACGTTCCGGCGGACGGTTGGCGTGCTCACCGAGGCCGGCGCGCCGCCCCGCATCGTCGCGGGGGCGCCGGCCGACGCCGTGGGGCACCTCTGTCCACGGTTCGCCCACGTCCGCAAGGTCAATCCGCGCGACCTGCCCACGGATCAGGGCGGAGCCTTCCACCAGACCCTCACCTTCCAGGTCCTGCGCCGCGGGATCACCTGGGGAGACCCCTTCCCCCAGGAAGAGGGCGTGGCCGATCTGGCGGACGGGCAGCGGGGGTTGCTCTTCCTCTGCTACCAGACCTCGATCCGCCGGCAGTTCGAGGTCCTGAACAACAAGTGGATGAACCGGCAGAACGGGCCTCAGGACGGCGGGCACGATCTGCTCGTGGGGCAGAGTCGCGCGGCGGGGCGCGAGTGCCTGCTGCGCACCCCCGGAGGGGAGATCTCCTTGAAGACGATGGCCGACTGGGTGATCCCCACGGGCGGCGGCTATTTCTTCGCGCCATCGATCAGCGCTTTACGAAGCCTGATCAAACGTTGATCACGTTCCGGTCCCAAGGTAGGTCCGGCTAGTGGTAGTTCCGGCTAGTTCCAGCTCTCGCAGCAAACTGTGGTATCTTCTGCACACTAATTTGAGAAACACTGAGGATCTCGGTGGTGCGCCTTCCGCAGGGTTGGAAGCATGGAGTCCGACCAAAATCGTCTCATGACGCCCTTCCGGCGATCGGCGATATTGTGGGTGGCTACCGTATCCTCGGCCGTCTCGGCGCCGGGGGCATGGGACAGGTCTTCCGCGCGCGGGACGACGATCTCGAACGTGACGTCGCGCTCAAGCTCCTCCATCCGAAGCTGACCTTTCAACCCCGCGCCATGAGCCGGTTCCGTCGCGAGGCGCGGCTGCTCGCGGCGGTCCACCACCCGAACATCGCGACCATCTTCGGCACCTTCGAAGACGGCGGCGTCCGTGTCCTGGTGATGGAGTTGGTGGACGGGGAGACCCTGGCGCAGAGGCTCGACAGAAAAGGCCGCGGTGCACAGGGCCGGGATGGCCAGGCACAGCGGAAAAATGCAAACGGCGAGCAGCCAAAGCGACGCGGAATCGATCATCTTTCGAATAGCAATCATGACTTTCCTCCCAGTTTGATGAAACTGTTTAGCTCGTGTTTCAGTTCCTCGATCGAATCCGGATTCGAAAAACTGAACATTGCAGCCGGCGTGCCAAGCCGGCTCCCGGGGGAGGTCAGTCTGTCGGGGGGGTACTAAAGGGTAAATAAAGTGATATTTGACATGTCATTCGGGGCGGATTGACATGTCAAAAGCCGAAGGCGGCGAGCCGCCTGGGATTCTGAGGGCTAACTACAGAAACCGGGGTTCGAGGGGGCGAGCTCGCGCCCCCTGGGGATACCACCAGATTCAACTCAAGGTGTCAGCTCACGCAGAAGTTGCTCGATGTGAACGAGCATGGCGTCTCGCGATGCGGCGTACTCCGTGCTGACCGGTGGGACTTCCCACTGTTGGAATTCGCCGCCTGCGTGGTCGTCTGAGCAGTCGCCTGAGCGGCCAGGGCCGAGCGAAGAGCCTGGGCGAGCCGGGCCGCCGGTCCGAGCCCCCAATAATGGAGGAAGACGATCCGGGGCTCCTCGCCGGTCATGTGGCTGTGGATCGCCACCACGTCGATGCCGCCCTTGCGAAGCGCCTTGAGCACCGTCTGGAGCTCCTGCTCTTCCATGGCGAAATCACCGTCCACCGCGGCTTGGCCGTCGCTGCCGGCGAAGGCGGCCCAGGTGTTGACGCCCATGGCCGCACCTACCGTCTCACCATGCATTCGGGCCGTCTTGCCAAAGGTGAATCGGAGGACGCCGTCCTTCATCTCTCCCTTGGCGCCGAGGGCCGCTTCGACCTTGGCGGCGTCGAGGGAGGTCTTGGCGGGATCGACCTCGACGCGCGGAATCGCCGGCGCCTTCTCCTTCATGGCGCGGAAGACCTGTCCCACCGCCGTAGCGAGGTCCTCGACGGAGCCGTGGCCGCCGATATGCATGAACATGATCCTGGGCTCATCCCCGAAGAAATGATTGTGCAGGGCCGTCACTTCGAGCCGATTATCGAGAGCCACGGACATCACGGGATTGACCTGGGACTCCAGCAGGACCATGTCGCCCATGACCATGACGCCGTGCCCGGTCCTCTGGAAGGCCGCCCAGGAGGTGAGGCCGAGACGGGGGTGCATTCGAACGCCTCCGACCTGCACGGCCAGATCGCTTCGGGGAACGCTCACCTTGAAGACGCCGGCCGCCGTATCGAGGGAGCCCTTGGCTCCGGTCAAGCGCTCGATCGTGGCAGTGTCGAGGCTTCCAGAGGCGTCTGCGGCGGGCGCCTTCGCCTGCGCGGCGAGCCCTCCGGCCAGCAGGGCGGAACCGAGCAGCCCCAACCCTGTCCGGCATACGAGCTGTCGTTTGGAATGCTTGGAATGCTTGGAATGCATCATTCTGGATCTCCTTCCTGAGCGAGTTTTGACGCGGGGCACAGCCTCCATGAGCTACGATTGTAATCAACGTGATGGCGACCGGCTCGAGGCCACGGGTTTGACCTGGATTGCCGGATGGGCCACAATCCCGCTGTGCCGCTTCGCAAGCCCCTCGCCGCCGCTCTCCTCCTGCTTGCGGCTGCCGTGATGCCGCAATTGCTCTGGCTGGGGTCGCACGCGCTTTTGCACCATGAGCACGCGAGCGATGCGGCCGGGCACCGTGCCCATGATGCCAAGAGGTCGGAGCTCGCACAGGTCCTGACCCACGGGCATGGGCATTCGGAGCAGGTGCCCGAGCACGAGCACCACGTCCGGCCCTCGCCGCCGCTTCGGGCGGACGCGCCGCGGGAAATCCAGGCGCCGGGTGTCGCTTCCCTGGAAGCTCCGAATTCGGGATACCTCCTGCCCTCCAGCACCCGCCCATGGCAGGGAGAGACCCGACTCTCCGGCTCCAGCCCGCCGCGGCTCCAGCTCCTCTGTACCCTGCTGATTTGATCCCCGCCTCCTAGATCCGGCTCCTTCCGGGGTGTGAACGGCTGCCCGCTGGCCGCCGCGCACCCACGTTTCCCCCAGGTTTGCTGAATGGAGGCGCCATGCAACGCGCACGAATCGTCCTGTTTTTCTGCTTCCTCGCGCCCACGGCGCTCGGGGCCCAAGGGTCCACGACTCTCACCGAGGAGGAGCTCATCGCCGCGGTGACCGCGGACCACCCGGCCGCCGTGGCGGTCGCCGGGGAACGTGAGATCGCCGCCGCCGAGGCGCTCCGCGCCTCGCTGCTGCCGAACCCCGCGGTCCAGGCCAGCGTCGAGGAGCCCAAAGGGGCGGCGAGGGAGACGGCCGCCGGTGTGACCTGGACGCCGCCGCTCGATGGCCGCCGCGCCTTGCGGCGAGAGGCGGCGGAAAAAGGATTGGCCGCGGCGGAGAGCCGTCTCGAAGCGGCGCGGTTCCGTCTCCGTCTCGACCTGCGAGCGGTATACGCCGATTGGGCCTTCGCCTGGGAGCGGAGGGAGCTGCTGGCCGGGCAGCTCTCCCGGATCGGCGAGTTGGCGGAACGGGCTCGCGCACGGGCGAGTGCCGGGGAGATCCCGGGGCTCGCCGCCCGCCGCTTCACCCTGGAGGAAGCGCAGGCCCGGACCGACCTCGGCAGGGCCGAAGCCCGCCTGGCCGCCGCCCGGGCCGCCGTGGCGGCGTGGTATCCGGGCAACCTCCAGGACGTACGGCCCGCCTCGCGGCCTCTGCCTCCCGCGGCCCCGGCGGCGGGAGCTCCTCCGGACCTCGCGCGCCGGCCCGATCTGATAGCCCGGGAACGGGAATTGGAGCGCGCCGAGGTGCTGCGGAAGCTGAGCGCTCGGATTTTCGAAGCGCCGGAGCTGGGCCTCGGCTGGAAGCGCATCGAAGACACGTCCGCCGACGCTTCCGGCCCGGTGGTCTCGGCTGGCTGGACGGTGCCGCTCTTCGACCGCCGCCAGGCCGATCGCCGGGAAGCGGAGGCGCGGCTCTCCACCGCCCGCGCCG
>DATFNZ010000170.1:0-5970 GCA_035266085.1 Thermoanaerobaculia bacterium
CCCCGGGGGGGGGGGGGGGGGGAGGCCTCAGTTCAGGCTTGAATCCTGAGTAGCTCCCGGCACGCTCCGTGCATTTGCTCCGTGCCCTGACGCCCACATGTCAGGAGGAACCTTGGAACCGGATCCAAAAATCACAGGACGCGACATCATCGTCATCGGAGCCTCCGCCGGTGGAGTCCAGGCCCTCTGCGCAGTCATGGAGAAATTGCCTCCCAACCTGCCGGCGGCCGTCTTCGTGGTCCTGCACATATCCCCGGACGGCTTCAGCGCGCTGCCGGCCATCCTCTCCCGCTCGGGTTATCTGCCGGCTGTTCATCCCTCGGAAGGGGAGGTCATCCAGCCGGGACGGGTGTACGTCGCGCCGCCCGACCGGCACCTGGCGATCATGAACAGCCATATCCACCTCTCCCGCAACGCCAGCGAGAACGGCCACCGCCCCGCGGTCGACGTGCTGTTCCGCTCGGCGGCCCGCGCGTACGGCTCGCGCGTGGTGGGCGTGGTGCTCACCGGCAACCTGGACGACGGCACGTCGGGCTTGGCGGCGATCAAGGAGTGCGGCGGCGTGGCCGTGGTGCAGGACCCCCGGGACGCCGACTACCCCGGCATGCCCAAGAGCGCCATCGCCAACGTCGAGATCGACCGCGTCCTGCCGCTCGGCGAGATCGGCGGCTTGCTGACCCACCTGTTGTACGAGCCCCGGCCAGCCGATGACGGGCTCTGCCAGGAGGTAGAAGAGGAGCCCGACGACATGGGAATCATGGAAGACCCGGAAGCCAAGGGACACGAGCCGTCCGGCTTGACCTGCCCCGAGTGCGGCGGCTCGCTGTTCGAGAAACCCGGCGAGCGGCCGCTGCACTTCCGCTGCCGCACGGGGCACGCCTATTCCCCGGAGAGCCTGCTCTCCAAGCAGTTCACCTCTCTCGAGGGGAGCTTGTGGGCGGCCCTGCGCTCGCTGGAGGAGAATGCCAGCCTGTCGCGGCGCCTGGAGAGGAAGTCGCGCGAGCATGGCAACATCTTCTCCAGCAAGCGCTACGAGCGGCGGGCCCTGGAGGCCGAGAAGCATGCCGAGGCCCTGCGCAAGATCCTGATCGAGGACAAGAAGATCGAGGACCTGACGATGGACGTCGAGGCGGAGACGGGGTAGCTCTTCCCGGGAAGGTGCAGCATGAGACGTGTCCCGTTTCTTTCCATTTCATTTCTGCCCATTCTGCTCGCTGCCGTCCTGACCGGCGGCGGCTGCGCCCAGCCGGACTCGGAGGATGCCATGAGGGCCGTGGCTCCCCAGGCCTCCCCCGCCGAGCCGGCGGCGGCGCCCTCCCAGTCCGCCCGCGCCCGGGGCGCCATTCCCCCGCGGCCCGAGCCGGAGCTCAAGGACGAGGAGCGGGCCACCATCGAGCTCTTCGAGCACGCCTCGCCGGCGGCCGTCTTCATCACCTCGCTCACCGTGCGGCGCAACGCCTTCTCGCTCAACGTCACCGAGATCCCCCAGGGGTCCGGCTCCGGCTTCATCTGGGACCGTCAGGGGCACGTGGTCACCAACTATCACGTCATCGCCAGCGCCAACGCGGCCCAGGTCACCCTCGCCGACCAGTCCAACTGGGACGCCAGGCTGGTGGGCGTGGCGCCGGAGAAGGACCTCGCCGTGCTCAAGATCGAGGCGCCGGCCGGCAAGCTCACGCCGCTGCCCATCGGCAGCTCCGAGAACCTGCGGGTGGGGCAGAGCGTGTTCGCCATCGGCAATCCCTTCGGGCTCGACCAGACCCTCACCACGGGCGTCATCAGCGCCCTCGGGCGCGAGATCCAGTCGCTGGCGCGGGTGCCCATCCGCGACGTCATCCAGACCGACGCGGCCATCAATCCGGGCAACTCGGGGGGCCCGCTGCTCGACAGCTCCGGCCGCCTGATCGGGGTGAACACAGCCATCTATAGCCCTTCCGGCACCTACGCGGGCATCGGCTTCGCCATTCCCGCGCACGACGTCTCCTGGGTGGTGCCCGACCTGATCCGCTACGGCAAGGTGCGGCGGCCCACGCTGGGGATCGAGCTGGCGCCCGAGGGGCTGGGGGAGAGGCTCGGCCTGGAGGGGGCCGTCGTCTACCGCGTCTCCCCCGGCTCCGGCGCCGCCAGGGCCGGGCTTCAAGGGCTGAAGCAGGACTCCCGCGGCCGCCTGGCGCTCGGCGACGTCATCGTCAACGTCGACGGCGAGGCCGTCACCTCGAGCGCCGATCTGATCCTGGTCCTGGAGGACAAGAAGATCGGCGACACCGTGCGGGTGGGCGTGCTGCGCGGCGACCGCAGGGTCGAGGTGCCGGTGCGGCTGGGGGGGTAGGGGGCGAGTTGCGATGGAACGAAACCTACGGACTCTTCCCTTGACATCCTGGCCGTTTGCCGATACTTTTTATGGGTGCAGGGAATCGAGGAGGCGCTGATGCTGATGCCAGCCGTCACGGGTCGGGTGCGATCCCAAGCTCCAGAGGAGGATGATCTCATGAACGCCTCAACGGCGACGAGCGAGCATGGACCCCGGGAAGGGGTCAGCCTGGGGGTCTGGAGGACGGCCGTCTTCGGGGGCATCGGCGTGTTGTACCTGGTGTCTCTGGCCGTGCCCGCGGTGCGGGAAGCCCTTGCCAGGGTGTTTCTTTATTTTCCCCAGTAATTTGGAATGAGGGGCGGCGGCAAGCAGCTCGGCCTGTCGGGCCAAGTGGTCTGGGGTGTCATCGGTGGGCTCAGTCCCTATGCCGCCGCGGCTCTCAAAGCCGTCCAGTTTCAGACGAGCTATCACTTCCCGGGCTTCAGCTTGGCGTTCTATCTCGTTCTGGCCCTCTCCGCGGCCTTGGGAGTGGTAGGTTCGGTCCTGCTGGAATCCCATACCAAGTTCACTGCCTGGTTCCACGGCGGGAGCTTCCCGATCATGTTGAACTTTCTGTTCGGGGAAGCCCTTCACCAGGTCGGTACGACGCTGCACTCTCCGTAGCCCTTCACCGGAAACCCGGCCTTCCCGGGCTCTTGCGCTGCCTCCGGCACGCCCCCTGCATTTCCCCCGCCCCGATGGCCGAAAGGGCCCTGCCCGGAGACAGACGAATGATCGATCCGATGCGTTCCATGCCCTGGCCCGAGGGGGGCGCCGAGCCGGCCCCCGAGCGGGAAGAAATATCCGCCGAGCCCCTTCCGGAGCGGCTCCTCAGCCGCGAGTGGCTGGTGGCCAACGGCCTGGGGGGCTACGCCTCGGGCACGCTCGCCGGGGTGCCCACCCGGCGCTATCACGGCCTGCTGGTGGCGGCGATGCCGGCGCCCCTGGGCCGCGCGATGATGCTCGGCCAGGTCGAGGAGGTGCTGCGCCTGCCGGACGGCACCATTGTCCCCTTGGGAGGAGAGCAGCGGGCCGGCGAGGAGCCGCGGGCGCCCGGCACCGGCTACCTGCGGGAATTCCGGCTGGAGTGGGGCCTGCCGACGTGGACCTACGAGGTGGCCGGCTTCCGGCTGGAGAAGCGGGTCTTCCTGGCCCATCTCCAGAACACGGCGCACGTGCTCTACCGGCTGACGGCGGGGGAGGGGATCGTGCGCCTGGAGATGCACCCGACGGTCAACTTCCGGCCCCACGACGCGCCGGTCTCGACGCCGCTCGGCGGGCCCTGCACGCTGACGGTGGTCGAGGACTGCTACGAGCTGTGCCCGGCCTGGCCGAGCCTGCCGCCGCTGCGCCTGTCGCTCGACGGGCAGAACCCCACCTTCACCGTGGCCCCGCGGACGATCGAGGGCGTCTACTACGCCGCCGAGGCCCGGCGCGGCTACGAAGCGGTGGGCGATCTCTGGACGCCCGGCTTCTTCGGGGCCGACCTGCTGATGGGCGAGGACGCGGCGGCGCTCACCGTCTCCACCGAGGGCTGGGAGGTGATCCGGTCGCTGACGGCGGACGAGGCCTACGACGCCGAGATCGAGCGGCGGCGAAAGCTGATCCAGGCCGCCGATCCGCGGGCCCGCGCCGGCACGGCGGCCGAGCTGGTGCTGGCCGCGGACGCCTTCGTGGTGACCCCCGGCCGCGCCGAGGACGCCGCCCGCGCCCACGCTTCGGGCGACGAGGCCAGGAGCATCATCGCCGGCTATCACTGGTTCACCGACTGGGGGCGGGACACCATGATCAGCCTCGAAGGGCTGACCCTGGCGACCGGGCGGCAGCTCGAGGCCGGCTACATCCTGCGCACCTTCGCCCGCCACGTGCGCGACGGTCTCATCCCCAACCACTTCCCCGAGGGCGACCGCGAGGGGCTCTACCACACGGCGGACGCCACCCTCTGGTTTTTCCACGCCCTCCACCGCTACCTGCAGGCCACGGGCGACCGCGAGACCCTGCGCCTCCTGCTGCCGAAGCTGCTCGATGTCGTCGACCACCACCTGCGGGGGACGCACTTCGGCATCGGCGTCGATCCCCAGGACGGCCTGCTCCGGCAGGGCGCCGAGGGTTACCAGCTCACCTGGATGGACGCCAAGGTGGACGACTGGGTGGTGACCCCTCGGCGGGGCAAGGCGGTGGAGCTCAACGCCCTCTGGTACAACGCCCTCAAGCTGCTGGCGGGCTGGGTGGCGGCGGAGTGGGGCGCCGAGCGCGAGGAGACGGCCCGCAACCTCGCCGCCCACGCGGAGCGCTGCCGCGAGTCGTTCAACCGGCGGTTCTGGTACGCCGAGGGGGGCTACCTCTACGACGTGGTGGACGGGGCCGTGAACGGCGAGCCGGGGGACGATCCCGCCTGCCGGCCCAACCAGGTCTTCGCCATCTCGCTCGACCACCCGGTGCTCGACCGCGGGCGCTGGGAGGCGGTGATGAACGTCGTCGCCGACCGCCTGCTGACGCCGGTGGGCCTGCGCTCTCTGGCCCCGGGCCATCCGGACTACAAGCCCGCCTACGACGGCGACCTGCGCTCGCGCGACGCGGCCTACCACCAGGGCACCGTCTGGGGCTGGCTGATCGGCCCTTATGTTGACGCCTGGCTGCGCCTGCATCCCGAAGATCCCATTCAGGCCCGGCGTTTCCTCGCCGGCTTCGTGCCGCACCTGGGAGAAGCCTGCCTGGGCTCGGTCAGCGAGGTCTTCGACGCCGAGGAGCCCTACACCCCGAGAGGCTGCGTGGCCCAGGCCTGGAGCGTCGCCGAGGTGCTGCGCTGCTGGGTGAAGACGGCGGGGGAGGAGACGGCGGAGGGGGAGGCTTCGGTGAGGGCGGCGGCGGGGGTGGCGGGGTAGGCCTTCCCTCCTCATGACACGGTTCGTCGGTTTGTAGAGACGATCCCATCCCCGCTACGACACCTTCCACGGAACATGGGGACGTCGGGACGTCTCTTCGGAGGGCATGCCTCTCCAGCCGGCAACACCTTCAATGTTTCAATGGCGCCCCATCTTCAATAACGCGATGGCGCCCTGAACGTCCTGCATGATTCTGCCTCGCGCCACAGGCCCCTCCGGAGGCGTCATGCGCTCCGAGAGAGACGGCCCGTCGTCCCCATGATGGCCGAAACGGTGTCGTGGCGGGGGTGGGCCGTCTCTACGGGAGCGGTGACGCCAAAATGGGCCGGCCCCATCCATCCGCCCCCCAAATCGCGTATAACCTTCCAACGTGGACATCCTCCGGCGCACCTCCACCCGCTGCGTCCTCCTGTTCGCCCGCACGGCGGCCCAGGAGGCGCGCGCCAAGAACCTCTCGCGGGCCCGCGGCCTGTTCGCGCTCGCCCGCCGGCGGGTGACCGCGGCGGCCCGGTCGCTGCCCGGGATCGATCTTCTGGTGGCCGGCCCCGGCGGCGCTCTGCCCCAGCGGGGGCGGTGCTTCGCCGAGCGGCTCGCCAATGCCTTTGCGGATGCCCGCGCCCTCGGCTATGAGGAGATCGTGGCCGTGCCCACGGATGTGCCCCGGCTCGGCCGGCGGCAGCTCGCGGCGGCGTTCCGGCGGCTGGCAACTGCCTCGGTGGTCCTCGGGCCGTCGCC
>DATFNZ010000171.1:0-26474 GCA_035266085.1 Thermoanaerobaculia bacterium
GTCGGAGCGTCCCGCGCCGCCGCCCCAGCCGGCCGCCGCGGCTCCGCCGCCGGTCATGGCGGAGGCCGCCGCCATGCCGCAGCCCACCGAGCCGCCGCGCCACGAGGCGATGGCGGCGAGCGGCGGCGGCACCGCCACGGTCACGATCGAGGCGCCGCCGGTGCGCACGGCCGAGGTCCAGGCGCCGCCGCCCGTGATGCGCCGCGAAGCGCCCGCGCCGCCGCCGTCCTCGGGACGTCCGGGCGGCTACCAGCAGCCCTCCGGCCGTCCGGGTGGCTATCAGCAGCCTTCGGGACGTCCGGGCGGTCCGCCGTCCTCCGGCCGTCCGGGAGGACCGCCGTCTCAAGGCCGTCCGGGCGGTCCGCCGCCGTCGAACCGTCCGGGGCCGACGCGTCCCGGCCAGTCGACCTCGCCGTCCACCGGCCTCGCCTCCGAGGAGCAGAAGCGGCGCGCGGCCGAACGTCTGCAGGAGCAGATCGAGCGCGACAAGAAAGCTAAGAAGGGCAAGGGCGTCAAGAAGACCGGCTCGCGCGACGAGGATCTGACCGGCTTCAAGGGCACCCTCCAGGACTTGGAGGGCGACGACGAGACGGGCCCGATGAGCGGCCGGCGCCACCGCCGCGTCCTGCGCAAGGAGGACGAGGAGAAGGAGGGCGGGAAGATTCTCAGCTTCAAGAAGGACAAACCGCTGGGGCCCGTGATGATCAGCGAGGGCATGACCCTGCGCGAGTTCGCCGAGAAGCTGGGAGTGCGGGTCCGCGACCTGATCAACTCCCTCTTCCGGCGCGGCATCATGGCCAACATCAACCAGGTGCTGGACACCGAGCTGGCGCAGCAACTGGCCAGGGACCTGGGCGTCGAGGCGATGGTGGTCTCCTTCGAGGAGGAGGTCCAGCTCCGCGAGGAGCAGTCCAGCGGCTCCGACCAGCCGGAGGCGAAGAGCCCCCGCGGGCCGGTGGTGACCATCATGGGCCACGTCGACCACGGCAAGACGTCGCTGCTCGACGCCATCCGCTCCTCCAAGCTGACGGAGGCGGAGTTCGGCGGCATCACCCAGCACATCGGCGCCTACCACGTCGAGGTCAACGGACGGAAGATCGTCTTCCTCGACACCCCCGGCCACGAGGCGTTCACCCTGATGCGCGCCCGCGGCGCCAAGGTCACCGACATCGTGGTGCTGGTGGTGGGGGCGGACGACGGCGTCATGCCGCAGACGATCGAGGCGATCGACCACGCCCGCGCGGCCAAGGTGCCGCTCGTGGTGGCGATCAACAAGATCGACAAGCCGAACGCCAACCTCGACCGCGTCAAGAAGGAGCTCGCCGACCGCGGCCTGATGGCCGAGGACTGGGGCGGCGACACGGTGATGGTGCCCATCTCGGCGCTCAAGCGCGAGGGCATCTCGGAGCTGCTGGACATGATTCTGCTGACGGCGGACATCCTGGAGCTCAAGGCCAATCCGGAGATCGCGGCCCAGGCCGCCGTGATCGAGGCCCGCAAGGAAGTCGGGCGGGGCGTCGTGGCCACCGTGCTGGTGCAGAACGGCACCCTGCGGGTCGGTGACGTGTTCGTCTCCGGCGCCACCTGGGGCCGGGTGCGCTCGATGAGCGACGACCTGGGGAACCGGGCGCAAGAGGCCGGGCCTTCAACGCCGGTCGAGGTCACCGGCTTCAACGACCTGCCGGACGCCGGCGACATCCTCCAGGTGGTCGAGGACGAGTCGAAGGCGCGCAGCATCGCCGAGTTCCGTGCCCAGGAAGAGCGGCGGCGCGGCCTCGCCCCTAGCCAGGCGCGGCTGTCGCTCGACCAGCTCTTCAAGGGCATCCAGGAGGGCGAGGTCAAGGAGCTGCCGGTCATCCTCAAGGCGGACGTGCAGGGGTCGGTGGAAGTGCTCAAGGAGGCCCTGGGGAAGGCCAGCACGGAGAAGGTCAAGGTCTCGGTGCTCCACACGGGCGTCGGCGCCATCTCGACCAACGACGTGCTGCTCGCCTCGGCTTCGAAGGCGATCATCATCGGCTTCAACGTCCGGCCCGAGCGCAGCGCGGTCGACCTGGCCGAGAAGGAGGAGGTGGAGATCCGTCTCCACACCGTCATCTACGAGCTGATCGACGAGCTGCGCAAGGCGATGACCGGACTGCTCGAGCCCACCTTCCGCGAGGTCGCCTCCGGGCGCGCCGAGGTGCGGGACACGTTCAAGGTGCCGAAGATCGGCACCATCGCCGGCTGCCATGTCGTCGAGGGAGTCATTCCCCGCAGCGCGGCGGTGCGCCTGCTGCGCGACAACCGGGTCATCTACGAAGGCAGGATCGCTTCGCTGCGGCGCTTCAAGGATGACGCTTCCGAGGTGCGGACCGGCTTCGACTGCGGCATCGGGCTCGAGCGGTTCCAGGACTTCAAGCCGGGCGACTTCATCGAGGCCTACACCCGCGAAGAGGTGGCGCCGGTCCTGTAATCCCCCCGTTGCCCCCCGATCGGGGGCGGCGGTTTGTGCCGGGAGGGGAACAAGTCCCCTCCCCCACTCCCTTTACGTACAGAGAGGCTTGAGATTCACCGATGATCGTCGGCATTTCCGTTTTCGAGCTGCACCTGCCCACCAGCCGCAGCCTCAAGGACAAGCGGCGGGTGGTCAAGTCGTTGATCGACAGGGTGCATCAGCGCTACCGGCTCTCGATCGCCGAGACCGATTTCCACGACCTGCACCAGCGGGCCGAGATCGCGGTCGCGGCAGTGGCGGCGGGCGGCGAGAACGAGATGGAAAAGATGATGGAAGAGGTCAGGAACCTGGTCGAGAGCGAGCCCGAGGCCTACCTGACCCGCTGGGAGCCACAGTTTCTGGATTCACTGGAGGGAGAGTCGTAATGAGCCGCCGTACCGACCGGATGAGCGACCTGCTGCGGGCGGAGCTTTCCGATCTCGTCCTGCGGGAGGTGCACGATCCGCGGGTGAAGCTGGCCTCGATCACCAGCGTCGACGTCACACCGGACCTTCGCCGAGCCACGGTGAGGGTCTCGGTGCTGCTGGGCGACGACGCGCAGAGGCTGGAGGCCATCGAGGGTCTCCGTCACGCTCGGGGGTTCCTGCGCACGGAGCTGTCTCGCCGGCTCCGCACGCGGGCGACCCCGGAGCTCGTCTTCGAGCTCGACCGGGGTGCCGAGCACAGTCAAAAGATCTCAGATCTCTTGGAGAGCCTCCATGGGCGGGATGAAAGCTCCTGAAGACCTGCTGCGGAGAATCCGCCAGGGTAACCGTTTCCTTCTGACCAGCCACATCAACCCGGACGGCGACGCGATCGGCTCCGAGCTGGGTCTCGCGCGCCTGCTGCGCGGCCTCGGCAAGGGAGCCGTGGTGTGGAACCGGGATCCGACGCCGACCGTCTACCGGCCGCTGCCTGGCAGCGAGCGGATTCACGTCGGCGAGGAGCCGCCGGCCGGCTTCCCCGACATCTTCGACGCCATCATCGTCCTGGAGTGCCCGAGCCCCGACCGTACCGGGCTCGAGAAGCATCTCTCCGAGCGGCCGGTGATCAACATCGACCATCACCTGGGCAACCAGTGCTACGGCGCGGTGAACTGGGTGGACTCGGCGGCGCCGGCCGTGGGCGAGATGGTCTTCCGTCTGGCCCAGGGGCTCAAGGTGTCCCTGGAGCCGGAGGTCGCGAGCTGCCTGTACCTGACCCTGGTCACGGACACCGGCGGCTTCCGCTTCTCCAACGCCACCGCCGCGGCCTTCGAGGCGGCCGCCGCCCTGGTGCGCGAGGGAGCCCATCCGGAGCAGGTGTCGCAATGGCTCTACGAGAGCCAGCCGCTGGGTGTGGTGCGCCTGCTGGGCGAGATGCTCCAGACCCTCACGATCCACGAGGAGGGCCGGGTCGCCACCGGCCGGCTGACGCTGGCGATGTTCGAGAAGGTGGGGGCCTCCCCTGGCGACTCCGAGGGTTTGATCGACCAGATCCGCTCGATCGCCGGCGTCGACGCCGTGGCCCTGATCCGCGAGCGGGAAGACGGCAGCCACAAGGTATCGCTGCGCAGCCGCGGCGAGGTGGACGTCGAGAAGATCGCCCGCCATCACGGCGGCGGCGGCCACCGCAACGCCGCCGGCTTCAGCCTGGAGGGGGACGGCGAAGAGGTCCGCCGGCAGGTCGCCGCGGAGCTGGGGGCGGTACTGGCTTGAATTCCACAATTTCCCCCCCTGAGCCGAAGCTGATGGGAGCCGTGCCGTTGGAGACCCTGAAAGACGGGCTGCTGTTGATCGACAAGGACCCGGGGTTCACCTCGCACGACGTCGTGCAGCGGGTGCGCCGGATCCTGAAGCAGAAGAAGATCGGCCATTGCGGAACTCTGGATCCGGACGCCACGGGGCTCCTGCTGCTGACTCTGGGCACGGCGACCCGTCTGACCCGCTTCCTGATCCGGGCCCCCAAGGTCTATGAGGGGGTCATCCGCTTCGGCATCGCCACGGACACCTACGACGCCTCGGGAGCCGTGACCTCCGAGGCGCCTGCCGAGGCTCTCGCGGCGCTCACCCCGGCTGCCGTGGCCGAGGGGATGCGCGGCTTCGAGGGCGAGATCCAGCAGCAGCCTCCCCCCTACTCCGCCAAGAAGGTGCAGGGGGTCAAGTTCTACGAGCTGGCCCGCCGGGGCGAGGAGGTGCCGGACGAGCCCAAGGAGGTCACCGTCTACGAGTTCTCGCCGACCAGCGAGATCGAGGACGGCCGCCTGCGCTTCCGCCTCGCCTGCTCCTCGGGGACGTATGCCCGCGGCCTCGCCCACGACCTGGGAGCCGCTCTGGGAGTGGGAGCGCACCTCGCCGAGCTGCGCCGCACGCGGATCGGCAACTTCCAGTCGGACGAGGCCCTGACGGTTGCCCGGCTGGACGAGCGGGTCCAGGCCGGCGAAGCCGTTGGCTCCTCCTGGATCCCGTTCGACCAGATCCCGCTCCCCTTCGGCGAGGTCACGGCCGACCCGCAGCAGGAGCACCGGATCAGTCACGGCCAGACCGTGCTGGTGCGCGAGCTGGCGGGCGAGGAGGGGGACTGGGTGAAGCTGATGAACCGGCGGCGGGAGTTCATCGCCGTCGGCACCGTCATCGAGAGGATCGGCACCGCCGGGGTCGGCATCGTCCAGCCCAAGGTCGTATTTCGTTGAACTGCAAGCCACTAGTGCTATAATCGCTACCGCGAGAGAAATGTAAGGAGGAGTTTGCTTTGGCGCAAACGAGTGAAGTCAAAGAGAAGATCATCAGCGATTACCGGGTCCACGAGCACGACACCGGGTCTCCGGAGGTGCAGGTCGCGATCCTCACCAGTCGGATCACCGAGCTGACGGAGCATTTCAAGATCCACACCAAGGATCATCACAGCCGCCGCGGCCTCCTCAAGATGGTGGGCCGCCGCCGCCGCCTGCTCGATTACCTGAAGGGGAAGGACCTCGAGCGCTATCGCACGACGATCGAGCGCCTCGGGCTCCGCAAGTAACACCCCACCGAACGATCGGCAGGAAAGCGTCCCGAGATCCTTCGGCTTCCGCCGTAGATCTCGGGACCCTTCGGTTCTCCGGACCTCTCGCTTCCCGGCCCCCCCGGGACACGGCGACGCCCCGACGCGCGGGCTCAAGGTCCGGTACGTAGGCAGACGAGAGACAAGAGAAAACAAGAGAGAAAAAATCTATGAAGCAACGCAAAGAGATTGCAATCGGCTCAGGGACCATGATCATCGAGACGGGTCACCTGGCCAAGCAGGCCAACGGCTCCTGCACCATCCGATTCGGCGACACGGTCGTGCTCACCACCGCCTGCATGGAGCAGAAAGGCCCCGCCGAGCGCGACTTTCTGCCGCTGACGGTGGACTACCGCGAGTACGCCTACGCCGCGGGGCGCATCCCGGGCGGCTTCTTCAAGCGTGAGGGCCGGCCCAGCGAGAAGGAGATCATCACCTGCCGGCAGATCGACCGGCCGCTGCGCCCTCTGTTCCCCGATGGCTATACCGCCGACACTCAGATCATCTCCTTCTGCCTCTCGGCCGACGGCGAGAACGATCCGGACATTCTGGCCATCAACGGCGCCTCGGTGGCGCTGGTGCTCTCCGACATCCCGTTCTACCACCCGGTGGGCGCGGTGCGGGTGGGCCTGGTCAACGGCGAGGTGGTGATGAACCCCGCCAACAGCCTGCGCGACGTGTCGGACCTCGACCTCGTCGTGGTCGGCACCGAAGAGGCGGTGGTGATGGTCGAGGCGGGAGCCAACCAGGTCTCCGAGGATCTGCTGCTGGAGTGCATCTTCCGCGGCCACCAGGAGATCCAGAAGATCATCAAGATTCAGCATGAGCTCTTCCGTGAGGGCAACCGGGAGAAGCCGTCGTGGACGGCCCCCGAGCTCTACCCCGAGTCGCTCTACGAGCAGGTCAAGGGGGACCTCTACGGGCCTCTGAAGGCCGCCCTCTTCACGAAGAAGAAGTTCGAGCGCAAGAGCGCCGTGGCCGCCGTCGTCAAGCCCTACCTCGCGCAGATCCCCGAGGAAGAGGCGACGAAAAAGAACCAGGTCAAGAAGATCATCAGCCGTCTCGAGGAGGAGATCCTCCGCGAGGTGGTGCTCAACGAGCGCATCCGCTTCGACGGCCGGCGGCTCGACGAGATCCGGCACATCGAGGTCGAGGCCGGGCTGCTGCCCCGCACTCACGGCTCGTCGCTGTTCACCCGCGGAGAGACGCAGGCGCTGGTCACGGCGACGCTGGGCACCAAGCGCGACGCCCAGTTGATCGAGGAGTACGAGGGCGAGAGCGTCCAGAAATTCATGCTGCACTACAACTTCCCGCCCTTCTCCGTCGGCGAGGTGAAGTTCCTGCGCAGCGCCGGCCGGCGTGAGATCGGCCACGGCGTGCTGGCCCGGCGGTCCCTGCTGCCGGTGCTGCCGAGCGAGGACGACTTCCCGTACACGATCCGGGTCGTCTCGGACATCCTGGAGTCGAACGGATCCTCGTCCATGGCCTCGATCTGCGGCGGCTCGCTCGCCATGTTCGATGCCGGCGTGCCGCTGCTGGCGCCGGTGGCGGGCGTCGCGATGGGCCTGATCAAGAGCGACGACAACTTCGCGGTGCTCACCGACATCGCCGGTCAGGAAGACCACTACGGCGACATGGACTTCAAGGTGGCCGGCACCCGCGAGGGCGTGACCGCCCTGCAGATGGACATCAAGATCACGGGCGTTACCCGCGAGATCATGAAGGTCGCTCTCGAGCAGGCGAAGGCCGGCCGCATGCACATCCTCGGCATCATGGAGTCCGCCCTGCCCAATCCGCGGGGCGAGATGTCCAAGTTCGCGCCGCGGCTCTATACCCTGCAGATCCCGAAGGAGAAGATCCGCGACGTCATCGGACCCGGTGGCAAGACGATCCGCTCGATCATCGAGGAGACCGGCTGCGACATCGAGATCGAGGACGACGGCAAGGTCATCATCGCCTCGCCCGACGAGCGGGCGGCCCGGCTCGCCATCCAGATGGTCGAGCACCTCACGGCGGTGCCGGAGATCGGCACGGTCTACACCGGCCAGGTTCGGCGGGTCGAGGCGTACGGCGCGTTCGTCGAGATCATGCCGGGCACCGACGGGCTCGTGCACATCAGCGAGCTCGCTCCCTACCGGGTGCGCGAGGTCTCGGACATCGTCAAGGAAGGCGACGAGATGGCCGTCAAGGTCATCAGCATCGACGAGCAGGGGAAGATCCGGCTGTCGCGCAAGGCCGTGATCATGGAGGCGCCCGACTACGATCCCGCCCAGTACGAAGGGATGGAGATGGCGATGGCCGGAGCCGGCGGCGGTGAGCGCGAAGGCGGCGGCGACCGTGGCGGCCGGGGTGGTGGCGGCGGACGCGGCGGCGACCGTGGCGGCTTCCGTGGCGGCCGGGGTGGCGGCGGCGGCCGGAGCGGCGGCGGTGGTGGACGCGGTCCCAGCCGTTAGAGCTTGCCTGACGGAGGTTTGACGGGGGCGGCCTGAGGGCCGCCCTTTTCTTTTATCCCCTCTTTTCCATCCCCTTGACGATCTTCTCTACCGCCGCCTCGCGGCTGATCTTGCCATCCAGATAATCCCGCCAAGCCGGTACCACCACCGCCGTGGCCCGCGGCACCTTCGCGTAATAGCCGTCCACGTCGCCGTAGTCCTTGTGGCCGGGATCGAGGATCCGGCGGACGCTGCCCGCGGCCTGGACGAACATCAGGGTGTGCACGAAGTCGTGCACCTCCTGGGGCGAGGCTCCGGGCACCTTCCCCAGCCGCCGCCGCAGCTCGGCCAGCACGCTCCCCTCCCCCGCTCTCACGTCCAGGGCATGGATCGATTCGTGAACGACGATCTCCACCCACTGGGAGTCCACCTCGCCTTCCAGGGCCACGATGCTGAAGGGTCCATCCTGGCTCCGCATCGTAAAGGCTCCAGGAAACGGAGCCGCGGCGACCAGGTAGATGGGGATCGGAGCGCTGGGCAGGGCCACCCCGAGGTGGCGGGAGAGATCGGCGTACACCTCCGGCGCCTTCGGGAGGAGGTCCTTGCGCAAGGCGGCCGCGGCACGCTCGGCGATCTCACGATGCCGGGGCCAGACGGTGGCGAGAAAACCCTTCTCCAGGGTCCGGTAGCCCGCCGCCAGGCTCGCCAGGCCCTGCCGCACAGGGAGGGTCTGGCCGTCGCGGGTCGTGAAGCTCTCCGGTAACCGAGGGGCCACGCGGGCGAGCTCCTCCACGGTCGTCGCCTCGGTAAAGGAGGCGTCGAGGATGCCCCACTGCCCCTCCAGGGAGTCGCCCACCTGCCGCACGGCGGCCACGGCCTGCGGGAGACCTTCGATGGCCGGCAGCTCGCCTTTCTCCCTCCCCAGCTTGCGGACCCAGTAGTGGAGGTCCATCAGTGGGTTAACCCGGAGGTCGAGGAGCGCGGGGGGCGCCGCGGCTTTCGGCGGCTCGGCCCAGGCGGTCGTAGAGAGGGTGAGCAGAGCGAGGACGGTCAGGATCGGTCGGCGCATGTCAGGTTCCTCCGGCGGAAGACAACGCGGGAAAGGATATAGAGTTCCGCCATGTCCGCCATTCTCCCTCTCCAGGATCTCATCGTCTATCTCGATCAGTACCTCGACTCGCGCGGACGGGACTACGGTCCGAACGGGCTCCAGGTCGAAGGCAAGGCGGGGATCCGCAAGATCGTGACCGGTGTCTCGGCCTGCCAGGAGCTGTTCGTGCGCGCCCGGGAGGCGGGAGCGGACGCGGTGCTGGTCCACCACGGGATCTTCTGGGAAGGGATGCCCCGCACGCTCACCGGCTTCCAGTACCGGCGGGTGGCGGAGCTGATTCGCGGCGAGATGAGCCTGATTGCCTATCACCTCCCCCTCGACCGTCACGCCGGGGTGGGGAACAACGCCGTGGCTGGACGCGAATTCGGATTGATCGGCCTGGAGCCGTTCGGCTTCCACGATGGACTGCCGGTGGGCTTCAAGGGCCGCTTCCCCGATCCTATTCCCGCCAAGGAGCTGGTGGACCGCTGTCGAAGGATCTACGCCCAGGAGCCGCTCGCCTTCCTCGGCGGCCCGGCCGCCATCTCGACTCTGGGGATCATCAGCGGCGGCGCCCAGCGCGACGTCTATACCGCGATCGACGAGGGGCTCGACGCCTACATCACCGGCGAGGTGAGCGAGTGGGTGATGAACGTGGCCCGCGAGGCCGGCATCCACTATCTGGCCGCCGGCCACTACGCGACCGAGCGGCTAGGGATTCGCGCCCTGGGCGAGCACCTGCGGGAGAGGTTCGGCGTCGAAGTCGAATTCGTCGACGTGCCGAATCCGGTGTAGGCGCTCTCGAGTGCTCCGTCAAGCCGAGCGGCAGGCCGGTGGAGGGCGGCGGCGAGCCGGTGACGGGGTGGAACAGGCCCGTTTCCCGCGACAGAAGGCTCGCCGACCGGAACGAGTGGCCTGCTGACCCTTACGAATGGCTCGCCGACCGGAACGAGTGATCTTTTTACCCTTGCGGAAGGCTCGTTCCGGCCGGCGAGACTCCCGCAGAGGCGAACGGCTTGCTCGTTCCGGCTGGCGAGCCTCCAGCGGCAGTGAAAAGCTGCCTCGTTCCAACCGGCGAGCCTCTCGTTCCGGTTAAAAACCGGCTCGTTCCGGTTGGCGAGCCTTGCGTAAGGGTCCACGGGCCTCCCGTTCCGGTCGGCGAGCTTCCCGTGAGGTCACAACGGGCCACTCGTTCCGCCCGGTCTACAGCGCCGATGGATGAGCTTCGAGCTGAGCAATTCGGCGATGGGCGGCTGGACGACCGGCGAGGAAGGCGATCGGCCGACCGCTGGCACTAGACCCACAGGACTTGAGGACTCTCACGACTCGAAGTGAGCTTGCACACCGTCCGGTAGGGGTGCGTTGAAATCTTCAGGGACTTCGAAAAGACCTTTGTCTTGTCCCCAGCCTTGCGGAGGCCTGCTCCCCGCCTTCCAGAAGAGTCGGTAAAAATTCTCCCCTGTCCGCCTGCAGATTTCCTCGTAGCTCTCCCCCGTCTCCCTTGCGAGCCGCTCGGCGATCTCGACGACGTACGCCGGCCGGTTCGGCTTGCCGCGGTATGGGATGGGCGCCAGATACGGAGTATCCGTCTCGACGAGGCAGCGATCTGGAGGAAGGATCGGGATCACCTCTCGCACATTGTCAGCCTTGGGGAAGGTGATCATTCCGGAGAGGCCTAGGTAGAAGCCGCGGTCGATCAGCTCCCGGGCCATCACGAGGCCGCCGGCGAAGGAGTGGAAATCGGCGGCGAGGCTTTGGAAGGCGTCCTCTCGGACGACTCCCAGCATCTCCTCGTTGCTGTCACGGTTGTGGACGACGACGGGCAGGCCGAGCTCGATCGCCAGGGCCCACTGTTCGCGCAAGGCGCGGAACTGCGCCTCGCGCGGCGAGTGGTCGTAGAAGAAGTCGAGCCCGCACTCCCCCACCGCCACCGCCTTGGGATCGGCGAGCAGGGAACGGAGCCGGTCCACGTCGCCGTCCTGCCAGGACGAGGCGTCGTGAGGATGGACTCCCAGGGCGCACCAGACATCCGGATGGCGGTGGCAGAGTCCGAGGATGTCCTCCGCTTCCTCCAGCTTGATGGCGGGCACGAGGAACCCCCGCACGCCCCGCTCCCGGGCCGCGTCGAGGGCGCGCTCGCGCTCCTCCGGCGGCAGGCTCTGCAGATGGCAATGGGAGTCGATCGGGCCCGAAAGGTCGGGGGCGCTCACTTGACGCGGGTGCCGTTGGGGACTTGGGCGTCGGGATGGAGCAGCACCGGCTTGCCGTCGAGCGACGCCGCCAGGACCATGCCCTGGGACTCGACGCCCATCAGCTTGGCCGGCTGGAGGTTCGCCACCACCACGACCTGCTTGCCCACCAGGTCTTCGGGCTTGTAGGCGAGCGCGATGCCGGCGACGATGGTGCGGGGATTCTCCTCCCCCACGTCCACCGTCATCTTCAGCAGCTTGTTGGACTTCGGCACGGGCTCGGCGGCGGTGATCGTCGCCACCTTGAGCTCGGCCTGGAAGAACTGGTCGATCGAAACGAGGCTCTTCTCGGGCGCGGCGGTCTCCATCGTCTTCTCTCTCTCCTGGGCCTTGGTCTCACCGAGGTAGGCCTCTTTGTCGATCCGTGGAAACAAGGGCGCCGGCTCGGGCAGCTCGGCATCGAGCGGTGTGCCACCCCAGCCCATGGCGTCCAGGCTAGTGGGCAGCGTCGCGGTGCCAACGGCGGCGAGCACCCGCGGCGCGGTCGTGGGCATGAAGGGGAGAAGGCCCGTGGCTACGATCCGCACGGCCTCGAGCCCGTTCCATAGGACTTGAGCGAGCCGCGGGGAAGCGCCCTCGGTCTTGATGAGCTTCCAGGGCTCATGGCTGACGATGTACTGATTGGTCTCCGCCAGCAACCGCCAGAGGCTCTCGAGCGCCCGGCTGAAGGCGAGGTCCTCCATGGCCGTCCGGTAGTCCTGCCGGACCTGGCTCGCCAGCGGAGCCAGGGGGCTGTCGCTGCCCGCGTGCGGCGGCGTCTTGCCATCGAAGGCCCGCCGGGAGAGGGTCACCAGGCGGCTCACGGTGTTGCCGAGGTCGTTCGCCAGGTCGCTGTTGTAGCGGTCGACGAAGCCCTCGTCCGAGAAGTTGGCGTCCTGGCCGAAGACCATCTCACGCATCAGGAAATAGCGGACGCTGTCGCTGCCGAAGCGCTCGATCAACTCGTCCGGGCGCACGATGTTGCCAGCCGACTTCGAAACCTTCCGGCCGTCGCGCTGCCACCAGCCGTGGGCCCAGACCGTGGAGGGCAGCGGCACCCCGGCGGACATCAGGAAGGCCGGCCAGTAGACGGCGTGGTGGCGCAGGATGTCCTTGCCGATCAGGTGGAGCCGGAGGTCGCCCTGCTCCCAGAACTTCCGGTAGAGCCCCTCGTCCGGGCCGCCGAAGCCCAGGGCGCTGACGTAGTTGGTGAGGGCGTCGAGCCAGACGTAGACCGTCTGGCCCGGCAAGCCGGGGAATGGGATCCCCCACTCGACATTGGCCCGGGAGACCGAGAGGTCGCGCAGGCCGGACTCGACGAAGGAGCGGACCTCGTTGAGGCGGCTCGCCGGGCGCACGAACTCCGGATGCTTCTCGTACAGATCGAGCAACGGCTGCTGGTACTTCGAGAGGCGGAAGAAGACGTTCTCCTCCGACTGCCACTCGACGGGCGTGCCGTGGATGGGGCAGGTCTTCCCCGCCGCCAGCTCCTTCTCCGTGTAGAAGGTCTCGCAAGGCGGGCAATACCACCCCTCGTGGCGTGCCGTGTAGAAGTCGCCGGCCGCCTCGATCCGGCGGATCATCTCGAACACTCCCCGGTGGTGCCGCTCCTGGCTGGTACGGATGAAGTCGTCGTAGGAGAAGCCCATCCGGTCGCGCATCTCGTAGTACCGGGAGACCACCCGGTCGGCGAGGGCAAGGGGCTCGATCCCCTCCTTGCGCGCCGCGCGCTCGATGTTCTGGCCGTGCTCGTCCGTGCCGGTCAGGAAGTAGACGTCCCGCCCGGCGAGGCGCAGGTAGCGCGCCAGGGTATCGGCGACGGTGGTCGTGTAGATGTGCCCGATATGGGGCAGATCGTTCACGTAGTAGATCGGGGTGGTGAGATAGGAAGTGGCCATGGGGAGGGGGATTGTAGCAAAGAGGGTCAGGCCAGCTCTTCCGGCGTGAACCGGTACTGTGTCGCGCAGAAGGCGCAGTCGGCCTTGATGCTGCCGTCCTCCTCTCTCAGGTAGTCCCGGTCCTCGGCCGAGAGCAGGGCCAGGTGCTCGCGGAGGCGCTCCCGGCTGCAACGGCAGCGGTAGCGCAGCGGCCGGACCTCCTTGGTCTCGCGGTCCAGGCCGGCGAGGACCTGCTCGACCACGTGGGGAGCGCCGCCCTCCTCCAGCAGATGGCTGACGCCGCGGATACCGGCGATGTTGCTCTCCAGGCGCGCTACTGTCTCCTCGGGCGCCCCGGGGAGCACCTCGACGACCATGCCGCCGGCCGCGACGACGCCGCTCGGCTTGCCGAGCACGCCGAGCAGCACGGCGGAGCGGGTCTGCTCGCTCTGGGAGAGGTAGTAGGCCACGTCCTCGCCGATCTCGCCGCTCACCAGCTCGACCTGACTCTGGTAGCTGTTGCCCCCTTCGTACTCCCGGAGCACCCGCAGGTAGCCCTTGCCCACGGCGCGGCCCACGCCCAGCTTGCCGCCCGGCCAGTCCGGAACCTGCACCTGGCCATCTCCCACGATGCCCCGCAGGTTGCCCTCGTCGTCCGCCTCGGCGAGCACGCGCAGGAGCGGGCCATCCCCCCGGACCTCCAGCATCAAACGACTGGGAGTCTTGGTGGACAGGCGCTGCAACAGGGCGGCGCCGGCGAGGCAGCGTCCCAGCGCGGCGGCCGGCACCGGCCAGAGATCGAACCGGCCCCGCAGGTTTTCCATGACGTTCGTGATATCGGCGACCGCCCAGCGGAACGCTCCGTTGCCGGCCATGCCCAGCTCGAGCGTCCCCTGCGCGGTGACAGGTGTTTCGTTCACTGCGATCTCCAAGGGCTATGGATTTGATGAGGTAGCGGCCAGGGCGGCGCGGTAGACGTCGCGCCAGGGAACTCCGCTGGCGAGCGCCAGCCGCCGGCAGTCCTCGAACTCGGGGGCTGCCGCGAGCGGCCGGCCGTCGAGGCGGGCGCGCTTGATCCTCACGTTTCCGAACGCGGTTTCGACTTCGAGAATTTCCCGTTCCGCTTCGAAGCGGGCCGCGGCGTAGTAGCGGCAGCCGAGCGAGCCCGACTCCGTGATCAGGATACCGGCGAGCTCCTCGAGCTGCCGCCGCCGGCAGAGCAGGGTGACCAGCGTGCCGGGCCGGCTCTTCTTCATCTGCACCGGGGTGAAGTAGACGTCGAGGGCACCGGCGTCGAGCAGGCGCTCCATGAGGAAGCCGAAGCCCTCGCCGGGAAGGTTGTCGACCTCGCACTCGACGACCATGACCTCCGCCCTCCCCTCCCCAACCCGGCCGCGCAGCAGACGCAGCGCGTTGGCCTGCATCGAGAGGTCCTTCTTTCCCAGGCCATAGCCCACCCCCTCCAGCACCATGGCCGGCAGGTCGACGAATTCGTCAACCATCTCGGCCAGGATCACCGCGCCCGTCGGGGTGGTCAGCTCGCCACCGGGCCCGCCGTGAATGGGTACGCCCTTGAGCAGCTCCGCCGTCGCCGGCGCCGGGATCGACACCTCGCCGTGAGCCATCTTCGCCCGGCCGCTACCGACGTTGACGGGGCCGCAGGTGAGCCGCTCGGGTGCCAGGTACTCGATGGCCGCCGCCGCCCCGACGAGATCGACGATCGAGTCGATCGCACCCACCTCGTGGAAGTGGACCCGCTCGATCGGCATGCCGTGCGCCTTGGCCTCGGCTTCCCCGAGCCGCTGGAAGAGGCGCAACGCCCGTTCCTTGACCGGCCCGGCCAAGGCGCTCCCCAGGATCAGATCGCGGATTTCCGCCAGCCCCCGGTTCGGGCCGTGATGATGGTGATGATCATGGTGATGATGCCCATGGTCATGGGAGTGCTCATGATGATGGTGGTGATCGTCGTGGCTGTGCTCTTCCGGGTCAGGCCCTTCGATGGGCTTGCCATCCTGAAAGACCCGGAAGCGGGTGCCCACGAAGCCTCCACGGGAAGCTTTACGGCTCTCGACGGCGATGCCGGCGAGCCCGAGCCGGGCCACCACGTCCGAGAGCAGCTCGACCGGCATGCCGAGGTCCAGGCACGCTCCCAGGAACATGTCTCCCGCGATGCCGCTGCTGCAATCCAGATGGTAGGTCGTCCTCATGGAGGCGTAGGCTACCATGCGCCTTTGGCCCTCTCCTTGAGGGACACCCAGCGTCCACGGTCGCCGAGGACGATGTGGTCCGCCAGCCGCAATCCCACGATCTCCGCCGCTTCGGCCATGCGCCGGGTGAACAGGATGTCCTCGGCGCTGGGCGACGGGTCGCCGCTCGGGTGGGTATGGAAGAGGTAGACGGAGGACGCCCCCCGCTGGAGGCACTCGCGGAGGATCTCCCGGGGCTCGACCGCCATGCGGCTCATCGTGCCCCGGAAGATCTCCCGCTCCCCGAGGAGGTGGCTGCGGGCGTCGAGGAAGAGCGCGCCCATCACCTCCTGGTCGCAGGTGTGGTAGCGCAGGGCGAGGTAGCGCGCCACGTCCACGGGACGGGAGAGCGGCTCCCGGTCCAGCAGTTGCTCGCGGGCCAGCCGGCGCCCGATCTCGACGGCGGCGAGCAGCGCCGCGGCCTTGGCCGGACCGATGCCGATCCTGCGCAGCGAATGGGGCGTCGCCGTGAGCAGGCCGGCCAGGCCGCCGTTGTCGCGCAGCAGGTCCATGGCCATCTGGAGGGCGGAGACGCCCTTGCGCCCCGTGCGCAGCAGCACCGCCAGCAGCTCCGAGTCGGCGAGGGAAGACCCGCCGTGCTCGATCAGGCGCTCCCGGGGGCGTTCGCCTTCCGGCAGCTCACGAATCAGGTAGATGGACATCGGCTCCTTTCCATGGCATCGGCCAGAGCGGGCACGTCACTGCCCTTATAGACGGAAAGTCGTTGACACCGCGAGAAGCATCCTGCTACAAACGGCGCCGCCATGCCCTATCTTCCCAACAACTTCGGCCTCCTGGAGGCGGACGCGAGCGATTACGAGACGAGCCGCGTGGCCGTCCTCCCCGTCCCCTTCGAGCGCACGACCTCCTACGGCAAAGGGACCACGGGGGGCCCCGCCGCCATTCTCCGCGCCTCCCAGGCCATGGAGCTGTACGACGAGGAGCTGGACGGCGAGCCGTACGTCCAAGGGATCGCGACGTTGCCGCCATTCCTCCCCGAGGCATTCGACCTTGCCCGGGGGCTGTCCGAGCTTCAGGACGCCTGCCGGGTCCATATGGACCAGGGCAAGTTCGTGGTGACGCTCGGCGGTGAGCACAGCCTGAGCCAGGCGCCCGTCAAAGCCGCTCGCCAGGCCTTCGGCGAGATCGGCGTGGTGCAGTTCGACGCCCACACCGACCTGCGGGAGGAGTTCGAGGGCACTCCCTACAGCCATGCGAGCGTCATGAAACGGATCGTGGACGAGGGAATCCCGACGCTGGCCGTGGGCATCCGCTCGCTGTCAGCCCCAGAGGCGAGGCTCGTCCACGAGCGGGGTCTGCCCGTCATCTGGGGCCATCAGCTCGACCGGGCCGAGGAGCTGTTCCCGGCGATGCTGGCTGCCATGCCGGAGCAGATCTACCTGACCTTCGACATCGACTTCTTCGATCCCTCGCTGGTCCCGGCCACGGGAACGCCCGAGCCCGGGGGCGGGCACTGGTATCCCACCCTCCGTCTCCTCCGCCATCTGTTCCAGACCAAGACGGTCGTCTCCATGGACCTGATCGAGCTGGCCCCTGTGGGCGGCCATCCGGCGAGCGACTTCCTCGCGGCGAAGCTGATCTACAAGTGCCTGGGGTATCTTTGGGAGAAGGAAGGAAGGGAGAGCGGTCGCTGAGTTCTCCTGCATCCCTTTCCTTGGCACCTTCCGCGTGGTAGAGTTGCGGAAACCGGGAACAAGGGGAGTCCATGGACCAGGATCTTATCGCTTACCTTGATCAGCGCTTCTCCGAGATGGACCAGCGCTTCGACAAAGTCGATCAGCGCTTCTCCGAGATGGACCAGCGCCTAGACAGGGTGGAAACCGAGGTCAGACACGCCCACGTCGCCATTGAGGATCTGAGAGACAAGGTTCAGCTCACCGCCGAGGGGATTGCCTCCGGCAACGAGCAACTGAAGCAGCACCAAGCGGATATTGCTCAAAGATTTCACAACCTCGAGTCTCTCAACCGCCTCTCCTACCAAAACCTTGATCTCTCTCACCAGAATCTCGATTTTCGCGTGCGCAAGCTGGAGGCGGCCGGCTGAACCAGCCGCTCCCGCTCGCTTCTACAGGGAAACCGGTGAAGCCGTAGCGGCTGGAAACAACGCCCCGCTCTCCTTCCCCATCACCCGACCCGCCAGCCATCGTCCCGTCGCGAAGCCCAGCGACATGCCGTGGCCGTTCATGCCGGCGGCGTAGAAGGCCCCGGGAGCTCCCGGCACCTCGCCCGTGCGCGGCAGACCGTCGGCGGTAAAAGCCATGGTGCCCGCCCAGCGGTGCCGGATGGGCCGGTCCGCGAAGCGTGGGAAGGCCTCGCGGATGAAGCTCTCCAAGGCTCCCTGGACCTTGGCGGTGGGTGCCTCCTCGTAGCCCACCTCGGTGTCCCGTGCCGCCCAGCGGCAGCCTCCCAGCAGAAAGGTGCCATCCGAGAGCTGGCGGAGGTACTCGTAGCCGTCGTTGACGTACCAGACGCCCCTCAGGTCACGGACGCCGGGGACGGTGGCGAGGATCTGACCGCGGACGGGGCGGATCTCGCCCTGGAGATGCGGCAGGAGCGCCGGCGCGTAGGCGTTGAGCGCCAGGACGACCCTCTCCGCCAGGAAGTGGCCGCCGTCGGTGACGATCCGGACACGGCCACCTTCCGGCTCCAGCCTGCGGACGCGCACTCCCGTCCGCACCTGGCCTCCAGCCTCCCCGACGAGACGGGCGATGCCCCGGCACAGACGGGCGGGATCGATTCCGCCATCCCGCGGCTGGAAGATTCCGCCCCCCAGGAACGAGCTGCCGCTCGCCCGGCGCACCTCCGAGGCTTCTCGCCACTGGAGGTCGAACCCCAGGGCGGCCAGCCGCTCGCAGCTCTCCCGCAGCTCATTCTCCTGCTCGGGATGGTCCGCCAGGGCCGTGACCCAGCTCCCCTCGGGCGTGAATTCGCAGTCGATCTTTCCGGGATCTAGGAGCTCGCCTCGCAGCAGCTCACGGTTCTCGCTCGACAGCTCCCACAGCCGCCTCGCCGCCGCCTCGCCGATGCCCCGCGTCAGAGAGGAGTAGGTCTCGGCCGTGCCGGTCAGCAGGAACCCGGCGTTGCGCCCCGAGGCGTGAGACGCGATGCCGTCGGCATCCAGGACCATGGGGCGGTGGCCTGAGCGCGTGAGCCACCAGGCCGTCGAAAGGCCGACGATGCCGGCGCCGACGACGGCCGTCTCGACCTCTTCCGGAGCGTGCCCGCGGGAGAGCCAGAGCGAGGGCGCGCTAACCGATGAGGACACTGCCGCCGTTCACGTTGAGGATCTCGCCGGTGATGTGCCGGGCGAGGGGAGACGCGAGGAAGAGGACGGCCCCCGCGACGTCCTCGGGGGTCGCGATACGGCGCAGCGGGATCGAGGCGAGCACTTCCTCGCGCCGCTCGCCGGAGAGGGCTTCCGCGGTCATGTCGGTATCCACCCAGCCGGGGGCCACGGCGTTGACGCGGATCTCCGGGGAAAGCTCGCTCGACCACGATTTGGTGGCGGAGATCAGGGCCCCCTTGCTGGCCGCGTAGGCGCTGTAGAAGGCTTCTCCCCGCTGGCCGGCCGTCGAGCTGATGTTGACGATGGAGGCGTCGTCCGAGCCCACCAGGAGGGGGATGGCGCAGCGGGCGCAGAGGAAAGGGCCCACCACGTTGACGGCCAGCGTCGCCTGCAACTGCTCCGGCTGCAGGTCCGCCAGCGGATCGTGGACCCAGACGCCGGCATTGTTGATCAGGCAGTCGAGCCCGCCCCAGTGGGCCTTGACGGAGTCGAACAGCTTGCTCACCTGATCGAGATCGGTGACGTCGCAACGGACCATGAAGTGGGCAGCGCCGGAAAGCCGGCGCAGCTCTTTCAAGACCGCGCCGGCCCGTTGGTCGCTGGCCAGATACTGGATGAGCACCGTGGCGCCGGCCTTGGCGAACAGGCGGGCGCACGCGGCACCGATGCCGCGGCTCCCGCCCGTCACGACGACCCGGCGTCCGGCGAGGTCGATCAAGCGGCGGCCTCGACCACCATCGCGATCCCCTGCCCGCCGCCGATGCAGGCGGAGGCGACGCCCCGTCCGCCGCCGCGCCGTCTGAGCTCCTTGAGGAGAGTGACGAGCAGGCGGGTGCCGGAGGCGCCCAGAGGATGCCCCAGGGCGATGGCCCCGCCGTTGACGTTCAGCTTGTCAACGTCGAGGTCCAGCTCCTTCACCACGGCCAGGATCTGGCCCGCGAACGCCTCGTTGACCTCGATCAGGTCGAGGTCCGGGAGCTTCAGCCCCGCCCGGTCGAGGGCGGCCCGGATGGCCGGCGCCGGACCGATGCCCATGCGGGAAGGATCGACGCCCACGGTGGACCAGGAGAGGATGCGGCCGAGGGGCTTCCAGCCGCGCTCCTGGGCGTGCTGGGCCGTCGTGAGGATCATCATCGCCGCGCCGTCCACGATGCCGGAGGCGTTGCCGGCGGTCACGAAGCCGTCCTTGTCGAACGCCGGGGGCAGGGCCGCCAGATCCGCCATCGTGGTCTCGGGGCGCATGTGGTCGTCCCGGTCGATGGTCTTCGCCCGCTTGCCCTTCCCCACCTCCACGGGCACGACCTCCTCGCTCATCTTGCCGGCCGCCCAGGCCTCGCCCGCCCGCTTCTGGGAGAGGATGGCGAACTGGTCCTGGTCCTCGCGGCTGATGCCGTAGTCGCGGGCCAGGTTGTTGCTCGTCTGGGCCATGTAGCAGCCGCAGTAGGTGTCCAGCAGGGCGACCATGAGGAGGTCCTGGAGCTGACCCTGCCCCAGCTTGAAGCCGCGCCGGGCGCCCCAGATGACGTGCGGCGCCTGCGACATGTTCTCCATGCCGCCCACGAGACAGGTCTTGGCCTCGCCGGCCAGGATCAGGTGGGCGCCCGAGATGACCGACTGGACGCCGGAGCCGCAGAGCCGGTTGACGGTGAGCGCGGGGACCGTCTGCGGCACCCCGGCCTTGAGCGCCACGTGGCGGGCGCCGTAAATGGCGTCGGGCGAGGTCTGGAGGGCGTTGCCCACCACCGCATGATCGATCTCGGCGGGATCGATGCCCGTCCGCTCGAAGAGGGCGCGCGCCGCGTGCGCCCCGAGGTCGATCGCGGAGATATCGGCGAAAGAGCCGTTGTACTCGGCCATCGGGGTCCGTACCCCGTCGACCAGGACCAGATCACGAAGTTCCATCAGCGGATGCCTCCCTCTCTCTGTTCTATTGCAGGTCTTTGGGCGGAGCCGCCAGGGTATGGAAGCGCCTGCGCCAGCGATTCATGTCCGTCGCAGGATCGACACGGGACCCGAGCAGAACGAGCACCCGGCGTCGTTCCGGGTCGATCCACAAACTGTTTCCAGCGAAACCGGTGATACCGAATGCGGTGGGCGGGAGCGCCCGCCCGGCGCTGTTGCGGAGGGTTCGCCGCCACCAGCCCAGGGCGAACGGGCCGCCGCCGCTCAAGGCGGCGGCCACGCCCTCCGGTTTCAACAACCGCCCGGGCGCCAGCCATTCCGCGCCGAGCCGCCACAGGTCGCGGACGCCGCCGAACAGGCCGGCGTGGCCGCAGACGCCCCCCCCTGCTCCGAGCCCCGCCAGGAAACGGGCGTTGCCGTCCTGGGGCAGGCCCACCGGCGGAGCGCCGAGGTCGGGCACGGTGAAGCCCTGCTTGGCCGCCAGCTCGACCTCCTTGCCGGTGCCCATGAAGGATTCCGCCAGGTCCGGCAGGTCTCCCGGCGATGCCTCCACGCCGGCCAGCCCGAGCGGGGCCAGGACCCGCGAGCGGAGCAGCTCTTTCAAGGACTCTCCCGTCCGGCGCTCCGCCGCGGCTCCCCAAAGCATATAGCCGAGATCGCTGTAGGTGCCCGCCCGGGCGCCGAGCAGATCGCCGTCGCCATCGCCGCCGCGCACGATCAGCTCGAACGCCTCCTCGGCGGAGCGGCAGCGGCGGCAGCGATCGTAGAGGGGCGTCCAGCCCGCCAGCCCCGAGCGGTGCCGCAGGAGGTCCGAGAGGGGGCGCCGCGCCAGGTCCCGGTGCGCCTCGGGCCAGACCTCGCCGATCCTCGCGCCGAGCGCCAGCGTGCCCTCGGCGTCGAGCACCAGGGCGAGGCTGGCCACGAAGGGCTTGGTGATCGAGGCGAAGTCGAAACGGGTCGAGACCTCCGCCGGCACGCCCTCCCGCGCCTGGCCGGCCGCCACCTCCCACTCGATCTCTGTCGCCGTCCCTTTCAGGGCGACAGCGGCGGAAACGACTCTCGAGCGAACGGACTGGTCGAGAAAGTCGCGGATCTTTTCAGACATAGTTGGCGGGATCGCCCGTCTGAAAGATCACGACCCGCTCGCCCGCCGAGAAGGCGCCCGCCATCTCCAGATCCTCGACGGCGGCCAGCGCCGCGGCGCCCTCGGGTCCCACCCGCAGCCCCTCGTGCGCGGCGACCCAGGCGGCGATCCCCGCCAGCCGGGACTCGTCCACCGCCAACGCCCGGCCGCCGGACTCGCGCACGGCCTTGAGCACGATGAAGTCGCCGATGGCCCGCGGTACCCTCAGGCCCCAGACCCGGGTCCGGGGATCTTCCCAGGGCTCCGCCGCTTCCTGGCCGTTCTCCCAGGCGCGCACGATCGGCGCGCAGCCGGCGGCCTGGACGACCACGAAACGCGGGCGCTTCTGGCCGATCAGACCCAGCCGCTCCAGCTCGTCGAACGCCTTGTACATCCCCACGATGCCGGTGCCGCCGCCGAGCGGGTAGACGATCCAGTCCGGCAGCTCCCAGCCGAACTGCTCGGCGAGCTCCAGCCCCATCGTCTTCTTGCCTTCCACCCGGTAGGGCTCCCGCAGCGTCGAGACGGTCCAGTACCGCTCCTTCCCCTCCTCCAGGAGCTTCGCCGCCTCGACCAGGGTGCCGGGCCCGGAGAGCACCTCGGCGCCGTACTCTCGGCAGCGCTCGAAAATAGTGCGCGGGGTGTCCGCGGGCATGGCCACCCGCGCCGGCAGGCCCGCCGCCGCCGCGTAGGCCGTGAGCGCCAGGGCGGCGTTGCCGGCGCTCGCGAGCTGGACGCCCGGAGCCCCCAGCTCGCGCGCCCGGTTCACCGCCAGAGAGAGGCCGCGGGCCTTGAAGGAGCCCGTGGGATTGCCCGACTCGTCCTTCACCCAGAGCTCGATCCCCTCCGGAGCGAACCGGCGAAGGCGGACGAGGGGCGTCCCCCCTTCACCCAGGTCCACGCGTCCCGCGAAGTCGGAGACCGGCAGCAGCTCGCGGTAGCGCCAGAGCGTCCACGGACGTCCGGGCAGAGCCCGGAGCAGCTCGGCGCCCTTCTCGGCATCGAGGCCGTAGTCGACCAGCCAGGGAGCGCCCGCCGGGGAGAGGAACGCCGGCTCGTCGAGCGGCGCCGTCGCGCCGGTCCGGGAGCAGACCAGCCCCCGGGCCCAGCGCTCGCCGCTACTGGCCACCGCCACCCTGCGAGGGGGAATCGTTGAGTCCCTGAGCGATCCGCGTGTCCTCGGCCTTGAGCTTGTCGAATTCGTCCTTGTACTTGGCGAGCAGCTCGGCGTTGTATTCCTTGGCCGGCGTGCTGTCGGCCGCGGCCTCGGCGGCGCTCTGCTTCATCTCGGCGATCTGCTTGTCGAGCTCGGCCCGCTGGGCGTCGTCGGTCACCAGCTTCTTCTGCTCCTCCAGCATGTTGACCAGAGACTGCTGACCCTGGACCAGTTGCTTGTTCACCGTCTTGGTCATCTGGAGCATGTCGGCCTCGAGCACCCGCTCCTTGATCCACGTGTACTCGTTGGGGTTGTGGCCCAGCTCCTGGGCGGCCCGCAGGTCGGCGGTCGCGGCGTCGGCGAGGTCGCCCATGGCCTTCATGGCCTCGAACATGCCGACCTCCTTCTTCTCCGCCTTCGCCTTGTCCCCCTTGGCCTTGAGCTCCTTGAAGGACACCTCGCGGATCTTCTGCTCCCGCTGACGGACCTCGATGTACATCTTGACCTGCTGGTCGCTGAGGTGCCCGTCGGCCGGCGGCTGGTACTCGGGAGCCTTGGAGATCTGGTCCATCAAGTCGATCGTGCCCTTCTCCTGCAGGCTCTCCTTGATGGACGCCTCGTCGTCGGCGGGCTTGCCCTTGCAGCCGGTGGCGATCAGGGCCAGGCCCAGCAGGGTGGTGGCGAGAACAGTGACGAGGACAGAACGGTACCGCTCCATGAAACTTCTCCTTGAAAGTAGTTCAGCCGGGATTTTACCCTGGGTCCTTCACTCCGCGCGGCGGTCCGACCCCTCGGTGCGCTTGCGGATGACCAGCCGCACGGGCACGCCGGGCAGGTCGAGCTCCTCGCGCAGGCGGTTCTCTAGATACCGGCGGTAGTGGTTGTTGCGGGGCAGTGTCCGGTTGGCGAACAGCATGAAGGTAGGCGGGGCCGTCGAGACCTGGGTGACGTAGTAGAGCCGCCAGGGGCCGCCGCCGAGCGACGGCGGCATCACCTTCTTGACGAAGCTCTCGAACAGGCGGTTGACGTGGCCCGTGCTGAGCTTGAGGTTGTAGGCGGCGAAGGCGCGGTCGATCGGTCCCCAGAGCTTCTCCACCCCGCGGCCGGACAGCGCCGAGACGTTGACCCGCCCCGGCGAGGCCATGAGCTCGTCGAGCCGCTCGAAGGAGAGCTCCAGCTTCTGCCGCCCCTCGTCGTCCAGGAGGTCCCACTTGTTGATCGCCACCACCGAGGCCCGCCCCAGTTCCCAGATGGTGCCCGCGATCGCCAGGTCGCCGCTGGTCACCCCGGCCGCGGCGTCGACCACCAGCACCACCACCTGGGCGCGCTCGATCTGCCGGCGGGCCATCATCACCGCCAGCTCCTCGGGCGCGCCGGAGACCTGGCTGCGGCGGCGGATGCCGGCGGTGTCGATCAGCAGGTAGGACTTGTCGTCCCGGGTGATGAGGGTGTCCACCGGGTCGCGGGTGGTGCCGGCGACCGGCGACACCAGAGACCGGTTCTGGCCCGAGATCTTGTTGAGCAGCGACGACTTGCCGACGTTCGGCCGCCCCACGATCGCGACCGGCGGCGCGTCGGGGGTCGGGATGTCCGGGATCTCCGGCAAGGCGAGGGCGAGGGCCTCGCGCAGGTCCTCGATCCCTCCCCCGTGCTCGGCCGAGATCAGGAGCTGCTGATCGATCCCCAGGCTGTAGAACTCGGCGAAGCGCTCCCGCGCCACGCGAGTGTCCGCCTTGTTGACCACCAGGACGGCGGGCTTGTTGAACTTGCGGAAGTGGGACCACACCTCCTCGTCGGCGGACACCAGGCCCTGCTTGCCGTCCACGACGAAAAGCAGGAGATCGCTCTCCTCGACCGCCAGGAAAACTTGCTGGTTCAGGCCCAGGGGATCGTCCCCAGGCACCAGGCCGCCCGTGTCGACGATCTGGATGGGCCGGTCGTCCGCGATTTGCGCGATCCCCGTGATGCGGTCGCGGGTGATCCCGGGCAGATCGTGGACGATGGCCTGCCGCCGTCCCAGGAGGCGGTTGAAGAGAGTCGACTTGCCCACGTTGGGGCGGCCGACGATGGCGACGGTCGGGGTTAGCGGCATGGGTGCATCGAAACGCCTGGAATCAAACGACCTCCCAGGGCTTCGGTTTCATTCCTCTCAGATTTCGGGAACCGTGCAAGACGGTGATGATCTGGATCTTGTCGGCCTTCAATCGATAGATGATGCGGTAGTTCTGGAAAATAAGCTCTCTAACGTCGATCTCGCTCCGGGCTTCCGGGACCCTTCGGCCCATCTCTGGAAATCTCGGGAGCTTTTCCACGGCATCGATGATCCGGCCCACGAACTGAGCTCCGTAGTATTCGGAATCCCGAGCGATGTAATCACGGATTGCCTCGAGATCTGCGATGGCGGGGTCCGTCCATTCGATCCTCATGCAGAAAGGAATCGCCGCCTGACTTCCTCGTGAGGCACGACCCGGCCCTCGTCAGCCGCCTGGATACCGGCCGCGATCTTCTGACGCACGTACAGCTCGTACATCACGTCGTCCCAGGTTGCTTCCTCTGGCAACCTTTCGGCGAGATCCCGCACCTCTTCCTTGACCGTGTTCATAGGCTTACCTCCTGTCCTCTGGCCGCATTCTACCCCGTGCCTCACCGCCGCCGCGTCCTCTCCCTGCCTTTCGTCTCCTTGCCTCGGGTCTCCCTGCCCCTCGCCTCCCTTCCCTTCGGACCCTCCCCTCGCCGCGGCCGCTCCTCCCGCGCCACCGGCTCGGACATCCCCACCAGCTTGAAATCCAGCCCCCGGTGCCGCGGCGAGACTCCCACCAGGACCACCTCGGCGGGATCGGCCAGGCGGAAGATCCGCCCGGTCCGCTCCCCCACCAGCCGGCGGGCTTCCGGCTCATAGCGGTAGAAGTCGTCGCCCATCGAGCGGACCGGCACCAGGCCGTCCACGAAGTAGCCCTCGAGCTGCACGAACAGGCCGAACGCCTGGACGCCCGTGATCCGGCCCTTGAAGGTCTCGCCCACCCGGCTGGCCAGGAACCGCACCTTCTTCCACTGCAGCAGGTCGCGCTCCGACTGCTCCGCCCGCCGCTCGGTCTGGCTGGTGTGCTCGCCCATCACCGGCAGCCGCTCGACCAGCCGCGAGCGCTCCGCCTCCTTCGCGGCCCGCCCGTGGAGCAGCGCCTTGAGCCGCCGGTGGACGATGAGGTCGGGATAGCGCCGGATGGGTGACGTGAAGTGGCAGTAGAAGGGCGAGGCCAGGGCGTAGTGGCCCAGGCACTCGGGATCGTACATCGCGCGCTGGAGCGTCCGCAGGACCACCGAGGAGACGAACGGCTCCTCCGGACGGCCCTGAACCTCCTTCAGGACCTCCTGGAGCGCGCTGGGATGGAGGTTCTCGGAGTCCCCCGGGAGGGTGAGCCCGAACGTCGCCAGCACTTCCCTCAGCTCCTCCACCCGCGACGGCGTCGGCGCGCCGTGGACCCGGAAGAGGGCCCCCACCTCACGGGTCACCAGCTCGAGGGCCACCGCCTCGTTGGCCGCGATCATGAACTCCTCGACGATCCGGTGCGCGACGTTGCGCTCCCCGGGGAAGACGCCGACCATGACGCCGTCCGTGTTC
>DATFNZ010000172.1:0-37168 GCA_035266085.1 Thermoanaerobaculia bacterium
CCACCACGCGGCCATCGTCTTCGAGAACGCCCGGCTCTTCCAGTCCGCCACCTACGAGGGGCTGACGGGGCTGCTTCGCCGCGAGGCGATCCTCGAGCGGCTCGACGGCGAGCTGGAGCGGGCGCTGCGCTACGATCGGCCGCTGACCCTGGCCATGGCCGACCTCGACCATTTCAAGAAGGTCAACGACAACCACGGCCACCTGGCGGGCGACGCCCTGCTGCGGCGGGCCGCCGAGGTGCTCGCCGGGGGGCTGCGCGGCAGCGACTGGATCGGCCGCTACGGCGGCGAGGAGTTCCTGCTGGTGCTGCCCGAGACCGGGATCGAAGGCGCCGCCGCCCTGGCCGAGAAGGTCCGCGGCCGGATCGAGGAGATGACGGTGCCGGTGGAGGCAGGCCCGCCGATCCGCGCGACGGTCTCCATCGGCCTGGCCACTTTAAGCGGCAAGCTCACCGCCCGCGAGCTGATCTCCGAGGCCGACCGCGCCCTCTATGAAGCCAAGGCGGGCGGTCGGAACCGGGTGTGCCCGTCAGAAGGCGACTGTCAGAAGGCGATGATCAAACCCGCGCTCGCCTCGCCCTGGAACAGCCCGTCGCCCGAGTCGTAGCGGTCGAAACGGTCCTCGAAGCCCGTATCGAGGTCGGTCCAGAAGCCGCGCGCCTCCAGGCGAAGGCCGACGTTCTCGCTGAAGAAGACCTTGGCGCCGCCGCCGAAGCTGGTCGAGAACCGGTTGTCGGCGTCCAGCTCGCTGAACTGAGGGTCGATGCGCGTCAGCCCTCCCGAGATGGTGACGAAGGGATTGACCTGCCCCTCGCCCCACTGGAGGAGGAGGCCGGCGTGGACGATGGTGAGATCGACGTCGCCGAGCTCCCGCGAGGGCTCGAGGAGGCCGCGGTCGATGATGAAGGCGCTCCTCTGGCGGTTGGCCAGGAGCTCGATCTGCCAGTTGCGCGAGATGGGGATGTCGAGCAGGACGCCATAGATCGCGCTCTCCTCGATCTCGATGTTCAGGTCCGGATCGAAGACGTCGCTGCTCTGGGCGTCGAAGTCGCCGTTCAGGCGGTACCCCGCGAAGGGGGTGATCTCGAATCGGCCGGGTTGGGCGAGCACGGCCGCCGGGAGAAGAAAAGCCAGGATGAAGAACGCTCTGCGCATGGTAGACCCTCCTAGATGGGTCCAGGAACACCTGGACGCTCTTCCTGGTTTTATCATGAGCTGGTACCGGTCTCATCCATGAGATCATCGAAGCCATGAAACCCATGCTCACCGAAGCACGGCGGCTGCCCGAGGAACGGCGGCTGCGATTGACCTGGAGCGACGGCCACGCCGCCGAGTACGACTACGACTATCTCCGCGGCTGGTGCCCCTGCGCCGGCTGCCAGGGGCACTCCGGCATGAAGATCCGTTACCTGCCCCAGCCGCAGTCCGTCACGGCCGAGTCCATCAAGCCGGTGGGCAACTACGCCATCTCGATCGCCTTTTCGGACGGCCACGGCACCGGCATCTACCGCTACGACTTCCTGCGCGAGATCTGCCCTTGCGGCGCCTGCGGCGACGTGCCGGGCGCGCTCGACGTATAGCGCTCCAGGTCCGCCGGTGTATTGAGGTTGAGGAAAACCTCCTCCGGCGGACCGAAACGGGCGAGGAAATCGCCCTCCAGATACCTCACGACAAGCCTCTCCTCCTCCGCCAGGCGGTGCGGCGCGAGGAGCCCGCGGCCGGCGCGCTCCGCCAGAACGGCGAGGGCGGCGGGAGAGTAGAAGGCGCAGAGCGGCTCGAGGCCCCCGGTCCAGCGGGGGACCACCCAGTCGAGCTCGTCATTCCCTTCGGACCGGGCGAGCCCCCCGGCCCGGGCGAGCTCCGCCAGCAGGGCCGCCGGCACCCGGGGGAGATCGCAGGCCAGCACCAGCAGCGGCCGGCCCGGATAGGCGGCCGCGGCGCCCAGGATGCCGGCGACCGGTCCGCGGCCCGGCCCGTCCGGCAAGGAGGGGAGGTCCGGCAGCACCCCGCGGCCGCCGTCCGCCACGGCCACCTCGGCGCAGACGGCCGCGAGCCGCTCCGCCGCGCTGGCCGCCAGGCTGACGCCGCCGGGAGCCAGGACGGCCTTGTCGCGCCCCATGCGGAGCGAGGCGCCGCCGGCCAGGACAGTTCCGACCAGGATACTGACCGGAGCCGCGGGTGGGGGCTGCGTGCTACCATCCCGCCCCGTATTCATTGGCAAAGGAGAATTCTTCAATGAACCTGATTCTAGCGTCTCTCGTCGGCCTTCTGGCGGTCGCCACGCCGGCCGCACAAGCCCAGAGCCCGGCGCCCAAGACGGCCCCGAGCCCGGCTCCCAAAGCCCAGAGCGCGGCGCCCGCGAACCCGCGGGTGCTGCTGGATACGACCAAGGGCCCCATCGTCATCGAGCTGTACGCCGACAAGGCCCCGAAGACGGTCAAGAACTTCCTCGACTACGTGAAGGCCAACCATTACAACGGCACGATCTTCCATCGGGTCATCCCAGGCTTCATGGCCCAGGCCGGCGGCTTCACCCCGGACATGAAGGAGAAGACCACCCGCGCTCCGATCCAGAACGAGGCGGACAACGGCCTCACCAACGACCGCGGCACCCTCGCCATGGCCCGGACCTCGGACCCGAACAGCGCCTCGGCCCAGTTCTTCGTCAACGTGGCCAACAACGCTGCCCTCAACTTCCGGAACAAGACCGTTCAGGGCTGGGGCTACGCCGTGTTCGGCAAGGTCGTCGAGGGGATGGAGGTGGTCGATTCGATCGTCGCGGTGCGGACGACCTCCAAGGGCCCCTACGACGACGTGCCGGTCGAGCCCATCGTGATCCGCAAGGCGACCGTCCAGACGGCGGGCGCCGCCGCCAAGAAGCCGTAACTGCCTGCGAACCGCCAGAGAGAAGAGGAGGCACCATGGAGAACCCCAGCGTCGCCCTGGACACCAACCACGGCAGGATCGTCCTCGAGCTGTACGCCGACAAGGCCCCGAAAACGGTCGAGAACTTCCTCGCCTACGTGTCCGCCGGCTTCTTCGACGGCACCCTGTTCCATCGCGTCATCCCCAACTTCATGATCCAGGGCGGCGGCTTCGACGCCCAGCAGCGGCAGAAGACGACGCGGTCGGCGATCCAGAACGAGGCGGACAACGGCCTCACCAACGGCCGCGGCACCATCGCCATGGCCCGCACGGGCGATCCCCACAGCGCCACGGCGCAGTTCTTCATCAACCTGAAGGACAACGGCTTCCTGAACCACAGCGGCAAGAACCCGCAGGGGTGGGGCTACACCGTGTTCGGCAAGGTGACCGAGGGGATGGACGCCGTGGACCGCATCGCCAAGGTCCGGACGGCCCCGGGGAAGATCTCCGAGGCCGTGCCGGCGGAGGCGGTGGTGATCGAGAAGGCGACGGTGGTGCCCGCCGCCTGATCGTCTCCCCTCCGGAGGGGCTACTTCTTGGTGCTCTTCCGCATCTGCACCAGGCAGTTCCAGAGCACCTCGAGCTGCTCCCGGCCGTGGGGCAGATCGAGGTCCCGCCAGATGTCGCGGATGGCGGCCAGGAAGTCGTTCCAGTCCACCGGGTCCTTCTTCTCGATGATCCGGCGCATGGCCGCCAGCAGGTCGGGGACCGACCACATCGCGGGCCGCAAGCCGCCCATCTCGCGCCAGCCCCAGCGCAGGCTGGCCAGCCGGCGGCGCGACAGCTCCTGATTCTTGTAGCGCACCCGCAGCCGCCCCACCTCGGGCAGCCGCTCGAACTCCAGGTCGTCCGGCGGGGTGTGGTTCGAGATCACCTGCCAGTGCTGGGGGACCATCTCCTCCTTGCGCACCTGCATCACCAGGATGTCGAACTTCGCCACGGGGAGCCCGTCGAAGAGGGCGCTGAGGGTAGGCAGGTCGGCGCCGTGGATCCAGTCGCCGATCTCCTCGGGCGACGGCAGGGCGCGGGCGGGCGCCGCGGCGGCAGCGGCCGGAGTGGGCTTGCCGGGCGATTTGTCGGGCGTTGCGGGCTGCGCCGGAGCTTCCGGCTTGAAGCTGACTTCGGTCGGTTCGGTCATGGCCCCAAACTCTAGCGCATCTTGACCCGCGCAGATCAGCCGCGCAGGACGTTGCGGGCCTGGAGGCCCTTGGGGCCCTGCACGATCTCGAAGCTCACCTTCTCACCCTGGTTCAGGGTCCGGAACCCTTCGGCGACGATGGCCGTGTGATGGACGAAGATGTCCTCACCCCCCGAATCCGTCTGCAGAAAGCCGTATCCCTTGGCGTTGTTGAACCACTTGACCGTCCCCTGCTCAGCCATGTCCCACAACTCCTTTCTGAATACGAGCAAGCACCAAGCCGCACGGAGCGGACCCCTTCTTAAGTCATTACGTCTGCGTCAGCCTGGAAGTTGAAGGGATGCTCTCACCGGCGCGGAGAAAAATCAAGCGCTGGCGCAACCCCTGGGGAAGGGGCTCTTTCGACGAGGATCGATCAGGAAGAGTCTAAAGAAAAAAATGGTGCCCAAGACCGGACTCGAACCGGTACGGGTTGCCCCACACGCCCCTCAAACGTGCGCGTCTACCAATTCCGCCACTTGGGCTCAAAGAACAAACTCTACGAACGGCGGTCTCGGAGGAAGTTATTCCCGAGGGGCCCGAGGCCGCCGGACCTGCCTACTCTACTGCGGTGTGCCGTTCCCCGGAGGGGGAGCCGGAGTTGCCGGCGTCGGAGCTGCCGGAACCGCCGGAGCCGGAGCCGCCGGCGCGGTCTTCACCGGAGCCGAGCCCTTGCCCGCGGCCGCCCCTGCCATGACCGTACCGGAGGGACCGCCCTTGATGATGGCGATCGACACCGTGGTCAGGATGAAGATGATGAACGAGGCCACGGTCAGCTTGTGCAGCAGCGTCGTGGCGCCGCGGGCGCCGAAGGCGGTCTGGGTGCTGCCGCCGCCGAAGACTGAAAGATCCGCGCCCTTGCCCTGCTGGAGCAGGACGACGAGGATCAGGAACACGCAAACCAGGACGTGAATGACGTACAACAGGTAGATCACGGTGCTAGGCCTCCCAACGGGCGCAAATCGACCGGGCTCCCCTCAAGCGGGCGCGCCCGTCAGCCGGAACCACGGATAATAGCAAGGAATTTCTGTGGGTCAAGACTTGCGCCGCCGACCAGGAAGCCGTCGACGTCCGGTTGGACGATCAGGCCGGGGGCGTTGTCGGGCGTCGCCGAGCCACCGTACAGGATGGGGACGGCCTCCGCGGCGGCGCCCAGCAGCTCCCCGAGCGTCCGGCGCAGGAACCCGTGGGCCTCCTGCGCCATCTCCGGAGTGGCCGTCTCGCCGGTGCCGATGGCCCACACCGGCTCATAAGCCAGCGCGAACGACTCCAGCGCGAACGTCTCGGCCCGGCTTTCCAGCGCCGCGCGGAGCTGGCGCTCCAGCACCTCGAAGGTGCGGCCGGCCCGGCGCTCGTCGCGGGTCTCCCCCAGGCAGATCATGGGCGTCAGGTGGTGCCGAGCCGCGGCCTTCACCTTGCGGGCCACCAGCTCGTCCCCCTCGCCGTGGAGCTGCCGCCGCTCGCTGTGGCCGCAGAGCGCCCAGGCGCAGCCGGCGTCCGCGAGCTGGGCCCCGGAGACGTCGCCGGTGAAGGCCCCCTTGTCCTCCGGCGAGAGGTCCTGCCCGCCCACCTCGACCTCGCTGTCCACCAGCTCGCGCGCCACCACGGGGATCAAGGGGAAGGAGGGGAAGATCACCACCCGCACGTCCGGCGCCGGCGGGGCGGGCGGGGCCGCGAGGCCCCGCTTCAGGTCGCGGCAGAAGTCCGCCGCGTCGGCCTTGAGCAGGTTCATCTTCCAGTTGGCGGCGATCAGCGGCCGGCGCCGCTCCGGGCTCACCGCTCCTTCTCCGGCGCCAGCACGGCCACGCCGGGCAGGGTCTTGCCCGCCAGGAACTCCAGCGAGGCGCCGCCGCCCGTCGAGACGTGGCCGATCTTGTCCGCCACGCCGGCCTGATGGACGGCCGCGACCGTCTCGCCGCCGCCGACCACCGAGAAGCCCGGGCAGCTCGCCAGCGCCTGCGCCACCTCGCGCGTGCCGGCGTCGAAGGGCGGCTTCTCGAAGACGCCCAGGGGACCGTTCCAGAACAGCGTGCGGGCGCGGCCGACCGCGGCCGCGAAGGCCTGCCGGGTCTTCGGGCCGACGTCCACGGCCTTCCGGCCTTCCGGCACCTGGTCCACCGCCACGGTCCTGACCACTTGCGGGTCGTTCAGGTCGTCCGTCACCACGAGGTCCACGGGCAGGAGGACCTCGATCCCTTTTTCCTCGGCGCGGCGCAGGATCTCCCGCGCCAAGTCCAGCCGGTCGGGCTCGAAGAGCGAGGCCCCGAGGCCGTGCCCCTGGGCGGCGAGGAAGGTGTTGGCCATGCCGCCGCCGAGCAGCAGCAGGTCGAGGCGGGGCAGGAGGTTCTCCAGGGTGTCGATCTTGCCCTCGATCTTGGCGCCGCCGAGCAGGGCGGCGAACGGGCGCTCGGGCTCGCCGAGGAGCCGCCCCAGGGCCTCGACCTCGCGCGCCATCAGCCGGCCCGCCGCCTTGCGCTCCAGCCGTTCGGGCACGCCGACCACCGAGGCGTGAGCCCGGTGGGCGCTGCCGAAGGCGTCGTCGACGTAGACCTCGGCCAGGGCCGCGAGCTCGTCGGCGAAGGAGGGCTCGTTCTTCTCCTCCCGGGCGTGGAAGCGGAGGTTCTCGAGCAGCACGATCTCGCCGGGGTCCATCTCCTTGATCACCGACTCGGCCTGCGGACCGACGCAGTCGTGGGCGAAGCGGACCGCCCGGCCGAGCAGCCGCTCCAGCTCATAGACCACCGGCAGCAGTGTGTACCGCGGGTCGCGCTGCCCCTTCGGCCGCCCGAGATGCGAGGCGAGGATGACGATGAGGCCGGCCTCGGAGAGCTCGCGCAGGGTCGGCAGCGCCTCCTCCAGGCGGGTCGCGTCCAGCACCTTGTGGTCCTCGGAGATCGGTACGTTGAAGTCCACGCGCACGAAAACCCGCTTGCCTTTCAAGCTCGCGAGATCGAGGTCGTCCAGGGTCAGCAGGTTCGCCATGTCGTTTCTCCCTCCCGTCAATCCATCCGGCGGCTCGCCAGCCGGTCCAGCAGATCCGCCAGCCGGTGGGCGTAGCCCCACTCGTTGTCATACCACGCGGCCACCCGCGCGAGCCCCCCGCCGACCACCTGGACGAGCGGCAGGTCCACCACCGCCGACCGCGGATCGTTCACGAAGTCGGAGGACACCAGCTCCTCTTCGGTCACCCCGAGCCAGCCCTCGAGAGGTCCCTGGGCGGCCTCGCGGAACGCCTGCCGCACCGACTCGGCCGTGGCCTCGCGCTCCAGATCCGCCACCAGGTCGAGCATCGCCACCATCGGCGTCGGCACCCGCACGTGGAGGCCCTCGACGCGCCCGGCCAGCTCCGGCAGCAGCAGCCCCAGCGCTTCGGGCGCCGTGGTCGAGGTCGGGACGATGTTGAGCCCCGCGGCCCGCGAACGCCGCGGGTCGGAGTGCGGCAGGTCGAGCAGACGCTGGTTCTCCGTGTAGCTGTGGACCGCGCTCATCAGGGCCCGGCGGACCCCGAAACGGTCGTGCAACACCTTTGCCACCAGCGCCAGGCAGTTGGTGGTGCAGGAGGCGTTGCTGACCACGGCGTGGCGGGCCGGATCGAAGGCCCCCTCGTTGAGGCCCAGGCAGACCGTCACGTCCGCCGGGTCGGCGGGATCGGCATTGGCCGACAGCACGACTTGGCGCACCGTGCCGCCCAGATGGGCCGCCGCCCGCTCCCGGCGGAGGAAACGGCCGGAGGCTTCCACCACCACCTCCACCCCGTGCCGCGCCCAGTCCAGCCGGGCCGGATCGTCTTCCTGGAAGACGGCGACGAAGCCGCCGCCGATCTCGAGCCCCCCTGCCACGGCATGAACGGCGGCCGCGAAGGGGCCGTGGACGGTGTCGCGGGCGAGCAGCCGCGCCAGGACATGGGAGGGCACGACGTCGTTGACGGCGGCGAGTTGGAGATCCTGCCGGCCGTGGGCGGCCCGCAGCAGGGCGCGGCCGACGCGGCCGAGGCCGTTGATGCCGAAGCGAAGGGGCATGGCGCCGGTACTTTATCAGCGCTGTCCCGCCTTGGGGTTTCGTGACACTTCTACAGTGGAGTAGTCTTGTCTTTGAGCTCGACGTTCACTTAGCAGAGCTGATACGCGTTCACTATAAGGACTCAGGAGGATCGATCCATGGCTGAAATGGGCAAGTATTGCAAGGCATACCTGGCGAAGCAGTTCCGGGAGTATCCGAGCTGGACCGAGAACGCCGCCAACGTGCGCAAGGAGAAGAAAGAGGTCGACGGCAAGGAGGTCGAGGTGGAGCGCAAGCTAGACGACGACTCCATCCTCTATCTCCAGGAGAACTACATCGTGACCGACGGCATCTTCAAGGACCAGAACATCATCTTCGACAACGTCACCGACGAGTGGAAGGAGTTCTGCCACGGCCCGCTGGCCTTCGAGATTCCGAACTACGAGCCGATCGAGATCAAGCACGCCGAGCCTGCCGAGACTCCGGCGTCGAACGGCTAGGTCTTCGTTCTCCTTTGTGGACGTGAAGCCCCGCTTCGGCGGGGTTTCGCGTTTCTGGCTACACTCACCCCATGCGCCGCCCCCTCGTCCTCGGCATCGAAACCTCCTGCGACGACACCGCCTGCGCCCTGCTGGACGGCGCGGGGCGGGTGCTGTCGTCGGTGGTGTCGAGCCAGCTCGCGGCCCACCGGCCCTACGGCGGCGTGGTGCCCGAGATCGCCTCGCGCGAGCACCTGGCCAACTGGCCGGCGGTGAGCGGGGAGGCGCTGGAGCGGGCCGGCGTCACGCTGCGCGAGGTGGATGTGGTGGCGGCGACCCGCGGCCCGGGCCTCGTGGGCGCCCTGCTGGTGGGCCTGTCGATCGGCAAGGCCATGGCGTTCGCCGCCGGCCGGCCCTTCCACGCCGTCCACCACCTGGAGGGTCACCTCTACTCCCCCTTCCTGCGCGCGCCCGGCGACCCCGAGCCGCCCGCGCCGCCGCCCGACCGCTTCGTGGGGCTGGTGCTCTCGGGCGGCCACAGCTCCCTCTTCGCCGTCGAGGACGGCGTCGTCTCGACCCTCGGCGAGACCCGCGACGACGCCATCGGCGAGGTCTTCGACAAGGTGGGCAAGCGCCTCGGTCTGCCCTATCCCCAGGGGCCGCGGGTGGACGAGCTGGCCGAGCTGGGCACCCCCGGCGCCCACCGGCTGCCGGTCTCCCGCTTCGGCGACGGCCTCGACTTCTCCTACTCGGGCCTGAAGAGCCAGACCCTGCTGGAGATCGAGCGCCTGGAGCGCACCCTGGGGCCGATCGATCTGGGTGACGGCGGCGCGCCGCCCCAGGCCGTGCTCGACCTCCTCGCCGGCTTCCGCGAGTCCGCCGTCGGCCAGGTCCTCGACCGTCTGGAACGCCTCCAGGAGCGCCGGCCCATGGAGCTCCTCGCCGTTTCCGGAGGCGCCGCCGCCAACCGGCTGCTGCGGCGCGAGCTCCCCGCCTGGGCCGAACGGCACGGCATCGACCTCCGCCTCGTGCCCCTCGTCTACTCGGGCGACAACGCCGCCATGATCGCCCATGCCGCCCTGCTCCGCCATCGCAGAGGCTCCGGCGGCGATCCCTTCGCCGCCGAGGCGGAGAGCAGAATCCCGCTGTAGTTCCGTTGTAATCCCCGTTGCCCCGCCCGCCGATCAGCGGTATCATCTACTTGTGAGGAGATTTTCCGAATGATCGACGAAATTGACCGCCAGATCCTGATGATCCTTCAGCAGAATGCCCGCACCTCGAACGCCGAGATCGCGCGGCAGATCGATATGGCGCCCTCCGCCGTGTTCGAGCGCATCCGCCGTCTGGAGTCCCGGGGCGTGATCCAGGGCTACGAGGCCCGGATCAACCCCGAGGCGCTGGGGCTGGGCATGCTCGCCTTCGTCTTCGTGCGCTCGCGGGACTTCGACGGCGAGGCGAAGACGGCCGAGCTGCTGTCCCAGATCCCCGAGGTCCAGGAAGCCCACCACATCGCGGGCGAGGACTGCTTCCTCCTGAAGGTCCGGGCGCGGGACGCGAAGACGCTCGGACGGCTGCTGCGCGAGCGCATCGGCTCGACGGGGGACGTGCAGTCGACCCGCACCACGATCGTGCTGGAAACCCTGCGCGAGAGCGGGCAGGTGCCGCTGCAGGCGCCGCTGGAGACCGCTCAGGAGCTGGTGGAGGAAGAGGTGCAATCATGACCGACAGCACAACCGACAGCACAACGACGGGCACAACCGGGACGCTCCGCGCGCCCGTGCTCAAAGTGGCGCTCGCCCTGGGCGCCGTCTACGCCATCTGGGGCTCGACCTATCTCGCGATGCGCTTCGCGATCGAGACGATCCCGCCGTTCCTCATGGCGGGCACCCGCTATCTCACGGCCGGCGCCCTGCTCTACGGTTTTGCCCGGCTGCGGGGAGCGCCGCGCCCCAGCCTCGTCCACTGGCGCTCGGCGGCGGTGGTCGGCGCCTTCCTGCTGCTGGTGGGCAACGGCGGTGTGGCGTGGGCGGAGCAGCGGGTGGACTCCGGCCTCGCGGCGCTGCTGATCTCGACCGAGCCGATCTGGATCGTGCTCCTGGTCTGGCTGCGCTCCGGCCGGCAGCGGCCGAACCCGCGGGTGGTGACGGGCCTGCTGCTGGGCTTCATCGGCCTGGTGATGCTGGTGCGGCCTTCCGGCTCCGGCGGCATCGACCCGATGGGCGCCGCGGCGCTCGTGGCAGCCTCCCTGAGCTGGGCCTGGGGCTCCCTCTACAGCCAGCGGGCGGCGCTCCCCTCCTCGCCGCTGGCGACCACGGGGATGCAGATGCTCGCCGGCGGCGCCTTCCTGATGATCGCCTCCGCCCTGACCGGCGAGCCGGCCCGCTTCGTCCTCGCCGGCGTCTCGATGCGCTCGGCGCTGTCGTTGGGCTACCTGGTGGTCTTCGGCGCCATCGTGGCCTTCACGGCCTACATCTGGCTGCTGCGGGTGGCCCCGCCGGTGCTGGTCTCGACCTACGCCTACGTCAACCCGGTGGTCGCCGTCGTCCTCGGCTGGGCCTTCGCCGGCGAGCCGTTGACCAGGGGCACCCTGCTCGCCGCGGCAGTGATCCTGGCGGGCGTGGCGCTGATCACCACAGCTCAAGGCAAGAAGGAAGAGCCCGAGCCGGCCGTCGCCCTGGAAGCGGAGGCCTGCGCGTCTCGGTAGGGCCTAGACGTTGAACCGGAAGTGGACCACGTCGCCGTCCTTGACGACGTACTCCTTCCCTTCCAGGCGGAAGAGCCCGGCGTCGCGGCAGGCGGCCATGGTCTTCAGGCGGAGCAGGTCGTCGGATTGGACGACCTCGGCGCGGATGAACCCGCGCTCGATGTCGGAGTGGATGACGCCCGCGGCCTCGCGGGCGCGGCTGCCCCGGCGGATCGTCCAGGCCCGCACCTCGTCCTCTCCCACGGTGAAGAACGAGATCACTCCCAGGAGGTCGTAGCTCGCCCGGGTCACCCGGTCGAGGCTCGGCTCGGAGAGGCCGAGGTCGGAGAGGAACTCTTTCTGCTCGGCGGGCGGCAGCGTGCTGATCTCCTGCTCGATCGGCGCGCTGACGGTCACCGCGCGCACCGCCGGCCGGACCGCGATGCCGAGCGCCTCGGGGGACTCGGCGGCCCGCGCCTCGTCGACGTTGATCACCAGCAGCATCGGCTTGGCGGAGAGGAGCTGGAACCCGCGCAGACGCTTCTCGTCCTCGGGATCGAGCTCGACCTCCCGCAGCGGCTTCTCGGCCTCCAGGGCCGGCAGGACGATCTCCGAGAGGATCTGCCGCTCGCGCTGCTCCTCGGGGTTCAAGCCCCGCTTGGTCGCCTTTTCCAGACGCTCGAGGCGCCGCTCCACGATGTCGTGGTCCGCCAGGATCAGCTCCAGGTCCATGGTCGAGACGTCCCGGGCCGGGTCGACGCTCCCCTCCGGGTGCAGGATCTCGGGGTCCTCGAACGCCCGGACGACGTGGACGAGGGCGTCCACCGTCTTGAGCTTCGCGAGGTCGAGGCTCTCGGCGCTCTCGCCCTTCTTCATGCCGGGGATGTCCACGTACTGCACCGTGGCCGGCACGTAGCGCTTCGGGTTGAAGAGGTCGCGCAGCGTCTCCAGCCGCGCGTCGCGCACGGTCGCGACCCCCATGTTGGTCTGGCTGGACGTGGCGTACTTGTCCGTCGACTGGTGCGAGGCCGTCAGCGTATTGAAGAGCGTCGTCTTTCCCGATTTCGGGAGGCCGAGAATACCGAGTTGCACAGGAGAATCCCTCCGGAAGGGCCGCCCATCGCGAAGAGGCCGGCCGCCGGGAGGTTATCCGGCGGGGGGCGGGAGGTCAAATCGTGTGCAGTGCCGAGGACTGTGTTACGCTTTACCGTCAAAAGAGAGCGGCTCAAGAGAACGCGGTTGCCCCGAGATGGAATAGGCTCGTCCTGCGCACGATGGAGGTACTTTGCTGACGGTCGAAGAATTCATCAGGATGGCAGCAGATCGAGGAGCCAAGCTTGAGATCCTCGAGTTGAGGAGCCGGCGAATCCTGACGAACGGGCGAGTCGGCTATCCGCTCAATCAAAAAATGGACGACTTGCTCGCGGACGATGTGAGAGACAGCATGTGCCGGTTGTTCGGGCTTCCCTACCTGGATTTCGCCCTCGACGACCGGCTTGAAGACTAAGCCGGCGCAAAGAACAGGCGAGGCATGATCACGGGACGACCCCAAAGCCCAGCCAGCCTCGAAATCAGGCTCTTTCTCGGTTGCACAGGTGTGGCCTTTGCCTTGGTTTCCTCAAAAAGGCGCCAATACTTCTCGGGTGCCGGCGAGTATCCCTCGAAGGGATGCTGTCTTGCTGTCAGGTTGAATTCCACCAGCGCCTCCAACTGCCCAACCAGCTCTTCCAGGAGCTCCTCGGGAGTCTCCGCACAGCTCACGAGGTCGTACTCCAGGCACTGCGCGATCCACAGGGAACCCTTCTGAAAGGCCACGGCGTTGATGGTTATACGGGACATGGTTCCTCCTGCGTCGTTCCTGCCGATGCATCATACTACGTGAGGGTCGCGGAAAGACGCGATCCGCGGCAGCTTCGGCTCTTGGCTTCGGCAGACCGGCGCGACATGCCACAATCTCCCTGCCATGGCCGAACCCGCCCTCCCGATCCCGATCCCAGCCGCCGACGCCCCCCGCTCCCGCCCGTCCCTGTTCTCCCGCGTCCCGCCGGGCGGGGCGGCCGATCCGGACGAGATCCTCGACCTGTTCGTGGACTGGGCGGCGGAGGCGGGGTTCGAGCTGTATCCGGCACAGGAAGAGGCGCTGCTGGAGATCATGGCCGGCAAGCACGTGATCTTGAACACCCCCACCGGCTCCGGCAAGTCGCTGGTGGCGCTCGGCCTCCACTTCAAGGCGCTGTGCGAGGGCAAGACCTCCTTCTACACCAGCCCCATCAAGGCCCTCGCCTCGGAGAAGTTCTTCTCCCTGTGCGACGACTTCGGTCCCGAGAACGTCGGCATGATGACCGGCGACGCCTCCATCAACCCCGAGGCGCCGGTGATCTGCTGCACGGCCGAGGTGCTCGCCAACCGCGCCCTGCGGGAAGGCGAGAGGCTCGACGTCCCCTACGTGGTGATGGACGAGTTCCACTACTACTCCGACCCCGAGCGCGGCGTCGCCTGGCAGGTTCCCCTCATCACCCTGCCGCACACCCGCTTCCTCCTGATGTCCGCCACCCTGGGCGACGTCTCCGCCATCCAGGAGCACATCCAGGACCGCACGGGCTTCGAGGCCGTCCTGGTCAGCTCCGAGGACCGCCCCGTCCCCCTCGACTTCGAGTACCGGGAGACGCCCCTCCACGAGACCATCGAGACCCTGATCAAGGACGGCAAGGCGCCCATCTACATCGTCAACTTCACCCAGCGCGAGTGCGCCGAGCTCGCCCAGTCGCTCACCAGCATGCAGATCTCCAACCGCGAGGACCGCGAGAGGATCCGCGAGGCCGTGGGCGACTTCCGCTTCGACACGCCGTACGGCAAGGAGTGCAAGCGCTTCATCTCCTTCGGCATCGGCGTCCACCACGCGGGGCTGCTGCCCAAGTACCGGCTGCTGGTCGAGCAGCTCTCCCAGCAGGGCCTGCTGCGGGTGATCGCCGGCACGGACACCCTGGGAGTCGGCGTCAACATCCCCATCCGCACCGTCCTCTTCACCAAGCTCGCCAAGTTCGACGGCCGCAAGGTCTCCATCCTCTCCGTGCGCGACTTCAAGCAGATCGCCGGCCGGGCAGGCCGCAAGGGGTTCGACACCAAGGGGAGCGTGGTCGCCCAGGCGCCGGAGCACATCATCGAGAAGCGCAAGATCGAGCGGAGCGGCAGCAAGAAGACGGTCAAGGGCCCCGTCAAAGGCGAGGTCTCCTGGAACCAGGAGACCTTCGAGAAGCTGATGACCCGGCCGCCCGAGACCCTGAAGTCGCGCTTCCACATCAGCCACGGCATGGTGCTGAACCTCCTCCAGCGTGACGCCGAGCTGGACGACCCGAACCTGCGCAACTTCGACTCGCTGCGCGACCTGATCCGCCGCTGCCACGACGAGGAAGGAGCCAAGACCCGTCACCTCGCCCACGCGGCCGTCCTCGTGCGCTCGCTCTACCGCTCGGGGATCATCCGCATGAAGCCCGACGCGCGGACCCCCTACCTCTGGGCCGTGGTGGCCGAGGACCTCCAGTGGGACTTCTCCCTCCACCAGGCCCTCTCCCTCTACCTGGTGGAGACGATCGGCCAGCTCGAGCCCGCCTCCGAGACCTACGTGCCCGACCTCATCACCCTGGTCGAGTCGATCCTGGAGGATCCCGACGCCGTCCTGCGCAAGCAGGTGGACAAGCTCAAGGGCGAGCTGGTGGCCCAGCTCAAGGCCGAGGGCGTCGAGTACGAGGAGCGCATGGAGCGCCTGCAGGAGGTCACGCACCCCAAGCCGCTCTCGGACTTCATCTACGGCACCTTCAACAACTTCCGGGGCAAGCACCCCTGGGTCGGCGGGCAGGACATCCACCCGAAGTCGATCGGCCGCGAGCTGTTCGAGGGCTACATGAGCTTTGGGGACTACGTGAAGCGCTACAGCCTGCAGCGCAGCGAGGGAGTGCTCCTGCGCTACCTCTCGCAGCTCTACAAGACCCTGGACCAGAGCGTGCCCGAGCTGTCGAAGACGGAAGGGGTGTGGGACGCCCTCGGCTTCTTCCGCGCCCTGGTCGAGCAGACCGACTCGAGCCTCCTCGAGGAGTGGCAGGGCCTCCTCCATCCCGAGATCCTGGTGCGGACCAAGGAGCGCAAGGCGGCCCGCGAGATCCTCTGGATCCAGGAGCTGCTCGCCGATCCCAAGACCTTCACGGCGCGGGTGCGGGCCGAGATGCACCTGCTGGTCCGCGCCCTCTCGCAGCGCGCCTGGGAGGAGGCCGCCGAGCTCGTCAAGCACGACCCTGACGATCCCCAGACCCTCTGGGACGCCGAGCGCTTCGAGCGGACCCTGGCGCCTTTCCTGGAGGAATACGGCGAGCTCCCCTTCACCCCCGAAGCCCGCCGCCACCACTGGACCCAGATCCAGTCCTCCGGCGATCGCCAGTGGCAGGTCGCCCACACCCTCCTGGACCCCCAGGGCGACAACCTGTGGGCCATTCAGGGGACGATCGACCTCCGGAGCCCCGACGAGGCGGAAGGGCCGATCGTGCGGGTGGGGCGGATTGGGGCATGAACGTCTCGGTACCCTGAATCCGTATTTCCGTATCAAAGTTGGGTAACATCCTCCGATTCAAGGGAGGAAAGACGCGTGCTACCCTACTTAAGGAGCGCCGAGGAGGGGCTGCCATGGCCATACGAGACATCGTTCCCCACAAGCTCACCTACGAGGACTACATCCTCTTTCCAGAGGATGGGCAGCGCCACGAGATCCTCGATGGAGAGCACTACGTGACCCCGGCCCCTACGCCGGATCACCAGGGTGTTTCCTCGAACCTGCACCTGAAGCTTGGCCCCTTCGTGCGCGAGCGCCGGCTCGGCGTCGTTCTCTACGCGCCCTTGGACGTTCTCCTGTCCGAGCATGACGTCACCCAACCTGACCTCCTCTTCATCTCGAACCAGCGCGCCGGAATTCTGACGAAGACCCACCTCCTGGGGGCTCCGGACCTGGTGATCGAGATCCTCTCCAACTCGACGCGTCGGCGGGACGAGACTCTGAAGCGCGACCTATATGAGCGGTTCGGCGTGCTCGAATACTGGCTCGTCGATCCGCTCCACCGGAGCGTCCGGGTCTTCCTCCGTTCGAGCAAAGGCTTCCTCCCTCCCCTGCGGCTCTCGGCTGCGGCGGGCGACGTCCTGACCACGCCGTTGCTTCCTGGCCTCAAGATCCCGGTGAGCGAGATCTTCGAGTAGCCCCGACCGTCTCCCCTAGTACGACGTGCCCGAAGTTCGTTCCGGGTTCGCGTCCCTGTCGAGGCACCATTCGTCCACCACTGGGCGTAGCAGACGGCCCCCGACTTGGCCCGTGCCCCCTCTGCCCTGGGAAGCGGCCACCTTGACCTGCTCTGCCTGCGTCCACCGAGCCGGGGCGGATGAACGGCCCCCGGTCCGTGCCCCTGCAACGGGCCGGGGCGGACGGTTCGACCTGGCCTGGCGGCCCGTGGCCCTGCGGGGCGGATGGGCCATCCTGCAGGACCAACCGACCGCTGGGCAGGTCGGACGGTTGACCCCGCGGGGCCAACCGCCCACGCCCCAGAGCGGACGGTTGACGAGGGAGGTCGAACCTTTCAAGACCCCTCGTGGGAGTTCCACGGGGGGCTGTCAACCGTCCGCTGGGCGCCGGTTGCGTCCTACGAAGCGGGGCCAACCGTCCGCTCCGCGGGGCCGACCGTCCACGCCGAACCGACCGGAACCGGTTGACGCCGCCGCAGTGCTGAGTAGGAACGAGCCAGGCATCACCCTTGCAACCTTCCTGAGCCAGAAGCAACTGGCGAGGCGGAGCCTTCCCGGACTACGCAGGCAACTTGAACGGAGACAATACTATGCGGATCGCAACGCGAACCCTTTTGACCCTGATCCTGGGAGTCGTGCTGGCCGCCATGGCCGCCGCCCAGGGGAACAAGCCCATCGGCCAGGTCGAGATCGTCGTCAAGGACGTGAATTCCAAGCAGGACATCGCCACCGTCCAGCCCGGCGGCACCGTCGAGCTGCCGGCCGGCGCCCACGTGCGCCTCATCATGACGGCCCTGCCCACCGGCTCGGCCCGCGGGCCCATGTATCCGGCGACCACTTTCTCGGACACCGCCCAGGGCGGCGTGACCATCACCCGGTCGAACGCCGAGAACTCCACGGCGGACCTCAGGCTCAACAACGCCAAGAACAGCGGCCGGCTCGAGACCATCCGGTACCAGATCACGGATACCAACGTGCCGGCGAATCTGCGGACGGGGAGCTTCACCATCCGCGTGATGCCCGCGAATGACTCCGGCGTCTCCACGGGCGGCGTCTCGACGGGCGGCACCATCGGCTCCCGCGCCGAGCAGCTCACCCGCCTGCTCTACCAGGCCATCCTGCTGCGCGACCTCGACTCGGGCGCGCGGGGCACGATCGAGAGCATCCAGCGCGGCGGCTATGACGCCCTGGTGCAGGCTGCCGTAGGTATCGCCAACAGCGACGAGAGCCGGCGGCTGGCCGCCACTCCCGCCGATCAGCGGCTGGCCTCGCTGTACCGGGTCCTCCTCGGCATCACCCCCGAGCAGGCCGACGCCGGCCAGTGGTCCGCCGACATCGATCTCATGAACCGCGGCCGCTTTGGCGACGTGGTGTCGGGCATCGTCCAGTCGGACCGGTTCCGCGAGCGGCACAACCTCGCCGGCGTGCGCTACTAGGAACGCCGTTCCCAGCCGAGAGGCCATCTTCAGGGCGCCCCCTTACGGGCGCCCTTTTCACATCATTGAAAGAGGAACATCATGAAGAACAGAACTCTTCTGCTGGCCGCCGCCGTGGCTTCGCTCTGCCCGCTGCTGGCCTTGCCGGCCGCGGCACAGCCCAGCCGGCCGAACATCGGCTCAGTCCAGGTGGTCGTGCGTGACATCGACGGCAGGCGCGACATCGCGACGGTCCGTGCCGGCGAAACGGTCAATCTGCCGGAGGGCAGCCGCGTGCGGCTGATCATGACCGCCCTCCCCACCGGCTCGTCCCGCGGGCCGCTCTACCCGGCGACGACGTTCACCGACGTCGCCAGGGGCGGCGTCCGGATTACCCGGTCGAACGCGGAAAACTCCACGGCCGACCTCGAGATCGTGGCCTCGAATGACTATGACCGGCGAGACGACCGCCGGGACGACCGGCGCGACGACCGGCGAGAGGACAGGAGGGACGACCGGAGAGACGACGACCGGCGCGCGGACCGGCGGGACGACCGGCGGGAGAACATCCGCTACGAGATCACGGACACCTGGGTGCCGGCGAGCCTGCGGACCGGCAGCTTCTTCGTGCGCGTCACGCCTGCCGGCACGGCCCCGGGGACGAGCTCCGGCGGCTGGACCGGAGAGCGGGCCCGCGACCTCACCCGGGCGCTCTATCAGGGCATCCTGATGCGGGAGCCGGATTCCGCGGCGCGGAGCACGACCGAGGCGATCCAGCGCGGCGGCTATGACGCCCTCGTGCGGGCCGCCACCGGCATCGCCAACAGCGACGAGAGCCGGATCCGGGTCTACGAGCGGGAGGGCGTCTGCAACGAGCAGCGGCTGCTCGCGCTCTACAAGAACCTGCTGGGCGTCTCCGGCAACCAGATCGAGCGCCGCCAGTGGGACGCCGACCTCCGCCGGCTGAACAACAGCGAGATCACGCGGGTGGTCGAGGACCTGGTCCGCTCCGACCGCTTCCGCTCGCGCTACAGCCTCACCGCCGTTCGCTGACCCCGGCGCCGGTCCCGAGCTTGGAAAGCCCTCCCCACGGGAGGGCTTTTTCTTTGGAATGAAATACAATTGGGGAAAACGTCAAGAGAAGTGAAGCCCAAGCAAGGGCGACTCTGCTCCTGGAGGATTCCGCAATGACGAGACGCCTCTTCCCGCCTGCCGCCGCGGCTTGCGCCGCCTTTTTCGCTCTTTGCCTCGCCGCAGCGGCTCAGCAGAAGCCGGCCGCGGAAGCGCCGCCGGTGTTCGGCGAGGAGGTCGACGTGCGGGTCGTCAACCTCGAGGTGGTGGTCACGGACCGCCAGGGCAACCGGGTGCCGGACCTGAAGCCGGGCGACTTCGTCCTGCGCGTGGACGGCAAGGACGTGCCGATCGACTACTTCAGCGAGGTCCGGGAGGGCAGGTCGGTCGCCGCGCCCGCCGTGGAGGGCCAGGCCGAGCCTGAAGCGGGCGAGGTGCAGAGCGTGGCTCCGGCAGGAGCGGTCGGCACCTACTACCTCGTCTTCGTCGACGACTACTTCACCATCGCCAACCAGCGGAACGTCGTGCTGGCGGCTTTCAAGGCCGACCTCGCCCGCCTGGGTCCGGAGGACCGCATGGCGATCGTCGCCTACGACGGCGGGCGGCTGGCGATGATCTCCAACTGGTCGAGCTCCAGGAGCGACCTGGAGCGGGCGTTCGACCAGGCGATGGCAAGGTCTTCCCACGGTCTGGAGCGGCTGGTCGAGCGGCGGAGCTTGCGCAACGACGAAGGCTTCGCCGGCACGCGGGCGGCCGACGGCAGGGTCCTGGACCTCGCGGTCACCAACATCGGGCTGAACGACCGCGAGCGCGCTTACGGGACCACCCTGTATCGCCAGGTCCAGGGGGCCATCGGCGCCGCGGTGAGCGCGATGCGCGGCTTCGCCGCTCCCCAGGGACGCAAGGTCATGCTGCTGCTCTCGGGGGGTTGGCCGTTCTCGATCGCGAGCTTCATCCGCGGCGGCGAAGCCGTACCGCTCTCCCAGGATCTGGCGGATGGCGATCGCTCCTTCCGGGAGCTGACCAGCACGGCCAACCTCCTGGGCTACACCGTCTACCCGGTGGATGTGCCCGGCTCGCAGACGCTGGCCGCGGACGCCGAGGCTTCGGAGCCGGCCCGCTCCGGCTTCGGCAACATCCCGGAGCAGGAGGTCGAGGGGACGCTCTACTTCCTCGCCAGGGAGACCGGCGGCAAGCCGATGCTCAACAGCAACCGCACGTCGGCCCTGGCGAACGCGGGCGCCGACACCCGCTCGTACTACTGGCTCGGCTTCTCCCCCTCCTGGCAGCGCAACGACCAGCGCCACGCGGTCAAGGTGGAGGTGCGGCGGCCCGGCCTTGAGGTCCGTTCCCGCGCCAGCTTCCTCGATCTCTCGCGCAAGGCGGAGGTCTCGATGAAGCTCGAGAGCGCCCTGCTGATCGGCAGCTTCCCGGGCGCCCTGCCGATGGAGATGAAGCTGGGGACGCCGGTGCGCTCGAAGCGGGGCCGGTTCGAGGTCCCCGTGACCCTGGCCCTGCCGGTCGACGTGATGACGGTGGTGCCGGTCGACGGCAAGTACGCCGCGCAGCTCGAGCTGCGTTTCGCGGCCTCGGACGCCGACGGCAACGGCTCGGAGATCCCGGTCCTGCCCCTGAACCTCACGTCCGCCAAGCCGCCGACGCCCGGCAGGTTCGTGCGCTACGAGACCAAGTTCACGCTCCAGGGGAAGGCCAACCACGTGGTGGTGGCCGTCTACGATCCGCTGAGCGGCAAGATCGCCACGGCGGAGTCGGACCTCGTGGCGCCCTGAGCTTAAAGAGCCAATTTACCGGCGCTGCCGCCCGATGTGGTCCTCGCGCAGCAGGGCGTACAGGAAGTTGTCGATCCGCCGGCCGCGGAGCTTGAAGTAGCCGCGCAGGCGCCCTTCGCGGTCGAAGCCGCTCTTCTCCAGCACCCGCTGGGAGCCGACGTTCTCGACGGCGCAGCGGGCTTCGATCCGCTCCAGGAGGGTGTTCTGGAAGAGGTCGTCGAGCAGGAGGGAGAGGGCCTCGCTCATCACGCCCCGGCTCTGGAAGACGGTCGAGAGGGCGTAGCCGACCTCGGCCAGGCCGTGCTCCCAGTTGCTGACCACCAGGGTGATCCAGCCCGCCGGCTGGGAGTCCACCTGGACGATCCACTGGAACTTCTCGCCCCGGCCGCGGTAGAGGTCGGCCATGCGCTGGCTGGCGACGTCGGCCCGGAGCTGCGCCGTCGGCAGCTCGTTCAGGGGTTGATACCGCCGCACGCTGGCCTCGGAGCGCCACTGGCGGAGGAGGTCGGCGTCCCGCGGCGCCGCCGGCCTCAACGTCACCTGGGGGTTCGATCGGCGCTCGAGGAATGCCATGACCTATTTTAGACGGTGCGATCCGGAAAAGTACCTAAAGAAGGAACCCTCGGCCGCCGCTCGCGCCAGGCCGGCAGGTAGCTCAGCACGGCCATGTAGCCGTAGCCCTGGACGAAGAGGTACAGGAAAGGGATCGACATCCACATCCCGCTGACCGCCGCGTAGACCGTGCAGCCCAGGAAGTAGCAGGCCAGGAGGGCCTCGACGGCGCGCGTGCCGTCGGTGCCGGCCCGGTAGCTCTTGGCCGCCCAGTCCTGCCCGCGGGCCTCGATGCGGTACTTGGGCGTGCGGTGGAAGGTGCCGCCGCGATGGAAGAGCCCGGAGAGCACCGCCCGGGCGTTATTCACCGACAGGCCGATGCCGACCCCCATCAGGGCCGGGAACCAGCGGAGCTCGCGCCGCCAGGAGCGGCCGGCCGCCACCTGGCTCATCAGGTAGAAGGTCAGCACGGACGCCGTGGCGGCGAGGAACAGCGGCAGGTCCACCAGCAGCAGCACCGCCACCGGGGTGCCGCGGCGCAGCAGCATGGCGGGGAAGATGAGGACCGCGAGCACCACCATCAGCGGATAGCTGGCGTTGTTGGTGAGGTGGATGGCGGCTTCCATTTTCACCCGCGCGGGGAGCGGCGCCCGCAGGATCCGCCCCAGCAGCTTGCGGCCGGTCTGCACCGCCCCCTTGGCCCACCGGTACTGCTGGCTCTTGAAGCCGCCGGCGTCCACCGGCAGCTCGGAGGGCACCGCCAGGTCCGGCAGGTAGAGGAACCGCCAGCCCGCGAGCTGGGCGCGGTAGGAGAGGTCGAGGTCCTCCGTGAGGGTGTCGTGCTGCCAGCCGCCGGCGGTCTCGATGGCCTGACGGCGCCAGATGCCGGCCGTGCCGTTGAAGTTGAAGAAGCAGCCGGTGCGGTTGCGGGCCGCGTGCTCGATCATGAAGTGGCCGTCGAGCAGGATGGCCTCGACCCGGGTCAGCAGCGAGTAGCCGCGGTTGATGTGCGTCCAGCTCCCCTGGACCATGCCGAGGCCGGAATCGGAGAACCAGGGCACGGACCTGGCGAGGAAGTCCGGCGCCGGGACGAAGTCGGCGTCGAAGATGGCCAGCAGCTCGCCGCGCGCCCGGGCCAGGCCGGCCGCGAGGGCGCCAGCCTTGAAGCCCGTGCGGTCGGCGCGGTGGAGATGATGGATGTCGAGCCCCCGCGCCCGATAGCCGGCCACCACGCGGGCGACGATGCCGGCGGTCTCGTCGGTCGAGTCGTCGAGGACCTGGATCTCCAGCCGGCCGGCCGGATAGTCGAGCCGGCAGACGGCGTCGATCAGCCGCTCGGCGACGTACATCTCGTTGTAGAGTGGCAACTGTACCGTGACCACGGGCCAGGCCATCGGGTCGGCCGGCAGCTCGGGCGGCGGCAGCCCGCGCCGCCGGGTGCGCAGCCAGAGGGCCACCAGCACCAGGCGGTGGAGCCCGAAGCACGCGAGCACCACCAGGACGGAGTAATAGAGTGCCAGCAGGGCCGGCGCCCACGGAAAGCTCATCACGACCGGTATCGCGGCTGGGATTGGCCGCCCTCTGGCTGCCGCTCGGGATTGCCGCCTGCGGTCTGCTGCTCGTCTTCGATCTGGCTCATCACCTGAGTACGGCGCTGGCCCTTCTCGGCGCCGCGTTCCTCGCCCTTCCCTTCGTGGTGAAACGGCTCGAGGCCGCCCGCGTCCCCCTGGGTGGCACGCTCCTCCTGGGAGCGCTCCTGCTGCGCCTGCCCCTGCTGCCGCTGCCGCCGTCGCTGTCCGACGACGCGCTGCGCTACCTGTGGGATGGCAAGGTGGCCGCCGCCGGCTTCAACCCCTACGCCCTCGCGCCGGCCGCCGGGGAGCTCGCTGCCCTGCGGGACAAGAGATGGCGGCGCCTGCCTCACGCCGACGTTCCCACGGTCTACCCGCCCCTCGCCGTCGCGGCGTTCAGTATAGCGAGTCGCCTGCCGTTTCCGCTGCTCGCCTGGAAGCTCATGGCCACCGGCGCGGACCTGCTCGGTTGCTGGCTGCTGCTCGCCGTGGCGCGCCGGCTGGGCCTGCCCGAGGGGCGGGTCGCCTGGTACGCCTGGAACCCGCTGGTGGCCCTGGAGGTGGCGGGCATGGGGCACGTCGATGCCCTCGGGGCGGCGGCGGCGGTGGGCACCGTGCTCTGGCTCCTGCCGCGCCCCGGCCGTCCCCGGGGCCTGGCCGCGGCGGCCACCCTGGCGACGGCGGGAGCCCTCGCCAAGCTCGTGCCGCTGGCGGCGTTCCCGATGTGGGCGCGGCAGAGCGGCCGGCCCTGGCGGTTCCTGGCGATGGCGGGCGCCCTGGTGGCCGCCGCCGGGCTGCCGGTGCTCGCGGCCACCGGCGGCATACCTCCGGGGCTGGTGATCTACGGCGTCTCCTGGGAGTTCAACGGCCCCCTCTACGAGCCGCTCTGGCGGCTGCTCGACGCCGCCGGCGCGGCGCCGGCCCTGGCCCGGGCCGTGGACCGGCTGAAGGACTGGACCGGGATCTACGAGGCGTGGAACCCCATCTATCCCTATGTCTATCCGCGCTTCCTGGCCAAGCTGGCGCTGGCGGCGGGGGCCGGCCTCGCCGTCCTGCTGTCGCTCCGGGAGCGCGATCCGGTGGCCGGGACAGGCCGGCTCTTCGGGCGGCTGCTCCTGCTCTCGGCCACTTTCTACCCCTGGTATCTCCTGTGGGTGCTCCCCTGGGCGGCCCTGCGCCGCGACGCCGCCTGGCTGGCGCTGTCGGGGCTGATCCTGCTCTCCTACGTCCCCCAACTCATGGGCGTGCCTCTGATGCCGTGGGTCTATCTGGCGATCTGGGGGCCCTTCGGGATCCTGCTCCTCGTTTCTCGGCAATCCTCATGACCACCTACCGCCTCCTTCTCTCCTACCGCGGCACCGCCTACGCCGGCTGGCAGCGCCAGGAGAACGCCCTGGCGGTACAGCAGGTCGTGGAGGAGGCCCTGGAGCGGCTGCTGGGTCAGCCGGTGCGGATCGTGGGAGCCAGCCGCACCGATGCCGGGGTCCATGCCCGCGGCCAGGCGGCGCACCTGGAGCTGGCGCGGCCGTTCCCCGCGCGCGGGCTGGTGCACGGCGCCAATCATTACCTGCCGGCGGACGTGCGGGTGATGGCCGCCGCCGTCATGCCCGCCCCCTTCCATGCCAGGAAGCACGCCTGGGGCAAGGAGTACGCCTACCGGCTGAGCCGCGCCGCCGTGCTGTCGCCCCTCGACTCGCTCTTCGTGGCGCCGGCGCCGGCGGCGCTCGACCCCGATCGAATGGCGCGGGCGGCCGCCAGCCTGGCCGGACGGCATGACTTTTCGGCCTTCGCGCTGGCGGGGGGCTCGCACACGCAGCCGTTCCGGCATATCTTTTCCGCGCATTGGGAAGAGAGGGGGGAGGAACTGTGCCTCCGGGTGGTCGGCGAGGGTTTCCTGCGCGGCATGGTTCGTGCTTTGGTGGGAACCCTGGTCGAAGTCGGGAGTGGCAAGAGGTCGCCCGAGAGCTTCGCCGCGCTGCTCGCCGGCCGGCCGCGGTCCGAGGCGGGGCCGACGGCGCCCGCGCACGGGCTGGTGCTGGAGCGCGTCCTCTATCCTCCTCCATGGAATGTGGAAGGCGATCCCAATTTGCCTGGGTCCGAAGGGCCTGTGATAACTTAAAGGCGTCCAATCATGGTGGAAATGTCCAAACTCGCGGACCCGGGATCCCCTGAAGAGCTTCTGGTGCGCCGGATCGACCTGGACCGGCTGCCGCGGCACGTCGCCATCATCATGGACGGCAACGGCCGGTGGGCCAAGTCGCGCAGCCTCCCGCGGGTCGAAGGGCACCGGGCCGGCGTCGCGTCCGTGCGCGAGACGGTGGAGACGTCGCGCCGGCTGGGGCTCGAGGTGCTCACCCTCTACGCCTTCTCGGTGGAGAACTGGAAGCGCCCGCGCTTCGAGGTCTGGACGTTGATGAACCTGCTCAAGGAGTACGTCCGGAAGGAGCGGGAGGCCCTGGCCGAGAACGACATCCGCTTCAATGTGCTCGGCCGCTGGCGGGAGCTCGACCCCTCGGTGGTGCGCGAGCTCGAGGCGACCGTCGAGGCGACCCGGCACTGCCGGACGATGAGCTTCAACATCGCCCTCAACTACTCGGGCCGCTGCGAGATCGTCGACGCCTGCCGCAGCATCGTGGCCGACTGGGCGGCGGGCAAGCGGGCGGACATCGACGAGGAGACGATCGGCCGCTACCTCTACACCTCCGGGCAGCCGGACCCCGACCTGCTGGTGCGCACGTCGGGCGAGCTGCGCGTCTCCAACTTCCTCCTCTGGCAGATCGCCTACTCCGAGATCTGGGTGACGAACACCCTCTGGCCCGACTTCCGGCGCCGCGACCTCTACGAGGCGATCCTCGACTACCAGCGCCGTGAGCGCCGCTACGGCGGCGTCCAGCAGCCCGACGAGGCGGACGTCTTCGCCTCCGGGCGGCTGCCGGGCTGAACCGCGGCCCCCCGCGTCCATGAAACGCCTCCTGACCGCCGCCATCGCGGCTCCTCTCGCCCTGGCGGCGGTGTTCCTGCTGCCGGGGTGGTGGTTCTTCGTCTTCATGGCCGCGATCATCGACTGGGCGGCCTTCGAGTACCTGGCCATCGTCCGGCCGCGGGCGCCGCGGGCGCCCCTGCGCCTGCTGCTGCTGCTGGCGCCGCTCGCCGCCTTCGCCCTCAGCTTCGCCCTGTCGGAGAGCGCCGGCCTGCCCGTGCTGCGCCTCCACCTGCTGGCCGGCTCGCTGGCCCTCTCCGTCGGGCTCGGCACGCTGCTGCTGTTCAGCCGCACGCCGCTCGAGGAGACCATCCCCGCGCTGGGGATCCTGGGCTTCGGCATCCCCTACTTCGCCCTGCCCATCGCCTGCTCCCATCTCCTGCAGCAGCTCGATCCCTGGGTGGTGCTCCTGCTGCTCGCCATCGTCTGGCTGGGGGACACCGCCGCCTACTATGTCGGCTCGCGCATCGGCCGCCACAAGCTGTCGCCGGTGGTCAGCCCGAAGAAGAGCTGGGAGGGAGCGGCCGCCAGCTTCGCCATCGCGATGATCGCCGCCGTCCTCTGGTGCCATTTCCGGCTGCACCGGCTCGACCCCGGGCTGCTGGCGGCCGCCGGGCTCACCGCCGTGGCGGCGCAGGTCGGCGACCTGGTCGAGTCGATGATCAAGCGCGGCTCGGGCGTCAAGGACTCGGGCCAGGTCCTGCCGGGGCACGGCGGCGTCCTCGACCGTATGGACGCGCTGATGTTCGCCTCCCCCGTCTTCCTGTTCGCGCTCTGGCTGCTGCGGGTCGACGTGGTGCCGCGGTAGCCCCCTCCCCCCCTCCGCGGGAATCTCGGGAACGTTCCTTCCGTTCGGTATAATCGACCCTTACGTCTCGACTTCCGTTGCGGGCTTAAATACATGACACACCTGACCGACATCCTGACCAATATCCTCGCTTTCGGCTTTGCCCTGGGCGTCATCATCGTGGTCCACGAGGCCGGGCATCTGATGATGGCCAAGGCCTTCGGCGTCCGCGTGCTGACGTTCTCCGTCGGCTTTGGCCGGCGGATCTGGGGCTTCCGGCGCGGCGAGACCGAATACCGGCTGTCGCTGGTCCCCCTCGGCGGCTACGTCCGGCTGGGCGGCGAGAACCCCGACGAGGTCTCCGACGACCCCCGGGAGTTCCTCAACAAGCCGCGCTGGCAGCGGATTCTGGTCTATCTCGCCGGGCCGGCGATGAACGTCATCCTCGCCGTCGTGCTGTTCGCCGCTCTGTTCATGGTCGGCATCGAGGTGATGAACCTGCCCGACTCGCCGCCCCTGATCGGCGGCGTGGAGGCGGGCTCCTCGGCGGCCCAGGCCGGCCTTCGGCGGGGCGACCTCATCCTGCGGGTGAAGGGGGAGCCGGTGGACGACTGGCAGGACGTCGTCCTGACCCTCATGGGCTCGCCCGAGAAGCCGGTGCCGCTCTCCGTGCGGCGCGACGGCCAGGTCGTCGAGGCGAGCGTGACGCCGCGCCGGGTGCCGAAGTACGAGATGGGCGACTTCGCCGGCCTGCTGCCCAGCTTCCGGCCGCAGATCATCCAGGTCATCGCGGGCCAGCCCGCCGAGGCCGCCGGCTTCCGGCCGGGCGACGAGGTGCGGGCCGTGGACGGCCGGCCGGTGGTGGACAGCCAGGCCTTCGTCGACGCCATCGCCAAGCGGCCCGGCCAGCGGATCGACGTGCAGGTGGTGCGCGACGGCAAGCCGCTGCTGCTCGCCGTGACGCCCAAGAACGTCGGCGGCGCCGGCAAGATCGGCGTGCAGATCGGCTTCTTCCAGCGCTACGGGCCGGCCAAGGCGTTCGTCGAGAGCGTCCGCTACAACATCCAGACGGTGCGCGACACCTTCAAGATCCTGGGCAAGATCTTCAGCCGCGAGCTGTCGCCCAAGGGCGCCCTCGCCGGGCCGATCGAGATCGCGGCCCAGAGCGGCGCCGCGGCGCGCAGCGGCTTCAAGTACCTGCTCCACCTGATGGGCTTCATCAGCATCAGCATCGCGATCATGAACCTGATGCCGATCCCGATCCTCGACGGCGGCCAGATCTTCATCCTGATGGTCGAGGGGGTGATCCGGCGCGACCTGTCGCTGCGGCTGAAGGAGGTCATCAGCCAGGTCGGCTTCGTCATGATCCTCTTGCTGATGTTCGTGGTGATATGGTTCGATCTGATGAAGAACCTGCCAGCGACCCTGCTCCCGGGCTCCTGACCCGGCGGCGCGGGGCGCTGCTCCCGGTGTCCCCTTATGGTCATAGGAGATGAGCGATGCCCGGACCGGTCTCGATCGGTGACGTAGCCCCGAATTTCGACCTCAGCTCGACCGAGGACGCCCTCCTGATGCTGAGGGACGAAGTGATCAGGATGGCGGTGCTGGTCTACTTCTGCGCCGACCTCGAGAGCGAGCGCGTGCGCCGCGACCTCGACGCGCTCAACCGCCATGCCGCGGCGCTCAAGAAGCTGGACACGCGGGTGCTGGTGGTCTCGCCGGCCAAGCTGGACGACCTCAAGAAGGTGCAGGTCGAGCGCAAGCTCCTCTTCCCCCTGCTCCACGACGACCGCAACTTCTCGGCCGCCTACGGCGTCGCCGCCGCCGAGGAGGGCAAGCCGGCCGACCCCGCCCTGGTGCTGGTGGGCCGCCGCCAGCAGGTGAAGTGGCTGGCCAACCCCGTCGCCTCGGCGGAAGACGCCCTGCCCCAGGTCGAGGCGCTCCTCAAGGGCCTCCCCTCGCCGACCAAGAGCTATCCCAAGAGCGTGATCAACCGCTGGGTCGACCGCTGGGTGAACTAACTGGGTCCATCGGGCCGCCGCCGGCGCGGCTTCCGCAACCCCCGCAACGCCTCCAGGTCCCTTCGGTGCCCCTCCATCTCGTCGCCGGGCTCGGTCTCGACGACCATGGGCACCGCTTCGAGCCGCGGGTCGTGGAGGAAGCGGGCGAAGGCGGCGAGGCCGATCTCGCCCTCGCCGATGTGGGCGTGGCGGTCGCGCCGGGAGGCGAAGGGGCGGACGGAGTCGTTCAGGTGGAAGCAGCCGAGGGCGTCCAGGCCCAGCAGCTCCTCGACCCGGGCCAGGAAATCCTCGTAACCGGCAGGCTTGTGGATGGCGTAGCCCGCCGCGAAGGCGTGGCAGGTGTCGATGCACACCCCCACGCGGTGCGGCGAGGCGACCCGCTCGCGGATGGCGGCCAGGTGCTCCAGGCGGTAGCCCAGGCAGGAGCCCTGGCCGGCCGTGTTCTCCAGCAGCACGCGGACCGGCGGCGCGCCCCCCTCCGGAACCTCCGGGACCTCGGCGAGGACGGCGTCGAGCGACGCCGCCACGCAGTCGATCCCCGCCTCCTCGCCCGCCCCCAGGTGGGCCCCGGGGTGGAGGACCAGCCCCTGGACCCCCAGCCGGGCGCAGCGCGCCAGCTCATCCGCCAGGGCCTCCCGCGAGCGCTCGAGCAGGGCCGGATCGAGGGTGCAGAGGTTGATCAGATAGCTCGCGTGGGCCACCACGGGCCCCACCGGGCTGGCGGCGTGAGCGGCCCGGAAGGCGGCGGCCTCCTCGTCCCCCACCTCGCGGCCCCGCCACTGGCTGGCGTTCTTCACGAACAGTTGGATGGCGGTGCAGCCGAGGGTGGTGGCGCGCTCGATGGCGGTGGTCATGCCGCCGGCGACGGAGACGTGGGCGCCCAGCGGAGGGAGGCGGGAAGGCTTCGGCATCGCCCCGATTCTATGGGGATCGTATGAAGGATCGTACGAGCGATTGTATGAGCGACCGTACGAGAGGTGATGGCCTCTCGCTTTTGGTACACTGCGCCCCATGCTGTCTAGGCTTTTCCGGGGTCTGAGCCTGCTCGCTTACGCCACCCTCATCCTGTTCGTCTTCGGCATCGCGGCCTACACCTCGTTCAGTCTCTTCGTGCGCAGCGGCGTCACGACGGTGCCGTCGGTCGCCGGCATGACGCGCGCCGACGCCGCCGCCGTCCTGGCCGACCAGGGGCTCACGCTGCGCAGCGCCACCAGGGAATCCGAGCGGTACGACGACAAGGTGCCGGCGGGCCGTATCGCCCGCCAGAACCCGGACCCGCGGACCCTGGTCAAGCGCGGCCGGCCGGTCACCGTGGTGCTCTCCAAGGGACCCCGGCGGGTCGACGTGCCGGACCTCCTCGGCAAGACCCTGCCGGCCGCCCAGTCGGCCATCTCGGGCGCCGGCCTCGGGCTCGGACGGATCCTCGGCGCCTTCGCCCTGGACCGCGAGCCGCCGGGCTCCGTGATGCAGCAGGACCCGGATCCCGGGGCCACGGCGGCCCCGGCCAGCGGCGTCGACCTCCTGCTGGCCATGGCCGCCACCGGCGAACGCTACGTGATGCCCGATCTCGTCTACCGCGACTACGAGCAGGTGAGGCCCTACTTCGAGCAGTTGGGATTCTCGTTCGGCAACGTCAAGTTCGAGCGCTACGAGGGGGTGGCGGCGGGCGTCATCCTGCGCCAGTTCCCCCTCCCCGGCCACCCGCTGACCCGCGAGGACTCGGTGTCGCTGGTGGTCGCCACGGCGGACGGGATCCTGTGATGCGGCTGGCGCCCTCGATCCTCGCCGCCGACCTGGCCGATCTCGCCGGCGCCCTCGCCATCTGCGAGCAGGGCGGCGCCGACCTGGTGCACGTCGACGTGATGGACGGCCACTTCGTGCCCAACCTGACCTTCGGCATCCCGGTCCTGAAGGCGCTGCACCGGCGCACCCGGCTGCCGCTCGACCTCCACCTCATGGTCTCGAACCCCGACCGGCTGCTCGACGAGTACCTGGAGGCCGGAGCCTCACGGGTGGCCCTCCACTGGGAAGCGGCTCCCCACCTCGACCGCCAGCTCGAGCGCATCCGGCGGGCGGGTGCCCAGGCCGGCGTGGCCGTCAACCCCGCCACTCCCGTCGAGCTGCTGGTGGACGTCCTGCCGCGCCTCGACTACGTGCTGCTGATGTCGGTCAACCCGGGCTTCGCCGGCCAGGCCTTCCTCCCCCAGTCGCTCGACAAGGCGCGGCGCCTGAAGCGGATGATCGAAATAAGCGGGGCGGGCGTCGAGATTGAAATAGATGGCGGCATCGACCGCGATACGATTGGCCGCGTGGTGGCCGCCGGGGTGGAGGTCTGCGTGGTTGGCTCCGCGATCTTCGCCGCCGGCGATCCCGTGGCAATGATGGCCGAGTTGCGAGAGCGCGCTCGGCGGGAGATGGTATGAGACGAACCGTTCTGCTGTTTGCGGTGGCCGCTCTGGCCCTCGCGGGAGCCGGCTGCCGCGGCGGCGCTCCCGAAGACCCTCTCCTGCGGCTGTCGGCCGAGGAGTCCCTCACCCAGGGCAAGGACCTGCTGGCGCGCGAGAAGTACGACCGCGCCCGGCCCTACTTCACCCATGCCTTCGAGGTCGAGCCCAACTCCGCCATCGGACGCGAGGCGCTGCTCCTGGCCGCCGACACCTACTTCCTCCAGGGCGGCACCGCCAACTTCGTGCAGGCCGAGGCCAAGTACCGCGACTTCCTGAACCGCTTCCCCACCAGCGACCAGGCGGCCTACGTGCAGTTCCAGATCGCCAACAGCCTCGCCAAGCGGATGGAGAAGCCCGACCGCGACCAGAACGTGACCCGCAAGGCCCTGGCGGCCTACGAGGAGCTGGCCCGCCTCTATCCGACCAGCGAGTACGCCTCGCAGTCCCAGGAGCAGATGAACGCCGTGCTGGCGAACCTCGCCGAGCACGAGTTCCAGATCGGCCGCTTCTACCTGCGCTACGGCCTGCCGGTCGCGGCGGCGGACAGGTTCGAGTTCCTGCTCGCCACCTATCCGCAGTACAAGGAGAAGGACAAGGCGATCTATCACCTCGGGCTCGCTTACGAGCTGGGCCGGCGGCCGGAGGACGCCGTCAAGGCGTTCCAGCGGCTGCAGGACGAGTACCCCCAGAGTCCGTTCCTCCAGGAAATTCCGATTCAAAAGGCAGGAAAATGAAGCGTTTCACCCCCTTCCTCATTCCCGTCCTCGTCCCATCGCTCCTCCTCGCCGCCGGCTGCGCCGGCTCCGCCCTGCGCCCCGACGACACCCGGCAGCAGGAGGTCCAGGCGCTCAAGGCCCGCATCGTCGAGCTGCAGCGCGAGGCGGCGATGAACCAGGTCGAGCTCGCCCAGCTCCGTCAGCAGATGGCCGAGATGGAGAGCCGCGGCGGCGGTTCGCGCCCCGCCGCGCCGGCGCCCCGTCCCACCGCGGCGGCAACGGCTCCGTCCCGGCCTGCTCCGGTCGCGGCGCCTCCCCCGGCCGCAGCCGCGCCGGCGCCGAGCCGCCGCGAGCCCGCCGCCATCGTGGAGCCGATCGAGGAAGTGGACATCGACCTGCCCGAGCCCGAGACCCAGCCACCACCCCGGCGCACGCCGCCGCCGGCCGCCAGGCCGGTGCAGACGCCGCCCGTCCAGACCCCGCCGGTCCAGACGCCGCCGGCTCCAGCGCCGTCGGCCCCGGCACCCGCAAGGCCGGCTCCGGCGCCCTCCGCCGCCGCTCCGGGCGGCAGCGAAGAAGCATCTCCCGAGGCACTCTCGCCCGCCACCCAGGTGCTCTACGACCGCGGCTACACGCTCTATCATCAGGGGCGCTTCGTGGACGCCGAGGCGAGCTTCCAGCGCTTCCTCCAGGCCAACCCGGAGAGCGAGCTGGCCGACAACGCCCAGTACTGGATCGGCGAGTGCCGCTACTCCCGCAATGACATCAAGGGCGCCCTCGCCGCCTTCCGCGAAACGGTCGAGCGCTTCCCCAGGGGCAACAAGGTGGCCGACGCGATGCTCAAGTCGGGCCAGTGCCTGGAGGCGATGGGCGACGTGGAAGGGGCCCGCGTGACCTACCGCGAGGTCGGCCGCCGCTTCTCGGGCACCGCCGCCGCTGCCGCCGCCGACGAGCGGCGGGCCAAGCTGCCGTGAGAATGGATCGTTCCCTGCCACGCTTTACCCCCCAAAGCTCAAGCGCCACCTGAGCCTCGGACCGGTAAAGCTTGACAGTGGCAGGGCGAACGTTCTATTTTAAGCCATAGAGACTCGACTATAGTTTTCCCTCCCTGCGTGCAGGAGGCCTTCATGAGAGTGCGGCATTCCAGTTTCGTGCTCGCGATCCTATTGGCGGGTACCACGGCCTCGGTCTATACGACCGAGATCTTTGCCGCGGACCGTCCGCCCCAGGATCTCCATCTCGTCGGCGATCACTGGACCGCGTGGAATCCTCCCACGCCGGCGCCGGAGGATCAGGTCCACGTCGTCGTCCGGGGCGACACGCTCTGGGACCTTGCCGCCAAGTACTATGGCAACGCCTATCTCTGGCCGCAGATCTGGGAGAAGAACCAGTACGTGCTGGACGCCCACTGGATCTATCCGGGAGATCCCCTGGTGCTGGGCCTCAACGTGGCGCCGGCCGACAGCCTGGCCCAAGGCGGAACCGGGACCGACGGCAGCGGCGGCGGGCCGGGTGACGCGGCGTCCGTTGCGCCGCCGCCGGGCGCGCTGACCGCCGCCGAAGCCGCCGGGGCTCCCGTGCCGCTGGGCGCCGAGACCGACATCTACTGCCAGGGGTACGTCGGCGAGCTCGACGAGACGTTCTCGTTCTCGATCGTCGGCTCAGAGTTCGATGCCCTGGGGCTGCAGCGCCGCGCCCAGAGCGCCGTGGTCGGCGCCAGCGTGCAGACCCCCTACGGCCCGGTCGGCACCGTCAAGATCGGCCTGACGGCGGGCGACATCATCTACGTCGACGGCGGCCGGGCCAAGGGCCTGTCGCCCGGTGCGCTGTTCACGGCCGTCGCTCCCCAGCAGCCGGTCATCCACCCGCTCCGCGGGGAGGTCGTGGGCCGATACTACCGGTACCTCGGCCGCGTCCGCATCCTCTCCGTGCAAGACACGACGGCCATCGCCGAGATCATCCAGACCTGCGATCCCATGGTGGTGGGCACGGTCCTCCAGCCCTTCGAGCCGGAGCCGGTCCCCCTGGGACGCAGCACCGCCATGCGTCCCGTCAACTTCCCCACCTCCGCGGAGAAGCTGGAAGGCGCGCCCTCCATCGTCTACGTCAGGGACGACATCCTCGCCCTCGGCGCCGACCACGTCGTCCACATCGACGTCGGCGAGGAGGATGCGACCCCGGGCGACATGTACACCATCTACCGCGAGAACCGGCCGGGCCTGCCGCCCATCGTCGTCGGCGAGCTCGCCGTGCTGTCGGTCCACAAGCGGTTCTCGGTCGCGAAGATCCTCGAGTCGCGCCACCTGGTCCGCATCGGCGACCGGCTCGACCCGAAGTAAGCGTCATTCCCCGTACCACGGGCGCCTGGGATCCCCTCCGGCGCCGGCGCCTGTGGTAAGCTCTCAGCTTCCGCTTTCTTTTCCGAGGGAACGCTCTTGGCTGATCAAAATCTCAATGGACGCTTGTACCAGATCGTCGATGAGCTCGTGCACCGAGGCGTGACGCTGGAACAAGCCCGACGAGAATTCGAGCGGCAATTCATCGTGGCTTCCCTCAAATCCAACCGGGGGAACTTCTGCCGCTCCGCCCGGTCGCTCGGGGTTCACCGCAACACCCTGCGCAACAAGGTCTCCGACCTTGGGATCGGAGTGGAGGACTACGACCTCACGGGCCGGCGCCAGCTTCGCCGCAGAGGCCGCCCCTCCAACGGTGCCGTTCCCGAGAGCCCGATCTGACCCCGGCCTGACCCGCTGATGACCCGCTGAGAAGCGGTACCCGGTCGCCGCTGGCACCCGTTTCGCAAAGAAACCTCCTCCAGAGTAAAGCTTTTGGCGTCACCCCGGCCGCCCTGGCCGGGGTGTGCACGCGTATTCCGGAGGAAACCGGCTGATGGAGCGACACCGAACCCGAGCGTCACTGGCCGTCCTGGCGACGGCCTTGTTCCTTGCAATCTCATTGAATCCCACGCCTTCCGATCCCGCCGTTCCCCCTCCACCGAGCCCGGCCGAGGCGGAAGCGACCGAGCTCCGGGACCTCGCTCACTGGATGGTCTCGGGAGGCCTTTCCGGCTCCGGCCGCTTCCAGGCCATCCGGCGGGAAGATCTGGAAGCCGCCGAGGCCCCGGGTCCCCGCGAGGTCTCGCTGTTCCAGACCGGAGGTTACGACGAAGACGCCGAGGCGCAGCGCCGCTTCCTGCGCGACATCCCTTACGGCACCGCCATCTCCCTCGCCGCGGAGCGCCATCGGGTGGACGGCCTCCTGCTCGCGGCCATCGTGGCCGTCGAGTCCGGCTTCACGCCCGGGGCGGTCTCGCCCCGGGGAGCGCGAGGGCTCATGCAGATCCGTTCCGCCGTGGGCGAGGCCTACGGCGCCAAGAACCTCTTCGACCCCTACGTCAACGTCGACGTGGGGTGCCGCTACCTGAACAGTCTGATGAAGGACTACGAGGGGGATCTGGAGCTGGCGCTGGCCGCCTACAATGCCGGCCCGGCGGCCGTCGCCCGCTACGGCGGCGTGCCCCCTTACCGCGAGACCCGGGAGTACGTGCGGAAGGTCACCGCCCGCTATCAGGAGTACAGCCGGCGCGCGGGAACGGGACGGGCGCCCTTGGGGTCAACGTAAAGGAGCGGAGCCGGCTGCGCCATTCGGGCACGTCCGGGCGCCAGAGCGGCGCGCGGACCGTGCTTCGCGAGGGAGGGAACCTAGGAGGAGGTCCGGTTGCCGGTCTTCTCGGGAAGCTGCTCCGGCTCTTCGTCCTCGGCGCCCTTGTTCAGCCCCTTCTTGAAGTTGCGGATCCCCTCGCCGAGGCCCTTGCCGATGTGCGGGATCCGGTTGGCGCCGAACAGCACGATGATGATGAGAAAGATGATGACTAGCTCTGGTACACCGAGGGAAGGCATATGGATTCATCTCCAAGGGCGGTCTTCGCCCCTATAGGGTGATCAGTCTAGCAGATCAGTGCCGCGGCGGCTCCAGGGCGGGACTCCAGGCCCCGGCGAGCCGCGCCGCCAGGACCTCGCCTTCTGGTATGCGGGCGAAATGGTCCACGAAGCGTGCCAGCGTCGGCGGGATGAGCGGCAGATGCCGGTCCGCGCCCCGCCGGGCGAACGAGGCATAGGTGCCCACCGCCTTGAGCGTGCGCTGGGCCGCGGCCCGGTGATACCGCGCGCGGTCCGCGGGCGAGGCGGCGACGGCGTTCAGGATCGCCGCCTCCGCGTCCGCCGGCGGGAACAGCGTGTCGTTGAGCAGGGATGCCACGTCGTAGAGGGGAGGCCCGAGGCGGAGGTCCTGGTGGTCCAGCACCGCCAGCTCGCCGGTGCCGGACAGCGGCATCAGGTTGCGGACCATGAAGTCGCGGTGGCAAGGCACGGGCGCCTCGGCCCCGAGATGGCCGCACATTGCGTCGAGCGCCGCGCGGAGGTCCGCCGCCAGGGCCGGATCGCTCACCAGCCCCTCAGGCTCCAGGAAGAGGTCCCAGGTCTGCTTCAGCTCACGCGCCAGCAGCTCGCCGCCGAGCACCGGGTTGAGCTCCGCGAGCCCGTCCGCGGGCAGGCGCGAGACGCGGGCCGCGAGATCGAGGGCGCGCTCGAACCAGGGGTCGAGCTCGCTCCAGGGCCGTCCCTTCCCCCAGTCGCCGAGCGTATCGGGCCCGAGGTCCTCCACCAGCATCCAGCCCGCCTCGCAGTCGCTGGCGAACACCCGCGGCACCCGCACGCCGGCGCCGTCCAGGATCGCGGTCGTCCGCAGGAAGCGCTCGCACGTGCCGCGCACCTCCGCCGGATAGGTGGCGAAGATGGCGCTCGGCCGATCCTCGAACACGGCGCGGAAGTAGCGGCGGGGGGAGACGTCCCCCGGCAGGGGCTGGATCTCGCGCGGCGCGAAGCCCGCCGACTGGAGCCACGCCACCGGCCCGGCGGTCTCGGTCGGGGCGCTGATCGGCTCGGTCATGCGGAAATCCTTCGGAAATCGGGTGCAAAGAAGGGGCTAGACTACCATGCCAGGCTTTCCCGAAAGAGCCTTGGAATGGGGAGTCGGCGCCTCTTGTTGGACGCGGCGGAGCGGTTTGACACCCCGTGGAACGCGGGGGATAATCCGTCGTCGGCTCCGTTCGACGGTTTTGGAGGGTTTCAAGCTGGACGACAAGGTTCACCAGATGCTGCGGGAGTTGCGGCGTGCGCTCTCCGACGCGATTTCGGAATCGTCGGAGGTCAACCGGACTCTGCGCAAGATCCGAGAGGAGGGTTACTCCCTCTACCTGCTGGTGGACTGCAAGCGGGAC
>DATFNZ010000173.1:0-109941 GCA_035266085.1 Thermoanaerobaculia bacterium
GAGCGGAGCGCCTCGCCCACGGCGGGCGGAGTCTGCGCCGGCGGCGCGGCGTTGACGGCCGCCCTCTGCACGCGGGCGCGGGCTTTCTTCTCGCCGCAGGACTCACACTCCCCGCCCGCGATGGTGTGCGTGCCGCAGGCGCACTTGCGCTGAAGTAGGCCCGCGGGCTTTGCGTCCGTCTGCGTGCTTTGCTGCTGCTGTTGGGTCGTGGACTGGCGGCTCATGAGCTGGGCCTCCGAAGACGGGGCTGTCTGGAAGAGGACGGCCTTTCAGAGAAAGGCCGTCGGCCTCTCTAAACGTGAGCTGTGCTCTCTATGTGAACGATATGCCCGCGGGGGGGATAAGTCAACGAAACGAAGGCTCGCGCGACGGCCGCGTGCCGCTCGACACGACGGGGACGAGGTGCCATGTGTTTCGCCCGCCCGCCCGGTGAGGCAGCCGCGCTTATTGCCACTTGAGGAGCTCGCGAGCCACATCTTCGGGTACCCGGAGGTTAGTACGCGCATTGGGGAACTCAAAGGTGACGAACGAGACGACACCAGGGCCCGGAGCAGACACTTTGATGTCGTGCCAGGGAATGAGAACCGGACCGGCGCCGATTCGAAACGGCGCGGCGACATTCAGGTACAACCCCGCTGGTGTTGCGCCGGCGATGAGTGCCCCGCGATACCTGCTGCGCCCGACATAGCCCGAGAACTTGGAGGTGGCGCCCTCAAATGGGCCCGTCTCGTAGAGGGGGCGCAGTCGCTTCCAGCCTGATACCGAAGCGATGGTGTAGCAGATTGCGACCCAGAGGATGACGAACCAGGCGGCAGCGGCCGCAATGATGCTGAGTACGAGACCCGTGTTTGTTAGCACACTGCCCCTTTAGGCCACGACCTGCGCGACGACCGTGAAGTCTTTCTGGCGCAGACGGCGGAGAAGCCGCAAACATGCCGACCGACGCCTAACGCGTTTGGTGGTGACATCATAATCGAAGACTCCGCCCAGCCGAGGTGCCGACGAGGTGCCATGTTTTTCGCCTGTGTTTCGCCCGCCCGCCCGTCCGGCGGCTGGCTCGACCGCAGCCCGACCCAGGGAGCCCCGCCAAGCTCACGGACCCTTCTAGAACTATCGAATAGAGCCAAAACCCCCCTCGCAAACTCAAGCCTGGCGGGCTTTGCAAGATCGGACGGCATTTTTCCGTCTTATCTGGGCATGAGAAGACTCCGCTACATCCCCGAAGGCGGTGCCCTGGTCGAGGTCACCTGCCGCACCATCCACAGCCGATTCCTCCTTCGCCCGAGCGCCGCACTCAACGACATCATCGTCGGCGTGCTGGGCCGGGCCCAACGGACGTACCCGATCCGCATCTGTGGCTATTCCTTTGTCTCCTCCCACTTCCACCTGCTGCTGGATGTTGACGACGCCCTCCAACTCTCCCGATTCATGGGATACCTGAGCTCGAACCTGGCCAGGGAGATCGGTCGCCTGGTCGATTGGCCCGACAAGGTCTGGGCCCGCAGGTATCAGGCTATCGTGATCAGCGGCGAGGCGGCCATCCAGGCTGCTCGACTGAAGTACATCCTGGCGCATGGCGTCAAGGAGGGCCTGGTGGAAAAAGTCACCGAGTGGCCGGGCGTTCACTGCGCGCGAGCCCTGCTGAAGGGCGACCCCGTGGAGGGCACCTGGTTCGATCGGACGCAAGAGTACGCCGCCCGGCGCCGGGGAGAGGACTTTGACCGGATGCGCTACGCCACCACGGAGGTCCTGACAATCTCTCCTCTTCCCTGCTGGAAGGACTTCCCGGAAGAGACGCAGAGAAGATTGGCCGCCGACCTGGTCGCCGAGATCGAGTCCGAAGCCGCGGCCCATCGTCAGCGCTCGGGGAAACCGGTTCTCGGCGTCCCTGCCATTCTCGGCCAGCCGCCGCACACCCGTCCCAAACATTCGAAGAAGTCGCCGGCTCCGCTCTTTCATGTCCTGAGCAAGGCGGTGCGCGAGGAGCTCTACGCCGGCTACGCATGGTTCGTGGCGGCGTACCGGGAAGCCGCCACGAAGCTCCGAGACGGGAACCGAACGGTTTCCTTCCCGGTCGGGAGCTTCCCGCCGCCGCTACAGTTCGTGGCTGGATAGCACCGGCAGCCAAGCCGGCTGACGACGGGCAGGGAGCGCTCAGGCTTTGGGTTCAGAGCGCCTTGGGAAGAGCTGCGTCCGCACGCTCAGATTTTGCCAAAATCGACCCGGTAGGGCGTACGGAAAGCCTCCGTTGTCGGAACTCAGGGCCTCAAAAGGGTGGAAAGAAGGCTCCAGGGACTGGATTCTTGTCCGCCGCCGCATCATTTTAGGGATTCGGCAACGAGCCCGGACCTTGGTTCTCTCTGATCGCCTGGAACCTCTTCCCAGCAGCGTACCGGGAAGCCGCCACGAAGCTCCGAGACGGGAACCGAACGGTATCCTTCCCGGTCGGGAGCTTCCCGCCGCCGCTACAGTTCGTGGCTGGATAGCACCGGTAGCCAGACCGGCTGACGACGTCAGGGTGCGCTCGGGTTCCAGGTTCTGAGTGCCTTGGGAAGAGTTGTATCCGTGCACTCGGATTTCGCCAAAATCGACCTGGGAGGGCGTACGGAAAGCCTCCGTTGTCGGAACTCAGGGCCCCAAAAGGGTGGACAGAAGGCTCCCAGGGATTGGATTCTTGTTCGCCGCCGCATCATTTTAGGGATTCGGCAACGAGCCTGGGCCTCGGTTCCCTCTGAGCACCTGGCACCTCTTCCAGATGGCACCTCTTCCAGATGGCACCTCTTCCAGATGGTTCTCTCTGAGCACCTGGCACCTCGTCCGGGCAGTACCTCTTCCTGGGGCGCAGACGGCGGAGAAGCGGTTTTCTCTGAGCACCTGGCACCTCTTCCCCGCCGCCGCATCATTTTAGGGATTCGGCAACGAGCCTGAGCCTCGGTTCTCTCTGATCACCTGGAACCTCTTCCCGGGGGCAGCCAGACCGGCTGACGACCGTCAGGGTGCGCTCGGGTTCCAGGTTCTGAGTGCCTTGGGAAGAGTTGTATCCGTGCACTCGGATTTCGCCAAAATCGACCTGGGAGGGCGTACGGAAAGCCTCCGTTGTCGGAACTCAGGGCCTCAAAAGGGTGGACAGAAGGCTCCCAGGGACTGGATTCTTGTCCGCCGCCGCATCATTTTAGGGATTCGGCAACGAGCCTGAGCCTCGGTTCTCTCTGATCACCTGGAACCTCTTCCCGAGAACTCAGGGCCTCAAAAGGGTGGACAGAAGGCTCCCAGGGACTGGATTCTTGTCGCCGCCGCATCATTTTAGGGATTCGGCAACGAGCCTGAGCCTCGGTTCTCTCTGATCACCTGGAACCTCTTCCGGTTCTCTCTGATCACGTGGCACCTCTTCCCTCTTCCCACCTCTTCCCGACTCTACCCTGTTGGGGGCGGCTCGATGCGTACCGTGAGTTCGGCACCGACTATTCGAGGAGTCACCGTGAGCCTCAAGTCCGCATCGCATAGATGCAGGTTGCGGGTCTCATTATTTTGGAATGGCGCTTGAGTAAAGCGATGATAAGGCTCACCCCCTAATTCCTCGCAGTCGGGTGAGACTGCCCCTATGAGCTTAGTGAGCAGCATATAGCAAGTCGTAATGTCATCCGGCAATAAGTACGGTCCGTTGTTTTCATTCAGCCCAAACGTAGCAGTCACGCTGTAGATCGTGGCTCCGTCGCGACTGGCGAGCACCTCTATTTCCGCGTTCTGCGAGCTGCTCGTGGTCGCATCTTCTTCCGCTACCGAGACGGCGTAGATCGTGTTGCCGTCGTCCGTTTTCCTCGGATTACCTACGTCCGATGCGTGGCTGAAGCGGGGTACCCAACCTATGTCCGGAACTTGGCGGAAGAATAGCTCCTTAATCGCCAGATTAAACGAGCCCTTTTGCTCAGGAAGCGGGGGCGCTGCGTTACTGGTGGTTCTCTCTTTTTCCGAAGCTTTCGCAGGCTTTTTCTTCGAAAGTCTCGGTGGAGCAGAACGCTCAACGCCAGCGTGAGGGCTCGCGGCAGGAGGAGTCGAGTCGTGTAAGTAAGCTACAAATCCCACGAATAAGAGAAAGGCGCCGAAGACGACTAATAACGAGCCGCAGGTCCATTTCAAAATACGCATAGGTGTCGCTTCCCTGGGCTTGCTTCTATAACCTGGCCCACTTTCGCACCTCATCTCGCATACTTCCGTCTTCGTTGAAGAAGGGGCATGAAATGGCGCCAAGTGCCTGAAAGAGCTGGTCGCAGAGATCTCTCGCAATTGGCTCTATGTTCTGCCCCAGTTCAGTGAGGTTCACCTCCGGCACAACCTGTTCATAGCGGCCCCTGGCGAGCTCGTTGTGATATACAGAATTCCGCGCCATAACCACAGAGGCATTCTCGGGTACCCTAAGAACCTGTACAACGTGGACGGGCCCCCAGTAGTGGCAACGATCCAAGATCAGGCGAGCAGAACGCAGTGCCACTAAGATATTCTCCATCAAGCCTACAGCCATGATGTAATATCGGGGTTCAGGTTTGGTGATGATTGCTTTATCTGAAAGATGTACTATGCCAGCCCGGGTCACGAAAAGATCAAATACTCCGGATACATGAGCCCGCAGCCCGTCCGCGTAAGCTTGGATGTTTCTTAGGGCATTCCAGTATTCTGAGTTAGGAGTGCGATATTCTTTGAACGGGCCATCGACGAGATCTTTACCTATATCCCTAAGGGCCCGCGGGTCCATGAGTCCGTGCCTTGCATACCAAGGCACGATCATTACCGACTGGTAATAGTTGGTGACGAGTTCTTCTTGCTCTCTGACTTTGGTTACAAGGGCTTGCTCCAAGGATAGAGAACTAATTGAGATGCGGTTGTAGGCCTCGCGAATTTCCGGCTCGGTCATCTTTATAGTCCGGGCCTCCGCACGCCGGTAGAAGCGGTCGCCACTTACCATGTGGAGGTCGCGGCCGAGCGATGGGTAAACCTCCGCCACGAGGACGTGTCCTCCTTCAATCTCAACCGAGACGATGCGCCAATGAGGTCTAGGATGTACGGTGTCAGCCACAACATCTTCGAGCTTCGATTTGAGGCTAGGGTCCGTTAAGGGCGTGAGGCGTTCTGCCCTTCCGGGTTCATCGGACTTCTTGCCCTCATTGATTCCGTAGAAAATGCGTCCTCCCGCTGAGTTTGCGAGCGCAGAAATATCCTTCGCGGCTTCCAGGCGCTGCGCAGGAGAGTCAAGGTGAAGCTCGCTTTTGAACTCGATGCGGAAGTTTTCAGCGGTTCCAAGGAGCGCATGAAGGTGTTCCTCTCGGAGGTCATTTAAGTCAATCTGCATCATCACCAAAGGACCTCCGAAGTGTCAAGAGATGAGAGCGCTGGGAAAGGGAGCCTCGAAATGCAGGGCAGAAGTCCCTCTAGCCATAGTTTTAGCTTAGTATTTGACAAAATCCGGTGCTTGGTTCTCTCTGATCACATGGCACCTCTTCCGGGTAGGCATTAGTCTCCCTCTTCGGGACGGCCAACGCTACTACAAGCGAATGGAATCTAACTTCTGGTCGCATCTGGCACCTCTCCCACTATCGGTCAGCCCATCCAGCCGTAGAACGGGATGCCCCTCAGCGGCGCCGGTCAAAGGCCGACGCCGGTCCTCGAAGGCAAGAACACCCATAGGCCCCCACCGCTGATGGCGCCTCAGGCGTCCGCTGCAGGGGCGGGGTTCGCCGTTTTTCTCTTTCGCCCATTTCTGTCGTCAGTTCTCCAAGTGACTTACGATCTCCCTAAAATAGAAGCGCTTTGCACTGGCCAGTTCCGACTTGAGAGCCTGCCAAAGAACGCGAAAAGTAAGCGCGGCGACTATTGCTGCTCCCCAACTTGGAAAGAGCGTGAAAGAGTAGTATAGGGTCACGCCTCCAATAATCGAAAAGAAGATCCATGGGGTCAATTCCGGCTTGTAGTCCTCGATATCTTCCTCGCGTATGAGTTTTACCTCTTGCTGCCTATTCACGCTCACGTCCTCGGTTTGTATGTTGATGATCTGAGACCCAAGCCGCGTAGACCGAAGCTCTCTCTTCTTGCCAAAACTGAGCGTCCGATTGTGGTGAACGCATCTGTGGAACTCTACTGAATTCCGGTACTTTCTCGATTACACCCATGTGACCTTCCTTGGCTCCCTTGACGGCGAACCTCGCCGTCTACTTTCACCGTCTCCCCGCCAGATTGCTTGGCGACAGATGCTGTAACGCCTTGGGGCACCGGCGAGAGTGGCCTATGTCCTTCAATCTATGAGATATACTGATTCTACGCTGGTTTCTAAGGCTCGTCAATGAAGAGGACCTTGTCGGCTTAGCCTCCGCGGTCGATGGCGATGCGTCTGCCTTAGCCGGACAACAGAGATCGCGGAATTTCCCTTGTCGTATGAATTCCTGAAGCCAGTACAGCCGGCTCAGGCTTCAACGGTCAGGAGGATTTGGAGTGTTAGCCGACAGGCATGATGCCGCGAAGCATGAACGGTGGTCCCCGGCGGGACCGCTCGGCTCCGGAGGATGAGACGGGCCGGACGTGGGCCGGCAGGGAGGCCGGCGGTCCAGGGGAGAAAAGAAAAAAAGCCGGGAGGGGCGGGCCAGGCCACCTCCCGGGTCATCGCTTCAGTTGTCAAAGAACTTCAACGGTTAACTTCAACGTCTCGCGCGGTTACGGCTCAGTCCGGCGCGAGGGTCCGGGGGCGGCAGCCTTGCCCCCGGCTTCCGATGTCCAGGGGCTTGATCCCGAAGAGGCGCAGCCGCGCATCCCGTGGACCCAGCTCCGCCTTCACCCGGCTGCGCAGGCGCCTCACCTCGTCCGAGCCGGCGAGGAGCCTCTGCCGGACCTCCCGGGTGGCCTGCCGGTAATCCTCCCGGAGCGCCAACTGCCGGGCTCTTGCAGCCTTGAGGTTCTCCAGGTGGCCTTCCAGAGCCACCCTGTAGGGTGTGAGCACCGGGAGGTCCACCTCGCCCGCCCGCACCGCCGCCAGCAGGCGCCCCCACTCTTCGAGGAGACCACGGAGGGACTTGTTCATTCCGCCCTCCCTTCCGTAGAGCTTTCCTTGGGGGTCTCCGGAGAGGCGGGAACCGTGGCTCCGGCCCCCGTCGCCGGGCCCGCGGTGAGCGCGGGCACCGCGAGCCCGGCGGGAACCCGGAGCGCGGCCGACGGCGGCAGCACCTCGCCCGGCCGGGTCTTGCGGAGCTTCGACCGCGTCGGCGTGATGCCGAACGCCGACAACAGCTCGCTCCGTGATCCGAGCGGGACGCGGACGAAGAACCGGATCTTGCGCGCCAGCTCCCGGCCGTCCACCACCATCTCCTGCAAGCGCTGCGTCGTCGCCTGCCGGCTGCCGGTCAGGCTCTCCTGCAGCACCTTGGCTTCCCTCGTCTGGGCGAGGAGCGTCTCCAGTGCGGTCCGCAGGGGCTCCACCCCTCCGACCAGGCTCGCGTGCTGGATGCAGGACCCGATCAGCCCTTCCCAGTCACGAAAGATCTTCGCGTATGCGGTGATTCCAGGCATTTGTCTACTCCTTTTCTGTCGTTCCGTTTGTTTGAAGACCGCCCGACAGCCGGGCGGTGAGATCCTTCTCGGTTCCCATAAGCTCTTTCCTCCAGGGCTCATTTCTGCTACCCTGAGGAAAGACTAGCGGATATGGGATAGGCTGTCAAGGGGGTTTCTAGCGGAAATCTACAAGCCCGCTGTCGGAAAGGCGTCAGGAGACGACGCCACGCCGATCTCCTGCCACCCCTACGGGGCTCTGGGGGGAGGGTGGGGCGCTCGTCCCAGGGCTCACGCCCTGGGCTAGGGGTCTGGCGCCCTCCGGGCTCGCGGCGAGGGCCTGCCCAAGAAGTCACCCGAGATGTGTGTAAGAGGGTGGGCTGACGCCCCGGGCTAATTTCTGCCGCCCCTTACGGGGCTGATCTGACGGTTACCTCGGCGGGCCGTCCGCCGGCTCCGGCGAGCCTTCCGTTTGGCCCGGCGGCCCACTCGTTCCGGCCGGCGAGCGACTCGTTCCGACCGGCGAGTCAGCTTTTGGCCCCGGCGAGCCGTTCGTTCCGACCGGCGGGTGACTCGTTCCGGCCGACGAGTCGGCTTTTGACTCCGGCGAGCCGTTCGTTCCGACTGGCGAGTGACTCGTTCCGGTTGGCGAGTCAACTTTTGACTCCGGCGAGCCGTTCGTTCCGACTGGCGAGTGACTCGTTCCGGTCGGCGAGTCAACTTTTGACTCCGGCGAGCCGTTCGTTCCGACCGGCGAGCGACTCGTTCCGGCCGGCGAACGAACTTTAGGGTCCGGCGAGCCGCTCGTTCCGCTCAGGCCTCGGACCCCCTCCACGATCCCGCCCAGGCAGGGCGCCCAGGGCCTTGACTCCGAGGAGCCGACAGCCGATACTTTTAGTGGAGGCTCGGCTCAGGGGCTGCTGCTTTTAGGTGGCTCCGAAGGCATTGCCTCCTTTTTCATTCTCCACCTTGCCTGGCCTCGTATGGATCCGGCACGAAAATGATACCGTAGGAATCGTAGACGGCCCCGTCGCGGTACCCCTCCCCATGGAACTGAAGCTGGGCGAGCCATCGGCCGTAGTCATTGGCGATCTCCGGTCGGTCAGGTGCGTCCATTCCTCGAGTCGGCAGACGAAAGCCCCAGTTCACGCAATAGATCGCCAGGTCTGCGGCTTGGACTGGGTAAGTCATGTCAGATGAGACGAAAAACGGCGCTGGGACGATCCATGCAGACCGGTAACGTCCCGTTTTTGTCTTCCGGAAGTATGCCTCGAGGCGCCGCACGAAGCGGCGGTCTTCGGTCTTCTCCATTTCATCCATCACGAGTAAGCCGTGCTGCTTCTCTTGCTCCAGGAAGTAGAAGTAGCGCTCAAGAAGAAACACCTGATCTTTCCGTAGATACTCCTCTGCCTCGTACGTGTCCGGCTTAATGACGCTGCGCGGGATAGCAGCGGCGAACAAGCGTGCCCTGTGTTGCCTGAGGAGCTCGAACATCCCCGTCGCCATCTCCAGGCATGCCTGCCCGTAAGCGGTGAACTCCAATCGGATCGGAGCTTTCTTCTCCAGCCCCTTGGTGAAAAAACCGCGGCAGTGTTTGCGACGCTCCTCGTCAGGCATCGGCGACTCCTGGGCCGCCCACTTGAACCGGTCCTTATCCAGAAGTTTGCAGCCCTTCAATTCGGCCTGGAACTGATGTAGCAGGGTTCCAAAGGAGGCGAGCTCAAGGCGCTGCATGGCCTGAACAAACGGCCAGAGCTCCGAAGCATGCAGCGCAATACCGCCGCGAACCTCGTAGGGCATGGTCCGGTGGTCGTGGCCGCTCTCGTCCAGGAACAGTAGATAGCTCATCCGGGAATCTTACGCTGGCTAAAAGCTGGGCGATCGGGGCCACGCTCTCTCTTCTCCGAAGCGGCGGAGAAGGGAGAGCGCATGTGATGGAAAGGGCCCGGATCTACCGGCGGTCGAGGTATTCGTACGCAACGAGCGTCAGGAACGGCACGAAGCCGGGGCTGAGCACGAGGCTGTCGAGGATCTCCACGGCATCGCGCAGCCGTCCCTGACCGCTGCCGCCCAGCGCGTCGAGCTCTTCGTCCCGGAGCTGCCGGTAGAGGTCGGGGGTGATCTGGCGCCCGTCGTCCAGGGCGGCGCCGTGGTGGAGCCACTGCCAGAGCTGGGAACGGGAGATCTCGGCGGTCGCGGCGTCTTCCATCAGGTTGCGGATGCCGGCGGCGCCTTGGCCCTGGAGCCAGGAGTCGAGGTACTGGAGGGCGATCGAGAGGTTGGAGCGCACGCCGTCCTCGGTGATCCGGCCGCCTTCGATGCGGAAGTCGAGCAGCGCGGCGGCGGTGGTGTCCTCGTAGCTCCGCAGCTTGTCCTTCTGATGGGGCCGGTCGCCCAGGACGCGGTCGAAGATCTCCTTCGCCACCGGCACGAGGTCGGGATGGGCCACCCAGGTGCCGTCGAAGCCCTGGAGGGCTTCGCGCTCCTTGTCCTCGCGCACCTTTTCGAGGGCCCGGCGGTTGACCTCCTCGTCCTTCCGGCTGGGGATGAAGGCCGCCATGCCGCCGATGGCGTGGGCGCCGCGCAGGTGGCAGGTGTTGACCAGGAGGTCGGTGTAGGCCCGCATGAACGGCACGCCCATGGTGATCTGGGAGCGGTCGGGCAGCACGGCGGCGCTGCCCGGGAAGGTGCGGAGGATGCTGAAGATGTAGTCCCAGCGCCCGGCGTTGAGGCCGGCGGCGTGCTCGCGCAGCTCCCAGAGGATCTCGTCCATCTCGAAGGCGGCGGTGATGGTCTCGATGAGCACGGTGGCGCGGATGGTGCCGCGGGGGATGTCGAGCAGGCCCTGGGCGATCTCGAAGGCGCTGTTCCAGAGCTGGGCCTCGAGGTGGCTTTCGAGCTTGGGGAGGTAGAAGTAGGGGCCGCTGCCGCGCTTCACGAGCTCTTCGGCGTTGTGGAAGAAGTAGAGGCCGAAGTCGAAGAGGCTGGCGGAGACGGGGACGTCGTCGACCGTCACGTGCCGCTCGACGAGGTGCCAGCCGCGCGGGCGGACGAGCAGGATCGCCGTGCGGTCGTTCAGCCGGTACTCCTTGCCCTCCGGGCTCCGGAACGCCAGCTCCCGCCGGACGGCGTCCATGAGGTTCGCCTGGCCGTCGACGACGTTCTCCCAGGTGGGGGAGAGGGAGTCCTCGAAGTCGGCCATGAAGACGCTGGCGCCCGAGTTGAGGGCGTTGATCATCATCTTGCGCTCGACCGGGCCGGTGATCTCGACCCGCCGGTCCTGGAGGTCGGGAGGCGCCGGGGCGACCTGCCACTCGGAGCTCCGGATGGCTTCGGAGTGCTCCAGGAAGCCCAGCTCGACCCCCTGGGAGAAGTCTTCCATGCGCAGGATCCGCCGCCTCAGGAGATCGTCGCGCGCCTCGCCGAGGCGGCCCTGGAGCTCGGCCACGAATTCCAGGGCTTCCCGGGTGAGGACCCGGTCCTGGGTCCTGGTGATGGGAATGGTGGTGCGGATGCTCGCCATCGGTTTCCTCCCTCCCTCGCTCTAGCTCGCCTGGGCGGCCGCGAACTGCTCTTCCTCGGTCGATCCCGCGAGGGCCCCGGTCGAGGCGGCGCCGTTCGAGATCGTCTGGGCGATCTGGTCGAAATAGCCGGCGCCCACGAAGCGCTGGTGCTTGACGGCGCGGTAGCCGGCGAGGCGCTCGTTCTCGAACTCGCGCTCCTGGAGCCGCGAGTAGGCTGTCATGCCGCTCTCCTGGTAGGCCCTCGCCAGCTCGAACATGCCCAGGTTGAGGGCATGGAAGCCGGCGAGCGTCACGAACTGGAACTTGTAGCCCATGGCGCCCAGCTCGCTCTGGAACCTGGCGATGGTCGCCGCGTCGAGCTTCTGCTTCCAGTTGAAGGAGGGCGAGCAGTTGTAGGCCAGGAGCTTGCCCGGGAAGCGCGCGTGGACGGCCTCGGCGAACTGCCGCGCCTCGTCGAGGTCGGGCTTCGAGGTCTCGCACCAGAGCAGGTCGGCGTAGGGGGCGAAGGCCAGGCCGCGGGCGATGGCGGCCTCGATGCCGCCGGCGAAGACGAAGAAGCCCTCGGGGGTCCGGTCCTTGCCGATGAACGGCCGGTCGCGCCGGTCGACGTCGCTGGTGATCAGCTTGGCGCTGTTGGCGTCGGTGCGCGCGACCAGGATCGTCGGCACGCCCATGACGTCGGCGGCGAGCCGCGCCGCGGCGAGCTTCTGCTCGAACTCGGCCGTGGGCACCAGGACCTTGCCGCCCATGTGGCCGCACTTCTTGGCCGAGGAGAGCTGGTCCTCGAAGTGGACGCCGGCGGCGCCGGCCTCGATCATGCCTTTCATGAGCTCGAAGGCGTTGAGGTTGCCGCCGAAGCCGGCCTCGGCGTCGGCCACGATGGGCGCGAACCAGTACGGCCCCTCGCCGCCCTCGGCGTGCTGGATCTGGTCGGCCCTCTGCAGGGCGTTGTTGATGCGCTTGACGAGCTTGGGCACGCTGTCCGCGGGATAGAGGCTCTGGTCGGGGTACATCTCGCCGGCCTCGTTGGCATCGCCCGCCACCTGCCAGCCGCTCATGTAGATGGCCTCGAGCCCGGCCTGCACCTGCTGGATGGCCTGGTTCCCCGTCATCGCGCCGAGGGCCGCCACGTAGTCCCGCGTCTGCAGGAGCTCCCAGAGCCGCTCGGCTCCCATGCGGGCCAGGGTGTGCTCGATGCGGACGGTGCCGCGCAGCCGGTGGACGTCTTCGGCGCTGTAGGTGCGCTTCACTCCCTGCCAGCGCGGGTCGGTTCTCCAGATCTCGGCGATCTTCGCAGCCTGGGCGTTCTCAGACATGAGCGTCCCTCCTCCATTTGGTTTTCTGGGAAAACCCACTCCCAAGGGCGCTGTGGATTGCTGCGAAAAGCGGGCCAACTTGTGTCCCCTAAAGGGGACTTGGGGGGAAAGGGGCTTACCTTACTTTGTCGGATTTGTCAGATGGATAGAGGGGGTCGTCCCGTGGGCGCCCTCATCACCCCGGCCCTCTTCTCCCCGCCTCCCTCCCCCCGACCGGGAGAAGAGGGAGTGGTTTGTCTTAAAGCCTCTTCCGGCGACGGGGTTTCCTGAAGCGGTATCATCATGGCATGCGAGCTCCGAACAAGGGTGCGTTGGTCCGCGCTAAGAACCTTCGAAAGATAACGACCCCTTCCGAAGAAGCGCTGTGGGAACGCCTGCGGGGCCGGCAGCTCCTCGGTCTCAAGTTCCGGCGGCAGATGCCCATTGGTCCCTACGTCGCCGACTTCTTCTGTCACGAGTTGAGATTGGTCCTGGAGCTCGATGGCGCCGTTCATGAAGAGCCGACGCAGATGACCCACGACCTGAACCGCGATGACAACCTGAAAGCTCTTGGCTACCGTGTCCTGAGAGTCACAAACCAACAGGTCCACCACGACCTCGACGCCATCCTCACGACCATCGCCCGCCTCCATCGCCACCGCTCCGTCTCCCCTCTCTCCCGGCCGGCAGGGTGGGAGGATGGGAGAGAGGGGCCGGGGGAGTGAGGGCCCCGGCGGCACGGACGCCGCCACGAGCCGGGAAGCGGTAGGCATCGGCGATCCGTAAGCACCGGCGACGTGGGCGTCCTGATTGAGATTTCCAATCCAGGCGACTTGCCTTCCGGTGGCGTAGGCCCTCATCACCCCGGCCCTCTTCTCCCCGCCTCCCTCCCCCCGACCGGGAGAAGAGGGAGTGGTTTGTCTGGAGAAGTCTTGGAAGGGGATCGTGGTCTTTGCTTCTTCATTCCCCTTCTCTCCCGGCGGCCTGGGAGGGAGGCGGGGAGAGAAGGGGGTAGGAGCCGCGGAATTACTCGACCCGGAACAACGGCGCCTGGACTTCCTCGGCCGGCTCTTCGGGAGGCATCTCCATCTCGGCCACCTCCAGGCCGTGGGGCTCGGCGGAGATCTCCTCGATGTCGCCCGTCTCCTCTGCCCCGAGGAGGTCTTCGGGGACGGGGAGGGGCGGCAGGTAGACGAAGCGTCCGAGGCCGCGGTGGAACTGCATGCCGGTGGCGGCTTCGCGGGTGGCTCGGAGCTGGTTGATCTTGGAGTCGAGGTCGTCGATGAAGTGGAGGGCCAGGGCCTCGGGGGTCATCGGCTCCACGGGGGAGGCGAACTCCTTCTTGCCCTGGTGGGAGAGGACCATGTGCTCGAGCAGCATCCGCAGGTCGCCGGGGAAGTCCTCGATGGCGGCGCAGCGCTCGATCAGGAGGTCGCGGCCGATGACGACGTGGCCGACGAGGCGCCCTTCGAGGGTGTAGTCGTTGGCCGGCATGGCGCCCAGCTCGCGGAGCTTGCCGAGGTCGTGGAAGAGCACGCCGATCAGCACGAGGTCGCGGTCGAGGTCCCGGTAGTGGCTGCAGACCAGCCGGCCCAGCTCCGCCATCGAGACCACGTGCTCGAGCAGGCCACCGCGGTAGGCGTGGTGCATCGCCTTGGCCGCCGGGTGCTCGCGCAGCGCCTTGCCGTGGAGGGCCAGCGTCTCCGCCGCGAGGCGGCGCAGCACCGGCCGCTCCACGTCCTCGGTGACGAGGCGCTGGAGTCGCATCCAGAGATCGTCGATGTCCTCCCGGGTGGACGGTATGAGCTTCGATTCGTCGAAGCCGTAGAGGCGGTCGCCGTCGGTGGCCTCGCGGCAATCGTCGACCGTGAGCTGGAGCTGATCGCGGTAATTCTTCACCGAGCCGCGGAAGGCCACGAACTGGTGAGGCTCGAAGCGGCCGTTGAGCGCCGGGCTGTCGGACCAGACCTTGGCGATGATGGAGCCGCTGGCGTCCGCCATCTCCAAGTCCAGGAAGCTCTTGTTGTTACGGTCCTGCCTCGTTTCCTTCTTGGTGAGGAGAGCGAAGCCCTGGACGCTGTCTCCGGCCTCCCAGGTACGGATCGGTTGATTGCGGACGATTTTCGGCATGGCGTTGATCCTGCCATAGTAGTCTCTCCGGCCGGCCCTGCCAACCGGAGGCCCCGGAGATACCTAATGGCACCGGCCATGCAACGAGGCACCCCGTGAGATACCGGATTCAGCTCTTCGCCCTCTTCCTCCTCGCCGCCATCCTTCCGCTCTCGCCCCTGGGGGCCCAGGGCCTGGAAGACAACGATCCCACCCTCTGGCCCGAGCCGGAGCGCGCCTTCTATCAGGACGGTCCCGGGCTGCTCTTGAGCCCGGAGCAGCGCACCGCGCTGCGCGGCTTCAACCCGGAGGCGCGGGCGCGCTGGATCCAGGAGCTCCTGGACAAGGATCCGATCCCCGAGACGCCGGCCAACGAGCTGCGGGAAGGCGTCGCCCTGCGCCAGCGGCTGGCGACCGACCAGTACCTGTCGCCGCGCGACGTGCGGTCCCAGCTCCTGTTCCTCAACGGTCTTCCCGAGGACCGTCTGCAGGTGGACTGCGCCGCCGTCTTCAAGCCGCTGGAGGTCTGGACCTATCCCGGAGGCGGCACCGGTCCGGACGGCAAGCTGCTCAAGCGGCAGCTTCTCGTCTACAGCCCCGGCCAGGGCCAGCCCTTCCGCCTGTGGATCCCCAGCGACTCCAAGCGCTCGCTGTACACGCCGCTCATGGAGTACTGGCTGCAGCAGTGGGAGGAGCTCAGGGGGCGGATCCGGGCCGTGCGCTTCGACCTCCAGAACTGCAAGGAGGCGAAGCAGGTCGACCAGGTGACGGGCGTGCCCGGCCTGACCGGGGCGCTGGAGGGAGGCGGCGACCGGATCCGGCCCAGGGATGCCTCGAAGTTCATCGCGCCCCCGGCCGACCTCGCCCGCTGGGCCCGCGAGGCCGTGGCGACCGAGATGCCGGCGCTGGCGCCGCCGCTGAAGATCGCGACGGCGCAGATGCGTTTCCCCGCCCGCGCGGGGCAGCGGCTGGTCGCCCGCGCCCTGATCGCCCTGCCGCCGGACGCCGGCTTCAAGCCGTCCGAGGGGGGCGACCGCCTGCTGCGCCTCGTCGTCGAGGGCCTGATCGAGCAGGAGGGCCAGGAGTTCGAGAGCTTCCGGATGCGCTTCCAGGTGCCGCCGCCGAAGGGGGCGGAGCCGGTCGTCCTGGCGATCGACCAGCCGCTGCGCCCGAAGGCCAACTACGTGGTGCGGCTCAGGATCCGCGACGAGGTGAGCGGCTCGGAGGCGTGGCTCTCGCGCGGCTTCCGGGTGCCCACCGAGCCGGTGCCCGAGGCCATGCCCGCCAGCGCGGCCGCGGGGCAACTGGTGCCGGCGACCGCCGCCGCGGGCCCGGACAGCCTGCTCCTGCTGCCGCCGGCGGAGGACATCCTGATGGGCCTCTGGCGCGCCGAGGCCATCGTCACCGGCGAGCGCATCAAGAAGGTCGCTTTCCTGGTGGACGGCAAGGCGCAGCTCACCAGCTCGAAGCGGCCGTTCTCGGCCGAGCTGCGGCTGGAGCGCTTCCCCACCGAGCAGACCGTGCGGGTCGAGGGGTTCGACGGCGAGGGCAAGCTGGTGGCCGCGGACGAGGTGATCCTCAACCAGCCGCGCGGCTCCCTCAACGTGCGCATCGTCTCGCCGTCGAAGGGCACCAAGGTCCAGGGCCGCAGCACCAAGGCCCGGGCCGAGGTGGTGGTGCCGGACGGCCGGCGCATCAAGTCGGTGGAGTTCCGGGTCAACGACGCGCCCGTGTCCTCGCTCGCCCAGCCGCCCTGGGAGGCCGAGGTCCCCGTGCCCGACGCCGATCTGGTCTACCTGACGGTGGTGGCCACCCTGGACGACGGCAGCCGGGCCGAGGCCGTGCGCTACCTCAAGTCGCCGCAGTTCGTCTCCGAGGTGGAGGTCAACCTGGTGGAGATGTACGTGGCGGTGACCGACCGCTCGGGCAACTTCGTGACCGACCTCAAGCAGGGCGATTTCGAGGTCTTCGAGTCGGAGAAGCCGCAGGAGATCGCCAAGTTCGAGCTGGTGCAGAACCTGCCGCTGGTCGTCGGCATCCTGCTCGACACGTCCGGGTCCATGGCAGGCTCCATGGTGGATACGGAGAAGGCGGCGGCGGGCTTCCTGGAGAGCGTGATCACGCCCAAGGACAAGGCTTTCGCGGTGAGCTTCGCCCGCCGGCCGAGCCTGGTGATGCCGCCGACCGACGACGTCGGCGCCGTGACCCAGGCCATCGAGGGGCTCCAGGCCGTGGGCGACACCGCGCTGCACGACGCCCTGGTGCACAGCCTCTATTACTTCCGGGGCGTCCAGGGGCAGCGCGCCCTGGTGGTGCTCTCGGACGGCGACGACAACGCGAGCTACATCAACTACAAGGACGCCATGGAGTACGCCCGGCGCAGCGGCGTCGCCATCTACACGATCGGCCTCAACATCCCGCTCCTGGAGCCGGGGATCCGCGGCAAGCTCAACGAGCTGGCGGAGGCGACGGGCGGGCGGACCTTCTTCGCCAAGACCGAGGAGCTGCCGGGTATCTACAAGCAGATCGAGACCGAGCTGCGCAGCCGCTACCTGGTGGCCTACAACTCGAACGAGACCAACGGCCAGCCCGGGTTCCGGCCGGTGGAGGTGAAATTGAAGAAGGGGGGATTGAAGTCGCGGACGGCGCGAGGGTATTTCCCGTGAGGGGCCCTCACTCCCCCGGCCCCTCTCTCCCAGCCTCCCCCCCGACCGCCGGGAGAGAGGGGAGAAAGACCAGACATCTCCCGGTTTTCCCCTCCTCGCCCGGCGGATGGGGGGGAGGATGGGAGAGGAGGGGTAGGGGAGGTGAGGGCCCCGGCGGAGCCGGGCTCTTCCTTCTGCTCCTGCTCCTCGCCGCTCCGGCCCTCGCCCAGACCGATCCGACCCTCTGGCCCGAGCCGCAGCGCGCTTTCTTCCAGGACGGCCCGGGCCTGCTGCTGCAAGCGGAGGAGCGCGACGAGCTCCTGGGGCTCGACGAGGCCGGGCGGGAGCGTCTGATCCGGGAGATCCTGGACCGCGACCCGGTCCCGGGGACGCCGGAGAACGAGCTGCGGCTGGGGATCGAGCGGCGCCTGCGCCTGGTGGCCGGGGAGCTCCCCTCGCCGCGGGACTCCCGGGGCCAGCTCCTCTTCCTGCGCGGCCGGCCCGCCGAACGGCTGGTGATCGACTGCGCCGCCGCCTTCCGGCCGCTCGAGATCTGGAGCTACCGCGGGGCGGATGGGGCCGCGAAGGACCTGGTGCTCTACCGGCCGTCCGCCGGCGAGCCCTTCCGACTCTGGCTGCCGATCGATTCCAAGCGGGCCCTCTACACCAGCGAGATGGAGTTCTGGCTCGCCCAGTGGGACCTCCTGCGCCTGCCCATGCGCCAGCGCATCGACCGCTTCTTCTGCCCGGACTCGGTGCGGGTGGACGCGGCCACGGGGATCGACGGCCTGGGAGGAATCCCGTCCAACGCGCCGGCCGCTGCCGACCCGCCGGCCGCACCGGCTGCGCGCGATTTCCGCTGGGTCCGTCCGGAGGACCGGGTGGCCCTGCTCTGGACGCCCGCCGACCTCGCCGCCTGGTCCCGCGAGGCGGCGGCGACGGTGCTGCCACCCGAGCCGGAGCGCCTGGAGGCCGCGGCGCCGGACGTCGACTTCCCCCGCCGCCAGGGCCAGCGCCTCGCCGCCCGCTTCCTCGTCAACCTGCCCTCCACCGGCGGTATGGCCATCTCGGAGGTCAACCCGGAGGTCAAGGGCAAGCCGCGGGTGCGCCTGGCCGTGGACGGCGTGCTGGAGCGCGAGGGCGAGGTGTTCGAGGATTTCCGCCTGCGCTATCAGGTTTCGGCGCCGGCTCCCGGCGCCCCGGCCGCGCTGCTGCTGGAGCGGGCCGTGCGCCCGGGGCAGAGCTTCGTGCTGCGGCTGCGGATCAAGGACGAGACGAGCGGCGCCGAGGTCCGCCTCGCCCGCGGCTTCCAGGTCCCCGGAGCCCCGGAGCGGCACCTGCCCGCCGAGCTGACGGCGACCGCCGTGGGCGGCGAGACGGTGCGCCCGGGCGGCGCCGGACCGGACACCCTGCTGCTGCTGCCGCCTCCCTCGGAGGTGGTGCTGGGCGTCTGGCGGGCCGAGACCGTGGTCTCCGGCACCCGCATCGCCAAGGTCGTCTTCCTGCTCGATGGCCAGCCGCAGCTCACGCGCACCCGCCCGCCCTACTCGGCCGAGATGCGGCTCGCCGAGGTCCCGCGCGAGCAGGTGGTCCGCGTCGAGGGCTACGACGCCGGCGGCGAGCTGGTCGGCTGGGACCAGATGGTGCTCAACCAGGCCCGCGGCCGGCTGCGGGTGCTGATCACCGATCCCAAGCGGGGCGGCCGCGCCACGGGCAAGGTGATGGCGCGCGCCGAGGTGGTGGTGCCCGAGGAGCGGCGGGTCGAGAGCGTCGAGCTGCGGGTCAACGACCGCAAGGTCGCGACCCTCACCCAGCCGCCCTGGCAGGGGGAGATCCAGGTGCCTGCCGAAGGGGACCTCGCCTATCTCACGGTGACGGCGCGGCTGGACGACGGCAGCCAGGCGGAGGACGTGCGCTTCCTGCGGGCGCCGGCCAACCTGGGCGAGGTGGAGGTGGACCTGGTCGAGCTCTTCGCCACGGCCCTCGACGGCTCCGGGCACCCGGTGAAGGGCCTCCCGGCCTCCGACTTCGAGGTGCTCGAGGACGGCAAGCCGCAGAAAATCGTGCGCTTCGAGCAGGTGGAGGGCCTGCCGCTGTCGCTGGGGATCGCCGTCGACACCTCCTTCTCCATGGCCTCCTCGCTGGGCGAGGCGCAGCGGGCCGCCATCGGCTTCGCGCGCCACCTGCTCACTCCGCAGGACCGCTGCTTCACCCTCCAGTTCGGCGGCCGTCCGACGCTGCTGCTCCCGCCGGTGGACGACGCCGAGGCAGTGGCGATGTCGCTGGAGGGTCTGAAGTCGTTCGGCCGCACGGCGCTCTACGACGCCATCATCACCTCCCTCTACTACTTCCGCGCCGAGCGGGGGCAGCGGGCCCTGGTGCTGCTGACCGACGGCGAGGACACGACGAGCGGCACCTCCTGGGAGGACGCCCTGACCTACGCCCGCCGCAGCGGCGTGGCGATCTACACCATCGGCCTCGGCCTCTCGGAGATGAAGCGGGGAGCCCGCGGCAAGCTGGTGGAGCTGGCGGAGGCGACGGGGGGGAGGGCCTACTTCGTCGACCGGGCCGACGAGCTGGCGGGCGTCTACGGCCGGATCGGCGAAGAGCTGCGCAGCCGCTATTTCCTGGCCTACAGCTCGGACCGGCCGGCGGATCCGCAGGCGTTCCGTCCCGTGGAGGTGCGGATCCGGAAGGGGCTGAAGGCCCGGGTGTCGCGGGGAAGCGCCGGGAACTAGCCGGGAACTAAAGACTGCAAGGACTGCAGGGACTGCAAAGACTTCAAGCACAGCCCCGGGACCGCGGCGTCCCTGTCCTTGATGTCCTTGCAGTCCCTGCAGTCCTTGGTCCTTGGCTTTTCCCGTTTCGCGATACCATGCCGGCCATGCTCCTCGGCCGGCGAACTCCCGTCACCACCATCGTTCTCGCCGCGATCGCGGCGATGTTCGTGGCGGAGACGCTCCTGGGCGGCTCGGAGAACGAGGGGGTGCTGCTGAGGCTCGGGGCCAACTATGCGCCCCTGGTCTTCCAGGGCCAGTACTGGCGCCTGGTGTCCAGCATGTTCCTCCACATCGGGTTCGTCCACCTGCTGGTGAACGGCTGGGCCCTCTACCAGCTCGGCAGCCTGTTCGAGCTCCTGATGGGCTCGCGGCGGATGCTGCTGGTCTATTTCGTCAGCGGGACCGCCGGCTCGATCGCCAGCCTGTTCTTCACCGGCGGCCTGTCGGCCGGCGCGTCGGGAGCCATCTTCGGATTGATGGGCGCCCTGATCGCGTTTCTCTTGAGGCACCGTGAAAATCTCACCCCGCAGGCCAAGTCGCTGCTCATGCAGCTTCTCTTCTGGGCGGGCCTCAACGTCTTCCTCGGCTTCAACATACCGGGCATCGACAACGCCGCCCACCTGGGGGGCTGCGCGGCCGGCATGCTGCTCGGCCTCGCCCTCAGCCGGCGGCCCGCCGAGGTCCGGCGGCGGGCCTTGGACGGGAACAATGAGGGGCGGCCGTAACGTTTTGATACAATAAGCCGCCGGGGCGTAGAAAAAGTCTCTGCCCCGCACACCCCGTCCCACTCGTAAAGATCGACAGGGTCCCGGGTTTCACCCGATGGCGGCCGTCTGACAGGGCACGACGGAACACTTGGAGGATTGCTCGTATGGCTGCACGACGGATGATGAACCGCCTCTACTACTTCACGATAGAGGACGAGAGCATGCTCTCGGAAGCGTTCACCCAATTGGAAAAAGAGGTCTACGCGATCACCTACAAGGTCGCCGGGACGGAGGACGTCTTCGTCACCACCAGCGAGACCAAGGACGCGATGGACCGCCACGACATCGCCTACAACCTCCTGGCCGAGGAGGACGGAGCGAAGATCTCCGTCTGGCATTCGCCGCTCTCCCGCGAGGAGCTGGGCGATTTCGAGGACGCCATCCGGGCGCTCGCCCTCGCATACCGCGCCATCGCCGTGGCCTGCGTCGGCGTCAACGGCGAGTCGAACCTCGGCTTCGACCTCTCGAACGGCGCCAAGAACTACACCTACTTCACGGCGCCCGCCGGTCACACCTTCATCTGGCGCCTGTTCCGCGAGCGCGACGAGGCGGTCGAGTTCCTGAGCAAGCTGACGGCCGGGGAGAAGAAGGCGATCGAGTGGGCGGAGTCGATCCCCCTGACCTCGACCAAGGATCTGAAGTCGTATCATTGAGCCGCCGCGCCGGCTGATCCGCCGGCCGGCCGTTCCGGGAGCTCGAGCCTGACCCTTCTTCCTCTCCTAGAGCCCACCTACAGCGTCTCGCAGCTCTGCGGGGAGGTCCGCGACTTCCTCGGCGAGGCCTTCTCCGCCGTCTGGGTGGTGGGAGAGGCGCAGCGGGTGCGCCCCAGCGCCCGCGGCCACGTCTACTTCGAGCTGATCGAGAAGGGCGAGCGCGACGAGATCGTCGGCAAGCTCGACGCCGTCATCTGGAAGGGGGACTTCCTCAAGATCCAGCGCCTCCTCTCGGCCTCCGAGCAGCGGCTCACGGACGGCGTGCAGGTGCGCTGCCGGGGCAGCCTGGACTTCTACGCGCCGAGCGGCCGGCTGCAGCTCTGCGTGCGCGAGGTGGACCCGGCCTTCACCCTCGGCCTGCTGGAGCGCCGGCGCCGGGAGACCCTGGCGGCCCTCGCCGCCGGCGGCCTGCTGGAGCGCAACCGGGGGCTGGCGCTCGCGGAGCTGCCGCTGTCGATCGCCCTCATCACCTCCCACGGCAGCGCGGCGTTCCACGACTTCCTCTCCGGCCTCACCGAGAGCGGCTACGGCTTCCGGGTGATTTTCATTCACGCCGCGATGCAAGGCCGGGAGGCCGAGCGCGAGGTGGTGTCGGCCCTGGCGTCGCTCCGCGGTCTGGCCATCGACTGCGCCGTGCTGATCCGCGGCGGCGGCTCGCGCACGGACCTCGCGGCGTTCGACAGCCGCGCCATCGCGGAGGCCATCGCCGGAGCGCCGTTCCCCGTCCTCACCGGTCTCGGGCACGAGATCGACCACGCGATCGCCGACCTGGTCTCCCACACCGCTTTCAAGACGCCCACCAAGGCGGCCGAATTCCTGATCGAGCGGATGGCCCTCGCCGATCAGGCCCTGGAAGACCTGCGGCGGACCCTCGTGCGGGAGGCCCTGGAGCCGCTGCGCGCCGGCCGCGAGGCGCTGGGCCGGGCCGAGCGGGGGGTGAGCCTGGCGCGGATGCGCCTCGCCGCCGCCGGCTCGCGGATCGACGAGCACGCCCGCGCCCTCGGGCGGTTGGGGCGGAGCGTCCTGCGCGAGGCCGAACGGCGGCAGGACACCGTGCGCGGCCGTCTCGCCGAGCTGGCGCCGCGGCGGCTCGAAGCGGCCGGGCGCGACCGCGTCCGCGTTGGCGAGCGCATCGCCGGCGCTGGCCGGGGCCGTCTCCGGGAGCTGGCGGCCAAGCTCCAGGGGATCGAGAGGCTGACCGTTCAGCTCGCCCCGGAGCGCACCCTGGAGCGGGGCTTCAGCCTGACCCGTGACGCGGCGGGACGCACCCTCCGGGACCCCGGCCAGGTGAGCCCCGGAGAGCTGATCACCACCCGGGTCGCCGGGGGAGACTTGAAGAGCCGAGTGGAGGAATGATGAGCGAACCGTTAGAACAAAATACTTTGAGCTTCCGCGAGGCCATGGACGAGCTGGAGGGCATCCTCGAGCGCATCGAGGGCGAGGAGATCGACATCGACCGCCTCGCCGAGGAGCTGCGCCGCGCCGCCCAGCTCCTCGACCTCTGCCGCGGCAAGATCCGCAAGGCCGAGGTCGAGGTGACGCAGATCGTGCAGAGCCTGGAAGACCCCGAGACGACATAAAACCCGGAGCGGTTTCTTTCGTAGATAGCTTGATGAGAGGAAAGTTCTGGCAGGCTCTGGGGATGGCGGCGCTCCTGCTGGCGCCGGTCCTGGCCGCCGCGGCTGCCGACGCCCTGGCTCCCGGCATCCAGCTCTACGACGGGCGGCGCTACGAGGAGGCCCGGAAGTTCTTCGAGCCCTGGGCCGCGAAGAACCCCAAGGACGCCGAGGCGGCCTTCTACCTGGGACGGACGCTGCTCGGCCTGAGGAAGAGCGAGCCGGCGGCCGAGTGGCTGGAGAAGGCAACCGCGCTGGCGCCCCGCCGCTCGGACTACTTCCTGTGGCTGGGCCGCGCCTACGGCCAGGCTGCCCTGGAGGCGAACGTCCTCCGGCAGCCGGGTCTGGCGAAGAAGACCAGGGCTGCCTGGGAGAAGGCGGTGGCCCTCGATCCCGCCAACCTCGACGCCCGCGACTCCCTGATCACGTTCTATCTCGAGGCCCCTGGCATCATGGGCGGCAGCGTGGACAAGGCCAAGGAGCAGGCGGCCGAGATCCGGAAGCGGGACGCCGTCCGCGGCCGCCTCGCGCTGGTCAACATCGCCTTCGACCAGAAGGACATGGCCACGGCGGAGCGCGAGCTCAAGGCGGCGATCCAGGAAGCCCCGGCCGATTCCCGCCCTCGCGTCAGCCTCTCTCTCTTCTACCAGTCCCAGGAGAAGTGGGGCGCGGCTTTCGACACCCTCGAGAACCTCCTCAAGGCCGATCCGGACAACTACGACGCCCTCTACCAGATCGGCCGCGCCGCGGCGCTCTCCGGCCAGCGGCCGGACCGGGGCGAGGAGTGCCTCAAGCGCTACCTCGGCCACCCCCCCGGGCCGCAGAGCGCGCCGCTCGCCAACGCCCACTTCCGCCTGGGGCAGGTCTACGAGAAGAAGGGGAGCAAGCCCCAGGCCCGAGCCGAGTACCAGGCGGCGTTGAAGCTCGATCCCAGCCTCAAAGAGGCGAAGGCGGCTTTGGCGAAGCTGTAGGCGCCTTTAGTGGTGAGTGAGATTGGGCCCGAGAAGTCATTCGGATGTCGTGAGGCTTGCCTAAAGTAACGAGCTTGTGGTAAAAGCGTCACATGAGCGAAAATAAGTCCCTGAGTCGCATGATTTTCATAATTTTATTCGCGTGGATAGTAATTTTGCTTATTTGGTTTGCATCCTACTGCATCAGTAACAATGCATATAGAATTCAAAGAGGTGATCCGGGTGATTTGATGACTGTTTTATTCGGCGCTTCCTCGCTCGCATTATTTGTTCTGTCACTTTTTATCGCTGTCCTCGCAATTTTTGGTTGGCAGACGCTGCAGGAAAATATAAGAAAAAGCGTAGAGGATTCGACCAAGAAGATCACTGATAATCTAGTAAAGGATAAGATTGAGCCGCTTGAGAACGAGTTGCGTGGCCGAGTGCTTTCTATACTTGGCTTTGTTATTGGCGAGACCAGCATCGACCCTGATACCTTTGAGCCCAAAAGTAGGGACCGTCTGCGAGATGCTGTCATTAACTCTCAGAAAGGATACAATATACTGCAAAAAGTTGGAGGCCCTGCTGAATATTTAGCTCTCAACAATCTTGTCTTTTATTCTGCTCTTGTTGGTGACAAGTCAAAAGCGAAGTTCGTTCTAGATAAGGCACGCCTGCTCAGGGATGTTGGGCAAAAGCACGATAACCAAAATCTCTTGCTAACCTACGTTCGAGCCGTGATTGAGTTCGGAGCAGAGCCGGGCGATATTGGCGAGGCACGTACTATTGCTCAAGGAATCCTAAGCAATTCTAGGAGTTCGGATCAGGAACGAAGAGAGGCCAAACAGTACTTGGCCTCTCTTTCTATTCATGCTTTGCAACCCGTGGCTAAGCCGGAGAACCCGGCTTAACCACGGATATTAGCCCCAAGGATCCAGTCCGCTAGAGGCCATAGCAATAGTCTCCTTCAATCATCGGTCGATAGATAGACATAAGTTAACCCCAAGGATCAACGCCAGAGCCGGCGTCAGATGAAGTTGGAGAAGGCTCGGCGCTTTGTCCATTGGTCAAGCCAAGCTGGGGGGAGCTGCTAAATGTTGCTTTACTGTCCAGTCCAAACAAAAGCGTAATAGCTAGTAAAAGCCACGTCATCCTCTCTCCCTTCTGAAATTGAATAATGCTACTGAGTTAGTGGTGCCAGCTCTTAGACACTAGGACCGCCTAAATTGTTTGATCGCGCTCTCGCACATTTCGCAGTCAACCAGCTAAGCAACCCCACAGCTAAGTACCACTTAGAGACTTTCGTGAAGAGTAAACGAGCCTGTGCGTCAAGTCAACCCCCTTAAATGAGACGGCACCCCCTGGCTGGGGAGGTGTCCCTTCCGGGTTGACCCAAGCGGCTCTGATCCTTCGCCTTCTGCTCATAGCATTCTGCGCACTCTCTAATATAAGAGTGCTCCCCCAGTATATAACGGGACAACTAGGGAGACGATACATTTCGCGACCTGCCTTGCTCCGGGTGTTCTTGACACACTGCGGCATAAATCCCTACGATGGCCGTATGAGCGTCATCGAAGCCGATACCCAACTGAAGAACGTCCAGGCCGGCCCGCCTCCGGGCGCGCTGGCCCTCGAGAATGGGATCGCCTGGCTGCGCCTGGACGAGCCCGGCAAGAAGGTCAACACCCTTTCGACCCGGCTCTTCGCCTGGTTCGAGGAGCAGATCGCCCATCTGGAGCGGGAGCGTCCGGAAGGGCTCGTCATCTACTCCGGCAAGCCGGACGGCTTCGTGGCCGGCGCCGATCTCGAGGAGCTGCTGGGTTTGTCGGGCAAGGAGCCGGTGCTCGCCATGCTGCAGCGCGGCCACGACCTGATGGAGCGCCTGGCCGGCCTGCCGTTCCCCACCGTCGCCGCCATCCACGGCGCCTGCCTGGGCGGCGGCCTGGAGCTGGCCCTCGCCTGCCGCTACCGGGTCGCGACGGAGCATCCCAAGACCAAGCTGGGGCTCCCCGAGGTGCAGCTCGGGCTCATCCCGGGCCTCGGCGGCACGCAGCGCCTGCCGCGCCTGATCGGCGTGCCCGACGCTCTCGACATGATCCTCACCAGCAAGCAGGTGGACGGCCGCAAGGCGAAGCGCCTGGGGCTGGTGGACGACACCTGCCATCCGGCCGACCTGCGGACGGCGGCCGAGCGCGTCCTGCGCGGCGGCGGCGAGAAGAAGAAGGTCAAGAAGCCGATGGCGTCGCGGGCCGGCGACTGGCTCGCCCACACGCCGCTGGGCGGCAAGATGGTGTGGGACAAGGCCCGCGCCGGAGTGATGGAGAAGACCGGTGGCCACTACCCGGCGCCGCTAGTGGCGATCGACATCGTCCGCGAGGGGCTGAAGCTGCCCCTGCGCCGCGCCCTCGACCTCGAGGCCGGCGCCTTCTCCGAGCTCGTGCTCTCCGACACGGCCAAGAACCTGATCTCGATCTTCTTCACCAAGAACGACGTCGAGGCCCGGGCGGCGAAGATCGCCAGGGCGGCCCGGCCGGTCGGCACGGTGGGCGTGCTCGGCGCCGGCTTCATGGGCGCCGGCATCGCCCAGGTGCTGTCCTACAAGGGGGTGCCGATCGTCCTCAAGGACCGCGACCTCGCGGCCGTGGGACGTGGCTACGGCTTCTCCCAGCAGCAGTTCCGCGAGCTGGTCAAGCGCCGCCGCCTCACCGAGCCGGCGGCGAAGGCGGCCATGGGACGCATCCTGCCGACCGTGGAGCTCGAGGCGCTGCGGCGCGCCGACTTCGTGATCGAGGCGGTCTTCGAGGATCTGGAGGTCAAGCGGAACGTCATCCGCGAGACCGAGTCCACGGCTCCCGAGGGGCTCATCTTCGCCTCCAACACCTCGTCGATCCCCATCGGCAAGCTCGCCGAGGCCAGCCGCCGGCCGGAAAACGTGGTCGGCATGCACTTCTTCAGCCCCGTCGCCAAGATGCCGCTGGTCGAGGTCATCCGCCACCCCGGCACGAGTCAGGAGGCGCTGGCGACCACGGTCGAGATGGGGCGGAAGATGGGCAAGACGGTGATCGTGGTGGGCGACGGCCCCGGCTTCTTCACCAGCCGGGTGCTCGGCACGATGCTCAACGAGGCGGCCTGGATGCTGGCCGAGGGGGCTAGCATCGACCGCGTGGACGGAGCCATGACCCGCTGGGGCTGGCCGGTGGGCCCCTTCGCCCTGCTCGACGAGGTGGGGCTCGACGTCGCCGCCCACGTCGGCGAGGTGATGCGGGACGCCCTCGGCGAGCGGGTGGCGCCGCCGCCCGTGTTCCAGCGGATGATGGACGACAAGCGGCTGGGCCGGAAGGCGAAGCGCGGCTTCTATCTCTATGAAGAGAAGGACGGCAAGGGTTCTGACGGCAAAGGCAAAGGGAGCAAGAAGGTGGACGAGGCCGTCTACCGCCTGCTCGGCTGGAGCGGGACGCCCGTGAGCGACGCCGAGATCGTCGAGCGCTGCTGGCTCCAGATGCTCAACGAGACGGCCCGCTGCATGGAAGAGGGGATCATCACCAACCCGGCGGACGTGGACATCGGGGTGATCTTCGGCTTCGGCTTCCCGCCCTTCCGCGGCGGCCTGCTGCGCGAAGCCGACCGCCAGGGCCTCGCCTGGGTGGTGGAGAAGCTGGACGGCTACGCCGCGAAGTACGGCGAGCGGCTGCGGCCGGCGGAGCTGCTGCGGGGGATGGCGGGTCGGGGGGAGCGGTTTTATAAGGATTAGGGTCCTCCCTCCCGAAACCCTCACCCCTGCCCCTCTCCCGACCCCTCCCTCCCACCCTCACCGGGAGAGGGGAAAGACAAAATCAATCCGTCTTGCTGGTCTCCCTCCTCTCCCGGTGAGGGTGGGAGGGAGGGGTCGGGAGAGGAGGGCCGGGGAGGTGAGGGCCCGGGCGGGGGCTGTCCCTCGCAGCCTTTTTACGTCAAGATTAAAGGAACGGTCCCCTTCAGGAGGCAACGCCATGCCGTTCCCGACCTCCAAGCCTTTTCCAGCCTCCAAGATCTCCGCGCCCGCCAAGCGGCCTCCATCCACCCGGAGCCTGCGGGTCTACGCCTTCGATCCCAGCTTCAACTGGCAGCTCGAGACCGCCGTCATCAACCAGATGACCCTGCAGGTGCCCTGGGAGCCGTTGGGGGTGGGGCCGGTGGGCGAGTACCTGGAGGTCGTGGACGTCGACCCGGCGAGCGATTGCTGCTACGCGCCCATCGACCTGAACGATCCCGACCTCCTGGCCATGAACGGCCTCGACCCCGCCGAGGGGGATCCCCAGTTCCACCAGCAGATGGTCTACGCCGTGGCGATGACCACCATCCGCAATTTCGAGCGGGCACTCGGGCGGCGCGTCTTCTGGTCGGAAGCCGGCAGGGAGCAGAAGTTCGCTTTCGTGCCCCGCCTGCGCGTCTACCCGCACGCCCTGCGCGAGGCCAACGCCTACTACAGCCCGCAGAAGAAGGCCCTGCTGTTCGGCTACTTTCCCGCCTCGACCACCGATCCGGGGCACAACCTGCCGGGCGGCACCGTCTTCGCCTGCCTGTCGCACGACATCATCGCCCACGAGACCACCCACGCGCTGCTCGACGGTCTCCACCGGCGCTTCATCGAGCCGAGCAACGGCGACGCCCTGGCCCTCCACGAGGCGTTCGCGGACGTGGTCGCCCTGTTCCAGCACTTCTCCTTCCCCGAGGTGCTGCGCCACCAGATCGCCAGGACCCGGGGGGACCTCGCGGCGCAGAACGAGCTGGCGGCGCTCGCCCAGCAGTTCGGCCAGGCGCTCGGCAGCTACGGCGCCCTGCGCGACGCCCTGGGGACGGTCGACCCCGCGACCCGGAAGTGGCTGCCCAAGGAGCCGGACCCGGCCGACATCCAGAGCACCCACGAGGCGCACGGCCGCGGCGCCATCCTGGTGGCCGCCGTGTTCGACGCCTTCCTGGCCATCTACAAGACGCGGATCGCCGACCTGCTGCGCATCGCCACCGGCGGCACCGGTATCCTCCCCCAGGGCGCCATCCATCCCGACCTCGTGGACCGCATGGCCCGCGAGGCGTCGGTCACCGCCGGCCACATCCTCAACATGTGCATCCGCGCCCTCGACTACTGTCCGCCGGTCGACATCGACTTTGGCGACTACCTGCGGGCGCTGGTCACCGCCGACCGCGACCTGGTGCCGGACGACGATCGGCGGTACCGCATCTCGATCATCGAGGCCTTCCGCCGCCGCGGCATCTACCCGTCGGGAGTGCGCAGCCTGTCGGCCGAGAGCCTCTGCTGGTCGGGTCCGTCCGCGGAGGATCTGCCGGAGTTCAACCGGCTGCTGGCCGGGATCGCCCTGGAGCAGGTCCAGCCGGAATGGTCGCTCACCTCGAACCGCGAGCGGGCCTGGGAAACGGCGAAAACCGGCGCCGCCCTGGTGCACGACTGGCTGGCCAAAGAGGGCCCGTCGCTCGGCCGCGCGCTGGGGCTGGCCCTGGAGCCGAACGCTCCGAAGTCGATCGAGCGGCACCAGAAGACCGGGCTGCCCCTGTTCGAGGTCCACTCCGTGCGGCCCGCCCGGCGCATCGGGCCGGCCGGCGACTCGCGCACGGACCTGGTGATCGAGATCACCCAGAAGCGGCGCGGCTACTTCGATCAGGAGATCCAGGCCAAGGTCGACGACGGGACGCTGGAGCCGCCCCCGCACGACTTCTGGTTCCGCGGCGGCTCCACGACCCTGATCGACCTGGAGACCCGCGAGGTGCGCTACTGCATCGGCAAGGGCATCCTGAGCGACTCCCGCCTGGACCGCCAGCGCCGGTTCGTATCCGGCGAGTCCGACGGCTCGCTGGCGGCGACCTACTTCGGAGATCCCAGAGTGCGCTCCGACGCCGAGCCTTTCGCGATGCTCCACCGCTCGGTTTGATTCCGATTGATCCCGAGGAGGAGACCCATGGCCGCTGCCAAGACGACTGCCGCCAAGACGACCGCGCCCACGATGACCGCTCCCGAATCCGGCGTGAAGGTCCGCATGTACCGCCAGGGGCTGGGCGACTGCTTCCTGCTGGCCTTCCCGTCCAAGCGGGAGGGGCGGCCCCGTTTCGTGCTGATCGACTGCGGAGTGCTGCTCGGCACCGCCGACAGCGGCGAGAAGATGAAGCGGGTTGCCGAGCACATCCTGGAATCCACCGGCGAGCGCATCGACCTGCTGGTCGCCACCCACGAGCACTGGGACCACCTCTCCGGCTTCGAGCAGGCCCGCGAAGTCTTCGACCGGCTGAAGATCGACCAGGTCTGGGTCGCCTGGACCGAAGACCTGGAGGACCCGGTCTCCCGCGGCCTGCGCCGGCAGCGCCAGACCGCCCTGCGGGCCCTCACCTCCACCGTCAGCCGCCTGCGGGCAAACGGCGACCGGGAGTCCGCGCGGGCGGCGGACGGCCTCGACCCGGTCCTCGGCTTCTTCGGCGAGTTGGGCGTGGACGGCAAGCCCTCCGCCATCGAGCGCGCCATGGACTACGTGGTCGGCCGCGGCAAGCCGCCGCGCTACCGCACCCCGGGCGAGGGGCCGCTTCCCCTGCCGGGGGTTGCCGGAGCGCGCGTCTACGTCCTCGGCCCGCCGAAGGAGATGGACTTCCTGAAGCGCTCGAATCCAAAGAGCGGCGAGGCCTACGAGGCCCGGCTGGGGCTCAACGAGGAGACCGCGTTTTTCGCCGCCGTGCTGGCGGCCCAGGACAAGGCGGGCCCGATGGCCATGAGCCCGGACGAAGAGGAGCTCGCCAACCTGTCCCACCCCTTCGAGAAGGTCTTCCGGGTCGGGACCGAGGCCGCCCAGCGGGACCCCTTCTTCCAGGAGCTGTACTACGGCTCTTCCGGAAAGGCGCCGGACGCCTGGCGCCGCATCGACAGCGACTGGATGGGCGCCGCCGGCAGCCTGGCCCTGCAACTGGACAGCAACACGAACAACACCAGCCTGGCCCTGGCGATCGAGCTGGTCCCCAGCGGCCAGGTCCTCCTCTTCCCCGGCGACGCCCAGGCCGGCAACTGGCGCTCCTGGCACACCTTGGAGTGGCCTCGGGAGGACGATCCTGACCATCCGGTCACGATCGAGGACCTGATGAGCCGGACCGTCCTCTACAAGGTAGGGCACCACGCCAGCCACAACGCCACCCTGCGCGAGCAGGGCCTGGAGCTGATGACCCATCCCGATCTCGTGGCCATGATCCCGGTCGACTCCAAGATGGCGCACAAGCCCAAGGGCGGCAGCCCCAACGGTTGGGACATGCCCTTCCCGCCGCTTCTGAAGAGGCTCAAGGAGAAGACCAACGGCCGCGTCCTGCGCGTGGACGAGGGGCTCCCCAAGCGCCCCCGGACCGTGTCGGCGGGGGAGTGGAAGCCGTTCCAGGAGCGCTGCGAGGAGACGGACCTCTACGTCGAGATCACCATCCCCGGGTGACCGGCGAGGGGCGCCGGGGTAGAATCCCGGCACGGTCCTTCTCCTATGACGTCCCAGATTGCCGAAATGTGGCTGCCCCTGGCGCTGTTCTTCTTATTTGCGCTGTTCAGCGTGGCCGGGGCCTACCTTGCCGCCGCGCATTTGCGGGGCCGGAAGGTGGGCGTGTTGGCCGCACTGGCCACGGCGGTGTTCTTCGGCGCCCTGCTCCTGGGGCTCAGGTTCCTGTTACGGGAAGGCGGCGTCCTCTAGGTGGAATTGCATCAATGTCCGATTCCGAGTACGACATCGAGAAGCTGGTCACGATAGAGATCTTCTCCTCCCCCTGGGAGGCGCAGCTCGCCCGCGCCTGCCTGGAGGCGGGGGGCATCCACGCGGTCATCGCGGACGAGCATTTCCTGCGCCTTTACGGGGCTCTCTCCAGCACCTTGGGAGGCGTGCGCCTCCAGGTCCGTTCCGAGGAAGCCGAGCGCGCGGCGGAGCTGCTGCGCAACCGGCGGCCCGTCCTCTACCTGGTGACCGAGGAGGAAGATCAGCCCGGCGACGCCGAGGTCTTCGAGGAGCCCGAGGCCCTCGTCACCGTCGGCCGTTTCGCCACCCCCTGGGAGGCCCACCTCGCCAGGACCCTTCTCGAATCCGAGGGGATCGACGCCTGCGTCCACGAGGAGCGCCTGCCGGCGGTGAGCCTCCTGACCGGCGAGCCGGTGGCCATGAACCGCGTCGAGGTCCATCCCCAGGATGCGGAGCAGGCTCTGGAGATCCTCGCCGAGGTGGAAGAGCTGGACGACGAGTCGGCCCTGGAGCCGTAGCTCTAGGCAGCCCCGTTCGAGGCTTCTTCCAGCTCGATCTCCTTCTTCTGCGCCGTCAGCTTCTCCGACTTGACCTCCTGCCGCAGCCGGCTGAAGGAGCTCATGTAGATGTTGGCCACCGCCACCAGGGCGAAGAAGGCGATGAGGTAGCCCCGCCAATCGTCGAGCAGCAGCCGGTAGCGGGTGACGAAGAGGAAGAAGATCGTCACGTAGTGGCTGAAGCAGTACTCGCAGGTGAACAGGTAGAAGAATTTCCGGGCCAGGAGGCTGCGGGCGCTCTTGGATTTCTCCGCGCAGTACTCGCGCGGCTCGCGGAAGACCTCCTCGTGCGTCACCGTCCAAGCCACGCAGGCGATGGGAATCGCCAGCGTGACGAGCCAGACGAGCTGGAGGATCCATTGGGAGCTGTCGGGTGGGGCCATGGCGGTGGGGGAGGTGCAAGAACGAGGCCCTCTCCGAGCGGAGACCGGAGTCTCGGCCCGATCCTTGCTGTAATCCAGCCCAGGAGGAGCCGCCTTGAGAGAACCCGAGATCCATGCCGCCTGGGACCCCCACGACCCCCGCCGCGACCGCGATCCCAGCGAGCCGGTCGATGATCCCGCACGGGAAGAGCCGCTGAACGATCCGGACGAGGATCCCCAGGAGCAGCCTCCTATCGAAGATCCGGGGAGCACGCCCGAGGACGAGCCTGCCCGCCGCGATCCCGACCCGACGGAAGCGCCGATGCAGGTGTGAGGAGTGGCCGTCGCCTGCGTGGGATAAAGTACCCGTCATGTTCCAGAGCAAGCGGACCGGCTCCATCCTCTGCCCCTCCTGCGGCAAACTGGTCGGGGTCAACGACGAGGTCTGCTTGAATTGCGGGCGGAAGAAGCCCGGGATGTGGGGGCTGACCTCCGTCTTCCGCAAGCTCGGCCGTGACCTGGGGTTCGTCCAGGTGGTCATGGTGGGGACCGCCTTCCTCTACATTGCCATGCTGGTCGTCGATCCCGAGGGGATACGGATGGGCGGGCTGCTCTCGATCGGCTCACCCAGCCAGGAGAGCCTCGTGCGGTTCGGGGCGGCCGGCAGGGTGCCCGTCTGGGTCTGGCATCGCTGGTGGACCGTCCTCTCGGCCGGCTGGCTTCATGGCGGCCTGCTGCACATCGGCTTCAATCTCTACTGGATCCGTCTCCTGGCGCCCGAGACGGCGGAGCTCTACGGCGCCGGCCGCATGGTGATCCTGTACACGATCTCCACGATCGTCGGCTTCTTCGTCAGCAGCTCGGTCTGGCTCCTGCCGTTCTTCAGCGGGTCGACCCTCACGATAGGCGCCTCGGCCCCCATCCTGGGCCTGCTCGGCGCTCTCGTCCACTACGGGCGCAGCACCGGCAGCGGCGTCGTGGGGCGTCAGGCCTGGAGCTACGCCATCTTCATGATCGCTTTCGGCTTCCTGATGAGCGGCGTGGACAACTGGGCTCACCTCGGCGGATTCGCGGGCGGCTATCTGGCCAGCATGCTGGTCAACCCCCGGAAACCCGAAACGGGCAATCACCTGACCCTGGCGCTGGTCTGCATCCTGCTGACCCTGGCCTCGATCGTGGCCTCGCTGGTGGTCCCGATCCCTGGCAGTCCTGGTTAATCCTTCGGTACGATCCCCAGCTCCTTGGCCCGCCGCCGCACCTGATGGGCCTGGGTGGTCTCCTGCGAGCTGAAGCGCTCCTCCTGCCAGGGATCGCCGTAGGTGTGGTAGCCGTTCTCCTCCCAGAAGCCCCGGCGGTCCTCCGCCATCAGCTCGATGCCGTTCACCCACTTGGCGCTCTTCCAGGCGTAGAGGTGGGGCACCACGAGGCGCAGCGCGCCGCCGTGGTCCAGGGACAGAGGCTTGCCGTTGTGGCGGTCCGCCAGGAGGGCCTTGTCGGAGAGGAAGTCCTCGAGCGGCAGGTTGGTCGTGTACCCGCCGTAGCAGTGGACCATGACGTGCGACGCTTCCGGATCGGCCTGGACGTGCCGGATCAGCTCGCGGGTCGAGACCCCCTCCCAGCCGTTGTCGAGGGTGGAGAAGCGGGTGACGCAGTGGAAGTCCGCCGTGACGCGGACCCGGGGGAGCGCCTGGAGCTCCTTCCAGGAGAGGATACGCTCCTCGCGGACGAGGCCGAAGATCCGCAGGGTCCATTTCTCGAGCGCGATGCGCGGCGTGTCGCCGTAGCTGAGCACGGGCCACTTGTCGGTCACGTACTGGCCGGGTGGGACTCGATCGTCGCCGGTGCGGATGCTGTCGTCCATGGCTCTCCTCCCCTGAGGCCGTCAACTTTACACCTCCTCGACCGTCTGTTAGCTTGATCGGGCGATGTCCCTCGTCCTGGAGAAATCCGCTTCCTCGCTCGACCGGAGCCGCCCCGTGCACCTCCTGGACCTGATCGGCGACACGCCGCTGATCGATCTCTCGGAGCTAACGGGCACGGGCGTGAGGCTCTACGCCAAGGCCGAGTCCGCCAACCCCGGCGGCTCCGTGAAGGACCGGCCGGCGCTCGCCATGGTCGAGGACGCCGAGCGGCGAGGGCTGTTCGCGGAGGGCCGGCGCCTGCTCGACGCGACCTCGGGCAACACGGGGATCGCCTACGCCATGATCGGCGCGGCCCGAGGCATCCCCGTGACCCTGTGCCTGCCGGGGAGCGCCAGCCCCGAGCGCAAGCGCATCCTCAAGGCCTACGGCGCCGAATTGCGTATCACCGATCCGATGGCCGGGAGCGACGGGGCGATTTTGGAGGCTCGGCGGCTGGTCGCCGAGGAGCCGGACCGCTGGGCCTATCTCGATCAGTACTCGAACCCCGAGAACTGGCGGGCCCACTACCGCACGACCGGGCCGGAGATCTGGCGGCAGACGGCGGGGACGATCACCCACTTCGTCGCCGGCCTCGGCACCAGCGGCACCTTCATGGGGGTGGGCCGCTATCTCAGAGAGGCGCAACCCCGCGTCCGGCTGATCTCGATGGAGCCGGACTCGCCGTTCCACGGGCTCGAGGGGATGAAGCACATGGCCTCGGCCATCGTGCCGCCGATCTACGACCCCTCGTTGGCGGATGAGGCGCGGGAGCTGGCGACGGAGAAGGCCTACGGGATGGTCAAGAGGCTCGCCCGCGAGCGGGGCCTCCTGGTGGGGGTCTCCTCGGGCGCCAACGTGGCCGCGGCTCTGGAAGTGGCTGCCGGTCTCGAGAAGGGTGCGATCGTCACGGTCCTGTGCGACGGCGCGGACAAGTACCTGTCCGACCGCTTCTGGGAGGAGCCATGATCGTCCTCTCTTCTGGGGATCTGGAGGCGATCGGCTTGCATGGCGAGGCGAGCTACCCTGAGGAGTGCTGCGGCTTCCTGATCGGCCGAGCCGAGGCAAGCTCTACCGTCGTCGAGCGCGTCCTCGCCGTCGAGAACGAGCGCGAGGACAGCCGGCACAACCGGTTCCTGATCGCCCCGGAGACGGTGCTCGCGGCGCACAAGGAAGCGCGCTCCGCGGGGCTCGACGTCGTGGGCTACTACCATTCGCACCCGGACCATCCGGCCCGGCCGAGCGAGTTCGACCGCGAGCACGCGTGGCCGGGCCTTTCCTACGTCATCGTTTCCGTGCAGGGCGGCAAGGTGGCCGAGGCCCGGAGCTGGCGCCTCGCCGACGACCGCGAGCGGTTCGAGGAAGAGGCCATGCTCCAGAAGGACATCGGCCAGAAGGAGGCAGTCTGATGAGCGTCACCATCCACATCCCCACTCCCCTGCGCCGCTTCACCTCGGAGCAGGGCGAGGTTCAGGTCGAGGGCGCGACCGTGGGCGAGGCCATGCAGGACCTCACCCGGCGGTTCCCGTCCCTCCAGCGCCACCTGTTCACGGACGAGGGGGCGCTGCGCAGCTTCGTCAACCTCTTCCTGAACGACGAGGACGTGCGGCACCTCCAGAAGGAAGGGACACCGCTTTCCAGCGGCGACACCCTTTCGATCATCCCCTCGATCGCCGGCGGAGTGAGCGCTCTCGAGACGGCCGCCCGCGCGGTTGCCGAAGAGCTGCCGGACCTGTCGCCGGCCGAGATCCGCCACTACAGCCGGCACCTCATCCTGCCGGAGGTCGGCACGCTCGGGCAGAAGAAGCTCAAGGCGGCCAAGGTGCTGGCCATCGGCGCCGGCGGCCTGGGCTCGCCCGTCGGGCTCTATCTGGCCGCCGCGGGGGTGGGCACCCTCGGCATGGTGGACTTCGACGTGGTGGACGAGAGCAACCTCCACCGCCAGGTGCTCTTCGGCCGCGCCTCCGTGGGCAAGCCGAAGATCCAGGCCGCCACGGAGCGCCTGCGCGACATCAACCCCCACATCAATATCGTCCCCCACGAGACGCGGCTCGACTCTTCGAACGCCCTGGACCTCTTCCGGGACTACGACATCGTCGTCGACGGCACGGACAACTTCCCGACCCGCTACCTGGTCAACGACGCCTGCGTGCTGCTGGGCAAGCCGAACGTCTACGGCTCGATCTTCCGCTTCGAGGGGCAGGTCTCGGTGTTCTGGGGGGCTCGCGGTCCCTGCTACCGCTGCCTCTTCCCGGAGCCGCCGCCGCCGGGGCTCGTCCCCTCCTGCGCCGAGGGCGGCGTGCTGGGAGTGCTGCCGGGCATCATCGGCTCGCTCCAGGCCAACGAGGTCATCAAGCTGATCGTCGGCGCGGGCGACCCCTTGATCGGCCGGCTGGTGCTGTTCGACGCCCTGAAGCTGAAGTTCCGCGAGCTCAAGCTGCGCAAGAATCCGGACTGCCCCATCTGCTCGGAGCACCCGACGCAGACGGAGCTGATCGACTACCAGCAGTTCTGCGGCATCGATCCGCGGGAGGACACGGTGGAGAAAGATTTCGAGATGTCGGTCGCCGAGCTGAAGAAGTGGCGGGACGAAGGGCGGGAGCACATCCTCCTCGACGTCCGCAACCCTCCGGAGTGGGAGATCGGCCGCATCGAGGGCGCCCAGCTCATTCCCCTGGGAGAATTGCAGGACCGGCTGGGCGAGATCGACCCGGCGGCCACCATCGTGGCCCACTGCCACCACGGCGCGCGCTCGGCCCAGGCGGTGAGATTCCTGCGCCAGATGGGCTTCTCGCGGGCCATCAACCTCGCCGGCGGCATCGACGCGTGGAGCGAAGAGGTGGATCCGTCGGTGCCGCGGTACTGAGCTGTGCACTTCCAGTGTACAAGGCTGCTTGTGCACTCCCGTGAACAAGGCTTGTGCAATCCTACGGGCTTCCCTGTATACTTTTTTGTCTACAGGGAGGCTCCTGAGATGGGAAACGCCATGGTTCGGATCACCGCCAAGACTCGCGAGAGCTTGCGGGAGCTTGCTCAGGCTGAGCAGGGATCGATGCAATCGGTGCTGGAAAAAGCCGTCGAGGAGTACCGGCGGAAGCTCTTTATGGACGCTCTTAATGCTTCCTACGCGGAACTTCGAGATGATCCGGAGGCTTGGAAAGAGGTTGAGGCCGAGCGCGCTCTTTGGGATGGAACTTTGCTGGATGGCCTACCGGAAGATGAGGTCTGGGACGAGGAAAGCCGGAGCGCTCGATTCGTTGCTGACAAGAGATCAGCATGATCCTGCCTTACAGAGGTGAGGTCTGGTTTGGAGATCTGGATCCAACCATCGGCCATGAACAGGCGGGCAGGCGGCCCGTGTTGGTCGTTTCCATCGATACGCTTAACCAGGGACCGGCGGGCTTGGTCATCGTAGTACCGATCACCTCCAGAATTCGGCCTGTGTCGTCGCACGTTCGTCTCTCTCCTCCGGAGGGAGGCCTCAGGAATGAAAGCTCCGTCCTGTGTGAATCCGTGCGCTCGGTTTCTTGGAAACGCTTGCGGGAGCGCTGGGGAGTCGTAACGCCCAGGACCATGGCCGCGGTTTCAGACCGGCTCCGCATTCTGTTCAGCTTGTAAGGAGATCCCACGTTGAATCGAGAGAAGAAGACCCGCCTGCTCGCCCTCGCCGCCCTCTTCATCCTCTGCCTCGGCCCCGCCGCCGCGCAGCCACCCGAGAGGATGGCGGACGAGGACATGAAGACGGATAAGCCGGAGCAGGCCGACAAGATGGACGTCCCCAAGGCCGAGGACAAGCTCGTCACGACCCAGCACAGGGCCGTGATCGGTGGCAAGGAGGTCCGCTACACCGCCACGGCCGGCACCCTCGTGCTCCGGGACGAGGACGGTAAGCCCAGGGCCTCGATGTTCTTCGTCGCCTATACCCGGGACGGCGTCACCGACCGCTCGAAGCGGCCCGTCACCTACACCTACAACGGCGGCCCGGGCTCGTCCTCCGTCTGGCTGCACCTCGGCGCCTTCGGACCCCGCCGGGTGGAGGCCCAGGAGGAGGGCATGGCGCTGCCGCCCCCCTACCGGCTGGTGGACAACGGCGAATCGCTGCTCGACGTCACCGACCTGGTGTTCATCGACCCCGTCACTACCGGCTACAGCCGGGCCATCCCGGGGCGGGACGCCAAGAAGTTCTATGGCGTCAAGGAGGACGCGGAGACGATGGCCGAGTTCATCCGCCTCTGGACGGTCCGCTTCGGCCGCTGGTCGAGCCCCAAGTTCCTGGCCGGCGAGAGCTACGGCACCACCCGCTCCGCCCGCCTCTCGAACCTCCTCCAGGACCAGCACGGGATGTACCTGAACGGCGTCATCCTGATCTCCTCGATCCTCAACTTCCAGACCGCCCGCTTCGCCGTCGGCAACGACCTGCCGTACCCGCTCTTCCTCCCCACCTACACGGCCGCGGCCTGGTACCACAAGCGGCTGCCGCAGGACCTCCAGGCCGGCGGCCTCCAGAAGGCGGTGGAGGAGGCCAAGCGTTTCGCTATGGGCGAGTACACGCTGGCGCTCATGCAGGGCAACGACCTGGGCGAGCAGGGCTGGAATGACATCGCCGCCAAGGTCGCCCGCTACACCGGGCTGTCGCCGGACTACGTGAAGCGGACGAACCTGCGGCCGGAGATCCAGGCCTTCGTCAAGGAGCTGCTGCGCGACCAGCGCACGACGGTCGGCCGGCTCGACAGCCGCTTCAAGGGCGTGGACCGCGACGCGGCGGGCGAGAGCAACGAATTCGATCCCAGCTACGCGGCCATCCAGGGGCCTTACACCGCGACGTTCAACGACTACGTGAGCCAGGACCTCGGCTTCAAGAGCGACCTGCCCTACGAGATCCTGACCGACCGCGTGCGCCCCTGGAGCTACAACGAGTTCTCGAACCAGTACGTCAACGTCGCGGAAGACCTGCGGGTGGCGATGAGCCAGAACCCCGCCCTCAAGGTCTTCGTGGGCAACGGCTACTACGACCTCGCGACCCCCTTCTTCGCGACCGAGTACACCTTCGACCACATCGGCTTCGAGCCCGACTACAAGCGGCGGGTCACCATGCATTACTACGAGGCGGGCCACATGATGTACGTCCGCCGGGTGGACCGCGAGCAGCTCAAGAAGGACGTGGCCGCGTTCATCGCGGCTGCGGTGCCCTAGAGGGGCCGGTTCCACCCGCGAATTTCGCTCTCCCCCTCGGAAGGGGCGTCACGCCCCTCACGAGGGGAATGACGCCCCTCGCGAGGGCACGCCGCCCCTCGCGAGGGGAATGATGCCCCTCGTGAGGGGAATGACGCAATTCGCGAGGGAGTGATGCCCCTCGTGAGGGGAATGACGCAAATTGAAAGGGGAGGCCGCCCCTCGCGAGGGGAATGCCGCCCCTCGCGAGGGCGGCGTCAGACGGAGATATACTCAAGCCATGGAAGCCGGCGCCCACTCCCTCAAGCTCTCCTATGAGGACTACCTCTATTTCCCGGACGACGGGAAGCGACACGAGCTCATTGACGGAGAGCACTACGTGACTCCAGCCCCGAATCTGAAGCATCAGACGTCCGTCTCAACCCTGGGCTTCTTTCTCGTGGGTTTCGTACGCCCCCGAAAGCTCGGCCGGGTCTGGGTGGCGCCCGTGGATGTGCTTTTCTCAGAACACGACGTGGTGCAGCCCGACCTGGTATTCCTCTCCAAGGATCGGATGGAGCTCGCGGCCGACGGCGCGAACGTAAAGGGCGCCCCCGATCTGGTCGTTGAGGTTCTCTCCCCGAGGACACGGAGGACGGATGCCATCACCAAGCGGCACCTCTACGAGAAGTATGGAGTGCCGGAGTACTGGATGGTGGATCCTGAGCTGGAGAAGATTGAGGTCTACCGGCTGGCCGCCGGCCGCTACCGCCGGGAGGTGGAGCTGTTGGCGGAGCGGGAGGACGTTCTGACGAGCCCGCTCTTTCCGGGTCTCGAGATCGTGGTGGCGGAGATCTTCGCGTAAGACTCGATCAGGGAGCCGCCTCCACCAGCGGCTCCTCCTCCCGCCACGCCGCTTCACCGTCCGCGTAGTGCTCCCGCTTCCAGATCGGGATCTCCGCCTTGAGCCGCTCCAGGGCCGTGCGGCTCGCCTCGTAGGCGGCGGTTTGCCTTGACGTCGGGAGCCGCTGCCCCGCGGACGGCAAAGTACAGTGTTACTGCGGTGGGCCGTCGTGACGCCCCCTCCCCCGCGCCACCCACATTGAGTTAGGACACGACTTCGTGAGGGGAATGACGCAATGTGAAAAGGGAGACCGCCCCTCGTGAGGGGAATGATGCCCCTCGCGAGGGCAGCGCCTGAGGATATACTCCTGGTATGAAAGGGAATCTGATCCAGTCCGATCCTTCCATCATGATGGGGAAGCCCGTGGTGGCCGGAACCCGGATCACTGTCGAGTCTCTCCTGGAGAAGCTGGCCGCAGGAGAGCCGATCGAGCAGATCCTTGATGCTCATCCCCGGCTGACCCGTGAATCGGTGCTGGCAGCCCTGGATTTTGCCGCCAGGGCTTTGCGAGCCGACATCGTCTATCCCCTGCCTGACAAAGCCGCGTGAAGCTTTGTTGCTGACGACTCCTTGAAGAGCACGGTCAAGAGATGTTCAATGCCTTTTCAGTGCTTTCTTTGGCCAGCCTTCGAATTCGTGTCGGAAGTGGCGGCTGAGGCGACCTACGCCGGCCGTCCGGCCTCCACCAGCGGCTCCTCCTCCCGCCACGCCGCCTCGCCGTCCGCGTAGTGCTCCCGCTTCCAGATCGGGATCTCCGCCTTGAGCCGCTCCAGGGCTGAGCGGCTCGCCTCGTAGGCGGCGGCTCGGTGGGGAGAGCCGATGGCGATCACCACGCTCGCCTCTCCGACCGGGACCTCACCCAGCCGGTGGACGATCGCCGCCCGCAGTCCCGGGGCTGCGGCCTCGAGGTCGGCAGCGATCCGGCGCAGTCCCTCCAGGGCCATGGACCGATAGGCGCTGTAGGTGAGCTTCTCGACGGGCCGGCCGGCGTGGTGATCGCGGACGGTGCCGAGGAAGATCACCACGGCTCCCCGGCCCGGCCCGGAGACCGCGGACACGACTTGGGGGGTGTCGATCGGCTCGTCCACCAAGTCCGCGTGGAGGGGCTCCTCGGTTCCTCCCGAGACCGGCGGGAGCAGGGCGACCTCGGCGCCATCCTTTAGATGGGCGTCGGCGGACACGACTCGGCCGTCGACGGCGATCGCCATCCTTGGCCAGAGTGGGATCAGGCCGGGATGGTCCTGGCCGAGCCGCTCGCGCAGGTCGGCGACCCGGCTGCCGTCGGGCAACTCCAGCTCCGTTTCCGTGGTGCCAAGGGCGTCCCCGGCGCTGGCGAAGGCGAGGAGGCGGATCTTCATGCCTGGGACATCAAGGGGTACTGCTCCGGGTGCTCGATCGACTCCACGGCTAGATCGATATCCAGATCCGGCCAATAGAGATGGTGCGGTTGCGGCCACTCGACGTTCAGGATCGCGGAGACGGGGGCCTCTCGAAACCAGGGGAATTCGCTGAAGGGAAGGAACAACTCCCGGGTTCCGAGGAGGAGGCAGAAGCCGTTCTCTACGCGCTTAAGCGTGGGCATCTCCATGAAGGCATGCTAACAAAGAAAGGCGACGGCTACCCGTATAATGCCCCGGCTTTGGAAGAGGGAGGGTCCGTGACGATTCTGGAGAGCAAGGTCAATCGTGGGGATGCGTTCGAGCGCCAGGCGGAGCATTGGCGGCGCGAGGTGGAGCGGCTTCGTGAGCAGGAGGACCGCATCCGCCTGGGCGGCGGCCTCAAGGCGCAGGACAAGCAGCGCGCCCAGGGCAAGATGACGGCCCGCGAGCGGGTCGAGGCGCTCTGCGATCCCGGGTCTCCGTTCCTGGAGCTCGGCCTCTGGGTGGCCGACGGGTTCTACAAGGAGTATGGCGGCGCGCCGGCGGCGGGGGTCGTCACGGGGATCGGCGCCATCCATGGCCGGGACGTGGTCGTGGTGTCGAACGACGCCACCGTGAAGGCCGGCGCCTGGTTCCCCCTGACCTGCAAGAAGGTCCTGCGAGCCCAGGAGATCGCCCTCGAGAACCGGCTGCCCATTGTCTACCTGGTGGACTCGGCGGGCGTCTTCCTCCCCATGCAGGACGAGATCTTCCCCGACAAGGAGCACTTCGGCCGGGCCTTCTTCAACAACGCCCGGCTCTCGGCCGAGGGGGTCTTCCAGATGGCCGCCATCATGGGCTCCTGCGTGGCCGGCGGCGCCTACCTGCCGATCATGAGCGACGAGTCGCACATCGTCGAGGGCACCGGCTCCATCTTCCTCGCCGGCGCTCACCTCGTGCAGGCGGCCATCGGCGAGAAGATCGACAACGAAGAGCTCGGCGGGGCCATCGTCCAGGCTGACATCTCGGGCGTGGTGGACCATCGCCACCCCAACGACGCCGCCTGTCTGGAGAAGATCCGCAGCCAGTTCGCCCAGCTTTCCGTCGGCGCCCGCGCGCCGTTCGCCCGGCGGGACCCGGTCGAGCCGCTGTACCCGGCCGAGGACCTCTACGGCCTGATGCCCATCGACCGCTCCCGGCCCTATGACACCCACGAGGTGCTCGCCCGGCTCCTCGACGGCAGCGAGCTCGACGAGTACAAGGCCACCCACGGCCAGACGCTGGTCTGCGGCACCGGTTGGATCGAGGGCCAGGTGGTGGGGATCGTGGCCAACCAGCGCTCCATCGTGCCGCGCCGGCTGGGCACCGACCCCAAGGACCGCGAGCTGCAGATCGGCGGCGTCATCTACTCCGATTCGGCATCCAAGGGAGCGCGCTTCGTCGAGCTGTGCAACCAGAAGAAGGTCCCCCTCCTCTTCATCCAGGACGTGACCGGCTTCATGGTCGGGAGCCGCGCCGAGCGGGGCGGCATCATCAAGGACGGCGCCAAGATGGTGAACGCCGTCGCCAACTCGACGGTGCCCAAGATCACCCTGTTCGTCGGCAACTCCTACGGCGCGGGCAACTACGCCATGTGCGGCAAGGCCTACGGCCCGCGCTTCCTCTACGCCTGGCCCTCGGCCTCGATCGCCGTGATGGGCGGCGACCAGGCGAGCAAGACGCTCCTCTCGATCCAGGTCAAGAACCGGGAGGTCTCGGAGGAGGAGAAGAAGCAGATCCTGGACGAGATCAAGGCGCGCTACACCGCCGCCATGGACCCGCGCTACGCCGCCGCCCGCCTCTGGGTGGACGCCATCATCGATCCGGCGGAGACCCGGCAGGTGATCGGCCGCTCGCTCGCCGCCGTGGCGATGAACCCGGAGATCCCGGAGTTCAAGACGGGGGTGTTGCAGACGTAGGGTGTCGGGCGGCGCCATAGGGCCGCCGCCCCTACCAGCAGATTTCCCGTGGAAGCTGGGCTTCCTACCCCGTATCCCACCGTTTCAGGATCATCTGGATCTCATCCCGGTGGGTGGTCTCGTCGCGGATCAGGTCGTCGAATTCCACCGCCAGGCCGTAGTGGCCCAGGGCCTCGGCCTGCTTGCGGCGCTTGACGTAGCGCTGGATCGTCTCGATCTCGTCTTCCAGGGAGTTCCTCAGCATCTCCCTGGCGTCCTTCCCCTGCTTGATGGGGGCCGGAACCGTGGTCGGGACGCCGCCCAGGGAGACGATCTTGTCGGCCAGGATCTGGGCGTGGCCGAGCTCGTCCGGGATCTCCGCCTCGAAGAACTGCCGGAGCTCCATCCGCCACTGGCCCTGCACCTGGCTCGCGTAGGTCCGGTAGGCGATCACCGCGGAGTATTCGTGCGCGAGGTCCACGTTCAGCGCCTCGAGGAACTGGTCGTGGGAGATTTCGGCCCCGTTCTCTTCTTCGTCGTTCTTCTTCTTGCCATTCTTTGCCATAGGACAACCCCTCCTTTCGCTCTCTCATTGCGACGGTCTTGCAAATTTCCGACCGTCCTGCCCTGGACGGGACCAGCTTACACCCGTGCTAATCTTCGGGCCCCTATGAGGACGACGATGAAGAAGACGATCCGGATCGGGAACGGCCAGGGCTTCTGGGGGGACAACGTCGACGCGCCGGTGGAGCTGCTGCGCGGCGGCCCCATCGATTACATCGGCATGGATTATCTGGCCGAGGTGACGCTGTCGATCATGATGCGGCAGAAGCTGAAGAACCCGAAGCTGGGCTACGCGACGGACTTCATCGGCTTCATCCGCCGGGTGCTTCCCGAGCTCAAGGACCGCAACGTGCGGGTCCTCACCAACGCCGGGGGCTTGAACCCCAAGGCCTGCCGCAGCCGGATCCTGGAGCTGGCGCGGGACGCCGGCATCAAGGGCCTGCGGGTGGGCGTGGTCGAAGGCGACGACCTCCTGCCGCGGCTCAAGGACCTGATCGCCGCCGGGCATCCGCTCAAGAACATGGACACCGGCGAGCCGCTGGCGCCGGTGGTGGAGAAGGTGATGAGCGCCAACGCCTATCTCGGCGCCAGGCCGGTGGTGGAAGCCCTCGACCAAGGCGCCCACATCGTGCTCTGCGGCCGCATCACCGACACCGCTCTGGCCCTGGCCCCCATGATCCACGAGTTCGGCTGGAGCCCGGAGGACTGGAACCTGATGGCCGCCGGCACCATCGCCGGCCACATCATCGAGTGCGGCGCCCAGTGCACGGGCGGCAACTTCAGCCGCTGGTGGGAGGTGCCGGACCTCTGGAACGCCGGCTACCCCATCGTCGAGGCGCGGGAGGACGGCACCTTCGTGGTCACCAAGCACGAGGGCACGGGGGGCATGGTGACGGTGGACACGGTCTCCGAGCAGCTCGTCTACGAGATGGGCGATCCGTCCGGCTACCTCACCCCGGACGTGACGGCCGACTTCACCAGCATCCGCGTGCGCCAGGACGGCAAGGACCGGGTGGAGGTCTCGGGCATCGAGGGGCGGGCCAACACGCCGTTCCTCAAGGTCTCCGCCTCCTACCTCGCTGGCTACAAGGCCTCCGGGCAGATCACCATCTCCGGCCCGCGGGCGGTGGAGAAGGCGGAGCTCGCCGCGGACATCGTCTGGAAGCGGCTGGAGCGGGCCGGCGTCGTCTTCGCGCCCGAGGAGCGCGAGACCGAGCTGCTGGGCACGGGAGCTTGCCTGCCCGGGATCTTCGCGACGCCGGACGAGCTGCCCGAGGTCGTCCTGCGGCTGGGCGTGCGGCATCCGGACTCGGCCAAGGTGGAGCGCTTCGGCAAGGAGATCGCGCCCCTGGTGACCGCCGGGCCGCCGGGAGTGACCGGCTTCGCCGGCGGCCGGCCGAAGCCGCAGGAGATCGTGGCCTACTGGCCGGCCCTGCTGGCCCGCGAGGAGGTCGAGAGCCGCATCGAGGTCACCGTGGAGGAGGTGTGAGCGGCAGGCCTCTCGACCTCGCCTGGTACGGCGGCGTGCTCGGCGGCCTCCTGCCCGTGCTGCTCCTGGGCTTCCTCTACAGCGCGATCGCGGACCGCACCGTCTTCGCCCTCTGGGCCCTGGTCGCCGGGACCTGCTGGGTGATCGTCCTCCGCCAGGGCCTCGGAGCCGGCTGGGGACGCTTCCGGCTCGCCGGCACCCTGGCCCTGCTGCTGGCCGCCGGCCTCGCGGTGTTCGCCGCTCTCGAATCGAAGCATCACGAGATCCTGGACCTGGGATTCCGGGCCCTCTTCCCGGCCGTCTACCACCCCCTTGCGACGCAGCCCCGGACCATGGCCGTGCTGGCCGGCGCGCTGGCGTTGACGGGAGCCGTGCTCCTCCCCCTCGAAAAGAAAAGATTGGAGACCTCATGAAGGTGAAGCTGGACGAGATCGCCCACGCCCGCTCGGGCGACAAGGGGGACGCCTCGAACGTCGGCCTGATCGCCGAGACGCCCGAGCTGTATCAGATCCTGCTGGAGCAGGTGACGGCCGAGCGGGTGAAGGAGCACTTCCGGGAGGTCTGCCGCGGCCCGGTCCAGCGCTACGAGCTGCCGAACATCCTGGCGCTCAACTTCATCCTTCATGACTCGCTGGGCGGCGGCGGCACCGAGAGCCTGAAGAACGACGCCCAGGGCAAGACTCACGCCCAGGGCCTCCTGCGGATGGAGGTCGAAGTGCCCGAGGAGCTGGCGAAGCGATGAGCGATTTCGAGCGGCTCGAGGTTCGGCAGGACAACGATCTGCTGTGGGTCACCCTCGACGACCCGGAGCGGGCCAACGCCCTTTCGCCGGCCATGATCGGCGAGATCACGGCCCTCTACCGCCGGGACTGGCGCGGGGAGGGGGTGCGGGCCATCCTGCTCTCCGGGGCGGGCAAGAACTTCTCCGCCGGCGCGGACCTGGAGCATCTGCGGTCGCTGCGCGACGCCGGGCACGAGGAGAACCTGCGGGACTCGCTCCGCCTCAAGGATCTCTTCGAGTCGGTGCTGCGGCAGGAGGCGTTGACGATCGCCCTGGTCCACGGCGCCTGCGTGGCGGGCGGCTGCGGCCTCGCCACGGCCCACGACTTCGTGGTGGCGGCTGCAGACGCCAAGTTCCTCTACAGCGAGGTGAGGATCGGCTTCGTGGCGGCGCTCGTCGCCACCTATCTCCCTCTGCGCCTCAAGGGCTCGGACATCCGCGAGCTGCTGCTCAATCCGCAGCTCGTGGACGCCCCGAAGGCCCTGGAGATCGGCCTCGCCAACCGGGTGGTGCCGGCCGGGGACCTGCGGACCGCGGGCGAGGCGCTCGCGGCGCAGATCCTCGAGACGGGCAGCTCCGAGTCGATCGCCCGCACCAAGCGGCTGCTGCTCGACGTCATCGGCCGGCCGCTCGGCGAGGCCATGACCCTGGCCGCCGAGGTCAACGCCGCCTCCCGGGCGACGGACGACTGCAAGCGGGGCATCGCGACCTTCCTCGAGACCAAGAAACCTCCCAAGTGGCGATGAGATCAACTCGATGAAGCTGGTCCTCTTCGACATCGACGGCACGCTGCTGGACTGCGGCCCGCAGGTACGGCCGCTCTTCGCGTCGGCTCTGGTCGAGGTCTTCGGCACGGCCGGCGACGTCGACGGCTACGACTTCGCGGGGCGGACGGACCCCCGGATCGTGCTCGACCTGGTGACCGCGGCCGGCGTTCCGGAGGCGGAGGCGCGGGAGAAGCTGCCGCGGATGCGGGAGCTCTACCTGGACCGGCTGTCGATGGCGCTCGACCGCCAGGGGATGCGGCTCCTGCCGGCGGTGGAGGATCTGCTGGAGAAGCTGGCGGCGCGCGAGGACATCGTGCTGGCCCTGCTCACCGGCAACTGGGAGCCGGGAGCGCGGGCCAAGCTGTCGCGCTTCGACCTCAACCGGTTCTTCGGCTTCGGGGCCTTCGGCTGCGACGGCGTCGACCGCTCGGACCTGCCGCCCGTGGCGCTCGAGCGGGCGGAGCGGGTGGTGGGCCGCCGCTTCCAGCCTGCGGAGACGCTGATCGTGGGCGACAGCATCCACGACGTCTCCTGCGCCCGGGCCCACGGCATCCCCTGTCTGGCCGTGGCCACCGGGCGCACCCCGGCCGCAGCGCTCCACGGGGCCGGCGCCGACTGGGTCGTGCCGGACCTCCACGCGGCAGGTGAGGCCGTGGCCTGGCTCGGCTGAAAGACTGCAAGGACTGCAAAGACATCAAGGACAAAACAGGGAAGCGTCTGTCCTTGTTGTCCTTGCAGTCTTTGCGGTCCTTGCCTCAGCCCCTAGGCAGCCTTCGGCTGCGAACCGGTCTCGATCGGCCCGCCCGCGAGCCTCCACTCCACCATGCCGCCCGTCAGCTCGACGATGCGGCGCGCCCCCAGGCGCTGGAGGGAGAGGCTCACGTTGCGCATCACCGGATCCTCCGGCCCGCTGCCGACGACGAACAGCTCGGTGTGCTCGGTCGTCCCCGGGGGCAGGCTGTTGAGCCCGTCGGGCCCGGCCGGGAACGAGCCCGGGATGTGCCCCTCCTCGTACTCGCCGCGCCAGCGCGCGTCCACGACGCGGAAGGGCGGGAACGGCCGGCGTATGCGGCGGATGAGCTCCGCGGCGTGAGTCTTGAAGATCACCCCATCGAAATGCGGGTCCATGGCATCCTCCCTGAAGGAGGGTGATGCTACCTCAAGCTCGCCCGGCTGTGATGCGCTCCGGCATCTTTCCTCGGACCCGCCCTGGCCTCCTCCTGCTCGACGAGGTGAAGAATCCTCCGCAGGATCGTCCGGAGAGGGTCCGGGTCGAATCGTAAAGCGGAGTCTTCGAGGCTGCGCATCAGGAGCCGGAAGTCTTGCCTTTGGGCGACCGCCTGAAGCCGCCGCGAGCACTCGGGACATTGCCTCAAGAGGTGACGCACGAGGTCCCGGGCCTCGTCCCGGGAGAGCTCGGCTCGGAAAAAACGTTCAATGGTGTCCATCGAGAGATGCTCATCCGCCATGTCATTCCCCCCAAGAAGGTCTGAATCAATTAGACCTTCATGAACTATGGTTGCCGAAGGGCGGAAATTTGGGACAAGAAAATGACTTCGCCGTACTCGCATTGATTCTGGAAACCAGAAACAGGGAAAAGGGGGTGTGGGCGGACGCCCGCGGCTGCAGGTGCGCCCTACAGGTGCGACCGATACCAGCGCTGAGCGGCGTTCAGCGCCTGGACGAGCTGCGGCGTGGGCCCGGCGAACGGATGGCGGCTGCCGAAGGTATGGTTGGCCCCGGGGATGACGAGGAGCTCCTTGTCGCCCGCGGCCCGCTCGGCCAGGCGGTGGGCCTCGGCGACGGGCACGCTTTCGTCTTCCGCGCCGTGGACGATCAGCCAGGGCGCCCGGCGGGCCGCGGCCGCGGCGAGCAGGTCCAGCTCGGCCCGGCGCTCCTCGACATCGGCGAGCAGCCCGAGCCCGAGGGCGAGCCGCTGCCCGGTGCGGGCGTTCACGGCCGGCAGCTCGCCCTGCCGGCGCCACTCTGCCTTCTGCTCCGGCGTGAAGCGGTCCACGTCCGAGATCGACGCCCAGGTGACCAGGGCTCGGACCCGCTCCAGCCAGGGGGAACGGGACGCGGCCAGGAGGGCGGCCCCGCCGCCGCGGCTGTGGCCGAAGAGCCCGAGCCGCCGGCGGTCCACCCGGCCGGGCGCGATCGTCTCCCCCGTGGCCTCGAGGACGGCCAGCAGGTCCGCCAGCTCGCGGCTGTAGGTGTTCGCCCGGAAAGCCCCGGTGTCGGTGACCAGCTCGTCTCCGGGCTGCATGCCCGTGCCGGAGAGGTTGAAGCGGACGGCCACGAAGCCCCGCTCGGCCAGCAGGTGCGCCAGGTAGGGGAAGAACCCCCACTCCATGAAGCCCTTGAAGCCATGGCAGATCACCACGGCGGGCCGCTCGCCGGGGGCGTCCGGCAGGTCGACGAGACCGTGGAGGGAAGTGTTGCCGGTATCCAGTTGGAAGGGGACCGTCTCGCTCATGGCGGGAGATTGTAGACTGACGGCATGGCGACGATCCTCGATACCTCCACCGCCTCCATCGCCGAGCAATACCGCGCTCTTCGCGAGGGCTGCGGCCTCGTGGACCTCTCCGAGACGGGGCGGCTGGAGATCCTGGGCGCGGACCGGCACCGCTTCCTCAACGCCTACGTCACCTGCGACGTGAAGGACCTCCGCCCCGGCGAGGGAGCGTACGGCTTCTTCACCAATCCCCAGGGGCGGATCCTCTCCGACGCCGTGGTGATGGTCCACGAGGACCGCCTCTGGGTGCAGGTGGCTCCGGGCCAGGAGGAGGCGATCGCGAGCCATCTCAAGAAGTACATCCTCGCCGACCGGGTCGAGGTGCGGGGCTTGAGCGACATGCTGCCCGTGGGCCTCGTGGGGCCCCGCGCCGAGGCGGCTCTCGAAAGAGCGGAGCTGCCGCCGCCCGGGGAGTGGCGGCACCTGCGGGCGATGGCGCGCGGCACCCAGGTGTCGCTCCAGCGCACGGGCCGCCTCGGGGCTCCGGCGTACACCCTCTGGGTGCCGGCCTCCATCGCCGACCATCTCGTCGAGCGCCTGCTGGAGATCCCGGGGGTGCGGCCGGCCGGCTCCGAGGCCCTGGAGGTCCTCCGCGTCGAGGCGGGCATCCCCCGCTTCGGGCGCGACTTCGGTCCCGAGAACTTTCCCCAGGAGACCGGGGCCGAGGAGGCGGTGAGCTACACCAAGGGCTGCTATCTCGGCCAGGAGGTGGTGGCCCGCATCCACTACCGGGGCGGGGTGCAGAAGGCGCTGCGGGGAATCGTCTTCGAGGAAGGCACGGCTCCGCGGCCTGGGACGCCTCTCGTCTTCGAGGGGCGCGAGGCCGGCACCGCCACGACGGTCGTCGATTCGATCGCCCTGGGGGGCCCCGCGGGCCTCGCCATCCTTCACCGCCGCGCCGCGGAGCCCGGCACCCGGCTGGATCTGCCCGAGGGCGGGACGGCCGAGGTGCGGGAGCTGCCCCTGGTTTCGCCCGGATAGGCGAAAGGCCGGAGGGAGATCCCTCCGGCCCTTCTTCTTCATCCACCTGGCGGTGGTTCAGCTCAGCTCTAAACGGCGAACGAGGAGCCGCAGCCGCAGGTGCCGGCCGCCTTGGGGTTGTTGAACTTGAACCCCGCTCCCGCCATGCCGAGGGTGTAGTCGATGCTCGTCCCCTGCAGATAGCGGGCGCTCACGGCGTCGACGAAGATCGTGAGGCCGCTCTGCTCGTACACCCAGTCGTTGTCCCTCGCCTCCTTCTCGAAGTCGAGGGCGTATTCGAAGCCGCTGCAGCCGCCGCCGCGCACCGCGATACGGAGGCCATGAGAGGGGTCGATCCCTTCCTGGTCGCGGGTGATCTTGACCATCTCGACCGCCTTCGGAGTCAGGGTGACGGGCGTGTCCTCCTGATTCGGCGGGGACTCGATCGGCTGGACCGGTTGGGTCTGGGCTTGCTCGGTATTTTCCATTGGGCGCTCCTTGGCCCGGGTAAAGACCCGGAACCTTTCTCAAGATAACGGCGGAAGGGGGGGTTGTCAATTCCAGCCGGCTCCGCGGGATATGATCCGGAGGTGCTGCGGGCCGTCCTCTTCGACTTCAACGGGGTTCTGGTCGACGACGAGCCGATCCACCTGGAGATCCTCCAGCGGGTGCTCGCCGACGAAGGGATCTCCCTTGCCGCCGAGGACTACTACGCCCGCTACCTGGGGCTGGACGACCGCGCCTGCTTCGCGGCGGCCCTGGGAGCGGCGGGGGAGCCGGTCACCGTCCCCCGCCTGATGCGGCTGATCGCCCGCAAGGCGAGCTACTACCAGGAGCGCATCCGCCGCGGCGGCTACCCCTTCTTCCCCGGCGCGGTCGAGCTGGTGACGGCGCTGGCGGCCGGCGGCAGGATGCTGGGGGTGGTGAGCGGCGCCCTGCGGGAGGAGGTCGAGGGGGCCTTGCGGCAGGCGGGGATCCTCGGCCGCTTCAAGGTGCTGATCACGGCCGAGGACGTCGAGGAGGGGAAGCCGGACCCCCAGGGGTACATGCGGGCCGTGGAGGCCCTCAACTCGCAGCCGCCCCTGCCGGAGCGCCTGCTCCATCCCCACGAGGTGCTGGCCATCGAGGACAGCCCCGCCGGCCTCGCCGCGGCCTCGGACATGGGGCTCGCGACGCTCGCCGTCGCCCACACCTACCCGGCCGACCGCCTCGGCGGGGCGGATGCCGTCGCCGAGAGCCTGCGCGGCCTCACCCCCGAGCGCCTGGACCGGCTGCTCGCCGAGGCCAGCCGCAGGTGACGCCGGAGGCGCGGCAGCGGATCGAGCAGTTCGTCAAGCCGCTGTACGCCGGCCTGGACGGCGTGCAGACCTTCGGCCGGGTCGAGCGGCTGCGCGCCCGCCTCGGCCCCCTGAACGACGGCACCCCTTTCGACGCCGACCTGCTGGACCTGCTGCTCCTCTTCCACGGCGTCGTCGACCGTCTGGGTTCTCTCGCCCCCGGCGGCCGGCTCGACCTCTTCCTGCGCAGCCTCGATCTTCCGGACGAGATCGCGCGGCGATTGCGCGGGGGCCTCGGACGCCTCCACGAGGACCCCCGCGGTCCGGAGGAGGAGCTGCTTCACGATGCCCTGCTGCTGGAATCCGCGGGAGTGGTGGCCGCCGCGGAGCGGCTGATGGCGGCCGGCAAGAAGCGGACGCCGATCGCCAAGGCTCTCCTTCAGCTCGATCCCGGACCGCCGGCCGAGCGCTACCGCACGCCGCGCGGCGCGGCCCTGGGCGCCGCCCGCCGCCGTGAGGCGGAGGCGTGGATCGCCGAGCTGCGCCGGAAGGTGGCGGAGGAAGACCTCGGCTAATTCAGTTGGTCAGTTGGTCAGTTGATGGGCAGGCGTCCGGAGAAGCCTTCGTCGTAGGTGTGGAAGTGGGCGATGGCCTGCTCGGGGAACTGCCAGCAGTAGTAGCCGTCGCCGCTGTCCCAGTCCACCAGCCAGGCTCCCTTGACCTCGCAGCCGAGGTTGGTGACCTCCCGGGCCCAGGCCTGGACGATCCGCTCGCGGGCGTCCTCGATCTCGTCGCGGCGGGAGTCCAGCTCGTCGCGGCTGCCGAGGTTGTTGACGAGAGACTCGATCTGGCGCACGGCGGCAGCCGTCAGGTCGCGCACCAGGGGAAAGGTGGAGAGGGCTTCGTCGTAGCTGAAGATGCGCTTGTTGGGACGTTTTCTGGCCATGGGATGAAGAATAGTAGCAGAGTCGCCCGATCGCCTGGAGGGCTGGCGCCGGCCCTCGGGGGCTGCTAGATTCTGGCTCGGTGAATATTCTCGACAGCATCGGCGAGCGCTCCCGCGAGGGCCGGATCGAGGCCATCAGCGGCGGCATGTTCTCCGGCAAGAGCGAGGAGCTGGTGCGGCGGCTGCGCCGCGCCACCATCGCCCGCCAGACCGTCCAGGTCTTCAAGCCCGGCGCCGATACGCGCCATGCCCCCGAGCGGCTGGTCACCCGCGACAAGCGGGAGCTCGAGGCGGTGAGCGTCGCCTGCAGTTGCGAGCTGCGGCAGAAGCTCCTACCCGAGGTGCAGGTGGTGGGGATCGACGAGGCCCAGTTCTTCGACGACGGCCTGATCGATCTGGTCTGCGAGCTGGCCGACTCCGGCATACGGGTGATCGTGGCCGGTCTCGACCTCGACTACCTGCGCCGCCCCTTCGGCCCGATGCCGCGCATCCTCGCCCTCGCCGAGTACGTCGACAAGGTCCACGCCGTCTGTATGAGCTGCGGGGCGCCCGCCCACTTCAGCCAGCGCATGACCGGCGGCGGCGAGCAGCTCCAGGTGGGCGACACCGAGGCCTACGAGGCCCGGTGCCGCCGGTGCTACGAGCCCTTCGAACCCTAGGCCTTCGCCTGCGCCGCCTCTTGGGCCGCCGCGATCGGCACCGGCTGGTTGTTCTTGTCCACGTGGACGTAGACCACCTCGGCCTCGGTGACCTTGACCCGGCCCGAGCCGGTGCTGCGCTCGGCCTCGACCGTCACCTTGATGGTCACGGAGGTGCGGCCGACGCGCAGGGTCTCGGTGAAGAAGCTCACCAGATCGCCCACGAAGACGGGGGAGTGGAAGACCACCTCCCGCATCGCCACCGTCACCAGGCGGCCGGGCAGGGGGACGTGGTGATGGGCCTCCACGGCGCCCGCCTGGTCGATATAGGACAGGATGATCCCGCCGAAGATGGTGCCCAGGGCGTTGGTGTCCTTGGGCATCAGGACCACGCGGATGGCCGGCTGGCGCGGCCCGGAGGTACGGCCGGAAATCTCTTCCATGCGCTCTTCTTCCTTTCCGGCCCCATCAGGAGAGCCTGGACGGGCTTCATGGTATCCTAGGCAACCTGTCGTCGAGGATCTCTCGACCCTGGCATGAATTCCATCTCTCAGCCCAGCCCACTCGACTCGATGAACGACGTGGCGTTACTGCGCCAAGTGGCGGACCGCCAGCCGGAAGCCCTCGGCGTTCTGTACACCCGCTATGCGTCCACCCTGCTCGCCCTCGGCAAGCGCATCCTCGGCACCCTCGCCGACGCCGAGGAGCTCCTGCAGGAGGTCTTCCTCCACGTCTGGAACAACGCCGGGCGCTATGACGCCGCGCGGTCGTCGGTCTCGACTTGGCTGATCCTCATCGCCCGCAGCCGGGCGATCGACCGGCTGCGTACCCGCAAGGTGGTGGAGCGCACCCACGACACGGCAGTTCAAGAAAATCCGGTCGAGCATGCATCCCCTGAGGGGTTGGAAGCCGTATTTGTCCATGAGAGGCGGGAACGGGTACGCAGCGAGATGGACAAGCTCCCGCCGGAGCAGAGGCAGGTCCTCGAGTTGGCGTTCTACGAGGGCCTCAGCCAGAGCGAGATCGCGTCGAAGGCCGATCTGCCCCTGGGCACGGTCAAGACCCGCACGCTGCTGGCGATGAAAAAACTACGCGGCGCTTTACGCGACGAGATCCGGCAACTACTGTGACCAACGGCGAATCCCATTCGGAAGACCTGACCATCCTGGCAGCCATCGAGGCGCTGGATCGCGGGATCGATGCGCCCGGCGCGCCCCGTCCGGACGAGCTTTCCGAGACGGATACGCTGGCGCGGCTCTACACCGAGGTGATGGGGCTGATCCCCTACCAGCTCGAGCCCGTGGAGCCTTCGCCCGAAGTGCGGACCCGCCTCATGGCGCTCATCAACGGTGACGAGACCCGGCCCGCCGCCGAGGTCAGCCAGGTCACGCCGCCCGCGGCCGTGCCCCTGCGCGCTTCCCAGGAGGTCCGGGCGTCGCGTCCCGTCTCCACCGTTCAGGGTGCCGCCGCCTCGCGCCGCGCGCCGAGCCGGTGGCCGCTGGCGCTCGCCGCCGTCCTCTCCCTGGCGCTGCTCGGGCTTTCCGCCTGGCTCTTCCTCCAGGTGGGGCGGCAGCAGGAGACGATCGCGACCCTACAGCAGGAGTTGGACACCGAGCGTGCCCGGGTCGCCGAGGTCACGGAAGAGGCCGAGAGGGTCCGGGCTGCTTCGCTCAGCATGCGGGAGAAGTTCTCCCTCGTGACCTCCCCGGCGGTCGAGGTGAGCCCGATGCGGCCGGTCGGCGAGAAGCCGCCCCAGCCCTATGCCCGGGGCATCCTGTTCGTGGCGTCCAACCACCAGCACTGGTACCTCTCGCTCGACGGGATTCAGCCCGCGCCGACGGGCCAGGCCTACAAGCTCTGGTTCGTCGTCGATCAGGGAGCCGTGGACGCCGGCTCCTTCACCGCCCAGCCCGGGGCACCCATCGAGCTCGACTCGAAGCACATGCCGGCCGGGACGAAGGGGGTGTTGGTGACCCTCGAAGCGGACCCCCAGTCGCCCGCTCCCGCCGGCCCCGAGATCCTCAGAGCAGCGGCGGTCTACAAAATCATCTAAGGGCAAGCCCTACTTCGGCGGCTTCGCCGGCCGCATCTCCACCAGGCTCGGCAGGGCGTTGGGCGGGTAGCTCAGCAGGTGGAGGACCATGGCGGCGATGTCTGCCGGTTTTAGCATCCAACTGCGGTCCTTGCCGTCGCTCCGGTGACCGAAATCGGTGTCCACGCTGCCCGGCAGGATGGCCGCGACCCGCACTCCGTGAGGACGCAGGTCGAGCATGGTCGCTTCCGAGAGGCCGATCAGGCCGAACTTGCTGGCGTTGTAGGCCGCGCCTCCGGCGAAGGGGTTCTTCCCCGCCAGAGAGGCGATGTTGAGGATCCACCCCTCACCCTGACGCTTCATCGCCGGAGCCACGGCGTGAAGGAAGTAGAAGCTTCCCGAGAGGTTCGTCTCGATCACATCGCGCCACTGATCCCCGGTCAGCTCGTCGACGGCGCCGAAGATCCCCAGGCCGGCGTTGTTGACCAGGCAGTCGATCCGTCCTTCCTCCCGCAGCGTCTCCTCGACGAAGCGGTCCACCGCCGCCTGATCCCGCACGTCGACCGCCCGGCCGGCGACGGCGTCGCCGAAACGCTCCCGGAGCTCGCGCTGCGCCTCCTCGACCGACCCCTCGCTCCGGCTGCAGAACCGGACCCTCCAGCCCTCGCCCAGCAGGGCCTCGGCGACCCCTCTCCCGATCCCGCGGCTGCCGCCCGTTACGATGGCAACCTTGATGGCAATCTTCCCCTTGTCGTTGGCCATGGCGTCCTCCTTCCAAGGCAACTGTATCAAGGCCTCCCGGACGGAAATACGAAACGGATGTCACCTGTTATCCTGAATCGAAGGGGATAAAACCATGTATTTCGACTCAACCTACCTGCTCTTCATCCTCCCGGCGCTGGCGCTGTCGCTCTGGGCGAGCTGGCGGACCAAGGCGACGTTCAACAAGTACTCCAAGGTACGCACTCTGCGGGGTTTGACCGGCGCTCAGGCGGCGCAGGAGATGCTGCGCGGCGCGGGCATCACCGGCGTGCAGGTGGTGCCGACCCACGGGTTCCTGTCCGACCACTACAACCCGGTCAACAAGACCCTGGCGTTGTCGGAGGCGACGTACGCGTCGAATTCGGTGGCGGCCGTGGGCGTCGCCTGCCATGAGGCGGGGCACGCCATCCAGCACGCGCAGAACTACAAGCCCATGTGGCTGCGCTCGGCCCTGGTGCCGACGGCGAACATCGGCTCCACCGGCGGCTACATCGTGATGATCGCCGGCGCGATGTTCCACTCGCCGAACCTGATCTACCTCGGCGCCCTGCTGTTCTCGGCCGTGCTGCTGTTCCAGGTCGTGACGCTGCCGGTCGAATTCGACGCCACGGCGCGGGCCAAGCGGCTGGCGGTCGAGAACGGCATCGTGCTGCCGCAGGAGCGGGAGGGCATGGACAAGGTCCTCAACGCGGCGGCGATGACCTACGTGGCCGCGGTGGTCTCGACCTTGATGACCTTGCTGTATTACCTGATGCGAGCCCGGCGGTAAAGCAGCGATCGCCGCAGAGATCGCCGGCCAGTCAGAACGCCCCGCACGGGTCTCCCGGCGGGGCGTTTTCGTTCCGGTGCTCGATCGGCGCTAGAATCCTTCTCATGAAAGTCACGACATTCGAAGGTTTTGTGGAGAACGGCCAAGTCCGGCTTCCCGTCAGTATCCGACTGCCTGAAAAGGCTAAGGTGTATGTCGTCGTCCCTGACGTCGAGGTGCCATCAGCTTCCTACGTCGGAAGTCCCCGGCTGGTTCATCCTGAGCAGGCGGCTGATTTCGAGAAGGAAGTCGTCGAGGACGGGTGGAATGCCGGCCTATGACTCCATCTTCTTCAGCCCGCCAGCTCCACTGGCGAGAGTGACACTACGCGATCCTGAGAGCGACGGCACGGTTTCGGGGGTGCCCATGCTGGTTGATACTGGCGCCGACATCACGTTGATACCCCAGGCGTCGGTTCGTCAGTTGGGGGTCACGATCGAGCCTGGTGGTTACGAACTGATGGGCTTCGACGGCTCCAAGAGCGTCGCTCAGGCGGTGCGGCTCAACTTGGAGCTTTTGGGAAAGACGTTCAAGGGGAAGTTCCTACTCGTCGACCAGGAATGGGGGCTCGTGGGGCGAGACGTTCTCAACCACCTCTCTCTTCTGTTCGACGGCCCGCGCTCAACCTGGGGAGAGCAGAGATCCTCAGGCGGCTGAGGATCTCTGCTCTCCTTGCCCCCTACTCCGCCGGCTCCCCCAGGATCCCGATCAGCTCCTTCAGCCGGCTCTCCAGCTCCTCGGGGGTCTTGGCCTCCGCCACCAGGCGCAGGAACGGCTCGGTATTCGAGGGGCGGACGTTGGCCCACCAGTCGGGGTAGCTGAAGGTGATGCCGTCGAGGTAATCGATCTCGGCGTCGGAGTAGCGGCGGGCCAGCTCGTCCATCTTGCCCTGCTTGTCCTCAACCTCGAAGTTGATCTCCGGGCTCTTGGCGTAGCGCTTGAGCGGCGCGACCAGGGCCGAGAGGGGCTTGCCGCTCGACCTCAGGAGGTTCAGCACCTCGGCCACCGACATCATCGGGCAGTCGGCGTAGGAGTGGTCGCGGAAGTAGTAGTGCCCCGCGAGCTCGCCGCCGAAGATGCCGTTCAGGTTGCGCAGGGTCGCCTTGATGAAGGAGTGGCCCACCCGCTCGCGCTTCGGAATGCCGCCGTTCTCCTGGATGTACTCGGCCACGGCCCGCGAGGAGCGCAGGTCGTAGACCACGGCCTTGCCCGGCTCCCGCTTGAGCAGCTCGCCGGCGATCAGCCCCGTCATCAGGTCGCTGCCGATGGGCTCGCCCGTCTCGTCGATGAACGCCGCCCGGTCCGCGTCGCCGTCGAAGGAGACGCCGAGGTCGGCGCCGTGCTCGCGCACCGCCTTCATCAGGTCGTGGAGGTTCTCCTCCTTGAGCGGATTGGCCTCGTGGTTGGGGAACGTGCCGTCGAGCTCGAAGAACAGGGGGATCAGCTCGATGTTCATCGCCTCCAGGACCGGCCGGTCGATCGTGCCCATGCCGTTGGCGGCGTCCACCACCACCTTCAAACGCCTGTCCGACGCGCCGCGCAGGAAAGACAGGACATGCCGGTCGTAATCCTCGAAGACGTCGGCCTGGGTCACCTTGCCGGGCGTCGCCGCTTCCGGCAGGTCGCCGGACTTCACCTTCTCCTCCATCAGGGCGATGCCGTGATCCCCGGAGACCGGGCGGGCGCCGTGGCGGCTGAACTTGAAGCCGTTGTACTCCGCCGGGTTGTGGCTGGCGGTGACCTGCACGCCGCCGGCCGACTTCAGGTGGCTGATGGCGAAGTAGTTCATCGGCGTCGTCGAGAGGCCGATCTCGATCACGTCGAGCCCGCCCGCCGTCAGGCCGTCGATCAGCGCCTTCTCGAGCCCCGGGCTGTGCGAGCGCATGTCGCGGCTGACCACGACGGCGTTGCCATTCGCGCGGTCCTCCTCGTCGAGGACGAACTGGAAGGCAATGCCGATCTTGCGTGCGATCTCCTCGTTGAGCTGCGTGGGGACGAGCCCCCGGATGTCATAAGCTTTGAAGATTCCTGCCATTCTCTCCCCCGTTAGACTCTTTCGATGCTGATGGACGGCTCGCCCGCGGATGCGGCGGCGCCGACGATCTCGACGGCCAGGGTTTCCCCCTGGATCCAGGCGAGGTGGGCGTCCACCGCGGACTTCATCTCCTCGGCGGCCTCATAGGTGACCTTGATCCGGTCGGCGTAGTCGAGGTCCTGCTTCTTGCGGGCCTGCTGCACCCAGTGGACGAACTCGCGGGCCAGCCCCTCGGCCTCCAGCTCCGGCGTGAGGACCGTCTCCAGGGCCACCAGCAGCTCGCGGTCCCCCTGGGTGGCCGTGCCCTCGCGCTCGACGAGCCGCACCTCGACCTCGTCGGCCGAGAGGTCGGCGGGGCCGTCCGAGAGCTGGATGGCGATCTTTCCCGCCCGCTCGAGCGTGGCGGCCAGCTCGTCGCCGTCGGCCCCTTCGAGCGCCTTCTTGACCTCCGGCATCCTCTTGCCGAAGCGCGGCCCGGTCTTGGGGAAGATCGGCCGGATCTCGTGGTGGACGTACACCGACCGGTCCGCGGCCCAGCGGATCGCCTTGACGTTCAGCTCGTCCTTCAGCAGGTCCTCGTACGGTGCCACCAGGCCGCGCAGCGATTCATCCGCCGTGACCAGGGTGACCGCCCCGAGCGGCTGCCGGGTCTTGAGCGAATGGACGTTGCGCGCCGCGTGCCCCAGCCGCACGATGCGCTGCACGGCGGTCATTCCCTTCTCCAGAGCCTCGTCCGCCCGACCCGCGGCCGGTTCCGGCCACGTCTCCAGGTGGACGCTCTCCAAGGCATCCGGCCGCTGGCTGCGCGCCAGGTGGCCGTGCAGGACCTCGGCCACGAAGGGCGTGAACGGCGCGATGAGCCGGGCGAGGGTGGTGAGCACCTCGTAGAGGGCCTCGTAGGCGCTCGCCTTGTCGGCAGCCCCCTCTTCCGCACCGTCGGGAGCCCAGAAGCGGTTGCGGCTGCGGCGGATGTACCAGTTCGTCAGGTCGTCGAGGAACTCTTCGATCCCCCGCGCCGCGGCGGTCAGGTCGTAGCCGTCGAGCCGCTCCGTGGTCTCGGCGGTCAGCCGCCCGAGGCGGAGGAGCACCCAGCGGTCGAGGGCCGGCCGGGCGTCGAACGGCGGCACCGCGCCGCCTGAGCCCGGACGCCAGCCGTCGAGGTTGGCGTAGATGGTGAAGAACGACAGGGCGTTCCACAGCGGCAGCAGGAATCCCTGCGCCGCCTCGCGCACCAGCCGGGCCGAGAAGCGGGACGGCACCTCGGGGTTGTTGATGCAGAAATACCAGCGCAGGGCGTCCGCCCCGGTCTCCTGGATGACGGCCATGGGCTCGACCACGTTGCCCAGGCGCTTCGACATCTTCCGCCCCTGCTCGTCGTTGACGTGGCCGAGCACGATGCAGGTCTTGTAGGCCACCGAGTCGAAGAGCAGCACGCCCAGGGCGTGCAGGGTGTAGAACCAGCCGCGGGTCTGATCGACCGCCTCGGAGATGAGGTCGGCCGGGTACTGGATCCGGCCGTCGATCAGCTCCCGGTTCTCGAACGGGTAGTGGTGCTGGGCGAAGGGCATGGCGCCCGAGTCGAACCAGGCGTCGATGACCTCCTCGACGCGCCGCATCGTCCCCTGGCTGCACTCGGTGCAGGGCCAGGTGATCTCGTCGACGTAGGGCCGGTGCGGATTGAACTGCTCCGGGTCGTAGAGGTTCGCCGGCTTTTCCCGGCCGGACGCCGCGAAGAGCTGCTCGTAGGAGCCGATGACCTGCTGGTGGTCGCACTCCTTGCAGCGCCAGACGGGCAACGGGGTCCCCCAGTAGCGGCGGCGCGACAGCGCCCAGTCCACCACGTTCTCCAGCCAGTTGCCGAACCGCCCCTCGCCGATGTGCTCCGGATGCCAGCCGATCGTCCTGTTCTTCGCGACCAGCTCGTCCTTCTTCGCCGTCGTGCGGATGAACCAGCTCGTGGTGGCGTAGTAGAGGAGCGGCCGGTCGCACCGCCAGCAGAACGGATAGCTGTGGCGGTAGCGGTCGTTGTGGAGCATCAGGCCGCGGCTCTTCAGGTCCTGGATGATCTTGGGGTCCGCGTCCTTGAACCACAGGCCGGCGAACGGGCCGGCGCCGGGGACGAGCCTCCCCTCGCCGTCGACCGAAAGGATCATCGGCAGGCCGTAGCGGCTGCCCGTCTGGTAGTCGTCCTCGCCGAACGGCGGCGCCGTGTGGACGAGCCCGGTGCCGTCCGTGGCCGTCACGTAGTCGCCCAGCACCACCTTGCCCGGCACGTCAGGCTCGAAGAAGGTGTAGAGCCGGTCGTAGAGGAGCCCTTCGAGGTCCCGTCCGCGGAACTGGGCGAGGGCCGGCGCTTCCCGCAGGTCGATCGGATGGCGCTTGCCGTCCGCCTCGACGACCACGGGCACGGCGGTGCCGAGGTCCTCGCCGAGCAGGATGAGGTCCCCGGGCTTCGCGGGATTCTCGACCACCTTGTAGAGGAGGTCGGGGTGAACGGCGAGGCCGACGTTGGCGAGGGTCGTCCAGGGCGTCGTGGTCCAGGCGACCATGTAGAGGTTTTCGGGCACCTCCCAGACCTCGCCCTCGGTCGTGGTCTGGACGGGCTGGCCCGGCCGGGCGTGGAACAGGGTCCAGATCGACGGGTCGTCGGCGTCCTTGTAGTTCTGGGCGACCTCATGGCTGGAGAGGGTGGTGCCGCAGCGGGCGCAGTAGGGCTGGATCTTGTAGCCCTCGTTGAGCAGGCCGCGGGCCGCGAGCTCCGCGAGGGCCCACCAGACGGACTCGATGTACTCGTTCTTGTAGGTGTAGTAGGCGTGGTCGAGGTCCACCCAGTAGCCGATGCGCTCGGTCATGACCCGCCACTGCTTCTCGTAGGTGTCGACGCTCGCCAGGCACGCGCGGTTGAACTCGGCGATGCCGAAGGCCTCGATCTGCTGCTTGCCGGAGAAGCCGAGGCGCTTCTCGACCTCGATCTCGACGGCCAGGCCGTGGGTGTCCCACCCCGCCTTGCGGGCCACGTGATAGCCGCGCATGGTGCGGAAGCGTGGGAAGACGTCCTTCACCACGCGGGTGACCACGTGCCCGACGTGGGGCACGTTGTTGGCGGTGGGAGGGCCCTCGAAGAAGACGAACTCCCCTGCGGGAGACGGCTTCTCCAGGGTCTTCTGGAAGACGCCCCGGCTCTTCCACTCCGCCAGCACCTCCTGCTCGAGCTGGGGGAACGGGTATCCACCCGGGACGTCGGGGAATCGCTTGTCGCTCATCAGGAAAACCCTCGCGCGCCGCGCTCCCCATGACGGGGTGCGGCAAAGAGAGGGTATTGTAGCGGAGTCGTCCAGTCCGCTCGCGGGAGGGGTGCCGAGTTACCGGTCGGCATGCTATATTCCGTTCTGAGGAGCCGAGCCTATGAGACAGACCGCCGCCCGAAATCCGGACCCGACATCGAGCGATCATCCCTATATCGTCCGTACGGCGGGCGTCTGCGGTGGGCGTGCCCGCATCAAGGACAGCCGGATCCCAGTCAGCATCATCGCGGGATATATTCAAATGGGCGATTCTCTTGGCCAAATCGCCGACTCCTATCCCCACATCCCGCCATCTGCCATCGAGGACGCAGTCGGCTACTACCTCGATCACCGGCAGGAAATCGACGCGGAGATCGAGGCGAACTCCCTGGAGTCAGTCCTGGCCGACACCGGAGCCGTCCTGGGTTCGGACGGAGTGATCCGTTTCAGCAAACCCACGCGATGACCAAAGGCTCGCGCCGTCCCATCATCTTTCTCTATACGGACGAAGACATCACGGATCGGCTGGCCGTGCTGCTCAAAGGGCGCGGTTATGAGGCGGCCAGCGCTGCCAGCTCCGGCACGAGAGGATTCTCTGATGAGGAGCAACTCTCCTTTGCAGCAAGCCTGGGCTGGACGATCCTGACCTACAACAATAAGGACTTCACGAGATTGGCCCGAAGCTGGTACGCGGATGGCCGCGTTCATGCCGGAATCGTCATGTCCCAACAGTTCAGCACTGAAAGAACGGGCGAACTGCTGCGCCAGACATGTTTCCTGATCGATTCGGTCTCCGCCGAGGAGATGTGGAACACCGTCCACCATCTCCAGAGCTACTCGTGACTCAGCCCGGCAGCTTCGCCAGGAACCGCTCCAGCGCCCGGCAGAAGAGGGCCGGGGTCTCGGCGTGGGGGAGGGCGCCGGCGCCTTCGAAGACGTCGAGCTCGGCCTGCGGGAGGTGGCGGAGCCAGAGGTCGGCGTTCTCTGCCGGCGGATTCTTCGACTGCCGGCCCCAGGCGAGCCAGACGGGCGGCCGCAGGCTCGCGAGCTCTCCGGAGACGTCGAGCCAGAGGTCGCCCCGGAGGTAGGCGGCGAGCGCCGCGCGGGCCTGGGGCGCGTGGCTCGCGCGGTAATGGTGCTCCAGGAGAGCCGCGTCCACCCGCTCGGGCGCCGCGTAGACCTCGCGCCGGAGATGGTGCTCGAGGGCCGCGCGGGTGGTCAGCAGGTCGAGGGCGGGAGCGCCGACGAGCGGCAGTCCCAGGACGGTGGAGAGGAAGTCGCGGCCCGCGTCCCGAGCGGCATCGTCCCGCAATCCCAGGGGAGAGACCAGCGCCAGGGCGCGCACCCGGTTGGGGTGGTTCACGGCCGCCTGCGCGGCGTAGGCCGCCGAGAGCCCGGCCGCCACCACCACGGCCTTCTCGCTCACCACGCCGGCCAGGAAATCCTCGATCAGGTTCAGGTAGCGGTCCGGCTGCTGGAGCCCCGGCCCTCCCCGGGTGCGGCCCCAGCCCGGGAGGTCGGGGACGTAGACGCAGTGGCTGGCGGCCAGGATCTCCGCCGCGGCCCGCCACTGCCCGGAGCCGTAGCCCGGTCCGAAGGAGTGCAGCAGCAGGACGGGCGGTCCGCTGCCCAGCTCCTGGAACACCACCTCGCTCCAGCGGCCGGCATAGCGGTGGGTGCGGCCCCACTGGGGCGCCGGCGGCGGCTCCGCCCGGCGGCGGAGCAGGGCGGCCGCCAGCACGGGGACGCCCACGGCCGCGCCCGCCAGCAGCAGACGCTTGGCGACCCGGCGCCCGCGATGGCTCGGCAGCGACCTGCCCGTTCCTCTCGACATGGCCCCGGAGCTTATCATTGCGGACGCTCTCTCCCCTCACGCTATAATCCGCAGGGTAAGGAGCCCTCAATGCCCGCTCGCCCCATCGTCCGTCTCGGCCATCCCGCTCTGCGCACCCCCGCGCAGCCGCTCCCTCCACCCCGCATCGCGGACCCGGAGGTCCAGGGCCTGATCGACGACATGATCGAGACCATGCACGAGGCGCGCGGCGTGGGCCTCGCGGCGCCCCAGGTCGGAGAGGAGATCCAGCTCTTCATCTACCAGGCGGCGGGTCCGCCGGAGATCCCGCTGCACGTGGTCGTCAATCCCATGGTCACCCCCCAGATCCGCGAGGTGATCTACGACTGGGAGGGGTGCCTGTCGATCCCCGACCTGCGGGGCCTCGTGCCGCGCCATCCGAGCGTGCGGGTTCAGGGCCTGGACCGCGGCGGCCAGCCGCTGGACTACGTCGTCTCGGGATTCGAAGCCCGCATCGTCCAGCACGAGTACGACCACCTGAACGGCGTCGTGTTCCTCGACCGGATGCGCGACCTGCGCTCGCTCGCCTACTTCGACGAGTGGGAAGACTACCTGGTCGGCCGCGCCCACCAGGATCTGGACGAGACCGCGGTCGGCTGAGGTGGGGCGCGAGCTCGCCGTCCTCTGGGCCGGACGCCACCAGCGCTCCAACTGGGAAGAGATCTGCGATTCCTACCGCAAGCGCATCGCCCGCATGGCGGCGGTGCGCGACGTGCCCGTGCGCGCCCGGGCCGCGGCGGACGACCCGCAGCGCCTGAAGGTGGAAGGTCAGGCGCTGCTCGCGGCGCTGCCGCCGTCCGCCTGGAGCTTCGCCCTCGACAGCCGGGGCGACATGCTCACTTCCGAGCAGCTCGCCGAGCGGCTCGCCCGGCTCAAGAAGGAGTGGCCCCACCCCATCGCCTTCCTGATCGGATCCGACCTCGGCCTCGATCGTCCCGTGCTGGACGCCGCCCGGACGGTTCTCTCCCTCGGCCCCCTCACCCTCTCTCACGAGCTGGCACGTGTCGTGCTGTATGAGCAGCTCTACCGCGCGCTCTCGATTGAAGCCGGAATGAGCTATCATCGCGAGCCCCCGTGAAGCCTGCTGTATCATGGGGAACTTTTCAGAGCGCCTGTCAAAAGGAGAAGCAAGCGTGGCCAGAACAGAGAAGGCCCAGGCGGCCGAGGTGCCCCAGGATCAGTTTCAGGCCCTTCGCCAGAAACTGGAGATCCAGCGGACCGAGATCCTCGACATGTACAAGCAGGACCTCCGGGCCGGGCAGGAATCGGCGGACGATGGAACGGAAGACATCGTGGACCGCGCCAACAATGCCTACAACCGGGAGCTGATGTTCTCTTTGTCGGACGTTGAGAGGTCGACGCTGCTTCAGATCGAGAACGCTCTGCGGCGGATGGACGACGGCGGTTACGGCCGGTGCGCCAACTGCGGCCAGAACATCAACGTCCTTCGGCTCGAGGCGGTGCCATGGGCTCGCTTCTGCATCGACTGCCAGGAGCTCGCCGAGAAGGGGCTCCTCGAGGTCGAGGCTTCATAACCCGCAGGTCATCGGTTTTCGGAGGCGGGGAGCGCCGGTCAGGCCTCCTCGCCTTCGTGTTTCCTCGAGAATGGCCAACCCTGTAGAGATTTTCCTCGCCCGGCTGACCCAGAACGGCCAGCCTGCCCAGGTCTGCCTGGTCCACGGCGACCTCGTGCTCGCCGAGCCGGCTGCCCAGCGGATCGCGGAAGGCTTGGCGCGCGCCGCCGGCCTGCCTCCCGCGGCCGTCGAGGTGCACCGGCGCCCGGCCTCGCTCTCGCCGATCCTCCAGGACCTCCGCACCTACTCCCTGTTCGCGGCTGGCAAGGTGGTGCTGGCTACGGACTCCGCCCTCCTGGCGGACCGCAGCGCCGCCGGCGAGCTGATCGACGACGCGGCCGAGGCCGTGCCCTTGTCCGCGGGGTCCGCGGGGTCCGCGGACCGGTCCCTCTCGGCGCGCGAGCGGCAGGCGGCCTCGCGCCTGCTCCAGGCGCTTCACCTCTTCGACATCGATCCTCAGGCCGGCGAGCCCGAGCGCGTGCTGGGCGAGCTGCCGGCCTGGGTGCTCGAGGGCGGGAAGGCCCGCCGGGGGGGCGGCGGCCGCGCGCGCTCCAAGAAGCAGGTGGAGGAGCTGCGCGCCGGCCTCACCGGGCTGCTCGAGGCGGCCCGCCGGGAAGGGCTCCAGGGCACGGGGGACAGCGATCTGTCGGATCTTTCGGAGATCGTCCGCGGCGGCCTGCCTCCGGGGCACACGCTGGTGCTGGCCGAGAGCGCCGTGGCCGCCGACCATCCGATCATCCGTCTGCTGGAGGAGCGCGGCGCCGTGCTGGGCATGGGCCGGGTCGAGTCCGAGCGGGGGAGCTGGCAGGGGCTCGAGCTCCTGGCCCAGGAGCTCGAGCGGCAGACGGGCGCCGGCATCACTCCGGATGCCCTGGCGGAGCTGGCCCGCCGCACCTTGCGGCAGGAGAACGACAACCGGGGGCGCGGAACGGGCGGCGTCGACGCCGATTCCACGGCCCGCCTCGCCGGGGAGTACCGCAAGCTCGCCAATCTGGCCGACGGTCGCATCGACCGCAAGCTCGTGGAGCAGGCGGTGGAGGACCGCGGCGAGGAGGACGTCTGGCAGCTCCTCGACGCCATCGCGGCCGGCCGCGGCGGCGAGGCGCTCGACCGCCTCCGGCGGCTGCTGACCTCGGCCGACGACCCGCTGGCGGCACGGCTCACCTTTTTCTCCCTGCTCTCCTCCTTCTGCCGCCAGCTCGTGGCCGTGCGCGGCATGATGCGGGTGGCCCGCGTGCCCGCCAACGAAGGCAACTACGGCCGTTTCAAGAACAGCCATGCCCCGGCCCTCCAATCGGAGATCCCCACCGGCGGCAAGAACCCGCTAGCGGGCCTCCACCCCTTCCGGCTCCACCGCGCCTATCTCGCGGCTTGCCGCATGCCCGAGCCGCTGCTGGCGCGGCTCCCCGCCGATCTCCTCGACACCGAGCTGCAGCTCAAGGGCGAGAGCGGCGAGGCCGACGTGGCCCTGGCGCGGCTGGTGGCGCGGCTGAGCCAGGCTGGGCGGCGGGCTTAAAAAAGACTGCAAGGACTGCAGGGACTGCAGGGACAGCAAGGAGGCGGAAAGCCTTTTTGCAGTCCTTGTCGTCCTTGCAGTCTTTGTCGTCCTTGGTGATTCCAAGGCCGCCTTGTCCCCTTTTCACCCCCGCAGGGAACCATGTTTTGTAGAAGGGGTATGCTGTTTCGGCTCCATGGAAGAATCCAGCTTCGAGCTGCTCGCTCGCCTCCGGCCTGTCCTGGAAGAGATCTTCTCTGCCTATGGGATCTCCGAGGCGCAGGCGCGCCTGATCCTGGAGGAGACCTGCGGCATTCTGGTCAGCAAGCGCTGGGACCGGCAGAACCCGGGCCGCTGGCTTCTGAGGACGGTGATCGAAAGGTGCCGGGAGGAGGCGATGAAGATCGCGGACGAAGCTCAGGGATGAGACTCAACCCCGTCCGGATTTTATCCTCGCCCGTACATCATCCTCGCCCGGCCATCCCTCGCGGAAACCCGTGCTCCAGCCGCAGGCGCCGGAAGGTGTCGGAGAGAGCAGCCCTCTCGGCCCTCCGCGCGGATCCGGCGTCGATCTCCACGTCCCAGGCTCCCGCCTCCGCGGCTCCTTCGAGCAGGAGCCGGAGCGCCTCTTCGCCGCCGGCCGTGGGAACGAAACCAGCAGGGATGAGCACGCTGGCCGCGATCCCCTCGGCGGCCAGCTCGCTCACGGCGCGCAGCCGGGGCGCCGGATCGCCCGCTTCCGGCATCACCATCCGCACCGCCACCGAGTGCCGCCGGTCCAGATCCACCAGCAGGTCGAGCTCGCGCAGGATTCGCGGCGTGGCCGTGGTGATCGAGATCTCGAGCCCTTCCTCCCGCAGAAGGACGCGCAGCGGGCTTTCCTCCCGCCGTCCCGCCGCCGGCTCGTAGGGCGCGGCCGCGGTGCCGAGGGAGATCGGCTCCCGGCGCAGGGCCGCCTTGTGGAGCCTGCGCTCGAGCGCCGCTCCGGGATCGGGATGCAGGGCCGGGGAGAGGACGAAGAGGAGCGGGAGAGTGGCTTGGCGAATCATGTTACGCTCTTTTTACGCTAGTCGTCGAAACCTGTCAAGAGGTGAGGTTACAATCCCCCGCCATGCCCGAGCTTCCCGAAGTCGAAGTCCTGCGCCGCAGCCTGGAACCCCATCTGGTGGGCGACCGCATCGAGCGTGCCGAGGTGCGGAATCCGGCGATGCGCGAGCCGATCGACACGGCGCGGCTGCGCCGCGCCACCCAGGGGCGGCAGGTCATCGGCCTGCGGCGCCGGTCGAAGTACCTGCTGATCGATCTCGAAGGCGGCCCGAAGGGAGGCCATACCCTGGTGGTGCATCTGGGGATGAGCGGCCGGCTGACGCTGGCGCCGGGGGACGCTCCCCTGGAGCCTCACGAGCACGTCGCCTTCCACCTGCGCTCCGGCCGGCGGCTGCGGCTGCGCGACCCGCGGCGGTTCGGGCTGGTCTTCGCGGTCCCCACGGCGGAGCTCGAGGCGGACCCTCATTTCGCCCATCTCGGCGTCGAGCCCCTGGAGCCGGGGTTCTCCGGCGAGGTCCTGGTCCGCGCGGCGGCGGGGCGGCGGGGGCCGGTCAAGTCCTTCCTGATGGACGCCGGGGTGGTCGTGGGGGTTGGCAACATCTACGCCTCCGAGACCCTGCACCGGGCGGGGGTCCACCCGGCGCGGCCGGTGTCGCGGATCTCCCGGGTGCGCTGGCAGCGGGTGGCGGACTCGGCGATGGCGGTGCTCCGGCAGGCCATCGCGGAGGGCGGGACGACCCTCAACGACTTCGCGGACGGCGAGGGCAGGAGCGGCTACTTCCAGGTCTCGCTGTCGGTGTACGACCGCGCGGGCGAGCCCTGCCGGACGTGCGGGCGGCCCGTGCGGAGGATCGTCCAGGCCAACCGGAGCACGTTCTACTGCCCCGGCTGCCAGAGATGACCCCGGGCCGGATAGAATCCCACCCTCAATGCGTCCTCGGCTGAACGGAGCCTCTCTATGATCGTAGATACCGCGCCACTGCTCGACCCTCTCCTCTCGGCGTTGCGGATCAAACCCTGCGTCCTGGGAGTCGCGGGCGGCACCGGGTCGGGCAAGACCACGGTGGCCCGCACCATCGTGGAATCCGTGGGGGCGGAGCGCATCACCCTCATCGAGCAGGACAGCTACTACTGCGACGTCGACTGGCGCAACGAGGCCGAGCTGCTGCACCACAACTTCGATCATCCGTCGGCCATCGACAACGAGCTGCTGGTGGCGCACGTCGCCGCCCTCAAGGCCGGCCATGCCGTCGAGGTGCCGATCTACGACTTCGTGCGCCACCGCCGCACGGCGCGCACCAAGCGGGTGGAGCCCCAGCCGGTCATCCTCCTCGAAGGCATCCTGATCTTCGTCGAGCCCAACCTGCGCGATCTCCTGGATTTCAAGATCTACGTCGACACCGACGCCGACCTGCGGCTGATCCGCCGCCTCGGCCGCGACATGGCGGAGCGGGGGCGTACGGTCGAGGACGTGCTGCGGCAGTACCTGGAGACCGTCCGGCCCATGCACCTGGAGTTCGTCGAGCCCTCGAAGCGCTACGCCGACATCATCATCCCCGAGGGCGGGGAGAACCGGGTGGCCCTGGAGATGGTGGTGGCCCACGTGCAGCAGCTCCTCGGGGGGAGGTGAGCCGTGCCCTACCTGCTGCGGGTGACCGCCGGCTTCGAGGCGGCCCATCACCTGACCTCCTACAAGGGGGCGCCCGAGCCGAGCCACGGCCACTCATGGCGGGTCGAGGCGGCGCTGGCCGCCGCCGAGCTGGACGGCGAGGGCATGGCCTTCGATTTCGTCGAGGTGCGCACCGCCCTGCGGGAGCTGGCGGCCCGGCTCGACCACCGCGACATCAACGCCGTGCCGCCGTTCGACGGCGTGAGCCCGACGACCGAGCGGATCGCCGCCTGGTTCTTCGACGGCCTGGCGGCCCGGCTGCCGGCCGCGCCTCTCCTCGAGGTCACCGTCTGGGAAGGGCCGGACTGCTCCGCCACGTATCGGCCTTGACAGCGATCCTTCCGACCGCTAGCGTCCCGTTACCCATGAAAATGACAAAGGTTCTGCCGATCGCGCTTATTGCCATCTCACTGGCCGCCGGCTGCGGCGGCAAGCAGACTCCCGTGGCGGGAGTGGAGGTCGAGCCCCGCCTGGTGCGCCTGCCGTTCTCGCAGGTCCGGACGGCGCGCCTCACCTGGACCCCCACCGTGGCCCTGGAGGGCGATGCGCCGACCGTCTTCGTCCACCTGCTCGACGGCCAGCGCAAGGTGGTGCGCACCTTCGACCACCCCTTCCCGCAGCGGTGGCGCGAAGGCGTGCCGGTCTCCTACGACCTCAAGCTCTACCAGTCGGCCCTGGCGCCGGCGCTGCCGGCGGGCAAATACCAGGTGACCCTCGGCCTCTACAACAAGGAGGGCCGGCGCTGGGCCCTCGACGGCCTCGGCGAGCCGAAGGGGCGCAACGAGTACGATGCCGCGGAGATCGAGGTGCCGCCCCCGGCCCCCGGCACGCGGTTCGCCTTCTCGGCCGCCTGGCTGCCGGTCGAGCCCGGCAGCGACCGCCAGGTGCTGGCGCGGCGCTGGATGGCCAAGCGGTCGGCGATCCGGCTGGTCGACCAGAAGGAGCCGGGGACCCTGTGGATGGTCATCCAGATCCCGCCCACGAACGGCCCGGACGCCAAGCTGGTCCTCGACCCGGGCGCCAGCGCGCCCTCCGTGCTGGTGGTCGGCAACTGCGGCGGCACGGAGACGAACCTCTCCGGCCCGGGCATCCACGAGGTCGAGCTGTCGATGGAGGCGCCCCCCGCGAACGGCTTCTGCCGGGTCCTTCTGAGCTCGAACTTCCTGCTCGAGCCGACGGTTCCCACCGCGCGGAAGCGTTCCGTCTCCCTGGACAACATCGCCTGGATGCCGCGCCAGGGGTCATGAAGCGGTCGGATTCGCCGATCCTCCGGCCCGAGCAGGAGGCGTATCTGGAGCGCCTCCTGCCGCCCCGCGACCCGCTCCTGCGGGAGATGGAAGAGCAGGCGGCGAGGGAGGACGTGCCGGTCTCCGATCCGGAGGTGGGGCGCCTCCTCTCCATCCTGGCCCGTTCGGCCGGCGCCCGCCTGATCCTCGAGATCGGCACCGCCATCGGCTACGGCACCCTCTGCCTCGCCCGCGGCGCGCCCGAGGCCCGGGTGGTCTCGATCGACACCGACCCCGAGCGGCTGGCGATGGCCCGCCGGTACCTGGAGCGGGCCGGCGTCGCCGACCGGGTGGAGCTGATCGAGGGCCCGGCCCTCGACGTCCTCCACCGCCTCTCCGGGCCTTTCGACCTCGTCTACCTCGACGCCGTGAAGACGGACTACCGGCGCTACCTGGACCAGGTGATCCCCAAGCTGCGGGTCGGCGGGATGGTGGTCTGCGACAACCTCTTGTGGGGCGGCAGCGTGGCGGCGCCGCCCGACGAGGACGACGCCAACGCCGACGCCCTGCGGGCCTTCAACGGCTACCTGATGATGCACCCCCAGCTCCAGGCCGTCGTGCTCCCCCTGGGCGACGGCCTCGGGATCGCCACCAAGACGAAGCCGACGATCATGGAGATGGGCGGGCCCTACTGAAGCCCGGCCCGCACCGCCTCCAGCCGGCGCCGCAGCTCCTGGGCCGTGGTGGGCCGGAGGGCCGGCGAGCGGTGGAGGGCCGAACGGAAGAGCTCCCCGAAGACCGTCGGGTGCTCCGGGCAGACCTGGGAGAAGTCCGGCACCCGGCCCGACTGGATGCGCTCCACGACCTGCTGGTCGCTGCCCAGGAAGACCTTGCGGCCCAGCAGGCACTCGTAGAGCACCACCGCCAGGCTCCAGAGATCGAAGGTCGAATCCGCCTGTCTGCCCTTGAGGGCCTCGGGAGATAGGTAGGAGAGGGTGCCGACAAAGCGGCGGCGGGGAGGCCGGTCCGTTGCGTCGTCGTCGATCCACACCGCGACGGAGGGGATGTCCCCATCCTCCTCGCCCTCGTCTTCCAGCTCCGCGAGCTCGTCCTCGTCGCGGAGCTCGAACATGACGCGGGCGATGCCGAAATCCATCAGCTTGGGGACGCCGTCCCGGGTATAGCCGATGTTGCTCGGCTTGATGTCGCGATGGAGGATCTCCGCGGCATGGAGCTGGCTCAGGGCGCCGGCCATGGCGATGCCGATCTCCACGGTCTCGCGGGGATCCAGGGGACCGCGGACGATCCGCTGGGCGAGCGTGCCGCCCTCCAGCAGCTCCAGCACCAGCAGCGGCGTCCCCCGCCAGGTCTCCATGCCGTAGATCGGGGCCAGGTGGGGGTGGGAGACCGCCGCCGCCGTCCGCGCTTCGCGCCGCAGCCGCATGGCGTCTTCCGGCGAGACCTGCCGCAGGGTCTTGATGGCCACGTGCCGGCCGAGCGCCAGGTCGGCGCCGCTGTAGACGACGCCCATGCCGCCGGCGCCGATCCGCTGCTCGAACCGGAACTTGCCGGGCAGCACGTAGGGGACGCGCGAGGTCTCCAGGCGCTTGCTGCAGGTGCTGCAGAAGACGGTGTAGGAGGGGTGGAGGGCGCCGCACTTCGGGCACTCGCGGGCGTAGTCGGCGGCCGGGGACGGCGGCAGGATCGACGGCGTGGGATCGTCCTCCTCCCGCGGCTCGCGCGCCAACGGCGTCAAGGTCCGCTCGATTTCCAGCTCGAGCACCCAGGCGGCGCTGCTGGCGATGGCGTGGAGGAGCTGCCGGTCTTCGCGCAGGAAGGGCAGGCGGCTCTTCTTCTCGCCGAGCCCCAGCAGGCCCAGCAGCGAGCCGTCCCGCGCCAGGATCGGCACGATCAGCCGGAAGCCGCCGTCGACGAGCCAGTGGCGCTCCTTCTCCGGCAGCTTGAGCAGGGGGGAGTGGGGGTTCTCGAAGTCGACCTCCACGGGGGCGCTGGCATTGGAGACGGCGAGCGCGAGCTGCGAGGAGGCGTCCAGCTTGCGCGCCCGGCTCCGGGGATCGGTGAGCATCCCCGAGCGGGGGTCGAGGGCCAGCATGGCAATCCCCTCCAGGTGGAGGGCGAGGTCGATCTCCCGCGAGACCAGATTGGCCAGGCTGGGGATCTCCTGGATGGAGCGGATCCGCTCGACGAGCAGGGTGAGGATCTGCCGCGCGTCGTATTGCTCGCGGAAGAAGCGGCGGTCGATGGCGTCGAGCAGGAGCTTGCGGTACTGCCACGCCGCCCCTCCGATCAGGAGGACCGAGAGCAGGAGCCATACCCGTCTGCCGGCGACGAGGTCGTTCAGGGGCTCGGCGCTGTGAGCGTAGCCATAGATGATGAGCGAGGTCGCGGGCACCGCCACCAGGGTGAGCACGGTGTAGCGGGCCAGGGTGTACTGCAGGGCCCGCCGGGCGATCAGGTGGACGCTGAGCACGCGGTGGACGAGGACGGCGTAAGGCACCGTGAACGGCAGGGTCAGCCCCGGCAGCAGGACGGCGGTGGTGATGGCCACCTTGAGCGGCCGGTGGGCGAGGGTGTAATCCCGGTAGCCGAACGCGAACATCTCGAGCAGGACCTCGGCCAGCATCGGCGCCAGGGTGAGGGCGATCAGTTGCAGGAACAGGCGGGCCCGGCGCTGCTCCTCGCGCTCCATGAAGCGGGCTTTCCACAGCAGGAACGGGAAGGCCGCGCCGGTGAGGGCCAGCGCCACGCCGTAGTAGATCCCCTCCCCTCGCTGGGGCGCGAGCTTGGCGAGCACGGCCCAGCCGCCGCCCGCGGCATGCTCGGCCACGAACTCCAGCAGGTTGGAAAAGAAGAGCAGAAGGCCGGCCGCCGCGCTCACGCGGACCGCGAGTTGGAACCGCCGCCGGGTGGGCAGGGACACGGGAGGGTGGGGAAACTCGCGCACGAACACCCACAGGAAGCAGGCCATGAACGCGTCCAGCTCCAGGGCGTTGGCCAGGGAGAAGACGCTGATTCCCGGCTCTGCCGCGGTGAGGAGCCTCAGCGGCTTGTTGGCGAAGGCCGTGGCGATGACCAGGAAGAAGCCGCCGAGCGCCACGGCCCGCCGGTCCTCCCGGCCGCCGAGGAGCAGCGGCGCCGCCGTCGCGCCGAACGCCACGGCGAACAGGCCGTAGAAGATGTAGGGATAGTAGGGGTCCCGGCTGTCGGGGCTGCCGTACGTCAGCCCGAATGCGATGAGCCCCAGCGCCAGCTTGAAGGCAGCCAGCGCCGGGACGAAACGTGATAGCGAAAGTCTCAGCACGCGACGACCGCGCGGCCGGTCAACTGGGAAGGGGCGGCTTCGGCGGGCACAGGTCGGTGTCGGAAGTGAGCTGCACCGCGGCCGCCGAGTCGTAGACCTCCATGGTGGAGATCGCCGTCGCGCCGGAGGTCGTGGCCTTCAGGGCGGCAAGGGTGCCGATGGCGCGGATCCGGTCGAGCACCTGGACCGCGTCGGTTGCCCATCTGACGCTGATGACCTGGGGAGTAATGGCATCGAAGTACCAGCGGCGCAGCTCCATCGCCGCATCCTGCGACACCCGGATCGGTCCGGCTCCCTGCCCGAACGCGATCCAGATCTGGGCCATGATTCCCTCTTGAGTGTAGGCCATGGTGTTTCTCTCCTGTGGGCCAAAGAACGCCCGGTAAATGGACCGCCGTCACACCGAGGACGGGGCACCGACCGATCACATGAAACAACCACAGAGTAACAATGTTGCAATAGAGATTATTGTAGTGCTGTACCTAAAGCCCGTCAAGCTTCCGATAAGCAACAAACCTGATCGATTCGCATGAATCCGTCACAGGCGCACCGCCATGAGCCGCTCCTTGAGCTCGCGGGCGCTCGCCGGCCGGCGCGTGATCGTCTTGTGGAGGGCCGAGCGGAAGAGCTCTCCGAGCCGTTCCTCGTGCTCGGGGCAGGTCTGGGCGAAGTCGGGGACGCGGCCGTGGCGGATACGGTTCATGAGCTGCTGCATGTCGCCGCCGGTGAAGATCTTGCGGCCGATCAGGCACTCGTAGAGGACGATCGCCAGGCTCCAGAGATCGAAGGAGGTATCGGCCGGCTCGCCGTTCAAGGCCTCGGGCGACAGGTAGGAAAGGGTTCCCACGAGCTGTTTCGAGACGGTCAGGGAGGTGGCCGTGCGATTCCAGACCGAGGTCGGCGGCAGCAGGACGGAGTCGTCGTCCAGGTCGGTGGGCGAGGGCACCTCGACGTCGCGGCGCAGGTCGAACATGACGCGGGCGATGCCGAAGTCCATCAGCTTGGGGAGGCCGTCCCGGGCGTAGCCGATGTTGCTCGGCTTGATGTCGCGGTGGAGGATGTCCGAGGCGTGGAGGTGCTCCAGGGCGTCGGCCATGGCGATCCCCAGGGCCACCGTTTCGGCGGCTTCGAGCCGCCCTTTCTCGATCCGCTGGGCGAGCGTGCCGCCCTCGAGCAGCTCCATCACGAGCATCGGCGTGCCCTGCCAGGTCTCCATGCCGTAGATCGGGGCCAGGTGGCGGTGCGAGACGGTCGCCGCCGTGCGGGCCTCGCGCCGCAGCCGCATGGCGTCCTCGGGCGAGACGCGCCGCAGGGTCTTGACCGCCACCGGCCGCACCAGCCCCAGGTCGGTGCCGCGGTAGACGACGCCCATGCCGCCCGTGCCGATCCGCCGCTCGAAGCGGAACTTGCCGGGCAGCAGGTAGGGCACGTGGGACGGCTCGAGGCGCCGGCTGCACGAGTTGCAGAACACGGTATAGGAAGGGAACAGCCGGCCGCAGTTGGGGCACTCGCGGGCGAGGTCCGCCGCCGCCGACGACGGATCGGCGAACGACGGCGAGGGCTCGCCTTTCGTCGCCTCCTGCCAGCTCTTCTGCGAGGACCCCATGGTGCGCCCGAGCTCCAGCTCCAGCACCCAGGCGGCGCTGCTGGCGATGGCCCGCAGGAGCTGCCGGTCCTCGCGGAAGAACGGCAGGCCGCTCTTCTTCTCGCCCAGACCGATCAGGCCGAGCAGCGAGCCGTCCCGCGCCAGGATCGGCGCCAGCAGACGGAAGCCGCTGTCCACCAGCCAGTACCGCTCGCTCTCCGGCAGGCGGGCGAGGGGCGAGCGGGCGTCCTCGACCTCGATCGGCAGCGGCTCGCTGGCGCTCGCGATCAGGGCCGCCAGCGACGAGGAGGCGTCGAGCCGCCGGCCGCGGGCTCTCGGGTCCGCCAGCAGACCCGAGCGCGGATCGAAGGCCATCAGCGACACGTTCTCCGGGTGGAGGGCGAGGTCGACCTCGCGGCAGAGCAGGTTCGCGAGGTCCGCCACGCCGTGCGTGGCGCGGATGCGCTCGACCAGCAGCGTCAGCGTCTGGCGGGCGTCGTACTGCTCGCGGAAGAAGTGGCGGTCGATCGAGTCGAGGAGCGACCTGCGGTAGCGCAGCGCCGCCATGCCGACCAGGGCGGACGAGGCGAGCAGCGTCAGGTGGGGGCCCGAGAAGATCGTCTGCAGGGACCGCGTGCGGTTCTGGTAGAGGTAGGCCAGGAGCGCCGCCGCCGGCACCACGGCGAGGCCGATCGCCGAGTAGCGGGCGAGGGCGTACTGCAAGGCCTTGCGGGCGATGAGCTTGACGTTCAACGCGTGGTGGACGACCACGGCGTAGCCGGCGGTGAAGGGCACGGAGCAGAACAGGAGGAACAGGACGAGATAAACAGGATACGGCAGGTCCACCGATCTCCCGAACAACTGCGCCGCCGCGTCGGCCAGGATGAACAGCAGCAGCGGCGCCATGCCCGCGAGGCCGGCCACGAACAGGCGCGCCCGGCGGGCTTCGATCTGGGGGATCGACGGGATGCGCGCCAGGAGGAAGGCCAGGGCGAGGACCGACAGGGTCAGCACGACGCTGTAGTAGCCGTAGCTCGGCTTCTCGGGCGCCAGGTCGCTCAACGAGATGCCCGGCCGGTTCCAGCGCTGGGCCAGATTGAGGACCAGCCGGCCGCCTTCCACGATGAACAGGGCGGCGCCGGCCGCCAGCGAGACCCGCGTTCCCGCGGTGAGGATGCGCCGCGTCCGGAACGCCAGCGGCGGCGTGGGGAACTCGCCCACGAACCGCCAGAAGAAATAGGGCAGGAAAGCGTCGAGGTGCAGGCTGCTCAGCAGCAGGGCGGGCAGGCCGAGGCCATATCGGTCCAGTGCGACCAGCCGCAGGAGGGGCCGGTTGGAGAACGGGGTCGCCAGCAGGAGGAAGACGAGGCCGAGGAGGGCCGCGCGCCGGTCCGCCGTTCCGCCGGTGCGCAGGAGGACGCCGCCGAGCGCATAGGCGCACAGCGGCAGGATCAGCAGCAGGCGGGGGAGGATGGTGTCCTCGGCGAGGCTGGTGGGGAACGGAGCCCCCCAGACCACGCCGAGCAACGCGACGCACAGCTTGCAGGCGACGAGGGCCAGGAGCAGACGTTCCCAGATCTCGCTTTTCAAGAAATCGCTGACCTCGAGGCGCGGCGGCGGAGCCTAGCCCGTCGGATCATCCGGACAGTGGGGGCAGAGAGACTTCGATTCCACGCTGCGGCAAGCTTCGATGCAGTCGTCTCCGCCGAACTGGTACTTGCCCTGCTTGTTCTCGGCGAGAGCCCGGCCGATCTCCTCGAACTTCCCCTGAATGTCCTTGCCGTCGGCCGTATCCCAGATGTCCTGAGGGGAAGTGGAGTTGCCTTTCTTTATCTCGATGATCCATCCGTAGTAGCGCGTGCGGAGGGCGGCTTCGGCGTCGGACGTCAACGAGCCGCCCGCACCCGTCCGCACCAGCTCAACGATTCGCAGCATGATCTCGTCTTGACTTGGCATTCATGCCCTCCCATCCTGAGATCGCAGTTCAACTGACAATATTTTCGGTTGCCTACGAATTTTAGATCAGGAAGGCGGAACGGGTCAACAAACAGGAAGGCGGAAGGCGTCACGAGACGGGCCTTCCGCCTATCCTTTTGTTCTAGTACTTGACGCCGCAACCGTACGGCTTGGTCGCGGCCGGGTCGGGGCTCTTGCCGGCCTTTTCGGCCGTGAGGCCGCCGCCGACGTAGTTCACGCGCTCCGCCCTGGCCTTGCGGCCGTAGGAGTCGTCGTCGATCGCGCCGTTGTAGGCGATCTTGCCGTTCTTGGCGACGATGAACATGTGCGGCGTGGTCTTGGCTTCGTAGGCGTGGCCGACGGTGCCCGTCTCGTCGTACAGAACGGGGTAGTTGACGCCGTTCTTCTGGTTCCAGGCCAGGTGCTCGGCCGGCTTCAGGAAGTCAGCGTGTCCGGTGCTGGTGCTGTTGATCCCGAGCCAGACGACGTCGCCATACTGCTTGTGGAGCTCCGACATCGTCTTCTCCTTGGCGTGGCGGTCCGAATACGGGCAGTTGGGGTTCACCCACTCGAGCACCACCGTCTTGCCCTTGAAGTCGGCGAGCGAGTAGGTCTTGCCGTCCACTCCCTTGAGCTTGAAGGCAGGGGCGGTCTCGCCCACCGCGCCGGCGGCGAGGGCGGGCAGGGCGGCCAGCGAAAGGGCCGCCAGTCCGAGGAGCGTGGTGCGGATCATCTTGCCGTGCATGTCAACCTCCTGATGCTTGGTTGGATCAACCGTTGGGAGTGGGCTCCAGCGCGTCCGGCGGGAGCCCGGGGTCTGAGGAGAGGACTGATGGAATGAAGAGGGCGGGGCGTTCCGCCATGCGGTTCAGGTCCGCCATCCAGAGGGCCGCGGCGCCGCAGGCGGCGAGCCCGAGGACCAGAGCGAGCCTGAGCGTCCTGCCGACGCCCTCCCGCGCCCGCAGCCAGGCGAAGAGCGAGAGTCCCAGCAGCGCCAGCTCGATGCCGGCGAGCCCCTCCGGGCGGACCTGGCCGGAGAGGGCGTAGAGCATCCAGAACGTGCTCGCGGCGGCCAGGAAGCCCACCCCTTCCCGCAGGCGCGGCAGCCAGGGGCCGGGGGTGGGGATCAGGCGGGCCGCCGCCGGCACCAGGGTGAGCACGAGGTAGGGCAGCGCGAGGCCGAAGCCGATGACGGAGTAGATGGCGCAGACCGTCGCCGGTCCCCGCCCGAAAGCGTAGCCGAGCGGCTCCTGAACCATCGGCACGGGCCAGGCGAGGGCCAGCGGCACCGTGAAAGCCCCGGCGAGCAGGTGCCGGCCCGTACCCGTGCCGGCCGCGCCGGCCGGAGCGAGCGGGACTTCCACCAGCCCCCAGAGATTGAGCGCGAGGAGCGCCGATGCGACCGCCAGAAGGGCCGCCAGGGCCGGCTCCTGGAGCTGCGCCCCCCAGCCAGCCGGCACCCCCGCCCGGTGGGCGGCGATGGCCAGCCCGGCGATCCCCCAGCAGGCGCCGATCACACCTGTCGCCGCCGCCGCGGCCCCCTCGCGCACTCCCCCCGCAGCCTCCCCGGCAGCTCCTCCCCGCAGCGCCAGCGATTCGCCGGCGAGCAGGGCCAGCACGGTGGGCGTCAGGTTCAACAGGACGCCGCCGAGGAAAGCCCAGAGCAGCAGCTTGGCGAGCTGCCGCGGTCCGCCCCGGGCGGCCTGCCTGCGGGCGGGAGCCGGGCCGGCGTCCGCGGCCGCCACCTGGACGTCGTACCGCACGGCGAGGTCGAAGCTGTCGCCGCCCTTCGAGAGGTTGGTCGCCGTCCAGCCGATCTCCAGTTTCTCGGGCAGCGGCTTGCTCACGTCGCGCGGCTTCACCGGCACATGGAAGACGACGCCGCCGGGGAACGTCCCCACCCGCGGCTTGCCGGCGTTCAGAGCCTCGCTGGTCTCCAGGAAGAGGTCCGTCTTGCCGGGCTGCTGCTCGACGCCGACCAGCCGCACCTCGAAGTCCGGCCCCCCCCGCCGCCCCATGTCCAGCACCGTGCTGACCTTGACGTCCGGCACTTCCGCCAGCGTCCGCGGCAGGCGGGCCAGCCAGGTGTCGAGGAGCGGTCCGGTCTCGGGATCGGCCAGGGTCGGAAAACCCACCCGCTGGTCCACCGTCAGCGTGTAGCGGTAGGGAATGCAGTCGACCTCGCAGATCAGGTAGTCGAGGTCGGCGGTGATCCGGAAGGACTCGCCGGCCTCCTTCCTGTCCTCGGGAAGCGGGGGCAGGATCGAGCCCGGCCGGATCACGGCCAGCACGGGATAGACCACCTCGTCCTCGTAGCCCAGGGCCACCAGGCCGCCGGGCAGCTCGAAGCGGCTGGGCTGGGGCCAGAGCAGATCCGGCTTGCCGAGGATCCGTTCCGGCTTGAACGTGACGGAGGGAGGGAAACCGGCGTCGCCGCTGTTCTTCCAGTAGACGTGCCAGCCGGGCGCGAGGCGGAACTGCAGACCCAGCATCAGGTCGCCGCTCCGCGGGGCCACCACCCACGAGGTGATCAGCCGCACGCTCGACTGCGGGTTCTTCTGCCACTCGCTGACGGCTCCCCGCGCGGGCAGGGCGGTCCCCAGGACGGCCAGGGTCCCGAGGACGGCGGCGAGGAGGATCTTGGGCAAGCTCGGCGATCTCATATTGAACATGGACCCTGCGCAAAACCTAACCCAGCAGTTCCCGGGCAGAATTTCCCGGCTGGATGGTTTTACAGGGAATTTACCGGGCTAAGATTCAGTCCGGTCTTCCCATGCGCGTCCACTTTACCAACCTCGGCTGCAAATTGAACCAGGCGGAGATCGAGCGCCTGGCGCGGGACTTCGCCGCCGCCGGCCACCAGGTCGTAGGGTCGCTTGCGCAGGCGGACCTCCACGTCGTCAACTCCTGCACCGTGACCCACGTGGCGGCCCGGGCCTCGCGCAAGGCGGCGGGCCGGGCGCGGCGGGAGGAGCAGGGGCGGCGGCTGCGCACCGTCCTGACCGGCTGCCACGCCTCCGAGCGGCCGGAAGAAGCGGCGCGGATCGCCGGCGTCGACCTCGTCGTGCCCAACGCCGGGAAGGACCGCCTCCTCGCCCGCGTCCACGAGGCCTTTCCCGACTTGGTCCCCGAGGCTGATCCCACGGCGCCGGCGCCCTGCGCCTCCCTGCCGTTCGGCAACACCCGAGCCCTGGTCAAGGTGGAGGACGGCTGCAACATGCGCTGCGCCTTCTGCATCATCCCCTTCACCCGCGGAGCGCAGCGCAGCCGGCCGCTGCCCGAGGTGGTGGCGGAGGTCCGCGGCCTCGTCAGCCGGGGATACCGGGAAGCCGTGGTCACGGGCGTCCAGATCTCCGCCTGGCGTTGGGAGGGCCTCCGCCTGGCCGACCTCGTGCGGGCCCTGCTCGCGGAGACTTGCGTCCCCCGCCTGCGCCTGACCTCGATCGCCCCCTGGGACCTCGACGCCAGACTCCTCGATCTCTGGATGGACCGCCGGCTCTGCCGCCACCTCCATCTCTCGCTCCAGAGCGGCTCGACCGCCACCCTGCATCGGATGCGGCGGCCTTACACGGCGGAGTCCTATCTGGGGCTCCTCGACCAGGTCCGCGCCGCCGTCCCGGGCGTCGCCGTCACCACCGACGTCATCGTGGGCTTCCCGGGCGAGACCGGCGCGGAATTCGCGGCGAGCCTCGCCACCGTCGAGTCGGCCGGCTTCGCCAAGGTCCACGTCTTTCCCTACTCTCCGCGCCCCGGCACCGAGGCCGAGGGCCTGCCCGGCCAGGTCGGCCCGCAGGAGAAGAAGGAGAGGATGGCGAGGATGCTGGACGCCGCCGCCCGCGCCGAGCGCGACTTCCAGAGCGCCCACCTGGGCACCCGCCAGACCGTCCTCTGGGAGAGGCCGAAGGACGGCATGGGCCATGGAATGACCGACACCTATCTGCGCGTGGTGAGCGAAGCCGGAGCGGCGCTCTGGAACCGGTTCAGCGAGGTGGAGATGGTCGAGATCGGGGAGGATGGGATGGTGGGGCGGATCGTGGGGTGAGCGGAGGGATCAACGACGCTTCCAGAGGTTCGGATGGCGAGCCTGGTGGACCACTCCCAGAACGAAGAGATGGTCTCGCCGCTGCACGTAGAAGACGCCAAATGGGAAGTGCCGGAGATTGGCCCGTCGGATTTTCTCGTGAACGACTGGAAAGCCTTCCGGATGGGTACGTATGTTGATGAGCGCCTGGTCCAATTCGTCGCGAAACGAGAGATCCAATCCCTGGGTTCGCCGGGCATACCACTCCTGCGCGCTCTGGACGTCCCGTTCTGCCGCCGAGCTGAGTCGAGCTCGGATCACCGGGACCGCGGCCAGATCTCAGCCTTGACGTCTTCCCAGTCCCGGCCCTCTTCGGTTCCGATGCTGGCGAGACGCTCATCCAACAGGTCCCTCTGCCATGAAGGGAGCGGACTGGCATCCGGGTTGTCCAGACTGGCCCAGATCGCCTCCGCGACCTCCAGACGCTCCTCTTCCTGCAATTCCAAAACCTGCCGCTTGATCTCTGCCATCGTCATACTGTCGAGTATAGCCCTACTGAGAGCACCGCCGCGCCCAGCCCCGTGCGCTCCGTAGAAGGAGGTATGGGCTCCCTCGGCTGCTTCGTCCTGCCCGGTCGTGCTCGACATCACACTGGTCCTGGTAGTCTTCGGAGGGGGATACCCTGCTCACGCCAAGGAGTGGGCCCAATGGTAGACTTCCCCTCGGAGACCCGACCATGCCAATGCCAGCCACTCAGCATCGCTATGTCGAAATGGACGCCGAGATCCTAAGCGGCGAGCCGATCATCGCCGGGACGCGTACCCCCGTGCGGGCCATCGTCGAGATGTGGCGGCAGGGACTCCCGCCGGAATCGATTCCCAATCGTCTCCCGCACCTGACCTTGGCCCAGGTGTTTGACGCCCTGAGCTACTACAGCGACCACCAGGGCGAGATCAACGCTCACATCGAACGGAACCGGATTCCTGAAGACCTGATCGATCCTCTCGTCAGGAATCTGTGAGCTCGCTCTTCATCGAGCTCTATCTGGATGAGGACGTCGACGTCCTTGTGGCGGACCTACTCCGCGCCCGAGGGTTCGTCGCGGTCACCACTCTGGAGGCTGGACGGCTTCGCGCCACGGACGCCGATCAACTGGCTTTCGCGGCTGACCAGCGTAACGCCTTCCTGACCCACAACAGGGCGGATTTCGAAGCTCTCGCCCGCGGGTACTTCGCGGAGGGCCGGTCCCATAACGGCATCATCATCGCCGTTCGCCGTCCTCCGCACGAGATCGTCCGGAGGCTCTTGGCCATTCTCAACCAGGTCACGGCGGACGAGATGAGAGACCAGACCCGGTACATCTGAGACGCCAGTCCTGGATGCTTCGGAGGGCGGCATGCCCGTCGACAACCACCTCTACGACACCCTGGCGGACTCCTGGTGGGACGAGTCCGGCCTGCTGCATATCCTGCGGGGGCTCAATCCCGCGCGGTTCGGCTACATGCGGCGGGTGCTCGTCGACGATCTCGGCATCGATCCGCAGGGCAAGAAGACGCTCGACGTGGGCTGCGGCGGTGGCCTCCTCGCCGAGGAGTTCGCGCGGATGGGCTGCGAAGTCATGGGGATCGACCCCTCCGGGGAATCCATCGAGGCCGCCCGGACCCACGCGCGGACGGCGGGCCTTCCCATCGAGTATCGCCAGGGGACCGGAGAGAGCCTGCCGTTCCCGGATGGCGCGTTCGAGATCGTCTACTGCTGCGACGTCCTCGAGCACGTCGAAGATCTTGAGAAGGTGACCGGGGAGGTCTCCCGCGTCCTCGCGCCGGGCGGCATCTTCCTCTTCGACACCATCAACCGGACCCTCAAGAGCTGGCTGGTGATGATCAAGCTCTTCCAGGAATGGGAGTCGACGAGCCTCATGCCCCCGGACCTCCACGACTGGAAGATGTTCATCAAGCCGGCGGAGCTGGTCTCGACGATGGCCGGGCACGGTCTCGAGTGCCGGAACCTGACCGGCCTCGAGCCGTCCGGGAATCCGATCCAAGTCCTCCGCGTGCTCCGCGCCAGGAAAAGGGGCGAGATCAGCTATCTCGAAGCCGCCCGGCGGCTGGACCTCCGCGAGAGCCGGGGCACGGGCGTGCTCTACGCGGGGCACGCCATCAAAGCGGCCTGAGGATAGGCCTCAGTCCGGCCCTGCAACCTTCTGGTATCTGGTCGGCAGCCGGCCGTGGCTCAGATATTCGAGCGTGATCCGTCCGTCGGCCACGAGTTGATCGAGGGCACGGAGGAGGGTGGTCCGGTGCGGCTCGAACCCCAGAGCCTCCATCAGCTCGTACCGGTCAAAGACCTCGGGGAGTTGCGGCAGGACGTCACGGACCCTCTGCTTGAGACCACCCTTCACGGCCATCCGAGAGATTTCTGGCCGAGTGGCCTCCGGAGGTTCGGCAGGCTCTGGCGTCCTGTCATCGCTTGGCGCCTCACCCGCCACCTCCATCTTTTCATCTTCATCCTTCTCCAGCAGACCATCGAGGGCCCGGACCTTGGCCTGATAGCTGGCCCGGATCAGCTCGAGGTCGTCGTGAAGCTGCTGCTCGAGGGCGCTTCGGCGCTGGTCGTATTCCGTCTGCCGCACCTGATGGTCCTCCCTTTGGGAACGCCGGCGGCAGCCTAGCCCGGGGCAGGCCATGAGACAAGCGGCAGTGGCCATCACCGGCCCAGGGGCGGACGGTTGGACCTGGCTCGTGCGAGACAGACGCCGGGGAGCGGACGGTTGAGGCCGGCCTCCAGCCTGACCACGGAAGGGCGTGGACGGTTGGACCTGGGAGGCCAACCAACCGCTCGGCGCAGTGGTCGGTTGGCCCCATGGGACAGGCATCCCGCCCTTCAGGTCGAAAGAGCTGACCTCCGGGGCAGGTCCGCGCCAGACCAGGGCCAACCGTCCACTGCCCCACAGCGAGCGGGTACGAACCGGAGCCAACCGTCCGTCCCGGCCTGGTGGCCGGCGACGGACCGGGGCCAACCGGGCACGAGCCGGGGGTATGCTGGTGCCAGGAGCAATTCATGAAACCAAACCGTTTCCCGGACGACGTCGTAGCCGCTATCCGCGACGGCAAGATTCTGGGGCTGCGGGCCGGCACGCAGCCGCACCGTTTCATCGGCATCTGGGCCGTGGTGGTGGAGGGTCGCGTGTTCGTGCGGTCCTGGAGCCTGAAGCCGCGGAGCTGGTACCGGACGTTCCTCGAGGAGCCGCGCGGCACCATCCAGATCGGAGATCGGCAGATCGACGTCCGGGCGGTTCGCACGCGGAGCGAGCGCCTGAAGGAGGCGATCGACCGCGTTTACCTGGAGAAGTACAAGACGCCAGGGTCCATCCAGTACGCCAAGGACCTCGGAGGCGAGAAATCCAGGGCTACGACCACGGAGCTGGTGCCCTTATGAAAGCTTGCGGCGCTTCCCGTAGCGTCCAATATCGTCATGATGGACGATATCCACGAAAAAGATGGTTCCTTTTTCGAGACGAAAGACGATCCTGTCGCCGCTGTTGATCCGGGCTTCCAGGTAATGCTTTTCGGGGTGGATTGGCTTGACCCTGAGACCTGAGGATTGGGTCTGCTTGATCAGCGCTATAGCGGCCTCGTCGCAGGCTGCCTGCCGCTCGGAGCTGAGCTTGGCATAACTCTCCTGCCAGGACTCCGACCAAGTGGCGGAGAGGAAAGTCTGTTTGCGAGCCATTCGAAGCTCAGTGCTGCGACCCTGGCGTCTTCTTCAGGCTATCGAGGAGGGCCTGTGCCTCCTCTGGGGTGCTGGTTTTCGCGGCGCGGCCTTTGGCGAAGTCTTCCTCCGCGCGAGCGATCCGGGCTCGCATGTCCGGATGGTGGAACCAGAGCTGATCGGTGGGCACCAGGGTTGCCGGAACGAGCTCGTAGGTCCCTCTGTCCGTTCGTTCCAAGAGGACGAAGTCACCAGCTCCCACGCCCAGAGCCTCGCGGACCTCCTCCGGCAGCGTAGTGCGTCCCTTCTTATCGAGGGTCAGGAAGGTCGGGGCACTTGCCATGAGAGGGAAAGTACCACTTTCCCTCAGACTCGGCAATCTTGTTTGGTTACGAGTTCGCCTGTTGGATCCGCTCCAGAATCTGATACAGCCCGAACTTCGGCATCCTCATATACCCGTACCACGCCGCCGCGGCGAGGGTGCCTTCGTTGAGCCATTCGCGCAGCCAGTACTCGGCGTAGGGGAGGTCGCGCTGCTTCAGGCCGGGGCCGTTCTCGATCGCCCAGCGGCGGTTGTAGCGCTCGTGGACTCCCACGGGGTCGGAGAGGACGAGGGGGAGCCCCAGGGCGGAGAAGAAGGTCATCTCGCTCGGCTTGGTCCAGAGGACGTCGGTCTCGGCCAGGAGGGCGTTGAAGCGGGGGAAGTACTCCGCGAGCCCGGCGGCCTGGAAGACGTCTAGGCCGTTGCCCAGGCGGTATTCGAGGCCGGCCTCCCGGACCCACTGATGGAACCTGGCGGCGATCTCCGCCCTGACACCGGCTACCAGGCAGAGGCGCAGGCGGTCCTCCTCGATCAGTGGGCGGAGGCCTTCGAGGAGCGGCCGGGCGAGGTCGGCCTGGGCTCCGGCCCCTCCCACGGAGAAGGTGACGAGCGGCGGCCTGCCTTCCTGGTCTTCGGGGAGATCGCCGAGGAAATGGTGGATCTCGCCCCGTGCCTGGCCGCGGAAGACGCCCTTGCGGTCGAGGCGCACGAGACGGCCGGCCAGGTTCCGTCGGAGGATCGGCAGATCCGGCCCGCCCAGCAGCTCCTGAGGCAGCGGGAAGCCCGTGAACTCGATGTTCTCGCGCGGGATGCCGTAGGCCCGCAGGCGGTGGACGGCCCGGTAGCTCGGGGTCAGGTAGACGATCTTCGACCGGCCGGGATGCAGGGGCACCCAGGCGCGGTTGATGTCCACGTCCGTCACCACGCAGTAGACCCGCTCGCAGCCGTGGAAGTCAGCGCTCAGGGCCGGCACGAAGAAGGTGGCGAGCATGGGGGCGCCCGTCGATTTCAAGCGCTCCACCAGCCCCAGTCCCAGCCCCTTCCCGATCAGCCGGTGGAGCGAGCGCACCTGGAAGTTGGGCGCGGAGAGGTCGCGCTGCGGATGGAGATGGGGGATGTCCGTCAGCGACTCCAGCAGCGACCGCAGGGGCGCACCCGCGATCGGGATCTGCGAGGCTCGTGAGGTGATCTCGTAGAACCGCCGGGAGGCCCGCCAGAGACGCAGCTCCTCGGGGCCGACGAGCGGCGGCTGGTCCACCTGCAGGATCTCCGTGCCGAGGGCCGAAGCCAGGGCATGGGCGGCCCGCATGTGGCCGTAGCCCATTTCCACGGAGGCTACGACGGGGTTGGGGTTGGGTTTCAAGAGATAGAAGCCAGAAAGGACTGCAGGGACATCAAGGACTGCAAGGACGCCAAGAAGGACCTCAGGCGATCAAGATTTCCTGGCCCTTGCTTTCCTTGTCGTCTTTGCAGTCCTTGATGTCCTTGCAGTCCTTGGTTTGCTCTTCAGAGCACTGACGCCAGCGAAGCGTAGCCCACGAACTCGAGCAGCGGATACTGCACCACCAGCAGCTTCGCGGCCGTGCCGGCGAGGGTGCCCACCAGCATGCCGGCGGCCACGTCGAGGGGGTAGTGGGCCCCCAGGTAGACCCGGGAGACGGCGATGCCGGCCGCCAGGGAGAGGACGAGCACGCCGAGCGGCTGGCCGCCGAAGGCGGCCGCGACGGCGAAGGCCACGGCGGTGTGGCCCGAGGGGAACGAGAAGGCGTCCGGGTTCTCGGCCAGGGCGGCGAAGCCGCCGATCCCGCAGTCCGGCCGCCGCCGGCAGCAGGCGCGCTTCAGGAGCTGCGAGCCGGCGAGGGCGAACCCGGCGGCGGTGCCGAGCAGGGCGCAGTGGCGCGGCCCCTCCGGACCGGAGAAGCCGAGGGCCAGCCCCAGCACCAGCCAGCTTCCCGGATCGCCGAGATGGGTCAGCGAGCGCATCAGGCGCGTCATGAAGCGCGATTCCCACCGCCGCACGGCGAGCAGGAGGCGCTGGTCGATCGAGACCACCCGCTTCCAGAGGGCCTGCTCGGCGCGCAACGGAATCACGCCGCCTCCTGGCGCAGCTCGCCCGCGGGTTGCGGAACGCCGGCGGGGGAGAGGACGCTGCCGGCGCCGACCCGGAGCCGGTTGCCGCGCCAGCAGATCGTCCGCCGGAAGAGCCCCAGGATCCAGATGACGGCGATCGCGAGGTCCTTCAGGGGTATCAGGATCACGGAGCGCAGGGGCAGGGCCTCGCCGCGTAGCGCCCGGGCGAGCAGCGCGTCGGCGACGACTTTCGCCGCGATCCCGGCGAGCGCCATGCCCACCATACCCCCGGACACCGCGCCCTCATCGGCCAGGGCCAGCGCCAGCAGGAACGGCACGGGGTTGAGCAGGGGCTCGCCGAAGTACGCCGGAGACAGCCGGCGCCGCATCTGCGACCAGCGCAAGTGGCGCTCGGCGAACTGGCCGACCGTCCGCCGCTCGTGGCGGGCGGGCAGGGCATGGCCCGACAGCGCCACGCGGAAGCCGGCGCGGGCGAAGGCGGCGCCCAGCACGTAGTCCTCGGCGAGCACGTCCTTCACCGGCTCCCAGCCGCCCAGCGCCTCGAGGTCGCGGCGGCGGAAGAGCATGGACTTGCCGACCACGCAGGGATGCCCGGCGAGGTGGGCGGAGCAGACCGAGGCGGCGACGAACGAGTTGAAGTGCAGGTTGTCGAGCCGCGCCCCGAGGCTCGCCTCGCCCGTGCCGGCGAGCACGCTGGAGACCAGGCCCACACGGCCGTCCGCCAGCTCGGCGGCCATGGCGCGCAGGTAGCCGGGCCGGGCGCGGACGTTGGAATCGGAGATCAGCAGGTGCTCGTGGCGGGCGTGCGGGGCCATCGAGGCGAGGTTCGTCACCTTGGGGTTCCAGCCGAGCGGCGCGGCGCCGCGGACGATGGTGACCGGCACCTCGGGGAAGGCCGCCCGCAGGCGCTCGGCCACGGCGACGGCCGGATCGCGCGGGTCCTCGACTCCCAGGACCAGCTCGAAATCGGCGTAGTCCTGCCCCGCCAGGGAGGCCAGGTTCTCGAACAGCCCCTCGTCCACGCCCTTGAGCGGCTTCAACACCGAGATCGGCGGAAGGGCCTGCGCGGCGGCGCGGCGGGACGCCCGATGGAGGAAGACCAGCGCGGCGCCGGTGGCGATCAGGGTGATCCCCAGGGAGGCTGCCGCGAGCGCGGCCAGAAGGTGGATGAAGGCGTTCAATGGGTTCTGTCCTTCGGTTCTTTCCTTCTTTCTTTCCGAATGCAGAGTCGCACGCCCGGGTTACGCCCAGGTCACGGCAAGGTCAGGAATGTGCTACAAGAAGACGCATGTTTCTCGCCGCCGCCGTCCAGCTCACCTCCACCTCCGACGAGGAAGCCAACTGGCGGAGCGCCCGCTCGCTGATTGAGCGCGCCGCCGGCTACGGCGCCCGGTTCGTGGCCACGCCGGAGAACACCAACTACCTGGGGCCTCATGAGGAAAAGGTGCGGCGCGCCGAGCCGCTCGACGGCAAGACTTGCACGCGCTTCGCCGAGCTCGCCCGGCGGCTCGGCATCCATCTGCTGCTCGGCTCGTTCAACGAGAAGAGCGACGACGCCGCGCGCTGCTACAACACCAGCGTCTTCTTCTCGCCGGCGGGGGAGATCCTCGGCACCTACCGCAAGATCCACCTGTTCGACGTCGACGTGCCGAACGGCGTGCGTTTCGCCGAGTCGGCGACCTGCAAGCCGGGCGAGGCCACGGCCGTGGTCGAGACGCCGCTCGGCCGCTTCGGGCTGACCATCTGCTACGACCTGCGCTTCGCGGAGCTCTATCGCCGGCTGGCGGACGACGGCGCCGAGATCCTCATGATCCCCTCCGCCTTCACGCTGGCCACCGGCAAGGACCACTGGGAGCCGCTGCTGCGCGCCCGCGCCATCGAAACCCAGTGCTACGTCATCGCCCCGGCCCAGCATGGCCGGCACGACGACGGCGGCCTGGCCCAAACCTGGGGGCACGCGATGATCGTCGATCCGTGGGGGATCCCTGCCGCCACCGCCTCCGACGGCCCCGGCCTCGTCCTGGCCGAGATCGACCTCGAGCGGGTGGCGAAGGTGCGGCAGGCGATTCCGGTGGCGCGGCACCGGCGGTTGTAGGCCCCTGGGCGGGTGACCGGCCCGCCCCGTTTACGATACGCTCTCACTGCCGTATGAAATCCAACTACCAGCTCCTGAAGCTCTGGATCCTCGCCGTACTGCCGTTGACGAAGGACGCGATCCACGTCTACATCGGCTTCCTCTGCCTGCTGATCGCCCTGATCGTCTTCCGGCGGCGGCTGACGTCCTACTGGGCCCTGGTGCCGGGCCTCCTGGTGTCGTTGACGATGGAGATCTTCGATCTGCGGGATGGCTACGGCGTGGCCGCCAGCGTCCACGACCTCATCAACACCAACCTCCTGCCGTTCGTCCTGGTGACCCTGGCCCGCTTTCAGACTTTCAACTTCTAGCCTGCGGCGGCCTGGCGCGGCTCGCCGCGGTGGTGGGCCTCGTTGATGAGCTGCGAGAGGATGGCGGGGTCGACCGGCTTCACCAGGTAGCGGTCGAAACCGGCCTGCAGGGCGCGCCGGCGGTCCTCGGGCTGGCCGTAGCCGGTCATCGCGATCAGGCAGATCTCGTTGCCGCCGAGGAGCGCGCGGATGCGGCGGGCGACCTCGTTGCCGTCCAGCCCGGGCAGGCCGATGTCGATCAAGGCCACCTCCGGGTGGACGCTGGAGGCCACCTCCACCCCCTCGGGGCCGCTCTCGGCCACCGACACCTTGTGCCCCCAGATCTCCAGCAGCTCGCGCAGCGACTCGCGGCCGTCGTGGTTGTCCTCCACCACCAGCACGTGAAGCCCGCTTGCCGGCTCGGCGGCGCGCACCCGGGCCGGCGGCTTGCGGAAGGCCGTCGGCTGGACGTTCTCCGCGGCCAGCGGCAGGCGGACGGTGAACTCGCTGCCGCGTCCGGGGCCGTCGCTCTCGGCCTCCACCCGCCCGCCGTGCATCGCCACCAGGTTGCGCACCAGCGGCAGCCCGATCCCCAGGCCGCCCTCGGAGCGCTGCCGCGAGCTCTCGACCTGGGAGAAGGGCTCGAAGATCGTCTGCAACGCCTCCGGCGACAGGCCGATGCCGGTATCGCCGACGCAGATGCAGGCCTCGCCCTCCCTCTCCTCGACGACCAGGGAGAGCCGGCCGCCGCGGGGCGTGTACTTGATGGCGTTCTGGATCAGGTTGCACAGCACCTGCTCGAGCCGCACCGAGTCGCCCAGGACGATCACCCGCTGGGTATGGACCTCCAGCTCGAGGCCATTGCTCTCGGCGAGTGCGGCCAGGCCCATCTCGGAGAGGCAGCGCTCGGCCATGTCCTGGAGATCGACCGGCAGGTGCTTGAGGATGATCTTGCCCAGCGTCACCCGGGAGACGTCCAGCAGGTCGTCCACCATGCGCACCAGGTGCCGGGTCTGGCGCATGATGACCTCCCGCTGGCGGACCTCCTGCTCGTCCTGCGAGCCGATCTCGTCGAGCACCCAGAGGGCGTTGCGGATGGCCGCCATGGGATTGCGCAGCTCGTGGCCGAGCATGGCCAGGAACTCGTCCTTGCGGCGGTCCGCCTCCCCCTGCCGGCGCAGCAGGTCGCGCACCTCGTACTGCCGGCGGCGGGCGCGCAGGGCCGCCTTGACGGCGCTGACCAGGGTGCTCAGCCGCACCGGCCGCTCGAGGATGGTGGCGTTGCCGAGGGGCACCAGCTTGCCGAGGATCCGCTCGCTGTCCTCCCCGGTGCGGGTGAACACGATGAGCGGCAGGTCCGACCAGGGCGGCTGGCCGGCGAGGGTTTTCAGCAGGCCGTCGGCGACGTCCGGGTGGAGCGCCTCGTCGGCCAGGATCACGGCTCCCGCCCCGGCCTCGATCTCCTGGAACAGCTCGGCGGCATCGCCGCAGGCGAGGCTCGGCACGTCCATCGAGGAGAGGAGCTGGCAGGCCAGGATGGCATCGCGGCCGGTGGGCGCCAGCACCAGGGCCCGCTGCTCCAACTGCTCCACGGGCTGCTCCTCAGAAGGCATCTGCTTCTCCTAGCGGGTCCTGGTCGGTCATCAGCGGCTCGGCGCCGCCGATGTACTCGAGCCGGCCGGTGAGCACGCCCTGGAAGTCCTTGATCTCCTGGCCGATGCGCAACCCCTCCTCGGAGATGCGCAGCTCGCGCACGGAGCTCTCGTGGACGCCCGTCCGCCGCTTCATCAGCGAGATGGCTTTGCGGACCTCGCCGAAGGCTTCGAAGTAGCGCATCAGGACGACCGTGTCGGCCAGATAGGAGAGGTCCAGCGGCGACCTCAGGGACTCGCCCAGGAGGCCCGCCTGGGCCATGACCATCATGGTCACCACCCCCTGCTGGTTGAGGTAGGAGAGCAGCTCGTGCATGTGCAGCAGGAGGAAGCGTTCGTCGGGCATGGCGTGCTGGTAGCCGTTCAGGCTGTCGATCACCACGATCCGGGTGCCCCCTTCGACCGTGCTGCGGACGTCCTCGGCGAACTCGCCGGGCGACAGCTCGGCGGGGTCGACCTGGCGGATCGAGACCCGGCCCTCTTCCACGTGGGCCTTGAGGCCGAGGCCCAGCCTTTCGGCGCGGCCGAGCCAGTGAGTCGGAGCTTCCTCGAACGAGTAGACCCGGGAGCGCTCGCCACGGGCCGCGGCCTCCGAGACGTACTGGGCCGCCAGGGTCGACTTGCCGACCCCGGCGGGCCCGAGGACCAGGATGCTGGTGCCGCGGTCGATGCTGCCGCCCATGACCGAGTCGAGCTCCGGGATGCCGCTCGCGATCTGCCCGGGAGCGAAGCTCCAGGGGTGATCCGCGGCCACCAGGCGCGGGTAGATCCGCAGGCCGCCGGTCTCGATGGTGTAGTCGTGGTAGCCGTCATGGAACGGAATGCCGCGCACCTTCTGGAGGCGCATGCGCCGCCGCTGCTTGCCGTAGCCCGGCGCGAGCTGCTCCAGCCTCACCACGCCATGGGTGAGGCTCTGGAGCTGGAAGTCCCCCGTGGCGTCGTTGGAGTAGTCGAGCAGCAGCACCGTGCAGCTCTGGCCGGTGAAGTAGTGCTTGAGCGCCAGGATCTGGCGCCGGTAGCGCAGCGAGTCGCGGGCCAGCAGGCGCATCTCGGAGAGCGAGTCGAAGACGACCCGCATCGGCTTCACCCGTTCGACCGTGTCCAGCACCGCCCGGGTGGTCTCCGAGAGCTCGACCTCGGAAGGGTGGAACAGGGTGTACTGCGAGTCGGCCTTCAGGCTCTCCTCGGCGGTCTGCAGCTCGCAGATGGTGATGCCGTCGAGCGACCAGCCATGGGACCCGGCCACGTCGCGCAGCTCTTCCTCGGTCTCGGAGAGGGTGGCATAAACGCCGGGCTCGCCTCTGCGCGCTCCTTCGAGAAGGAACTGCAGGGCCATGGTGGTCTTGCCGGCGCCCGGATCGCCCTCGATCAGGTACATCCGGTTGATGGGGAACCCGCCACCCAGGAGGTAATCCATTCCTTCGATCCCGGTCGACGCCCGGGGAGGCGTTGAGAAGTCCTCTTTCGTCATGACGCCAACCCTATAAGAAAAAGGTCTTTGGACCTGTTTGGTTTCAGCTCGTATCCTTCGATTCACCTCGAAAAGCAAATTCAATGCCAGAGGGGGAGGACTGGCGGCTGCTCCCCCTCCGTTACGTTTCCGTCACCCATTCGGCCACCGTTGCGGTTAAACTACTCCTGATCCAGATGATGATTCCGTTTCGCCGCTCGCCCGAGCCGGCGGCAGCTCGACTCCCGGAGGGTTCCTGATGCGCTTTGTCTCCCGCTTCCCGCTCGTGCTCCTGACTGCGCTCGCGCTCTGCCTGCCGGCCGCGCAGCCCGCCCTCGCACAATGCGTCAGCCTGACCACCCTGGGGTCGGCGTCGACCCAGAATTTCGACACGCTCTCGAACGTGGCGGCGAGCACCACCAACAACCTGACGATCACCGGTTGGTTCCTGACCGAGTCGGGCGGTGGCGCCCGGGACAACGAGCAGTACGCCGTCGACACCGGCGGCAGCACCACGGGCGACATGTACAGCTACGGCGCGGCGGCGAGCACGGAGCGCGCACTGGGCGAGCTGCGCAGCGGCACCCTCATCCCGATCTTCGGCGCCTGCTACACCAACAACACGGGCGCGACGATCGCCCGGCTCGACGTCGCCTACACCGGCGAGGAGTGGCGGCTCGGCACGGCGGCGCGCACCGACCAGATCAGCTTCGAGTACAGCACCAACGCCACGGATCTGGTGACCGGCACCTGGACCAACCACGCCGCGCTCAACTTCGTCACGCCGGACACCGTCACGGCCGGAGCCAAGAACGGCAACGCCGCGGCCGACCGCACGGCGCTCTCCTCGATGATCCCGGGCTTCAGCATCGCCAACGGCGCCACGTTCTGGATCCGCTGGACCGATACCGACGCCACTGGCGCCGACGACGGCCTGGCGGTCGACGACTTCTCGCTGACCCCCCAGGGCGCCGTCGTCCAGCCCAACCTGACGATCAACGACGTCTCCCTCAACGAAGGGAACGCCGGCACCACCTCCTTCACCTTCACGGTCAGCCTCTCCGCGCCGGCCGGCGCGGGCGGGGTGACGTTCGACATCGCGACGGCGGACGGCACGGCTGTGCAGCCCGGTGATTACACCCAGAAGTCGCTCACCGGCCAGACGATCCCGGCCGGGAGCTCGACCTACAGCTTCACCGTCCTGGTCAACGGCGACACCACGCCCGAGGCCAACGAGACCTTCCTCGTCAACGTCACCAACGTCACCGGCGCCGCCGTCACCGACGGCCAGGGGCAGGGGACGATCCAGAACGACGACGCGGCGCCCAACCTGACGATCAACGACGTCTCCCTCAACGAGGGCAACGCCGGCACGACGACCTTCACCTTCACGGTGAGCCTCTCGGCGCCGGCGCCGGCCGGCGGCGTGACGTTCGACATCGCCACGGCCAACAGCTCGGCGGTGGCGCCCGGCGACTACACCACCAAGTCGCTCACCGGCCAGACGATCCCGGCGGGCAGCTCGACCTACACCTTCGACGTGCTGGTCAACGGCGACACCACGCCGGAGACCGACGAGATCTTCTTCGTCAACGTCACCAACATCACCAATGCCATCGGGGTCGACACGCAGGGGCAGGGGACGATCGTCAACGACGACATCACGTTCATCCACGACGTCCAGGGCAACGGCGCCGCGACCCCCATTCCGGGCGCCACGGTCACGGTCGAGGGCGTCGTCGTCGGCGACTTCCAGGCGGGCGACCAGCTTCAGGGCTTCTTCCTCCAGGAGGAGGACGCCGACGCCGACGCCGATCCGGCGACCTCGGAAGGCATCTTCGTGTTCTGCAACACCTGCCCGACCCCCGTGGCCGAGGGGCAGCGGGTGCGGGTCACCGGCGTCGTCTCGGAGTTCAACGGCATGACCGAGATCACGTCGAGCACGGCGCCCTCGGTGGTCGTCACCAACGCCGGCAACAACCTCGCCCAGGCGACCCCGGCGCCGATCGATCTGCCGGTCGTGGGCGACGTCAACGCCTTCTACGAGGCCCGCGAGGGCATGCGCGTGACCTTCGTCGACACGCTCACCGTCGCGGAGTACTTCGAGATGGCGCGCTTCGGCCACATCGAGCTGTTCGAGGGCGGGCGGCCGCGGCAGTTCACCGAGATGTCACCGCCGAACGCGGCGGGCCTCACCGCCCACCTCGACAACCTCGACCGGCGGCGGGTCGTCCTCGACGACGACGACAACAACCAGAACTCGTCCCTGACGCCGTTCCAGCCCGACGGCCTCCAGTTCGTCTTCCATCCGCAGGCGAACGGCGGCCTCTCGGTCGGCACCCAGGGCACCGACTTCTTCCGTGGCGGCGACTTGGTCAACGGCCTGACGGGCGTCCTGCACTGGTCCTTCCCGGGCGTCGTCCCCGACACCTGGCGGATCCGCCCCACGGCCGCGACCCCGGCGGCGTTCACCGTCGCCAATCCGCGGCCGGCCGCGCCGCCGGCGGTGGGCGGCGCCATCCGGGCCGTGGGCATGAACCTCCTGAACTACTTCACGACCATCGACACGACCTCGAGCAACAACGCGGGGCCGTGCGGTCCGTCGGGCACCCTGGACTGCCGCGGCGCCGACAGCGTCGCGGAGCTCAACCGCCAGCGCGAGCGGGCCTCGATCGTGATCTGCACCCTCAACGCCCACGTCTACGGCTTCATGGAGCTCGAGAACACGACGGCCACGGGCGCCATCACCGACCTCCTCGGCGCGGTCAACGCCCGCTGCGGCGGCGCCAACCCCTACGCCTTCGTGAACACCGGCGGCACGCTGGGCACGGACGCCATCCGGGTCGCCATCATCTACCGCTCGGGTATCCTCTCGCCGGTCGGGCCGGCGCTCGTCGACCTCGATCCGGTCCACAACCGGCCGCCCACGGCCCAGACGTTCGACGTCGTCGATCCGGCGAACCCGGCCTTCGGCGAGCGCTTCACCGTCGTCGCCAACCACTCGAAGTCGAAGGGCTGCCCCGGCACCGGCGCTGACGCCGACGCGGGGGACGGCGCGAGCTGCTTCAATGGCACGCGGACGGCCCAGGCCAGCCGCCTGCTCACCTGGGTCAACGGCACCGTGGTGCCGGCGGCGGGCGATCCCGACGTGCTGATGGTCGGCGACTTCAACGCCTACGCCATGGAGACTCCGACCACGACGCTGACGGCCGGCGGTTACACGGACCTGGAGAGCGCGCTCCTCGGCCCGAGCGCCTACTCCTACCTCTTCGACGGCCAGCTCGGCCACCTGGACTACGCCTTCTCCAGCGCCAGCCTGACCCCCCAGGTCACCGGCGTCGCACCCTGGCACATCAATGCCGACGAGAACCCCCTGTTCGACTACAACGACGAGGTCAGGGACACCGGCGAGGCGGCCTTCGAGGAGAAGCCCGACGGCTCGGCCCTCGTGCCGCCGCGGGTCCTGTTCCAGCCGGCCTCGCCCTACCGGGCCTCCGACCATGACCCCGTGCTCGTCGGGCTGTTCCAGATCGCCGACCTGTCGGTGACCAAGGTGGACACCCCCGACCCGGTGACGGCGGGGACGAACCTGACCTACACCATCACGGTGAGCAACGCCGGTCCGGACGCCGCCACCAGCGCCTCCTGGAGCGACACGCTGCCGGCGGGCACGGCGTTCGTCTCGCTGCCGGCCGTGGCGGGCTGGTCGTGCACCACCCCGGCGGTGGGCGCGGGCGGCACGGTGTCGTGCTCCAACCCCTCGTTCGGCGTCGGCAGCGCGGTCTTCACCCTGACCGTGGCCGTGGCCCCGACCGTGACGGCGGGCACCGTCCTCACCAACACGGCCACCGCCACCTCGACCGCCGGCGACGGCAACGCCGGCAACGACAGCGGCACGGCGACCACCACCGTCGGGGCGTCCGCCGACCTGTCGGTGACCAAGGTGGACACGCCCGACCCGGTGACGGCGGGCACCAACCTGACCTACACGATCACCGTGACCAACGCCGGCCCGAGCAACGCCGCGACCGTGAGCCTCTCCGACACGCTGCCGGCGGGCACGGCGTTCGTCTCGCTGTCGTCGCCGGGCGGCTGGTCGTGCATGACCCCGGCGGTCGGGGCGGGCGGCACGGTGTCGTGCTCGTTCGCTTCGCTGCCCGCGGGCAGCGCGGTGTTCACCCTGACCGTGGCGGTCGCGCCCGGCACGGCGGCGGGCTCGGTGCTCAGCAACACGGCCACCGTCTCCTCGGCCACCGCCGACCCGACTCCCGGCAACGACAGCGGCACCGCGACCACCACCGTGGGGGCATCGGCCGACCTGTCGGTGACCAAGACGGACGCCTTCGACCCGACGGCGGGGGGCGTCAACATGACCTACACCATCACGGTCACCAACGCCGGCCCGAGCAACGCCACGACCGTCAGCCTCTCCGACCCGCTGCCGGCGGGCACGACGTTCCTGTCGCTCTCGTCTCCGGGCGGCTGGTCGTGCACGACCCCGGCGGTGGGCGCGGGCGGTACCGTCACCTGCACGAACGCCAGCCTGGCCGTCGGCAGCGCGGTGTTCACGCTGACGGTGGCGGTGGCTCCCTCCACCACGGGCACGATCAGCAACACGGCGACCGTGTCCTCGGCCACCGCCGACCCCGTCCCGGGCAACAACAGCGCCACCGAGACCACCCTCGTGTCCTCGGCCGCGGATATGTCGGTGACCAAGATTGACACCCCGGACCCGGTGACGGCGGGAACGAACCTGGTCTACACCATCACGGTGGGCAACGCCGGTCCGAGCAACGCCCCCATGGCCAGCCTCACCGACACGCTGCCCGCCGGCACGACGTTCGTGTCGCTGTCGTCTCCTGGCGGCTGGTCGTGCACGACCCCGGCGGTGGGCGCGGGCGGCACCGTCACGTGCTCGAACGCTTCGATGCCCCCGGGCAGCGCGGTCTTCACCCTCACCGTCCTGGTCGGCCCCGCGGTGCCAGGCGGCACCGTGCTCTCCAACACCGCCACGGTCACCGCGGCTGCGAGCGACCTCATCCAGGGCAACGAGACCGCCACGGCGACCACCACCGTGACCGGCGCGGCCTCGCCGGCGTCGGTTTCCGGCACCAAGACGGCCTCCGGCACCTTCCAGCCCGGAAGCACCGTCATCTACACGGTGGTGCTGACCAACACCGGCGGCACCGCCACGGGGGACAATCCGGGCAACGAGCTCACCGACGTCCTGCCGGCCGGCCTGACCCTGGTGAGCGCCACGGCGACCGCCGGCACGGCGGTCGCCAACGTGGGCACCAACACGGTGACCTGGAACGGCCCGCTGGCCGCGGGGGCGTCGGTGACGATCACCATCAACGCCACGATCGACGCCGGTGTCGCGCCGGGCACGACGATCTCCAACCAGGGCTCCATCGCCTACGACGCGGACAACAACGGCACCAACGAGGCGTCGGCGGTGACGGACAATCCGTCGACGGGCGCAGGTGGCGACGCGACGCCGATCGTGGTGACGGGCGGGCCGCAGCCGCCGGCGGAGATCCCGACGCTCGACTCGGTGGGGCTGGCGTTGCTGGCTCTGCTGCTGGCGTTCGGCGGGGCGGCCCTGCTGCGGCGCAAGCAGGTTTAGGCAGAGACCAAGGGCGGGGCGCTCCGGCGTCCCGCCCCCCGGATCGGCGTCTTCGCCCCGTGGGCGCCCTCATCACCCCGGCCCTCTTCTCCCCGCCTCCCTCCCATCCGCCGGGAGAAGAGGGAGAAGTTTGTCTGGAGAGCTTCTCTCAGGGAGAAGGGAGAGTGAGGGAGTACCCGCTCACCTCGACCGTCGCGTGCACCGTCCCCTTTCCCGCCACGAAGGGCAGGATGGCGATCCTGCCGTCCGCCCCCACCGGCAGAGTGAAGCTCTCCGTGCGGTTGGTGCGGCGCTGGAAGCGGAGAATGCCCGACGGCGTGGCCGTGGCGTCTCCCGGATAGAACCGCAGGTTTCCCTTGTCCGACGGATTGAGCACCGTTACCTTGGCCAGAACCTGCTTCGCCGTGGCCGGCACGCCGCAGCGGCCGTGGACCTGGACGGCCCGCCGGACGTTCGAGGCCAGGACGGGGCGCTCCGCCCGGCGGCGGGTGTCGAGCAGGCTGCAGGCCGGGAGGGAGACGGGAGGAGGGGGAGGAGGCGGGTCGAGGCTGAAGACGTAGGCGTCCGAGGAGTTGTTGAAGTCCCCTTCCTGGAGATCCTCATCGCTGGAGAAGGCGACCTGCCGGCCGCTGGCGCTCAGGTAGGCCTGCGGGAAGGATCGAGAGTCCCCAACCGTTCTGGGACGGCTGACCCACGTGAGGGTGCCGGAGATCCGGTCGAAAAGAAAGACATGCCCCGTGCTCCTGACGGATTGTCCGGGGGCCAGGTCGGTGGCGTCGCTCGTGAACGCGAGATACCTGCCGTCGGCGTTGAGCACTGGACGGTAGGTGCCGGCGTTGGCGCCGCCGTCCTCATTGCTCTCATGGGGCCCGAGGATCGACCGGGTCACCAGCGTGGCGGCTTTCGAGAGCCTGTCGTAGAGGTAGAGCTGGGAGATGATGGTCGGCTGGCCCTGGGGACTCAGCTCCGCGGTGCTCACGAACGCCAGGAACCGGCCGTCGCCGCTGATCGTCGGGGTGGCCGCGAAAGCAGAGATCCGCTCTAGGCTCCCCGCGGTCCGGTCGTACAGGTAGGCGGCGAAGGGCACGCCGGGCTCGATTCCTTCCAGGGAGTTGGCGAGGGTGATGAAGCGGCCGTCGGAGCTCATGATGGCGAATCGCTCCCCCTCGAACGCGTCGAACGAGCCGGCGGTCAGGGGGTCGGCCAACGTGTGGCTCACCAGGGCCGTCTGGCCCGTCGCGCGGTCGAAGAGAAAGAGGTCGTACTGCCCGTTGGTGTCGATCTGTCCGGGGACGAGGTCGGTGGCCTGGCTCGAGAACGCGACGAAGCGTCCGTCGTCGCTCAGCGAGAGGCCGCGGGAATCCCCGTTGCCGGCGGCCAGGGGTCCGGCGGCCGAGCGGCTCACCAGGGTCGTGCTGCCGGTGATCCGGTCCAACAGGAAGACGTCGTTGGTAGCGAGGGGCCTGGGCTCGTCGTGCTGGCCCGGAACGAGGCCGGGCGCGTCGCTGGAGAAGACGATCCAGCGGCCGTCGGGGCTGATCCGTACCGGCGGGGGAAAGCTGAGCAACCTCCCGGACGTCCGGGCCACGAGAACCGTGTCGCCCGAGAGCCGGTCGAAGAGGAAGACGTCGAGGCTCTCGTCGTTCTGGACGGTGCCAGCCTCCAGGTCCGTGGCGGTGCTGCGGAAGGCGATCCAGCGGCCGTCGGCGCTGATGGCGGGAGAGATGGAGCTGCCGTTGGCGGTCCGGGTGGCGGAGCCGGCGGCATGGCTGACCAGGGTCGTGGTCCGGGTGGCCCGGTCGTAAAGGAAGAGGTCCGACGCGCGGTTGGCGTCGGCCTGACCTTCGAGGATCCGGGGGGACGTGCTCACGAAGACCACCCAGCGGCCATCGGCGCTCACGGCGGCGGCTTCGGTGTAGGGGTGGGAGGTCAGGGACGGCATCTCCGGCGCGCGGCGGGTGACCAGGGCCGTGCTCGCGGCGGCGGTCTCGAAAGTGAAGAGGTCCTGCCCCTGATTGAAATCCGCGACGCCCGCGACGAGGTCGGTGGCCGAGCTGGTGAAGACGATGCGGGAGCCGTCCGCGCTGATCGCCGGGATGACGGAGAGCGCGTCGCCCGTCTTGACCGGCGAGGAATGGGTGTGGCTGACCAGGGTCGTCTGCCCCGAGAGGTGGTCGAACAGGAAGACGTCCCACGAAGAGCTGGTGTCGCTCTGGCCGTCCACCAGGTCCGGATCGCGGCTCATGAAGGTGACGAACCGGCCGTCCGCGCTGAGCGCGGGCGTCGCCGTGAAGCTCCCGGAGTCCGTGGGCGATCCATGCCTCCGGCTCGCCAGGGTGAACCCGGGGATCCTCCGGTCATAGAGGTAGAGCCCTTCGGTGCCCGCTCCTGCCTGAGGCGGGATCAGTTGCCCGGGATCGGCGACGAGGGCGACGAAGCGCCCGTCGAAGCTGATGTCCAGGGTGCGGAAGCGGGGGGAGAGGTCGAAGGGAAAGACCGCCAGTTGCACAGCCGTCCCCGCGGTGCGGGAGTAGAGGTAGACGCCCGTCCTGGAGCGGACGGCGACGAATCCGCCGTCGGCGCTCACCACGGCGTAGGTCGCGGGCCCGATCAGGGTGATCGCTCCGGAATCACGGCCATAGAGGAAGGCATGGTCGCCGCCCGGTAAGCCTGGCACGAGGTCGAGCGACGAGCTGACGAACGCCACGAACCGGCCGTCGGCGCTGATCGAGGGTTTGCTGGAAAAGCCGGTCCCCACGGTGGTGGCCGAGGTCGTGTGGCTGACCAGCCGGAAGGTCTTGGCCAGCCGGTCATGGAGGAACACGTTGAAGAAGCCGAGCTGCTGGCCGGGGACGACCACGCCGTTGGCGACGAACACGACGTACCGGCCGTCGGCGCTGATGGCGGGAGAGAGGATGAAGCCGGAGCCGGGAGGAGAGGCCGACGAGACCGTCCCCGTCGCCCGGTCGTAGAGGAAGAGCTTGCCGGACGGCTCGGGGACCAGGTCGGTCGCGTCGCTGATGAAGGCCACGAACCGGCCGTCGCCGCTGATCACCGCTTCTCCCGAGGCCTGGTTGCCGGTGGTCACGGGCGAGCTCGCCGTCCGGCTCACCAGCGTCACGGTGCCGGTGGCGAAGTCCTGGAGGAAGACGTCCCGCCCGAGCTCCCCCAGGCCCGTGTCCCTCTGCCCCGGCACCAGGTTGGCGGCCGTGCTGACGAAGACGGCATAGCGTCCGTCATCGCTGAGGGAAGGAGCGGGGTACAGCTCGAGGTCCAGGGCGTCGCCCTGCCTGAGATCGAAAGATCCCATGGCGGACTCCGAGAACTGGCTGGGATGGATCCGGGAGACCAGCTCCACCTGTTGAGCGGCGAGGCCGGCGGCACCCGCCATCAACGTCAAACCGAGAGCGAGAGCTCGGCGCATTCAGACCTCCTGGACTTATTGAGAGTACCCGTTCACTTCCACCATCGCATGCACCGTGCCCTTGCCCGCCACGAACGGCAGGATGGCGATCTTCCCGTCCGTCCCGACGGGCAGGGTGAAGCTTTCGGTCCGGGTCTGGGCGCGCTCGAAGCGCAGGATGCCGGACGGAGCGGCCGTGACGGCTCCCGGATAGAACCGCAGGTTGCCCTTGCCCGACGGGTTGAACACCGTCACCTTGACCACCACCTGCTTCGCCGTGGCCGGCACGCCGCAGCGGCCGCGGACCTGGACCTCCCGCCGCACGTTCGAGGACAGGACGGGCCGTTCCGCCCGGCGGCGGGTGTCGAGCAGGCCGCAGGCCGGGAGGGGCGTGGGGCCGCTCGGGATCTCGACGGGGCCGAAGGCGTAGGCATCGGAATGGACGTTGAGGTCCTCCGCCACGAGCTGAGACGAGCTGGTGAAGGCGATCTGCCGTCCGCTGGCGCTCAGGAGCGGCGACTCGGAATAGCCGAACGGCGTCGCGGATACGGGCCGGCTGACGAGCTCCATGGTGCCGGTGACCCGGTCGAAGCGGAAAATGTAGCTCGGGATGCCGAAGGGGTCGAAGGTGTCCGGGACGGGCTGCCCCGGAACCAGGTCCGTGGCGTCGCTCTCGAAGGCTACATACCGGCCGTCGGCGTTGATCGCCAGGGAGATCGCCGCGCCGTTCGCGGCGCCGCCGTCCTCGACCGACCGGGTCACGAGAGTGACGGTTTTCGTGACCCGGTCGTAGAGGTCGACCTGGAGCTCGGGGTCGCTGAGAAAGGCCACGTACCGGCCGTCGCCGCTGATCGTCGGGGAGTAGCCGGCAGCGATCCGCTCGTTCGTCCCCAGCGTCCGGTCGTACAGGTAGAGGCTTTGAGGGGAGTCTTCGTCTTCCCAGCCGCCGAAGGCGACGAACCGGCCGTCGGCGCTGAGGGTCGCCAGCGGGAAGGAGTCGGAGACCGAAGCCGCCGTGACCATGGAGTCCTGGGTATGGCTGACCAGGACCGTCCTCCCCGTCGTCCGATCGTAGAGGAAGAGGTCGAGCGTCTCGTTGGTGTCGATCTGTCCGGGGACCACGTCGGCTGCGAAGCTGGCGAACGCGACGTAGCGCCCGTCGGCGCTGAGCACAGGCCCGGAGGAACTGCCGGCCACCCGCGTGGCGACGCCGGTCGTCCGGTCCCAGAGAAGCACGTCTCCCACCGCCTCGAAGGCGACCCAGCGTCCGTCCTGGCTGATCCGTGGCTGCGCCTTGAAGCTGCTGTCCTGGCTCCGCCTCTCGCTCACGGGAACGATCGTTCCCGCGAGACGGTCGAAGAGGAAGAAGCCGAAGTCTCCTCCTGCCGTGCTCGTGACGGGTGCGAGGTCGAGGGCGTCGCTGTGGAACACGACATAGCGTCCATCCGCGCTGATCGCGGGATTTATGGACCTCCCCGCGGCGGTCCGGGTGGGAGAGCCGGAGGACCGGCTGACCAGGATCGTGCTCCGGGTCGCCCGGTCCTGAAGGAAGACGTCGGTCGTGAAGTTCGAATCGGCCTGCCCGGCCAGGATAAACGGGGATTCACTCTCGAAGGCCACCCAGCGCCCATCCGCGCTCAGGGCCTTGGCCCGGCTGCCGAAGTTGGAAGCGAGGGAGAGCATGCCGGGAGCCCGGCGGGAGACCAGGTCGGTGTTTCCCGAGGCCACCTCGAAGGCGAAGACGTCCGGGTCATCGTTGCGGTCGGTGACGCCCGCGACGAGATTGCGGGCCGCGCTGCCGAAGGCGACGCGGGTGCCGTTCGCGCTGATCGCGGGGGCGCTGGAGCTGTCGTCGCCCGTGGTGGTGGCCGAGGACCCCGTATGACTCGCCAGGGTCGTGTTCCCCGAGCTCCGGTCGAACACGAAGAGGTCCCACGAGCCGTTGATATCGGTCTGGCCGGCCACCACGTGCGGGTCGAGGCTCAGGTAGGCGACGAGCCGGCCATCGGCGCTGATCGAGGGGTAGGCGATGTCGTTCACCGAGTCCACGGGCGAGCCGTGCCTGCGGCTGGCCAAGGTGAAGGCTCTGGCGATCCGGTCGTAGAGGTACAGGCCCCGCGAGGCGCTGCCCGGCTGTGCCGGCACCAGCCTTCCGGGGTCGCTGATCAGGGCGACGAACCGCCCGTCGTCGCTGATGTCGATCGCCAAAGCCTCGTAGGGGTCCTCCGGGGCAGGAACGCTCAGCGGGATCGTGGTCCGGGTGTCGCGCTCGTACAGATAGGTGCTCTCGAGCGACCTGGCGACGAGGTATCTCCCGTCGGCGCTGAGCACCGCCTCGATCGCCGGGCCGACCGCGGTATTCAACCCGGAATCGCGGTCGAACAGGAAGAGGTTCAAGCCGGCCGGCTGCCCGGCCACGAGGTCGCTCGACGAGCTTACGAAGGCCACGTAGCGGCCGTCGGCGCTGATCGAAGGCGGCAACCGGGAGAACCCGTCCCCCGTAGTGAGGGTGGAAGCGGCCGTATGGCTGACCAGCCGCAGGCGATTCTCCGTCCGGTCGTAGAGAAAGACGTTGTACTCGGGGAAGGCGCCGCCCTGCTGGCCCGGAACGAGATCGGGAGCGTCGCTCAGGAAGGTGACGTACCGGCCGTCGGCGTTGAGCGAAACGAACCGGAGCGACGCGAGATGGTGGGCCGCCACCAGCGTCGTCGTATCGGTGGCCCGGTCCCAGAGGAAGAGGTCGCCGTCGGTGTTCAGGACGGGGGGCAAGGGGGGCCGGCCAGGCACCAGGTCCGTGGCCTTGCTGAGGAAGGCCACGTACCGTCCATCGCCGCTGATCACGGCCTCGAGCGAGTCGCCGTTCGCCACTCTGAGCGGTGAGCCCGGGGTATGGCTGACCAGGGCCGTGGTGCCGGCGACGAGGTCGCGGAGGAATACGTCCGTTCCGCCGCCCTCTCTCTCCTGCTGTCCTTGAACCAGGTTGGGGGCTGAGCTGAGGAACACCTGATACCGCCCGTCGTCGCTGATGAAGGCGGTCCGCGGAGAGAAGATGTTGCCGGCGGACTGAGAGGATGACGACCCCATGCCCGTATCCGAAACCTGGCTTGGATCCACCCGGGAGACCAGCTCCGCCGTCTGGGCGGCGAGCCCGTTGACCGAGCCGATCACGCCGGCCGTCATCATCGCCGCCGCCGTGCCCAGCCGCGCCGCTCCCCTCAAGCTTCCCATGCTCCAGATCATGCTGCCTCCTTGCTGTTGTACTCGGGTTTATGCACTCACGACGTGAGTGCCCCGAGGGCGGGTTCGATTTCAGGCCTGCGGCGCGCGGACCTCGCTCATGAGGGCGAGCATGTTGCCTTCGGAATCGCGGAAGAAGGCCATCCAGAGGTCGTGGTCCGGCATGCGGGCAAGCAGGTGAGGCGGTTGTTGGAGATCGACGCCGGCCTCCTTCAGACCTTCCCAGGCCGCCTGGATGTCGTCCACCTTGTAGTAGAGGATCGAGGACGGATGGTCGAATTCGGGCTCCTCGGGCACGCCGAGCATCAGGCGGATGCCGCCGCAGTCGAAGAAGGCCATCTTCGGCGGCGCCTCGAAGAGGAAGGGCATGCCGAGGGTGTCGCGGTAGAAGGCGACCGCCCGGGCCAGGTCGCGGACGGTGAGGGCGATCTGGCCGACGCGGGAGAGCTGGAGGGGCTTGGCCATGTTCGTCGTCCTCAGCGGCGGACCGCCGCGATGTCGTTCTTGGCGGGGCTCTTCCTGGAGGCCAGGGCCTTGGACACGGCCTCCTCCAGGAGAGCGGCGGAGCGGCCGGGGCCCCAGCCCCGCTGCCGGTAGGCGATCCGCCCCTCGGCGTCGAGCACCAGGTAGCTGGGGAAGTCGCCGACGCGGAAGATGCCGGCGGTGACCTCGCCTTCCCGGTCCCAGGCCTGGGGCCAGCTCATGCCGTTGCTGCTGACGAAGCTCTCGATCAGCTTGCGGTCCTCGTCCACGCTGATGCTGACGATGACGAGCGGCTGGCGGGCGTTCTTCTTCTGCAGGTCCTTGAGCTCGGGCAGGGCCTGGCGGCAGGGGCCGCACCAGGTGGCCCAGAAATCGAGCAGCACCACCTTGCCCTTGAGGCCGTCGCGGGTGAGGGTCTTGCCGTCGAGGGTCTGAAGGCTGAAGGCCGGGGCGAGGTCGCCGACCTGGAGGCCGGTCCGGGGTGCTGGGGTGGGCTCCGCGCCGAGGCCGGCGGCTCCGAGGCAGATACCCAGCGCGAAAACGACTCCGATTTGCAGACTCCTGAGGGCTCTCCGCGGCATTCCGGCCTCCTTTAGCCGACAATTCTACCGCGTTGAGGCTCTGAAGGTGGCGGAAGGCGCGGCGGGCTGGGAATCTGCGGCTGGGCTCCGTCCATAGAGGAAACCGACCTGTCTCTCTAGGAGGGCTGAAGATGATCAAGGGGACGCCGCTGGCCACCGTTGTCCTTGCTGCTGCTGTATTGGTTTCCGGGTGCAGCTCTACTGCGGGCACCAAGCAGGCACCTGTTGTCGAAGCCACCGCGGCTAAGGCTGTCGCGGCGCCTGAAAAAGGGGAGATGGAAGCTGCCGACATCTGCGAGAACCTGAGCTTTCCTTCTCAGGCGGCCTCCGCCCCGCCCGCCATCAAGCCTCCCAGCGAGAGTGTGAGGGTGCTCGCTTTCGGTGACTTTGGAGACGGCGGTCCGGGTCAGGAGGAAGTGGCCAAGGCAATGGCCACCTATCATGGAAAACCAGGCCAGCGTTTCGACTTCGGGATTACGCTCGGCGACAACTTCTACGACATGGGACTCCGGACGGCCACGGACCCTCGTTGGGCCACGAACTGGGAAGACAGGTATGGCAAACTTGGAATCCGGCTTTACGCCTCCCTGGGCAACCACGATTACTACGACCCGGCTAGCCCAATCGCCGAGGCACTCTACTCTCAGCACAGCAAGAGCTGGTGCCTCCCGGCCTCCTACTACACCTATACCGCCGGACCGGTACAGTTCTTCGTTCTCGATACTGACTGGATCATGCGGGAATGGAAGAAGGATACGCCGGCCGACAAGCAGAAGGACCCGGTGAAGCTCCAGAGGGAGTGGCTCGAAGCCAAGCTCAAAGCGAGCAAATCCATTTGGAAGGTGGTTTACGGTCATCACCCTGCCTATTCCACGGGAGGGCATGAGGATAACCGGCCGATAATCGACCAGATCCTGCCCGTTCTGAAGGGCCAGGCCGACGTCTATATTGCCGGCCATGATCACGACATGCAGTACCTGAAGCCCGAAGGAGGCGTCCATTTTTTCATCTCCGGTGCAGGAGGGCACGATCTCAGGGATCTAAAGGGGAAGCGTGATCTGCGAATCTGGGGCAAACAAAAAACACCCGGTTTCTCGGTGCTAGAGGCGAATGCGGGATCATTGACGGTGAAGTTCTTGAACACCAAGAACGCTCAACTTTGCTCCGTGAAGCTCATCAAGGGGAAGGCGGAGGAAGTGGACTGCCCGAATACGGATTGAAGCCCTTCCGCTGACGGCCGCGAGGCAGTCTCCAGTGCGTGAAGTGTATTGAGACCGGCCAAGGAGATGAAGCCGTGAAGAATGGGATCCTACTCGGGGTGCTGGTATTCACGAATGCGTGTGAGGTCCGATACGAAATCCCTACCACGTCCCCGGGAATTGAGGCCGCTGCCCAGGGTGACGCCGCGGACATCTGCGCAGCCCTGCAGTCCCCGGGGATGCCGGCAATCAAGTCCGCGGACCAGCCGGTGCGCGTCCTCGCCTTCGGCGACTTCGGAGACGGTGGGCCGGAGCAGATGGCGACGGCCCGGGCGATGGCCGGGCACCACCGGGAACACCCCTTCGATTTCGGGCTCACGCTCGGCGACAACTTCTATCCCAGCGGGCTGTCCAACCCCATGGCCGCGCGCTGGAGCCGGGATTGGGAGACGCCCTACAGCCCGCTCGGCGTCCGCTTCTACGCCACGCTCGGCAACCACGACTACTACAACGCTGCGAGCCCCGCCGGGGAGATCGAGCGGTCGAAGCACAGCCGGAGCTGGTGCCTGCCGCGGCACTTCTACACCTACACGGCCGGTCCGGTGCAGTTCTTCGCCCTGGATACGGACCCCATCGACCGGGACGAGGGGGGCGTCCAGATGCAGCTCGATTGGCTGAGGAGGGCTCTCCGGAGCAGCCGGTCCCCCTGGAAGGTGGTCTACGGCCATCATCCCGTCTACACCAACGGCGAGCACGGCAAGAACCTGGGCTACCTCCCACGGTTGCGAGCGAAGCTGCTGCCGATCCTCAAGGAAGAGAAGGTCGACGTCTACCTCGCCGGGCATGACCATGACCTCGAGGCGCTGAAGCCGGAGGGCGGAGTCTCCTTTTTCGTCTCCGGAGGCGGCGGCAAGGAGAGGCGCCCGCTGCGCACGAACGAGTGCCGGGCCTGGGCCGAGAGCAGCTACGGTTTCACCGTCCTGGAAGCGGAGGGCGAGGAGATGACGGTGCGCTTCCTGGGCTCTGAGGGGCAGGAGCTTTACAAGGTGACTTGGAAGAAGGGGGAGGCTCCCGAGGATTGTCGGCGGGGAGGCTGAAGCGGGGAACGCCGTCCCTAGTCCGACGTGCCCGAAGTTGGTTCCGGGTATCCGGGACTTGTGACGTCGGGAGGTGTTGGTGGGATCCCACGTTTTTCCCGCCGCGGAGACGCCCCGACGTTGTCGATTCCGAAGCGGTATGGGTGACTCGTCTGGGACGTCTCTACGGGACGATCACGCGTTGGCGCAGGGTGGGGTCAAGGCGACACCGTGCCCTCAACCCCGTTC
>DATFNZ010000174.1:0-6733 GCA_035266085.1 Thermoanaerobaculia bacterium
CAGGGCCGCCGCCGCCCGCGCCTCGACGAGGGCGCCCCGTTTCCGCGCCGCCTCGGGGGTCAGGTCGGGCGCGAGCCGGTAGCGCACCACGATGTCCCGCGTCTCGGCGCCGGGCACCAGCTCGTGGGGAAGGAAGGCGAGAGCGGCGAGCGCGAGACCCGCGATGAGGGCCGCGGCCAGCACCGCGGCGGCGGGCCTGGCGAGGGTGCGGTCGAGCAGCCGCAGGTAGGCGGCCCGTCCAGGACTTTTGCCGGCGGCTCCTGCCGCTGTCCTGCCACGGGCGAGCACGGGCGTCACCGTCAGCGAGAAGAGCAGCGAGGCGGCGAGCGAGGCGACGATGGCGAACGCCTGCGCGCCGAAGAACGCCCGCGCCAGCCCCTTGAGATAGATCAGGGGGAGGAAGACCACCGCCGTGGTGAGGAATCCCGCGATCACCGGCAGGGCGATCTGCCGGGTGCCGGCCATCTCGGGATGGCTCTCGCCACGGGCGCGGGCCGTCTCGATGGCTTCCAGCACCACGACCGAGCTGTCAACCAGCATGCCGGCGGCGAGGGCGAGGCCGGCGAGCGAGATGACGTCGAGCGAGACGCCGAAGAAGTAGAAGGCGGAGAAGGGGACGAGCATCGAGGCCGGCACCACCACCGAGAGCGCCAGGGTGGGCCGCCACCGGCCGAGCATGACGCGCAGCACGGCGACGCCGAGGGCGAGGCCGATCAGCGCCGCGATCCCCAGCTCTTTCAGGGCTGCCGACACCTCGGCGCTGCGGTCGGCCACGACCTCGATCCGCAGTCCGGAGGCGGACCGCCGGGAGAGCTCGCCGGCCCGCTCGCGGACCCGCGCCGCCAGGGCGACGGCGTTGGCCTCCGGCGCGCGGAAGACCCGCACCAGGGTGCCCTCGCGGCCGTCGAGGCGGAAGAAGGTCTCGTCCCGGATCTCCTCCAGGCCGACCTCGGCGACGTCGCCCAGCACGCTCTCGCCGCGCGGGCCGGCGAGCCGCAGGGCGCGCAGGGCGTCGAGCGAGCCGGCGTCCTCGCGCACCAGCACGGGGCGCACCACCGCCCCGGCGCGCGCCCGGCCGGCGGCCACGGAGGCCCCCACGGAGCGCAGCCGGTCCGTGACGTCCACGGGGGTGAGGCCGCGGGCGGCGAGGGCGGCTGCCCTGGGCCTCACCACCGGGTGGAGGGGAGTCAGGCCGATCGTCTCGATCTTCCCCGCCCCCTCGAGGCGCGCCAGCTCGGGCACCAGCACCTGGCGGGTGAAGGCCGTGCGGACGGCGCCCGATTCGCCCCCGGGTCCTCCGAATACTGCCACCTCGACGATCGGCTCCGGGTCGCCCGCCGCCAGCTCCACGGCCAGCGAGACCCCCGGGGCCTCCAGGCCGCCGAGGCGCCGCTCGGCCTCGATCCGCAGGCGGTCGGCGTCGGTCTGCCACTCGCTCTCGACGCGCACGCGGGCGAAGCCGTCGCCCGTGGCGCTGCGCACGGAGGTCACGCCGGAGAGGGCGGCCAGCCGCAGCTCCAAGGGACGGGTGACCCGCTCCAGCACCTCCTCGCGGGCGCTGCCGGGAGCCGCGGCCGTGATCTCCAGGCTCGGCCGGTCCAGGGCGGGCAGCAGCGACACCGGCAGGCGGAGCAGGGAGAAGACCCCGAGGACCACCAGGGCCGCCGCCGCCAGCAGCGTCGAGACCGGCCGCTCGACGGCGCGGCGGATCACTGGCCCGCCCCGTTGCCCGCCTCGCCGGGGGCCGGCGCCTCGACCTCCGTCACCTCGGCGCCCTCCGACAGCAGGGCGGCACCCTCCGCCACCACCTTGTCGCCCGGCGACAGGCCGCTCAGGATCTCCACCCGGCCGCCGCTGCGGCTGCCCGTGGTCACCGCCCGCCGGCGGGCGATTTTGCCCTCCTTCACGTAGACGGCGCTGCCGCCCTCGCCCGCCGACATCACCAGCGCCTCCTCGGGCACGGTCATGGCCTGGGGGCGCGGATCGAGCTCGACGTGCAGCTCGACGCCCTCCCCCGGAGCCGGCAGGCCGCCGCCCGCCGTCACCTCGGCCACCACCGACACCGTGCCGCCCGCCCCCAGCACGGGCGAGATCTCGCGGATGACCCCGCGGCCCGCCGGTTCGCTGGCGCCGGACACCCGGAAGCCCACGGCGAGCCCCTCGTGGAGCCGGCCGCGGTCGCCCGCCGCGCCTTGAGCCTCCACCCGCGGCGCGCCGCCCGCGGCGACGCGGGCGAGCAGCGTGCCCGCCTGCACCTCGCTGCCGCCGGGGAGCCGCTGCTCGACCAGGAGCCAGCCGGTGACCGGCGAGCGCAGATCGAGGGTGGAATGGCGCTGACGGGCGGCCTCCAGCCGCTGCGCGGCGAGGTCCGCCTCGGCTTTGTACGAGGCGACCTGGGCGGCGGGCACCACGCCGCTCTCGAAGGCCCGCTGGTAGCGCGCCAGCTCCTTGCTCGCCGCCTCCAGCCGCAGCCGCGCCTCGGCGAGGCCCTGCTCCGTGTCGTTGTTGAGCAGCCGGGCGATCACCTCGCCGGCCCGCACCTGGAGGCCGGAGGAGAGGCCGTCGCGGAACCGCTCGGGGTAGCGCAGCGTCCCGGCGGCCGGCACCACCACCTGCGCCTCGCCGGCCGGGCGCACCACCCCGAGCAGCACCAGCGTCGGCTGGAACGGCGCCCTCGCCACCTTCTCCAGCTTCACCGGCAGCGGCGGCGGGTCCTCGGAGACCTCGGGGGCGCGGGCGCAGCCGGCGAGGAGGAGCAGGGCGAGGCAAGGGCGGGCGAGTTTCATGCGGTCTCCCAGGCGTCAGGAAATGATCAGCTCCGGCCGCCGGAGCCGGCGCCGGGCGTAGAGGAAGAAGAGCGCCGAGCCGGCGCCGAGGACGGCCGTGCTGCCCAGCCAGGCGAGCGCCGCCTCGGGCCCCGGCAGGAGCGGCCCGAACGCCTCTCCGAAGCGCGGCGGGATCGGGTTGAAGAAGAACCACCTGCCCATCACGCACAGGGTGACGGCCGACGCCAGCCACACCCCGCCGGCCGTCCGCAGGCGCACGGCCCAGAACAGCGAGACCGCGCCCAGGAGGAGGCTCACCGTCCCGACCTGCGCCAGCGGCGGCAGGATGGGGAAGGAGAAGCCGTCGAGCAGCCAGCCGAGCAGCATCACCAGCCACCCCTGGATGGCCGTCACGGCGCACACGGCGCCGGCCCGGCGCAGGAAGTAGGCCTCGGCCGACGGCACCGAGAGGGCGAGGTCGAGGCAGCCGGCCCGGCGCTCGAGGTCCACCATGCCGGCCAGCGCCGGCAGCGCCAGGAGCAGCGACGGCGCCAGGAACACGAACCGGTAGAGGTCGGCGGGCTCGCCTTCCCCCTCGAGCAGCATCTGCAGCACCGAGCCGCCCACCACCAGGGCGTCGACCGCCGCGAACAGGCCGAGCCGCCGGCCGAGCAGCAGCCCGAGGGACAGGCGCATCGAGCGCAGCAGGTCCTTCATCTCCCGTTCCCCTCGAAGTAGAAACGGTCCGCGAAGGAGATGCCGCGCACCAGCCGGTGGCACTGCCGGTCGGGATCGATCCACACCGCCTGCGGCCGGTGGGCGGTGGTGATCGAGAAGGCGCCGGCCTCGCCGGTGCCCGCCCGCGCCGTCGTCTCCACCGGCCCCAGGTCGGTGGTGAGCACGACCTTGCAGAGCGCCTCGCCCGTCCCCTGGTTGAGCATGCGGCCGCTGACCTGCCAGCCGGCGCCGGTGCGGCGCAGCGCCACACCGTCGAGCGCCAGCTCCGGCAGCAGGCCGTGGACGAAGAAGTCCTCGATCATGCGGCCGAGCGGCGCCTCGCTCCGCTCCGCGAGCAGCGCGTAGAGCTCGGCCCGGCTGGCGGGCTCCCCGGTGTTGCGGGAGAGCAGCTCTTCGACCGCCCGGCGCAGCGGCTCCTCGCCCATCCGGCTGCGCAGGGCCGCCACCAGGGCGGGAAAGCGCCTGTCCCAGTAGGTGGCGTAGGACTCCTCCGGAGGAGGGATCCGGACCGTCGATTCCATACCGGTCCGCAGGCCCATGACGACGGCGCCGCTGTCGTCCCCCAGCCCCAGCCGCTGCAGGGCGAGCGCGCGGAAGAGCTGGCGGAAGAGCACGGCGTCGGCCGGCGCCAGGATGCGCCTGCGGGTCAGACGGCTGGTGACCAGCTCGGCGATGAAGGTGTCGGGTTCCAACGGCCGGGTCCGGATGAGGTCCACTTCCCGCGGCAGCACGAGCTTGCCGCGCACCCCCACCGGCCACTTGCGGGGATCGTCCCAGAGCCGCATCCAGGCCTTGTTGGTGGTGTCGAGCTCGTGGACGTAGTCCTCCGGCCACTCCATCACCACCATGCCCCGCAGGTCTCCGAGGCCGGGCCACGCCTCCTCGACCCTGGCCGTGCCGCGGGTGAGGAACCCCAGGTGCAGCCTGCCCAGATCCGCGTGATAGGGGTAGACGGCCACCGTCGCGCCGCCCGCCGTGCCGGGCAGGACCTCGTAGCGCCCGCCCGCCACCACCAGCTCCGCCGGCGACAGGCGGCAGCGGCTCTCCAGGCGGCCCGCGCGGGCGATGCCGCCGCAGGCGTCGGCCACGAAGCGGTCCGGCGGCACCGCCAGCGACAGCGACGCCTCGGCGGGCGGCAGGAAGCTCTCCTCCGGCACCTCCCGCTCCTCGTTCAGCTTCCAGGGGCTGTAGCGGGGCACCGGCGTCAGGCTGGCGGCCGCGAGCTCGATCCGGCGCTCCGAGATGGCCGGCACCGTATGGCTGCGCGAGAGGTCCGACAGCTCGCGGCCGAACCGCGCGTGGAGATGGCCGTAGAAAACCTTGTAGAAGCTGCCTCCGCGATGGTCTTCCAGGCTGAAGACCGCCTGCGCCGGCTCGCCGGCGAGCCGGAAACGGAGCTCGCGCCGGCCGCCGGGAGGGATGGGCGGAGAGACCTCCACGGCCACCCGGTCCCAGCGGCGGGAGAGCGTCAGCCGCCCCTCCCCGGCCTCGGCGCTCACGATCCGCAGGAACGGGTTCAGCTCGAAGCCGAGATGCCCCCGCGGGCCCGTGCCCGTGTTGCGCATCTCGGCCGTCACCGCGAGCGACACCTGCCGGCCGGGGCCGACCGTCCCTTCGATCCGCCAGCGGCCGGGCACCACGTCGTTCGGGGTGGGCTCGAGGGGGCCCGACGTCTCGGCGGCGTAGCGCTCCTCCCCGAGGCTCTGGAAGCGCTGGCCGCGGTCGAGGATCCAGGCCGAGCTGCCCAGGGTGACGGCCAGCGCCAGGCCCAGGGCCAGCAGGTCCGCTCGCGCCGGCACGGGATCGGGGGTATAGCGCTCGCGCAGACGGGCGATGAGGCCCAGGAAGTTGCGCAGCGGGTTCCGGGGGCCGATGCGTAGCGGCCGCACGTCCGGCCGGGTACGGCGCAGGTAGAAGACGGCCAGGCCGAGCGTCGCCAAGGCAAGGGCCGACGGCACCGCCGCCCCCGCCAGGTACTGATCGGCGGCCACCCCCGCGTCATAGGAGGATTCGCTCACCTGGAGCGGGAAGGAGAGGCCGAAGACGTCGTCCCGGACTAAACTGTTGGTCATGCGCTGGATGCCGAAGAGGAGATTCCTGAGGTCGATCCAGGCGAGGGGCTCGGCCAGGCGGAGGCCGGCGTAGCCGAGCAGCGAGTTGACGAGCGGGGGCACCAGTGCTAGCACCAGACCGGCCAGCAGGAAGGCGTTGACCGTGCCGCCCGCGATCGTCCCCAGTCCGACCGCCAGGGCCGACGTGGCGAGAGCGAGCGGCAGGATGTGCAGCAGCCAGGGCACCACCAGCGGGCCCGCCGTCACGGCGCCCGGACCGTTGGCGGCCGCCGCGGCTGCCGCCGTAGCGAGGAACGGCACGGCCGTCAGGGGCACGAGCACGGTCTGCAGGGCCAGCCAGCGGCGCACCAGGTAGCCGGCGCTCGACATGCTGGCGAGCGAGACCGTCGACCACGACCGCTCCTCCTGCTCGCGGAGGATGCCGTCCAGCGACACCAGGAAGGCCAGGATGGCCGTCAACGCCGGCAGCACGGTCATCAGCTCCGCGGCGTAGGAAGCGCCGCCGAGCCTCTGGCCCTGGCTCAGGTTGCGCGTGTAGCAGATCGCCCCGGGCGTCGAGCCCGCCACCGCGTAGGCGGCCGCCAGCACCCGGAAACGCAGGGAGCGCGCCTGGGTGCGCAGCTCGTAGGCGGCGAAAGCCGTGGCCAGCCTCACCCTGCCGTCTCCTGCCCCGGCTCGCCGGCCGGTGCCGCGACGACGCCTTCGAGAGCCAGGAAGGCGGCGTAGGACTCCTCCAGGGTCGGCAGGCGCGGAACGCCACCCGGCACCGGCCCCTCGTGATGGACGACCCGCTCGACGCCCCCCTGCCGGTCCGTCCGGTGGGTCACCTCCACGGCTCCGGCCGGCAGGAGCACTCCGGCCGGCACCTGCCAGAGCCGCCCCGCCGCCCGGCGCAGCAGCTCCGTGGGCGAGCCGTCGAACAGCATCCTGCCGCCGGCGATCACCCCCAGCCGCGGGCAGGTCGCCTCGACGTCCTCGACGATGTGCGTCGACAGCAGCACCGTCGTGCTCTCCGCCACCTCCGTGACCATCGAGCGGAAGCGGATCCGCTCCTCGGGGTCGAGCCCCGCCGTGGGCTCGTCCACCACCAGCAGCCGGGGCGAGTGGAGGATCGCCTGCGCGATCCCCAGCCGCCTCTTCATCCCCCCGGAGTACTCG
>DATFNZ010000175.1:0-7026 GCA_035266085.1 Thermoanaerobaculia bacterium
AGCTCGCGGAGGCTCGCCTCACGGGGGTACTCGCTCGCCGTGTCGTTCCAGGCGGCCAGCATCTGGTCCCGCTCGGCCTCGCCGAGCAGCGGCAGGCCGCTCAGGCGCAGGCCCGGATCGGCGTGGGCTGCCGCCAGCAGGGTCGACAGGTGCGAAAGCATCCGCTCCGCCGTGGTGGCGTCGAACAGGTCTGCGGCGTACTCCAGGGCTCCCGAGAGCCCCGTCTCGCTCGTGCCCAGGGCGAGCAGGAGGTCGAGCTTCGCCGTGCCGCTCCGGACCTCCACGGTCTCGGCCGTGAGGCCCGGGAACTCCGGCCTCCCCGGGCCGGCGTTCTGGAAAGTGAGCATCGCCTGGAACAGGGGGGTGCGGCCCAGGTCGCGCACGGGCGCCAGCTCTTCCACCAGCTTTTCGAACGGCAGGTCCTCATGGGCGAACGCCGCCAGGGCCGCCGCCCGCGTCCGGCCCGTCAGCTCGCCAAAGGAGGGATCGCCGGAGAGGTCCAGGCGCATCACCAGAGTGTTGACGAAGAAGCCGATCAGCCCCTCCGTCTCCAGCCGTCCGCGGTTCGCCACGGGCGTCCCCACGGCCACGTCCTCCTGCCCGGAGTAGCGGCTGAGAAGAGCCTGGAAGCCGGCGAGCAGCACCATGAACAGGGTCGCCCCTTCCCGCCGCGCCAGCGCCTGGAGCCCCGCCGACAGGCTCGCCGGCAGCTCCAGCCGGCGGACGCCGCCGCGGAAGCTCGGCGCGGCCGGACGGGGCCGGTCAGCCGGCAGGTCGAGCGACGGCGGCAGCCCATCCAGCCTGCCGCGCCAGTAGGCGAGACGCGATTCCAGCTCCTCATCCCGCAGCCAGCTCCGCTGCCAGACGGCGAAGTCAGCGTACTGGATGGGCAGATCGGCGAGCGGCGACGGCCTCCCCGCCCGGAAGGCGCCGTAGAGGACCGTCATCTCGCGCAGGAAGACCTCCACCGACCAGCCGTCCGCCGCGATGTGGTGGAGCGTGACCAGGAGGACGTGCTCGCGGGTCCCGAGGCGGAGCAGCGCCCCCCGCACCATCCAGCCGGCGTCCCCCGCAACGAGGTCGAACGGCCTGCGCGCCTCCTCGAGCGCCAGCCTCTCCTCCTCCCACGAAGCCGCCGGCAGATCGGCCGACAGGTCGGTCGACAGGTCAATAATGGCGAGCGCCCGCGGGCGCCAGGGCGTGACCACCTGCACGGGGCGGCTCGTCCCGGGGGATTCCACGAAGACGGTCCTCAGCGCCTCGTGCCGGCGCACGATCTCGCTCACGGCCGCGGCCAGGGCGGCGACGTCCAGGTCGCCCGTCAGGCGGACCGCCGCGGGCATGTTGTAGGCCGACGAGCCCGGCCGCAGCCGGTCGAGGAACCACAGCCGCTCCTGGGCGAAGGAGAGGGGGATCTCGCCGCTCTCCGCGGCCCTGGCGACCAGCGGGCGGGGCGCCGGCGGCCCCGCCGTGGCGAGCCGGACCGCCAGGCCCGCGACGGTGGGAGCCTCGAACAGCTCGGCGAGCGCCAGCTCGCTGCCGAAAGTCCGGCGGATCCGGGAGACCAGCCGGGTGGCGAGCAGGGAGTGGCCGCCGAGCTCGAAGAAATCGTCGAGCACTCCCACCCGCCCGGCGCCCAGCACCTCCATCCAGAGGCCGGCGAGGATCTCCTCGACGGGCGTGCGCGGGGCCACGTAGGCGTCCGCGTCACCCGCCGGCCCCTCGGGATCGGGCAGGGCCCGCCGGTCGACCTTGCCGTTGGGCGTGAGCGGCAGGGCCGCGAGCGGCACGAAGACCGACGGAACCATGTAGTCCGGCAGCGCCGCCGAGAGGAACGCCCGCAGCTCCCGGGCGTCCGGCGCGGGATCGCCCGTTACGTAGGCCACCAGCCGGCGGCTGCCGCCGGCCCCCTCCTCGCGGGGGGCGGCGACCACCGCTTCCCGCACGGCGGGGTGCGCCGCCAGCGCCGCCTCGACCTCTCCCAGCTCGATGCGGAAACCTCGCACCTTGACCTGGTGGTCGGCACGCCCCAGGAAGTCGACGGCGCCGCCGGGCAGGAAACGCACCAGGTCGCCCGTCCGGTACAGCCGGGACCCCGCTTTTCCGGCCAGATGGCCGAAGGGGTTCGGCACGAAGCGCTCCGCCGTCAGCTCCGGCCGGTTCCAGTAGCCGCGCGCGAGGCCGTCGCCGCCGATGTAGAGCTCGCCGGCCACGCCCACGGGAGCGGGCTGGAGCCGGCGGTCCAGCACGTACAGCGTGGTATTCGCGAGCGGGCCGCCGATGGGCACGCTCGAGGCTCCGGGGGCCACCTCCTCGACCCGGTGCCAGGCCGCGAACGTCGTGCTCTCCGTGGGGCCGTAGACGTGCAGCAGCCGGCCGGGAGCACTCTTCTCGAGGGCCGCCCGCACTATGCGCGGATCGCAGGCCTCGCCGCCGAAGAGCAGGTGGCGCAGGCCGCTGAACGCCTCCGGCGCCTCGCGGACGACCTGCTGGAACAGGGCCGTGGTGAGGAACATGGCCGAGATCCGTTTTTTTGCGACCGCCGCCGCGAGCTTCCCGGGATTCAGGGCGACCTCGCGGGCGATCCCCACCACGCAGCCGCCGTGGAGCAGGGCCCCCCAGATCTCGAACGTCGCCGCGTCGAAGGAGACGTTGGAGAGGTGGGCGATCCGCTCGTCCGGCCCCAAGGCGACGTAATCGGTTTCGAACAGCAGCCGGGCGATGGCCCGCTGGGGGATCGCCACCCCCTTCGGCCGGCCCGTGGAGCCGGACGTGTACATGACGTAGGCGAGGTCGTCCGCGCTGGTCTCGACCGCCAAGTCTTCCCCAGCGTAGGCAGCGATCCGCGCCGCATCGCCGTCGAGCCGCTCGCGGGTCACGACCAAGGCGGCCCCCGAGTCCTCCAGCATCCAGGCCAGCCGGTCCGCCGGGTGGGATGGATCGAGCGGCAGGTAGGCGCCACCGGCCTTGATCACCGCCAGCAGCGTGACGATGAGGTCCGCCGAGCGGTCGAGCAGAACCCCGACCAGCGACTCCCGCCCGACGCCCTCCGCCCGCAGGTGGCGGGCCAGCCGGTTCGCCCGCGCGTCGAGCTCGGCATAGGTGAGCCGCTCGCCGAAGAAGTCCAGGGCCTCCGCCTCCGGCGCCCGCTCGACCTGCGACCGGAACAGCTCGCGGAGGCTCGCCTCGCGGGGGTACCCGGTCGCCGTGTCGTTCCAGGCGGCCAGGACCTGTCCAAGCTCGGCCTCGCCGAGCAGCGGCAGATCGGCCAGGCGCCGGCCCGGATCGGCGGCGGCGCCCGTCAGCAGGGCCGACAGGTGCGACAGCATCCGCGCCGCCGTCGCGCCGTCGAACAGGTCCGCGCTGTGCTCGAGGGCTCCCGAGATCCCCGTCTCGCTGGCTCCCAGGGCGAGCAGGAGGTCGAACTTCGCCGTGCCGCTCTCGAGCTCCAGGGCCTCGGCCGCGAGGCCCGCGAACTCCGGCGCCCCCGGCTTGCCGCTCTGGAGGGTGAACATCGTCTGGAACAGGGGCGTGCGGCTCTTGTCGCGCTGGGGCGCCAGCTCCTCCACCAGCCTCTCGAACGGCAGGTCCTCGTGGGCGAACGCTGCCAGGGCCGTTTCCCGCGCCCGCCCCGTCAGCTCGCCGAAGGAGGGGTCGCCGGAGAGGTCCAGGCGCATCACGAGCGTGTTGACGAAGAAGCCGATCAGCCCCTCCGTCGCCAACCGGCCGCGGTTCGCGACCGGGGTCCCCACGGCCACGTCCTCCTCTCCGGAGTAGCGGCTGAGAAGGGCCTGGAAGCCGGCCATCAGCACCATGAACAGGGTCGCCCCTTCCCGCCGCGCCAGCGCCTGGAGCCCCGCCGACAGGCTCGCCGGCAGCTCCAGCCGGCGGACGCCGCCGCGGAAGCTCGGCACGGCCGGACGGGGCCGGTCGGCCGGCAGGTCGAGCGACGGCGGGAGCCCCGCGAGCATGCCGCGCCAGTAGGCGAGCCGCGCCTCCATCTCCTCGCCGTGCAGCCAGCTCCGCTGCCAGACGGCATAGTCGGCGTACTGGATGGGCAGCTCGGCGAGCGGCGATGGCCGCCCTGCCCGGAAGGCGCCGTAGAGGGCCGTCATCTCGCGCAGGAAGATCTCCACCGACCAGCCGTCCGCCGCGATGTGGTGGAGCGTCACCAGGAGGATGTGCTCGCGCGACCCCAGGCGGAGCAGCGCGCTGCGCGCCATCCAACCGTCGTCGCCCGCGGCGAGGTCGAACGGCCGGTGCGCTTCCGCGAGCGCCAGCCGCCGCGCCTCTGAAGGGCTGGCCGACAGATCGATGATGGCGAGCTGGCGCGGACGCCACGGGGTGACCACCTGCACGGGCTGGCCCGTCTCGGGGGACTCCATGAAAACCGTCCGCAGCGCCTCGTGCCGGCGCACGGTCTCGCCGAGGGCCGCGGACAGGGCGGCCACGTCCAGATCCCCGTTCAGACGGACGGCCGCGGCCATGTTGTAATGGGCTCCCCCCGGAGCGAACCGGTCGAGGAACCAGAGGCGCTCCTGCGCGAAGGACAGCGGCGCGGCCTCCCGCCGGCCTGCCGGTCGGTTCGCCCGGCGTAGCGGCGGTGCCCCGCGGTGCCCCTCCGGCTCCCGCAGGGTCTCCACCTCCCGCGCCAAAACCGCCACGGTGGGCGCCTCGAAGAGCTTGCGCAGCGGCAGCTCCACGCCCAGGGCCTCGCGCACCCGCGACTGCACCTGGGTGGCGAGCAGCGAATGGCCGCCGAGGGCGAAGAAGTCGTCGTGGACGCCGATCCGGCCGAGGCCCAGCACCTCGGCCCAGATCCCCGCCAGGACCTCCTCGATCCGCGACGAGGGGGCCACGAAGGCCCTCCCCGGAGCCTCGAGGGTCGACGCTTGGCGGATGAGGGCCCGCCGGTCCACCTTGCCGTTGGGAGTCAGAGGAAGTGCGGCGATGGTGACGAAGGCGGCGGGCACCATGTAGTCGGGCAGAGCGCGGCCGAGAAAGTCGCGCAGGCCGGCGGCGTCCGGCAGCGCCTCTCCCCCCCGCCCGGCCAGGAACGCCACCAGCCGCCGGGCGGCGCCATCGCCCGCCACCACCACGGCCGCCTGCGACACGGCCGGATGACGGGCGAGAGCGGCCTCGATCTCTCCCGGCTCGATGCGGAAACCGCGCACCTTGACCTGCTGGTCGACACGGCCGAGGAACTCCAGGTCGCCGCCGGCAAGCCGGCGGACGCGGTCGCCCGTCCGGTACAGGCGCGCCCCGGGGCTCTGGCCGAAGGGATCGGGCACGAAACGCTCCGCCGTGGCGGCGGGCCGGCCGAGATAGCCGCGGGCCAGCACGCCGCCGAGCGCCAGCTCGCCCGCCACGCCCAACGGCGCCGGGCTGCACTGCCAGTCCACCACATGGGCCGAGCGTCCGGGCAGCGGCCGGCCGATCGGCACGCCGCCGGACGGCGCGGCGGTGACGTCGTACAGAGTCGCGGTGATCACGGCTTCGGTCGGGCCGTAGCCATTGATCAGTCGCGCACCCCGCAGGGGGGTGGACGGCCAGAGGCGAGCGACCTCGGGAGACAGGGCCTCGCCGCCCGCGATGACCAGACGGATCGGCAGCCTGTCCCCGTCCCCCGCCGCCTGACGGGCCCAGAGCTGCAGGAGGGCTGGCGGCAGGTCGAGGACGGTCGCGCCGAGCGCGGCGGCCCGGCGCGGCAGGTCGAGCGGGTCGAGCTCGCCTTCCCAGAGGACCACCGCCGCTCCCGCCGCCAGCGGCGCCAGGATCTGCTCGACGGAGATGTCGAAGCCCCAGGAAGCCGTCTGCAGGACGCGGTCCCGCTCGGTCAGGCCGTACGCCTCGACGACGGTCCGCAGGTGATCGGCCGCCGCGCGGTGCTCGACGGCGACTCCCTTCGGCGTGCCGGTCGAGCCGGAGGTGTAGATGACGTAGGCCAGGCTCCCCGGGAGGAGCCCGGACGGAGCCTCGCCACCCTCCAAGATCTCCATGGAATCGCCCGTGATCAGCACCCGGACCCTGGCGTCCGCGAGCATCCAGGCTCGGCGGTCCGGCGGCAGGGCGGGATCGAGGGCGACCCACGCCCCGCCCGCCTTGAGGATCCCCAGGATGGCCACGATGCCGTCGACCGAACGGGGCATCGAGAGGCCCACCCGGACTTCCGGCCCCACCCCGAGCTCCCGAAGGCGGCGCGCCAATCCGCCGGCCCGGGCGTCGAGCTGGCCATAGCTCAGGGTTTCGCCGCCGGCGATCAGGGCCGGAGCGTCGGGGGCAAGGGCGGCCCGGGCTTCGAACAGCTCGTGGAGGCAGAGCGGCTCGCGGACCGAGCCCTGGGCATGGTCCAGGGCCGCGATCTCGCGGCGCTCCGCCTCGCCGAGCAGCGGCAGGTCCCAAAGCCGGCGGCCGGGCTCGGCCACGGCGCCTTCGAGCAGAGTCCGGAAGTGGCCGGCCATCCGCCCGGCGGTGGCGGCGTCGAAGAGGTCGAGGTCGTACTCCAGCCATGCCGCGAGCTCCTCGCCCTGCTCCGCCAGCGTCAGCGACAGGTCGAATTTGGCGGTGCCCGGGCCCATGTCCTCCAGCAGCTCCAGGTGGAGGCCGGGCAGCTCCAGCGCCGCCCTCGGGGCGTTCTGGAAGGCCAGCATGACCTGAAAGAGGGGCGTGTGGCGGAGGTCCCGGCGGGGCGCCAGCTCTTCCACCAGCCGCTCGAACGGTACGTCCTGATGCTCGTAGGCGCCCAGCGTGGTCTCGCGCGCCCGGTCCAGCAAGACGGTAAAAGAGGGGTTGCCCGCCAGGCTGGTGTGCAGCACCAGCGTGTTGACGAAGAAGCCGACCAGCGGCTCGGTCTCGAGGCGGGTGCGGCCGGCGACGGGCGCTCCCACCGGCGCCGCGTCCCCCGCCGCGTTCTCCGCCGAGTACCGGGCCAGCAGCGCCTGGAAGCCGGCGAGCAGGCTCATGAACAGGGTGGCCCCCGAGCTTCGGCCGAGAGCGCGCAAGCCGGCGGTCAGGGCCGCGGGCAGC
>DATFNZ010000176.1:0-6188 GCA_035266085.1 Thermoanaerobaculia bacterium
GGGGAAGGGCGGCTTGACGCGCGGCTGGCCGCGCTTGCCCTCCAGCGACTCGAGCATCCCCGTCTCCTCGCCGCAGATGTAGGCCCCCGCGCCGCGGTGGACGTACATGTTCAGCTTGAACCCGGAGCCCATCACGCTGTCGCCGAGGATGCCGTTCTCGTAGGCGTCCCTGAGGGCGCGCTCCAGGATCGACGCGGCCTTGGTGTACTCGCCGCGGATGTAGATGTAGCAGGTGGCGGCCTGCACGGCCCAGCAGCAGATCGCGCACCCCTCGATGAGCTGGTGCGGGTCGTACTCCATCAGCAGCCGGTCCTTGAAGGTGCCCGGCTCCGACTCGTCGGCGTTGCAGACCAGGTACTTGGTCAGCGGCTTGTCCTTGTCCTTGCTCTTGGGGATGAAGCTCCACTTCAACCCCGCCGCGAAGCCGGCGCCGCCGCGCCCGCGCAGGCCCGACTTCTTCACCTCGTCGATGACGGCGTCGGGCTCCATGGCGAGCGCCTTGGCCAGCGCCTCGTAGCCGCCGCCCTGGCGGTAGCCCTTCAGGGTGAGGGCCTCGGGCTTGCCGACGTTGCGGGTGAGGACGCGCTCGAAAGCTGCCATCTACTTCAAACCTTTCAGGATCTGCCGCACCCGGTTGGGGGTGAGGTTCTCGTGGTATTCGTCGTCCACCATCATCATCGGCGCCGTGTCGCAGGAGCCGAGGCACTCGAAGTGGACGTAGGAGCAGCGGCCGTCGCGGGTCACCTCGTCCTCGCCCACGCCGAGCTCGGCCTCCAGCGTCTCCATGATCTCCTCCGAGCCGCGGAGCTGGCACGACAGGTTCGTGCACACCCGGATGCGGTGCAGGCCGACCGGCTTCTGGTGGTAGAGGTCGTAGAAGGTGACGACGCCGTAGACCTTGGCGGAGGGCATGTCGAGCTCCGCCGCCACCGCCTCGATGGCCTCGTCCGGCAGCCAGCCGCCCCACTCGCGCTGGGCGATGTGGAGCGCCGGCAGCATGCAGGCCTCGGTGGTGGGATAGCGCTTGCGGATCTCGTCCAACTCGGCCCGGGCGGCGGCGGAGAAGCCGCCGCCTCGCTTTTCGGGGCCGGTCGGCCGCATGGATTCGGGTTCGTGCACGCTCATGGATGAAGTCTCACGGCCCGGCGCTGCTCCCGCGCGGGCGCGAGATCCAGGCCGCCCTTCAGCCACACGTAGGCGTAGCCGACCAGGATCAGGAAGATGAACACCATGACGGCCGCGAACAGTTCCCATCCACCCTCGCGCAGGATCAGCGCCCAGGGATAGAGGAAGGCGGCCTCGAGGTCGAAGACGATGAAGTCGATCGCCACCAGGAAGAAGGCGATCGACAGCCGTTTATGGGATTTGTCGAGCAGCGGCATGCCCGATTCGATGGTCGACTGCTTGAGGCGGCCGCCGCGCTGGTTACCTACGAATGTGCTGAGGAGATGCGACCCGATGAGGATGATGGCCCCCAACGAAATCGCGACCCCCATGGCCAGCAGGACCGGGAAGTACTGCTCCGGCAAGGGACGTTCCTCCAGAAGTCGGTGTGCTTGCAGGAGATCCCGGCAGAAAAAGGCCGGTGCCGGGGTTCGACTCCGCGCTCGTGAAGGATGTCACAAGCTCGGACGGGATACAAGCGGGCGGGGGACGACGGCTCCAGCCAGGTTGGCGGGTTGCTTTGCCGGCGGACTGCTTTGCCGGTTGACGGCATCGGCCTAGAACACGCCTCTGGTGCGGAGCGAACGGATCGACCTGATCCGTGTCCCCTTGGCTCTGGGAAGCGGCCGGCCTGACCTGCCCTGCCTCCGTCCACCGCGCCAGGGCGGACGCTCGGCCCCGGTCCGTGCCCCTCCACCAGACCGGGGCGGACGGTTCGACCTGGCCCGGCGACCCGTGGCCCTGCGGGGCGGATGAGCTGCCCCGCAGGGCCGAACCTCTTGCCCATGGGGCCAACCGTCCAAGCCCTGGAACGGACGGTTGACGAGGGAGAGCGAACCGTTCAATACCCCTCGTGGGGGCACCACGGGGGGCCGCCAACCGTCCGCTTGCCGGCGGTTGCGCCCTACGGAGCGGGGCCAACCGTCCGCCCCGCGGGGCAAACCGTCCACGCCGAGCTCTGGAAATTCAAGAACCTGGCCGGCGTCGATCTAGGGTTTCGGCACGCTAAATGCATGTAACAAAGACAAGTTTCACTCCCGGAATGGTGTCCCGGGTCCTTAGACATGTCCCATTCCGCGCTCAGACGTCGAGCCGTACCCCGTGCGGGGGCGGTGCGTCCGTGCCGGGTTCCCAGGGAGGGAATGCATGGCGCCTGAAGCTCCGTGGGTCACGCGTCTGGGAGGACCGTTCGGTTCCGCCCTGACGGTGGACGTCGAGGAGTGGTACCACACCTGCCTGGTGCCGGATTACGTGAATCCGGAAACCCGTCCGCCCCTGCCGGAAGAGCTCGACTGGCTCCTCCCCGAGCTGCTGGACATGCTGGCCGAGGCCGGGTGCTCGGCGACGTTCTTCGTGCTCGGCGAGGTGGCGGAGCGCCTGCCGGGGCGCATCCGGGAGATCGCGCAGGCCGGCCACGAGGTGGCATCCCATGGCTATCTCCATCTGCGGGCCTGCGAGCGCTCCCTGGAGGCCTTCCGGTCCGACCTGCGGCACGGCAAGGATCTGCTGGAGGACCTGGTGGGCGAGCCGGTGCTGGGGTTCCGGGCGCCGGAGTGGTCGCTGCGCAGCCTGGGCAGTCTGAGGCTGCCCATCGTCGCCGAGACGGGGTTCCGCTACGACAGCTCGCTGACCCCCTGCCCGCTGGCGGGGCGGCCGGGCAACCCGCGTTTCGCCTCGCGGCTGCGCTGGCGGGGCCCGGTGCCGGACCTGCTGGAGTACCCGCCGCTCACCTTCTGCGGGCCGCTGCGGCTGCCGGCCGGGAGCTGGACGGGTCGGCTGGTGAATCCCGAGCGGCTGATCCGGGCCGCGGAGAACCATTCCGAGGAGGGGGGGATGCCGGTGGCGGTGGTCCATCCCTGGGAGATCTCCGGGCGGCCCACGCCCGGTCCCTTGAGCGGCATCGCAAAGTTCATCCACGAGACCGGCCGCCTGAGCTTCGTGCCGCGCTTCCGGGAGCTGCTGCGGGGGGTCCCTTGGACTTCCATCCGTGCCGCCGCCGGCCTGGAATCGGCGGTTCCGCTGCGCGCGGTGGCCTCGCGCCGGGCGGGCTGACAGGACTGGCACTGCCCCTGCAATCGAATCGGCTGGAACGAAAGGAGGTCGATTCATGCCCAGGCACGAGCTGGACAAGAACCCCACGGTCAATCTCAACAATGCCAGTCTGGAAGATCTTGCGGGTGTCCCCGGGATCGGCCGCGAGAGGGCGGAGACCCTTCTCATGTACCGCGAGCAGAACGGCCCCCTCGCCAACTGGGGCGAGCTGCGGCAGGTGCCCGGTTTCGAGGATCCGGATGTCGTGGAGTACGTGCGAGCCCAGGCCGAGCTGTCGTAGGGTCTATCGTAGGAAAGACTTACAAACCGCGACACCCGCTCCGGGTGTCGTGTAAGCTTCACGTGGGTTCGAGGAAGGAAGAGGGTTGGTGCGAAAGGGGGGACTCGAACCCCCACGGCCTTGCGACCACAAGATCCTGAATCTTGCGCGTCTACCAATTCCGCCACTTTCGCAGCGCGGCTGATCATAGGGAGAGAAGAGCCATCATGTCAATGACATTTCCGGGAGTCGATGGGCTCCTGAGGCGGGAAGTCGCCGGCCTGCTCGAAGAGACCGGGCGGCACGGGGTGGAGAAGGAGCGGCTCCGGAGGAAGGTGGAGACCACTCCGGAGGATCTGGAGCGCGCTCTCACGAAGCTGCAGGCCGAGGGCCGGGCGGTGGAGATCGAGGGGCGCTGGTTCGCGCCCAAGAACACGGACTGGACGGCGGGGATCGTCGAGCTCCTGGAGGAAGGGGATGCCCTGATCCGTCCGGGCTTCCGCGAGGAGCCGGCGTTCTTCGTGCGCAAGAGGAACCTCAAGAAGGCGCTGGACGGCGACACCGTGCTGGTGCGCAAGCTGTCGGGGAAGATCCAGCCCTGGGCCGGACGCCTTCCCGAGGCGGCGGTCGTCCAGATCCTCTCGACCCGCTTCGAGACCCTGGTCGGCACGCTCGAGACCAACGGCCGGACGCGATGGATGGTGCCGTTCGATCCCAAGGTCTCGATCGAGCTGCCGGTCGACGGCGGCGACGACATCCCCGACAACCATTACGTGGTCGTGGCGGTGGAGCGCCCCGCGCCCGGCCGGCCGCCGCGGGGCCGGGTGATCGAGGTGCTGGGCGACCCCGAGGTGCCCGGGGTCGACGTGCTGGTCGTATTGCGCCATTACGGCATTCAGGAGGAGTTCCCGGATGCCGTTCTGGAGGCGGCGGGCCGGTTTCCCGCCGATCCGCGGCCGAGCGACTGGGCGGGACGGGAGGACCTGCGGGAGCGGACGATCATCACGATCGACGGCGAGAGCGCCCGTGACTTCGACGACGCGGTCTCGATCGAGCGGCTGCCGGAGGGCGTGTTCCGCCTGGGCGTCCACATCGCCGACGTCTCCCACTACGTCAAGGAGGGGGACGCGCTGGACCTCGAGGCCTACCGGCGGGGGACGAGCGTCTATTACCCCGAGCGGGCGATCCCGATGCTCCCCGAGGGGCTGTCCAACGGCCTCTGCTCGCTGCGGCCCCAGGTGCCGCGGCTGACCACGTCCGCCTTCCTGGACATCAACCGGGACGGCGAGGTTCTCGCCAAGCGCTTCGCCGAGACGGTGATCCGGAGCACCCGGCGGATGACCTACAACGAGGTGCGCCGCATCCTGGAGGAGCCGGCGCCGGGCGACGCCGAGGAGTACGGCGCGGTGCTGCCGGTGCTGCGCGAAATGCACCACCTGATGCAGATCCTCAACCACGCGCGCTCGGTGCGGGGCTCGATCGACTTCGACCTGCCCGAGGGGGACGTGGTGCTGAACACGGACGGCGTCATGGTCGGCGTCTTCCCCGGGGAGCGCAACGTCGCGCACCGGATCGTCGAGGAGTTCATGATCGCGGCCAATGAGGCGGTGGCCCTGGAACTGGTGACCCGCGAGGTAGGGGCGCTCTTCCGGGTCCACGGCGCGCCGACGCCGGCGCGGGTGGAGGAGCTGCGGGAGGTGCTGGCGACGTTCGGCCTCACTCTCCGGGGGGACTCCGAGAACCTTCATCCCAGCGCGCTCCAGGAGGTCTTGAGGGAGGTTCAGGGCCGTCCGGAGGAGCCGTTCGTCTCCTCGGTGGTCCTGCGGACGCTTCAGCGCGCGCGATACGATCCCGAGTGCCTGGGGCACTACGCCCTGGCATCGCCGTTCTACTGCCACTTCACGTCGCCCATCCGGCGCTATCCCGACCTCGTCGTCCACCGGCGCTTGAAGGCGCTGCTCCATGGCCGAGCCAAGGAGGAGGCGGAGCGCTCGCGCCTCCTCGAGCGGCTGCCGGTAGTCGGCGAGCACACCAGCCAGACCGAGCGGCGGGCGGAGCAGTCCGAGCGCGACCTGCTGCAATGGAAGAAGGTGCGGTTCCTGGCCGGCCGGGTAGGCGAGACCTTCAAGGGCCGGATCACGGGCGTCCAGCCCTTCGGCCTGTTCGTGCAGCTCGAGGGCTACTTTGTGGACGGCCTGGTGCCGGTCCGTACGATGGGCGACGATTTCTACCGCTACGAGCCGGACACGCACCGGCTGGTCGGGGAGCGGACGGGGCGGATTTTCCGTCTAGCCGATCCCGTCGAGGTCGTGCTGGTGGGCGCTTCGCTACGGCACCGCGGCCTGGACTTCAAGCTGGTGGGGATGTCCGAGCCCGAGCCTCGCGAGGAGAGGCCGCGGCGAAGTGAAGAGCGGAAGGGGCGGGACGGGAGGAAGGGCGCGGCGAAGAAGAGCGTCGAGAGGAAAGGCAAGGCGGGTCCGGCCGGGGAGAGGAAGCGGCGGCGGTAGGGCGCTTCGCCTTGGCGGAGTCGCCGAGCAGTCTCCCCTCTCTCCCGTCGGGAAGGGAGGGAGGCAGGGAGAGAGGGGCCGGGGGAGTGAGGGCACGACGGCGCGGACCCCGTAACGAGCCAAGCAGCCGTGGGCATCGGGGCGAAACGCTTTCCGGCCTGGTACTTTTTGGCGTTACTGCCGCTTCGTAGGATCTGCCGAATCCA
>DATFNZ010000177.1:0-34346 GCA_035266085.1 Thermoanaerobaculia bacterium
ATCCCCACGTGAAGGGTCACGCGGGCGATCTCCGCGCCGGCCGCCTCGACATTCCGCAGGATCTCGTCCGTGAAGTGCAGGCCCGCCGTGGGAGCGGCGATGGCCCCCGGCTGGCGGGCGAAGACGGTCTGGTAGCGCTCGCGGTCCTCGGGCGTGTCCGGCCGGTGGATGTAGGGCGGGAGGGGGATGTGCCCGAGCCGCTCGAGGTGGGGCTCGACGGGCTCGGAGAAGCGCAGGACGTAGCGGTCCTCGCGCTTGCCGGCGACCTCGGCGCTCAAGCCCTCGAGCTCGATCGCCGTCCCGGTGCGGGCGCGCTTGCCGGGCTTGACCAGAGCCTCCCACTCGCGCTCGCCCGTGCGCTCGACGAGGAGGATCTCCATCCTGCCGCCGCCGGCGCTCCGGCCGAACAGCCGCGCCGGGATCACCCGCGTGTCGTTGAGCACCAGGAGGTCCCCCGGCCGGAGCCGGCGGGGCAGGTCGCGCACCCCGGCATGGCGGCCCGGGCCCGGGTCGTCGAGCACCAGCAGGCGGCTCTCGCCCCGGGGAGCGGGCTCCTGGGCGATGCTCTCGGCGGGGAGCTCGTAGTCGAAGTCGCGGGTCAGCATCTTGGAAAAAGGACTGCAAAGACTTCAAAGACTTCAAGGACGAAGAAGGGCTTGCTGTTCTTGTCGTCCTTGCAGTCCTTGAGGTCCTTGCAGTCCTTTTCTGCTTCTAAACGATTGAAACCTCTCGCAAAACCCCCATGGCCACCACCAGAGCCACCAGCATCAGGGCGCCGGCGGTCCAGAAGGGCCAGCCGGCGCCGAAGACGCCGAAGACCCAGGTGCCCGCGGCCGGGCCGAGGGTGCGGGCGAGGGCGCCGAAGGAGCGGGAGAGGCCGATGGTGCCGCCCTGGCTCCGCTGATCGGTGAGCCGGCTCAAGAGCCCCAGGCTCGAGGGGTTGTGGACGCCGTTGCCGATGGCGAGGAGCCCCAGGCCGATCAGGAGAAGCCAGAGCTTTGACCAGCCGGGGTTCTGAGCCGCCGGGGTCAAGGGCAGCAGGACGAGCCCGAGGGCCATCATCACGATGCCCGAGAGGATCAGCGAGCGCTCCCCGAAGCGCTTGACCAGCCGCCCGAGCAGCCCGCCCTGGACCACCACCAGCACGACGCCGACGAACACGAAGAGCCACGAGGTCTCGCGGACGCCGAAGCCGAAACGCGCCTGGCAGAAGAGGGCGAGCGTCGCCTCCATCATCGAGAAGCAGAACATCACCAGGAAGAACAGCAGCATCAGGCCGCGCAGCGGCCCGGGCCGCATGACCGTCCGCAGGTCGGAGAGCCCCAGCCAGGAGCCCCCCCGGGCCGTGGCGCTCCGCCGCAGCTCGGGGGAGAGCGACTCCGGCAGCCCGAACAGGGCGATCGTCAGGTTGACGGCGGAGAGGGCGGCGGCCGTCAGCGGCACGATCCGGTGCCCGAGGCCGGTGCCGTCGCCGAAGTGGGCCAGGATGCCGCCGAGCGCCGGCCCGAGCACGAAGCCGAGCCCGAACGCGGCGCCCACCAGGCCCATGGCCTTGGAGCGGTCTTCGGGGGCGGAGACATCGGCCATGTAGGCCTGGGCGATGGCGTAGTTCGCGGCCGCCAGTCCCGACAGGGAGCGGGCGATCACCAGCATCCCATAGGAGGGCGCGTAGGCGAACATCAGATAGGAGGCGGCGCTGCCGGCGATCGACGCCAAGAGCACCGGCCGCCGGCCGACGCGGTCCGAGAGGCGCCCGAGGAGCGGCGCGAAGAGGAGCTGGGTCAGGCTGTAGGAAGAGAACAGCAGCCCGATCTGGAACGGCGTGGCGTGGAGCTCCTGCGCGTAGAAAGGCAGCAGGGGCAGAATCATCCCGAACCCGATCAGGTCGAGCAGGATGGTCAGGAAGACCGTGAGCAGGGCCCGCCGGCCCGGTGCCGTCCGAGGATTTTCGTTCACAGGGGCCGCAGTGTAGCACCGCGCCCAGGTCTTCAGGGCCGCCTACCCCCGCGGATCCAGCAGGTCCCGCAGCCCGTCGGTCAGCAGGTTGAAGGCGATCACGGTCAGCGCCAGGGCGGCGCCGGGGAAGGTGGTGATCCACCAGCACTGGACGAGGACCTCCTGGCCTTCCGCGATGAGGTTTCCCCAGCTCGGCGTGGGCGGCTGGATGCCAAAGCCGAGGAACGACAGGGCGGACTCGAGGAGGATCAGATTGCCTACCAGAAGCGTGGCCTGGATCAGCGCCGGGGTGAAGGCATTGGGCAGCAGGTGGCGCCAGAGGATGGCCAGCGGATGCTGGCCGAGGCCGCGGGCCGCCACGACGAACTCCCGGTGGCGCAGGCCGACGAGCTCGGCGCGGGTCAGGCGGCTGATCCTCGTCCAGGCCGTGGCGCCGAGAATGGCGACCGTCGCCGCGGGCCCGGGACGCAGGAAGGCCGCGAGCGCCAGGACGAGGTACAGAAATGGGAAGGCCATGATGGCGTCGACCCCGCGCATGATGGCGGCGTCGATCCATCGCCCGCCGAGCGCGGCGGCGGAGCCCACGGCGACTCCCAGGGTGAGGGCGATCACCATGGCGAGCACTCCCACGGCGAGCGAGACGCGGGCGCCGTAAAGGGTCCGTGAGAGGAGATCGCGGCCGAAGCGGTCGCTGCCCAGGAGGAACAGCCGGCGGTCGGCGACGCCGGAGGGCGTCAGGTTGACGACCTCGGAGGCGGCCAGGGTCTCCGTCCGGCCGAGGCGCTCGATCTCGATCCCCCCGGGCGTGCGCCGCACCCGGTCCGCCAGCCGCCAGACGCCGTCCGCCCGATGGACCGCCGCCAGCTCGGTGCCCGGCGGCCGGTAGCGGGTGGCGGGCGGATCGAGCTGCTCGGCGGGATCGTAGGGCGCCAGCCAGGGCGCCGCGAGCGCGATGAGGATCAGCAGGGCCACCACGCTCCCGCCCCAGGCGGCCGAGGCCGAGCGCCGCGGCCTAGGCATCGCGGACCCGCGGATCGACCAGGGCCTGGAGCGTGTCCGCCAGGAGGGTCCCCAGGATCACGATTCCGGCGCTGAGGGCGGTCGCGCCCAGGATCAGCGGGTAGTCGCGCGCCAGGATGGCCAGGAAGGAGAGCCGGCCGAGACCCGGCCAGGAGAAGACGACCTCGAGGATGAGCGACCCTGAGAGCAGCACCGGCAAGGATGCCGCGAAGACCTGGATGATGGGGATGACCGCGTTGCGCATGCCGTGCACCCAGACGACCCGGCGCTCGGAGAGCCCCTTGGCCCGGGCGGTGCGGATGTAGTCCTGGCTCATCACCTCGATCAGGCTGGCGCGGACGAAGCGGGCGGCGCCGCCGGTCGTCGCGATCCCCATGACCAGGGCGGGGAGCACCAGGTGCCGCAGCAGATCGAGGGATCGCTCCAGGGGGCTCATGAGATCGGCGTTCACCGAGCGCATGTGGCTCGCGGGCAGGACCGGCCAGACATAGGAGAAGAGGAGGATGGCCATGAGGCCCAGCCAGAACAGGGGCAGGGAGAAGAGCAGGAGGGTGACGACGCGGATCCCATGATCCAGGGCCGAGCCCCGCCGGCGGGCGGCCAGGACGCCGAGCAGCAGGGCGGCGCCGAACTCCACGGCCAGCGCCGCCGAGGCCAGGAGCACCGTGGCCGGCAGGACGGCGGCGAGCGCCTCCGAGACCGGGCGCTGCTGCGAGAGGGAAGTCCCCCAGTCCCCCCGGGCCACGGAGGAGATCCAGGTGACGTACTGCTCGAGCAGGGGGCGGTCGAAGCCGTAGAGCTTCTCGAGCTGCGCCTGCTGCGCCGCCGTGATCTTCTGGCCCTCGAAGGCGAGTTGTTGGATCGGGTCGCCCGGCAGCAGGCGGAGGAAGAAGAAGGTGAAGGTGAGGACCAGCAGGAGGAGCAGGAGCGAGGCGCCGAGGCGCCGCAGGAGGAAGCCAGCCAAGGGAGGACTAGCGCTCCGGCCCTACCCACCACTCCTTGAGGTTGAAGAACGCGAAGGTCGCGGTGGGCTTGACGTCCTTCACCCGCTTGTTGACGGCGGTCATCCGCTTCGACTCCCACAGGAAGGTGATGGGCTGCTCGCGGTGAAGGATCTGCTGGATCTGCTTCAGGTAGGGCTCCATGGCCGGCAGGTCCGGCTGGCTGGCCGCCGTCTCCAGGAGCCGGTCCATCTCGGGGTTCTGGTAGCGCATGCTGTTGCCGCCGTCCGCGGTCGAGCGGCTGTGGAAGGTGGTCGTCATGTCGAGGCTGGTGTCCAGGCTGTAGCCGGCCATGGCGGCGTCGTAGGTGCCGGCCAGCATCTGGGAGATCAGGGTGTTGAACTCCAGCGGCCGGGGCTGGGCGCGGATGCCCACCTTCTTCAACTGGTTCTGGATCATCACCGTGGCGTCCGTCCGGAGCTGGTTGCCGGTGTTGGTGATCAGCTCGAAGGCGAAGGGCTTGCCGCCGCGGTCCAGGACGCCGTCGCCGTCCGTGTCCTGCCACCCCTTGGCGGCGAGGATCCGGCCGGCCTCGGCGGGATCGTAGGGCCAGGGCTCGATCGAGCGGTCGTGGGCCCACACCATGGTCATGATCGGCGAGGTCGCCACCCGGCCGTACTCGCCGAGCACGGTGTCGACGATCGTCTGCCGGTCGATGGCGAGGGTGAGCGCCCGCCGCACCTCAGGATCGGAGAACAGGGGACGCTGGTTGTTCCAGGCCACCCCGACGTAGAGGTTGAACCAGACCTCGAGCAGCTCGAGATCGGGGTTGCCCTTCACCCGTGCCACGTCGGTCGGGGCGATCTGGGGCAGGAAGTCGAGCTCGCCGTTCAGGATCTGGGTGAAGCCGGCCGCCTGGTCCGCGATCTGGCGCATCACCACCCGGTCGAGGCGGGGAAGCCCCGGCTCGTAGTAGCGGCCGTTGCGCTTCAGCACGATCTGCTGCTGAGGCTCCCAGGAGTCGACGGTGAAGGGGCCGTCGACCACCAGGTTCTGCTTGAACCACTCGCCGTTCTTCCGCCACTCGGCGAAGGGCAGCTTCTCCCAGGCGTGCTTGGGCAGGATGACCCCTTCGTTGACGTCGAGGATCTGCTTGGCGTAGACCCGGGAGAAATGGAAGCGGACGGTGCGCGGGTCCACCACCTCGACGTCCTTGATCCAGCGCTTCGAGTCGGCGTTGTCCCACACGACGTCCGGATGGATCTGGGCCTGCCAGGTCCAGCGCACGTCCGCGGCGGTGACGGGCACGCCGTCGCTCCACACCACGTCCCGCAGGTGAAGGGTGAGCGTCTTGTGGTCCGCCGACCATTCATGGGACTCCACGAGGCTGGGCGCGAAGGTCGGCGGATGGTCCTGGAAGTCCGGCTGCTCCTCGAACAGGTGGAGGAAGATGCGGTACAGCATCTCGTTCGAGACCTGGCTCGAGGGATCGGTCAGCTCGTTGACGCCGCCGGGCTCGGCCGTCCAGCCGGTCACCACCGTGCCGCCCCGCCGCGGCTCGCCCGGGGCGGCGGTCTCCGCGGCAGCGGGGGGATCCTCGCGGCTCTTGCAGCCGGCCACGAGCAGCGCGCCCGCGACGAGCAGGGCCGCGAGAGGTCGGAAACGGGAAGTCCTGAATTTCTCCTGCATGAGGGCCCGAGCATCGTACTCGACGGGGCGCGGGAAAGGAAAGCCCTCGGTCCCGTGCATCCTTACCTCGAAGCCTCGAACTTCAGGGCCGGATCGTTCTCGGCGCGCCTGAGGTAGGCGGCCACCGTCAGGACCAGATCGAGGCTCGCCGTCTCGGCCTCCATCGCCTGCTTCAGGAAGGCCAGGGCCGCCAGCGCCTCGCGGTGGATGTGGCGCGAGGCGAAGACCGGCACGATCTCTTCCGCCAGCCGCTTCAGGTCGGCCGTGCGCCCCTGCCCGGCGTAGAGGGCGGCGATCTCGAGCGACACCAGGGCGGTGTCGAAGGGGATGCCCTCGGCGAGGAAGCCCTCCCGCGCCGCGAGCAGGAGCGACTCGGCCCGGCCGGCGTTCCCGAGGCCGCCCGCGATCTTGGCCCTCACCCAATGCCGCCGGTTCTGGACCCACGGCTCGCCGAACTCCCGGTAGAGGGGACGGGTCTCGCGGTAGAGGTCCCGCGCTTCCAGGAACCGGCCGGAGTCGGCGAGGTAGGTGGTGAGGTTATGGCGGGCGCAGAGCAGCAGGCGCGGCTCCTGCTCCGCGTCGATGAGATCCAGCGCCTGGTAAAGGACGGGGATGCTCTCTTCGGTCTGCCCGGAATGGCTGTGCACGATCGACATGTTGACGAGGGACCGGCCCGCCCGGTGCCGGTCGCCTATTTTGAGGAAGATCGACACCGCCTTCCGCAGAAGGTCCACGGCAGCCTCGAATTCTCTCTGATCTCTCCGTAGCGAGCCCAGAAGATCCAGGAGGAGGCCGCGCTCCAGAGCATCCCCCGTGCCCCTCTCCAGGTGGTGGAAGGACTTCCCGAAGGCCTCCTCGGCACCGTCAAAGTCCGATCTGGACCGGCAGGCGTTCCCGACGCAGGCCCAGGCGCGGGCCCGCAGATCCTCGATCAGCTCGGCCCCGTAGCGGGAAGCGTCCAGACGCTCCGAGAGGCCCAGGGCGAGCAATCCCAGATCCTCCGCCCAGGCCGCGTCACGGGTCGTCGTCTCACGGCTCCGCTCGATCAGCAACTCGAACAGACCCCAGGAGTGGAAACGCGGGTCGGTGCCGAGGATCTCTTCCCGGCGCCCGGCGGGCCGGCCCATCAGCTCCACGAAGAGGTCCGGGGCCTCGTCCCGCTCCTGCTCGACGGCCAGTGCCCAGCTCTCGACCCGCCCCCGGGTGCGTTCCAGGGCCGCGGCATAGCGGCCGGCACCCTTTTCGGACGCCGGAGCCTCCTGCGGCCGGGGCAGGTAATAGAGCCGGGCGCGGCAGTAGGCGCAGCGGGCCAGGTGGAAGACCACGTCCTTCTCCCGCTCCGGCAGCGACAGGATGAGCTGCTCCAGGACCTTGTCATGCGGGTGGATCTTCAAAGCCTTTCTCCTCTCCCGAGCGTTCACACCGCTCGATGACGTTGCGCAGCAGCCACACGGCCGGCTCCTGGGGCCGCGGCCGCTTGGCGATCAGGATGCGGCAGCACTCCTCGACGATCGCCGCCGCCTGGTCCGGGGGGATTCCATAATCGGTGAAGATCCACTCCAGAACGGGCTGGAGCCGATCCAGGGTCTCGCCGATGTCGGGACGGGGCCGATCCATATCGCGGATGAAAGTCGCCTCTCTAAATTATAGATTACCGCAGGACGAGACATCAGGCAAGAAAAATCGGCGCCGGTTCCCGGAACCGGCGCCCCGGGAGGAAGACGGCTTACCGGGCGCCGTTGGGGTCCATTTCGCATCCCGCCTCGGTGGAGGCGGACGCGAGGGGAGAGCAGCGCAGCAAGCCGTTCGGGTCGATATCGCAGCCGGCCTTCTCCACCACCGCCGTCCGGCCCGGGGGCGTGGCCGGCAAGGCATGGAGGACGATCCAGGTCCAGGCGGCGTTGAGGAAACCCGCGCGCTCCGGCAAGTCGGATACGGGCCGGCCGGCGGCCTGCGCGGCGGCGGTCGAGAGGACGAGGATGAGGACGGCGGCGATACGGCAGAGGAAGCGCTTCATGGGATGCCTCTCCTTCCGGCGGCCCGCGGCCGCGGTCACCCTGATCGCGTTGGAGCCGCCCTGGAGGAAGAGTGGCACCGTCGGAGGAAAGAGGGAAACCACCTCAGGGCCCCCGTACCCCCGGGTGCTATCCTTGATCCGGAATGGCACGCGTGGCGAAATCCGCCTTCTCCCGCCGGCTCCTGGTCGCCTCCCTGGTCTTCGGGCTGTTCGTCCTCTTCGACATCTCGCTGTTCGGCTGGCTGATCTTCCGCTCGCTGTCGCAGCGGGAGGTCGAGCGGACGCTGCTCGAGACCAAGGCGGAGGCGAAGAAGCTGGCGGACCAGATCGCCCGGCGGGCCGACAAGGACGGCCGCGGGCTCTACACGGCCGTGGCCGTGGAGCAGGAGACCCTGACCTACATCGACCAGATGCTCCACCAGCGGGAGATCGTCCGCCGGGTGGAGATCCGCGACAAGAACGGCATGCTGGTCTACGAGGGGCGGGCCAACGCGCGGGTGCTGGCCGGGCCCGAGCGGGGCGCGCCGCCCGTCATCGCGCCGCCCATGGTCTCCCCCGAGCTGCAGAGCCACGTCGATTCGCAGCCCGGCATCCGGAAGAAGACCACGGAATCCACCTTCACCGTGCCCGACATCCAGGTGCCCATCGGCGACTACGGGCTGCTGCAGATCAGCCTCAGCGGCGGCGAGCTCTCGAAGCGGATCGAGGTGCTGCGGCGCGACCTGATCCGCCAGACGACGCTGGTGGCCGTGCTCACGATGGCGCTGCTGCTCTCGGCCTACATCGCCGTCTGGCTCCTGCTGCGCCGGGCCGAGCGGCTGGAGGTGCAGGCGGCCGAGGCCGAGCGGCTGGCCTACATCGGCACCCTGGCCTCGGGGCTGGCGCACGAGATCCGCAACCCCCTGAACTCGCTCAACCTCAACATGCAGATGCTGGAGGAGGAGATCGACGAGCACGGCTCGGCGCCCACGGGCAAGCGCCTGCTGTCGATCACCCGCTCCGAGCTCAGCCGGCTGGAGCGGCTGGTCACGGACTTCCTGGCCTACGCCAAGCCGCGCCCTCTCGACCTCGAGGAGATGCCGGCGGTGCGTCCGCTGGAGCGGGTGCGGGACCTGCTGGCGGGGGAGATCCTGAAGCGGAACGCCGTGGTGGAGGTCGAGGACCGCAGCGGCGGCGCGCGGGTCAAGGTGGACTCCGCCCAGATGAGCCAGCTCCTGCTCAACCTGGCCCAGAACTCCTTCGCCGCCGCCGAGGAGGCCGGCCGCAGGCCCGTCCTCAAGCTCTCGGCCTACCGGCAGGCTCCCGGCGGCATCTGCCTGGAGCTGGAGGACAACGGCGTCGGCATGTCGGCCGAGCAGCAGGCGAAGATCTTCGACCTCTTCTACTCGACCCGCAAAGGGGGGACGGGGCTGGGGCTCGCCATCGTGGAGCGCATCGCCCGCGCTCACGGCGGCCGCGTCGGGGTGCGGAGCACCCAGGGGGTCGGCACGGCCGTGATCGTGGAGCTGCCCGCCGCCGGCCCTCTGGAAAAGGAAAGGGCGCCCGCGCAGGGCGCCCTCACGGACCCTCCCTCGACCCTCGCTTAGCTGAGAGAGAGGAGGCGGTAAGCCTTAGCGCTCTGGGCTCAAATCAGGACATCTCCTCGATATCCTCGGGGAGCGCGAACTGTTCGGGATCGTCGTTGCCGCAAGCCAGGCAGAGGACCTCGGTCAGCTTCCCTTCTTCCCACTCAAAGGCGTAGCAGGGGGTCTCGCACTCCAGGCAGACGATGTACTCCGGGCTTGCCATGGGTCACCTCCGGTCGCGGATTCTACCTGCTGAGCCCTGCGGAAGCGCTGCAGCGCCGCCACCAGGGCCCGCGGGCGCTCCAGGTGGGCGGCGTGGCCGCAGCCCGGCAGCACCTCCAGGTGGGCGTTGGGGAGGGCCGCCGCCATGGCGCGGGCGGTCTCGAGGGTGAACAGGCCGTCGCCTTCCGCCCAGATGAGCTCCACCGGCATGCGGAGGCGGGCGAGGTCGGCGTCGTCGAAGGTGTCGTCCTCGGTGAGCCCGGCCAGCACGTTCCTGACGCTCGGCGAGGTGTAGGCCTTGAGGAAGACGGAGCGGGAGATCCGCATCATCCAGGGCACGCGGACGAACAGGGCGGTGTAGAGGCGGTCGACGCCGGCGAGGTCCTCGAGGGTCACCAGGGACTCGATCTTGTCCCAATCCTGGTCGCGGTAGCCGCCGGCGTCGATCAGCACCAGACGGGCGACCCGCTCCGGGTGGGCGAGCGCCAGCCGCACCGCGGCCCAGCCGCCCAGGGACAGGCCCACCAGGGTGACCGGCCGGTCGCCGAGCTTCTCCGCCATGAGCTCGGTCAGGACCTCGGCCGTGGCCTTGACGCCCAGCCCGTGGCCGGGGGCTTCGGTGCCGCCCAGGGCCGAGAGCTCGGGGACCAGCATCCGGCAGCTCCGGCGCAGCCCCCGCATCACGGGGCTCCAGGAAGCCGCCACCGAGCCGAGCCCATGGAGCAGCACCCAGGGCTCGGCGTCCTCGCGGCCGATGTCGTAGTAGACCAGCGACACGTCGCCCAGCCGCAGGCGCTCCCGGCGGGCGCCGAGCAGCCGCAGGTAGCGGGCCGTCGCGAGGGAGAGGAGACGGAACAGCGTCATGGCAGGAAGATAGCAGCAAGAAAGATACCGGCGAGATTGACCTGACCCCCCTCCCATGGTAGGGTCCGCAGTCCACGCGTCTTTTGACGACCCTGGAGAGAGAGTTCTATGTACGCAGTGATTCAAAGTGGTGGCAAGCAATACCGCGTCGCCCCGGGCGACGTGATCGACGTGGAGCTCCTCGGCGAGCCGGGCGAGTCGGTGCGCTTCGACCAGGTCCTGATGGTCTCGGGCGACAACGGCCCCGAGCTCGGACAGGCGATCGAGGGCGCGGCCGTGACCGCCTCCCTCGTGGGCGAGGTCATGGGACCGAAGATCCGCGTCTTCAAGAAGAAGAAGACCACGACGTATCGCAGGACCAAGGGGCACCGGCAGCACATGCACCGGGTGCGCATCGACGAGATCCAGTTGCCGTCCTCCCGATAAGGGAACGGCTTGAGAGAGGTATCAGCTCATGGCACATAAAAAAGGACAGGGCTCCAGCCGCAACGGCCGCGACTCCAACGCGCAGCACTTGGGCGTGAAGGCTTTCGGCGGCCAGCAGGTGACGGGCGGCTCGATCATCGTGCGGCAGCGCGGCACCAGGTTCTTCCCGGGCCAGAACGTCGGCATGGGCAAGGACGACACCCTCTTCGCCAAGGTCGGCGGCGTGGTGAAGTTCCAGGACCGGGGACGGCGTGGCAAGTTCGTCCACATCCTGACCGCCACCGAGACGGCGGCTACCGAGACCGCCGCCACCGAGACCGCCGCTGCCGAGTGACCCGGGAGCCGGGCGGAACGCCCGGCTCTCGACCGACCGACGTAACCGACCTTGATCTTCCTCGACGAAGCCGCGATTCACGTCCAGGCTGGGCGTGGCGGGAACGGCTGCGTGGCCTTCCGGCGCGAGAAGTACGTCCCGCGGGGCGGCCCCTCGGGCGGTGACGGCGGCGACGGGGGATCGGTCTATCTGGTCGGCCAAGCCAACCAGAACACCCTCTACCATCTCCGTTTCGCCTCGATCTATCCGGGGGAGCGGGGCCGGCACGGCGAGGGCTCGAACAGGTCCGGCAAGAGCGGCGACGACCTCGAGATCACGGTGCCCCTCGGCACCGTGGTCTACGACCAGGAGACCAACGAGCGCGTGGGCGAGATCCTGGCGGATGGCGAGCGCCTGCTCGTGGCGGCCGGCGGCCGCGGCGGGCGTGGCAACGCCCGCTTCGCCACCGCCACCAACCAGGCGCCGCGGCGTGCCGATCCCGGTCAGGAAGGGGAGGAGCGGCGCCTGCGCCTGGAGCTCAAGCTCCTGGCCGACGTCGGGGTGATCGGCCTGCCGAACGCCGGCAAGTCGACGCTGATCAGCGTCGTCTCGGCGGCGCGGCCGAAGATCGCCGACTACCCGTTCACCACCCTCGTCCCGCAGCTCGGCGTGGTGGCCGAGGGGCCGCTCTCCGAGCCCTTCGTCATCGCCGACCTGCCCGGGCTGATCGCCGGCGCGGCGCAGGGGGCGGGCCTCGGCATCCAGTTCCTCCGCCACGTCGAGCGCTGCCGGGTGCTGCTCCACCTCGTGGACCTCTCGAACCCGGAGGGGAGCGCCGCCGAGGACCTCGAGACCGTCGAGCGCGAGCTGGGCGCCTTCAACGCCGAGCTGATGGAGCGCCCGCGGCTGATCGTGGGCAGCAAGATCGACTCTGTCCTGCCCGAGCGCCGCGAGGAGCTGCGGCGGGCGGCGGCGGAGCGCGGGCTGCCTTATCTGGAGATCAGCGCGGCCACCAACGAGGGGATTCGGCCCCTGATCGCGGAGCTTTCGCGGCGCCTGGAGGCGCCGAGGGCTTAAGCCTTGAAGGTCGGCCTCTTCGGCGGCAGCTTCGACCCCATCCACCGCGGGCATATCGAGCCCGTTCGCGAGGCGCGGCGGATCCTCGGTCTCGACCGGGTGATCTACCTGCCGACGGCGAAGCCGCCTCACAAGCCGGGCCGGGTCCTGGCTCCGCCCTGGGCCCGCTATGCCATGGTGGAGCTGGCGCTGCTCGACGAGGAGGGGCTGTACGCCTCGCCTCACGAGCTGACGGTGGGCCGGCCGGCCTACACGATCGAGACGCTGGAGCACTTCCGCGCCGAGATGCCGGCGGCCGAGCTCTTTCTGCTCATCGGCGGCGACTCGTTCGCCGACCTTCATCTCTGGGTGCGCTGGCGGGAGATCCCCCGGCTGGCCCGGCTCGTGGTCCTGGCCCGGCCGGGCCAGGACCACGAGCGTCCAGGTAATCCCGTGCCCCTCGATCCCGAGGTGGCGGAGCTGGCGCGGACGGACCGCGTCCTCCTTCTGCGGCAGCCGCCGGTCGACGTGTCGTCGACCCGGCTCCGGGAGCTGCTCGCGGCCCGTCGCCCCCTCCCCGAGGGGGCTGTCCCGGACTTGGTGGTACGATACCTGCAGAAATACGACCTCTACCGATGAATCCAGAACTCAAGACCATCCCGCTCACCGACACCGCAGAGAGAGTTCGTGAAGCCGTCTCCGCCGCCGAGGACCGCAAGGCGGTGGAGCTGAAGGTGCTCCACCTTCAGAAGGTCAGCGACTTCACCGACTACTTCGTGATCTGCAGCGGCACCAACGAGCGCCAGGTGCAGGCGATCGCCGATGCCGTGCAGGAAAGGCTTCGTGAAAACAAGGTCCGCCCCCTTCACGTGGAGGGGTACAACCGCGGCCAGTGGGTGCTGCTCGACTACGGCGACCTCGTGGTGCACGTCTTCCAGGAGGAGCCGCGGCGTCATTACGCCCTCGAGCGCCTGTGGGGAGACGCCCCCGACGTGACGGCCGAGTTCCGCTAAGTGACCGCGGGCTCGCCCCTCGCGCTGCCTCGCCTGCTGCAAGATTTTCCTGCCCTGGCCGAGAGCCTGCGGGGCATCGAGCGGGCCGCCGCCACGGAGGCGCCGGTGCTCTTGCTGGGTGAGGCGGGGAGCGGCCGGTCGACCGTCGCCCGCGCCCTTCACGGCGCCAGCCGGCGGGCGGCGGGCCCCCTGATCGAGGTGGACCCCGGCGCCATTCCGAGCACCCTCTTCGAGAGCGAGTTCTTCGGCTACCGTGCCGGCGCCTTCACCGGCGCCGAGCAGGCGGGGGACGGCCGGGTGGCCCGGGCCGAGGCCGGCACGCTCGTCCTCGACCACGTCGAGGAGCTGCCGCTGCCGGCTCAGCCCAAGCTGCTCCGCCTGGTGGCGGAACGGCGCTACGCGCCCCTCGGCGGGCCGGAGGTCGAGGCCGACGTCCGCTTCGTGGCCATCGGCTCCGAGGACCTCCCGCGGCGGGTGGCCCGGGAGGCCTTCCGTCCCGACCTTTTCTACCGTCTCGAGGTCCTCGCCTTCCGGATCCCGCCGCTGCGCGACCGCCGCGCGGACCTCCCCGCCGTGCTCGACCACCTCCTGGCCGACCTCGGCGAGCGCTTCGGCCATCCCGGCCCCACCCTGTCGCCGCGGGCCCGGACCTGGATGCTGGAGCACCCCTGGCCGGGCAACCTGCGGCAGCTCCGCAACACCCTGGAGCGGGGGCTCATCCTGGCCGATGATTCGGGACGGGTCGATCCACCGCCCCCCGAGGGTTTCCTGGAGACCCGGCCCCGGCCGCTCGTCGAGGTCGAGAAGGAGCAGATCCGCAACGCCCTGGCCTATACCCGGGGCCACCAGGGCCGAGCCGCCGACCTCCTTGGCATCAGCCGCAAGGCGCTGTGGGAGAAGCGGCGGCGGTATGGGATTCCATGAGGGTCCTCCATCCCGATCTGACCGCTGAAGAGCGCGAACGGCTGTTCCGGGAAGGGATCGAGCTGTTCAATCAGGGAAAGTTCTTCGAGTCCCATGAGGCTTGGGAAGAGATCTGGCGGTCCACCACCCCGGAGCCCCGCGACCTCTTCCAAGGCCTGGTGCAGGTGGCCGCGGCCATGCACCAGTTCCTGGGCCTCAAGAGGGACCAAGCCCCTCGCCGCACCCTCGCCAAGGCCCGTAGACGGCTGGAGCCCTTCGCGCCCGTCGCTTTGGATATCGACATCGAAAATCTGCTTCGCCGTGTCGGCGAGTGGGAATCCTGGCTGGAGCGCCGTGAGGGAGAGGCCCCGTCGCCGCCCGCCCTAAATCTGAAAACGAAGACCTAAGATCCAAACTCCGCCCGCACCTCCTGCTCCGGCTCGGCGAGCGAGTCGAGCAGGTCCACGGGGAGGCTCAGGCCCGGGTGCACGCGCTTGCACAGCTCGCGCAGGCGGCGGAGCTCGACCTCCGGCAGCTCCCCGAAGGCCTCGACGACCTGCGGATCGAACTGCTGGCCGGCGACCCGCTGAAGCTCGTGGAGGGCGAGCTGGTGGCCCCGCGCCCGCCGGTACGGGCGGTCGGAGGTGATGGCGTCGTAGGTGTCCACCACGGCGAAGATGCGGGCAGCCAGGGGGATGGTCTCGCCCGCGATGCCCCGGGGATAGCCCTGGCCGTCCCAGCGCTCGTGGTGGCAGTAGATGATGTCGAGCACCTCCGGCTGGAGGAAGCTGACCTCGGCCAGCATGTCGAAGCCCCACGTGGGGTGCTGCTTCATGATGTGCCATTCCCTCTCGTCGAGGGGGCCGACCTTGCGCAGGATCTCGTCGGGCACGACCATCTTGCCCACGTCGTGGAGCAGCGCTCCCCACTCGATCGCCTTCAGCTCCTCGCCATGGATGCCCATGCCCTTGGCGAGGGTGACGGCGTAGAGGGCGACTCGGAACGAGTGGCCGCTCGTCTCGTGATCGCGGGCGTCGGCAGCCGTCACCACCGCCCCGACCGCCTCGACGTAGGAGCGCTCGCGGGCCCGCTGCGATTCCTCGAGCGAGATCGTCAGCGCCCGGAAGGTGCCTTCGATCAGCTTGACCTCGGCGCCGCCACCCGCCGTCTCGAAGTCGCTCCGGAGCTGGCCCGTCCGGGCCATTTCGGACATCGCCTCCGAGAGCCGCCGGAGGGGGTGCATGATCCGCCGCACCACCCACCACGCCGCGCCTGCCGCGAGGATGCCGGCGGACAGGCCGATGAACAGCAGGTTCCAGCCGATCTGCCGCGCGAACTGGGGATCGCCCGCCACGGACACGAGTTTCACGACCAGCAGCAGCGCCACGGCCAGGACCGTCGCGGAGATCGCCGCCATGAACCACAGGGATCTTGTACGCAGGTTCAAATTTGAAGACTCCATGCCACCGCGTCGGTCCGCCGCCGAAGGCTCGGCCCCGCGCGCCTCCCAATGCTCTCGATCATGCGAAATCGCCCGGAGTATACGCCAACCTTCGCTGTTTGGCGATCCACGCAAGGGCTTCATTGACAAGTCCATTCATACAAGAAGGTGCTTCCAGTACCGTTTTCCGCGACACCGGGAAAGGAGACGTCCCTGTTACGATCTCACGATGCCTGTCCCCGCCTTGCGGTCCGCCGCGTTGCTCTGCCTGTTCCTGACGGCCGCGCCCGCCGTGTCCGAGGACGCCGCGAATCTCGTCGAGGCCCTGCGGCAAGCCGGGCTCCAGGAGGTGCGGGCGGTCCCCGTGAGGGGGAATGGGGCGCTGGTCAACGTGGAGGGGGTGCTGCCCGGGAAGACCGCCGACGAGATCGTCCTCTCGGCCGCCAGCGGCGACGCTTCCGGATGCGCCGCGGTGATCTCGGCGGCGGCGGATCTCCGCCGCACGCCGCTGCGGCACACGGTGCGGGTCGTCCTGTTCGGCGGAGAGAGCGGCGGCGGGATGGCGGGCTGGCTCCGGAACCTCGGCCCGGGCGCGGAGGAGCGCATCCTCGCCCACCTGAACCTGGAGAGGGTCGGCCGTCAGGGGAGCGCCGGACCGGTGATCGAGGGCTCTCCCGCGATGCCCCCGGGCTGGCTCGTGCACTCCGTGCTGAAGAGCGGCGAGGCGGTGGCGTGGCCGTTCGCGGTGGCCGACAACCGTTTTCCCCTCCTCGCCCAACTGGTGGTGCGGTCGGTCGAGGTCCGCAACGGCCCGGACAGCGAGCCCTTCCTGAGGCGGGGTATCCCCTCGGTCTCTCTTTCGGACGGCTCCCTGACCGATGCCGCCCGGCACGAGCCCGATGCCCGCCGCCTCGACCGCTGGACCCAGGCGGCGGCCGCGGCCGTGCGGCGTCTGGACGCCCTCGCCGGGCGCCCCCTCCCCGAGGACCAGTACCTCGCCGTCGCCGGACGCGTCTGGCTGCGGCGCGATCTGATCTGGCTGGGGTTCCTGCCCTGGGTGCTGCTGGTCTTCCGCGGCCGTCCCGGGCGCTGGCGCGGGACCCCGGCCGACCAGCAGAACCGCCAGATGCGCTCCTACCTTCCGGGATTCCTCTTCCGCGGCCTCCTGCTGCTGGCGATCTTCCTGGCGCCGGTCTTCGCCGTGCTGCTCCTGCCGGCGGCGGCGCTGGCACTGGCCCCGCCGAGGCTTTGGAGGCCGTGGATCTGGATCCCCCTCGGGCTCCTGCCGCTCGTCTTCTACCTGGCGGCCGTCGGGGTCGGCCTGGTGAACGGGATCGTGAGCCTCGACGGAGGATTCAGGGGCGGCGGGGCCGCGGCCCTCCTGATTCCCGCCACTCTCGTCGCGTACGTCCTCATGATCGCGCGCGGACGGGAGCGCCTGCCGCAGTTGCCGGTTGGCGATTGACGGCAGACGACGCTCCCGGTAAAGTCGAAACATGAAGCCTGACGCCCGCCGGTTCGCCAACCGCTTCGCCGCCCTGGGCCACGAGATGCGGCTGGAGATCGTCCGCCTCCTCCTGGCAGCCCATCCGGGGGGGATGGTCGCCGGGGAGATCCAGCAGGAGCTGAACATCCCCGCCTCGACCCTGTCGCACCATCTCGACGCCCTGCACCAGGAGAATCTCATCCAGCAGCACCGCGAGGGGAGGTTCCTGCGCTACCTCGCCGATGATCAGAGCCTGCGCGAGATCCTGGACTTCCTCTACGCCGAGTGCTGCACCCGCAACGAGGTGGTGCAGATCTCGGTGCCGGCCAGGGGCCGAACGGGCAAGGTGGCCGGCAAGCGCTGAAGCCGGCTTCAGGTCTGGACCAGAAACTCCTCGGGTGTCATCACCCGGACGGGAGACCCCACAAAATCGGCCACGTTGCGGCTCAAGACCATGTCACATCCAGCAGCTTCGGCTGCGGCGGCGAGAGCGGCGTCTTCAAAGTCTGGCATCAGCAGCGTCCTGGCGCGAGTGAACTGGAGCTTGTCCTGAGGAACGATCTCGAAGTGAGCGAGCAGCCAATCGATGAACTCGTCAGCCTTTGCTTTGCCTGCGGACTTCCGGACGATGTAGTGGAGAGTCGTCACGGCGTGGCCCGGCAGGAAACCGGTCTGCTCCGCCTCGACAACCTTGCTCAGGACCGTGGCAGAGGCGAAGTAGAAAGAGTCCCTGCGCTGCACGACGTCCAAAAGGACGTTGAGATCGAGCATCAGCTTCATCTACTTGTGCTTATTGGCCAGATGCTCGTAATAAAGGGACTCGGCGTCGATATCAGAAGGAACGAGACCGCTGATCCTTTCGACCTCCGGATGAATGGCTGCAGGCTGCCCTTCCTGGAGCCGCTGCAGGTACCGGTCGATCAACTCGGTCACCGTGATGCGGTGCTCCTGGGCGTATCTCTTGGCAAACTCGAGATCCTTCTTGGGCAGGCGTACGGTGAGCTTGGCGGTTTCCATCCTCAATCCTCCGTACGGCTAGGTTAGCGGTTCCGTACGGCTCGCACAAGGCAACGTCTAGGGCCGCGCCCGCATCCAGAGCTGTACGCCTGCGTCTCGACCTCGATGGCCCTCTGCGTCTGGCCGTGCAACTGTTACGAGAAGGGGGACAAGGACGAGCCCGACCCGCAGGAGATGGGGCTCAACAGGGACGCGAGGCTGCGGACGAAGGAGGGAGAGGGGAGAAGCTGCGGGAGTAGGGTGCCCTCCGCCTGATCGCCTTCTGAAATGAATCCAGGACACCGGACACCTCCTTATGCTGAAGGAAGGAGGCGATAGGTGTTAGAGATTCTTGGCGTAATACTCGCCCTCGGGGCGATAGCTCGTCTCGCTCGGGGCAGAGGCGGGTCCCCGACCGTTGTCGTCGCTGTAGCCCTGGTAGGATTCCTCGTCATTCCCATAGTGGGTGGCTTCTTCGCATCCTCAGACGATGCACGGATCGCCGTGCATCTCTGTGCCTGGGGGTGGATTGGTGCTGTCGGTCTGTTCGCCAGGTTCGTGCTGGGAGCAGGTCGTCCCAAGCCCAATGGCTCCTGGATCTGCACAAACTGTCACTATACCAACGGCCCGCTGGTGATCCTCTGCGAGGCTTGTGAGCAGCCGTGGGCTCCAGCACCCCGAGCGCCTGGATAGGAGACCTTGGTGAACGAGTCCAGCGGCTCAGACGAAGGCAAGTTGCTTCAGCGCCCCAACCGCATGCTCCATCTCCGCCTCGGTGTTGAAGAAGTGCGGTGACAAGCGGATCCCCGCGTTTGGCCGGTAATCGCAGACGATCTCGCGGTCGATCAGCTCCTTGCAGAGGCGCTCCGCCTCGGGGTGCCAGATGGAGACCGTGCCTCCCCGGTGCTTGGGATCGCGGGGGGTGCGGACCTCGAAGCCGGCCTCCTCGGCCAGGTTCAACAAGTGGTCGGTGAGTGCCAGAGAGCGCTCGCGGATCTTTTTTGATCCCACCCCGGCCACGATCCGGTAGCCGGGACGGCAGGAGTAGAGGGCGGGGATGTTGGGCGTGCCGGTAAGGAAGCGCCAGGCCGGCTCCTCGCGGTAGCGGATGGCCCCGGGCCGGAAGGAGAAGGGCTCCTGGTCCGCCTGCCAGCCGGTGAGGGCGGGCTGGAGCGAGCCGGCGATCTCCGGGTTCACCCAGAGGTAGCCCGCGCCGGGCCCGCCGCAGAGCCACTTGACCGAGCCTCCCACCGCTGCGTGCACTCCCCAGGCCTCCAGCTCCAGCGGCACCGCGCCCGTGGACTGATAGACGTCGAGGAGCAGGGTTGCCCCGACCTCGCGGCAGCGGCGGGCGATGGCCTCGGCGTCCTGCACGTAGGCGCTGCGGAACAGGGTGTGGGAGACCGGCACGAGGCGCGTCCGCTCGTCGATCGCCGCGAGCAGCCGCTCGATGGGGATGCCGATACCGTCGTCGGAGGGCACGGTGACGATCTCGGCCCCCTTCCGCCGTTCCCCTTCCAGGAGGTAGATGACGTTGGGGAAGTTCAGCGCCTCGTAGACGATCTTGTTCCGCTCCGCCGGGTAGTCGATGCAGGAGAGGAAGATCGCGGCCGCCACCGAGACGTTCTGGTGCATGGAGACCGCCCCGGGACGGACTCCGAGGAGGGGGGCGAGGAGGTCGCCGGTCTCGGCTCCCATCTCCCACCACCCCTCGGCCCAGGCGCGCACGCCCCGTTCGCCCCAGGCGTCGGCGAAGGCCGCGACTTCGTCGCGGACGCCCCTCGGCATGGCGCCGAGGGAGTTGTTGATCAGATAGGTCGTGCGCTCGAGGATCGGGAACTCGGAGCGCAGCGCCAGCAGGTCCTCGTGCGGGGAGGCCATGGCTTCAGCGTCCCGTCCACTGGGCGGGGCGCTTCTCCAGGAACGCCTTGACGCCCTCTTCCTTGTCGGCGGAGGAGAAGCAGAGGCAGAAGAGGTCGCGCTCGTAGGTGATGCCGTCCTCGATGGGCAGCCGCTCGCTGGCCCGCAGGGCCTCCTTGGCGACCTTGAGGGTGAGCGGGCTCTTGCCGGCGATCTTGCCCGCCAGCTCCAGCGTCTTGGCCCGCAGCTCCTCGGCCGGCACGACCATCTCGACCAGCCCGATCGACAGGGCCTCGGCGGCGGGGATCATGTCGCCGGTGAGGATCAGCCGCATGGCATGGCCGACGCCCACCAGGCGGGATAGCCGCTGGGTGCCGCCGCCGCCCGGGATCAGGCCGAGGTTGATCTCCGGCTGGCCGAAGCGGGCCTTCTCGGAAGCGATGCGGATGTCGCACGACATGGCCAGCTCGCAGCCGCCGCCCAGGCAGAAGCCGTTGATCATGGCGATGACGGGCTTGGGGAAGCTCGCCATGACGTCGAAGATCCGCGGGCTCCTCATGGCTTGGCGCTGGTCGAACGGGGTGCGGCCGGCGAACTCGCCGATGTCCGCCCCGGCGATGAACGACTTCTCCCCGGCGCCAGTGATGACGACGACGCCTACGGAGTCGTCCTTCTCGATCCCGGCCAGGATCTCCAGCATGTCGTTGCGCACCTGCTCGTTCAGGGCGTTCAGCTTGTCCGGGCGGTTGATGGTCAGGATGGCGACGCGGCCTTCGCGCTCCACCAGAATGGTTTCAGGCATGAGAGGTCTCCTCCGTAGGGTGCGCTGTGCGCACCGGAATGTTTGTGGTGCGCACAGCGCACCCTACCGCAGAGTCAGCGATGCTTCCAGAGGGGCCGCCGCTTCGCCAGAAACGCGGCCGCCCCCTCCTCCAGATCCTCCAGCGGCAGGAGCTCTTCCTTGTAGATCCGCTCCGTCTCGGCCAAGGCCTCCGCGAAGGGGAGGTCCCGGCCGGCGCGGACGGCCTTCTTCGTGAGGCGCACGACCGGGGCGCTCCGGAGGACGAGGCTGGCGGCGAGGTTGGCGAGGGCCTCGTCGAGCTCGCCGGCCGGGACGCGGTGGGTGACGAGCCCCCACTGCTCGGCCTCGGCGCAATTCAGGGCGCGAGCGCTGAGGAGGAGGTCGAGCGTCCGGCCCGTGCCGAGGCGGGCGGGCAAGAGGGCCGAGGCCACCGGCGCATAGCAGCCGAGCTCGATCTCAGGTTGCGAGAAGCGGGCGTCCTCGGTGGCGATGACCAGGTCGCAGGAGAGCGCCAGCTCCATTCCCCCTCCCAGGCAGTGCCCCTGGACGGCGGCCACCGTGACGGCGTCCAGATCCCGCAGCCGGCGGATCGTGCCGTGCAGGCTTTCGAGCATGGGGCCGACGCGGTCGGGGGTGTGGTCCTGGACGGCCACGCCGGCCGAGAAGGCGCGGTCCCCGGCGCCGCGGAGGACGATCAGGATCAGCTCGGGGTCGGCCGCGAGGTCCGCGATCACCTCGCCCAGGCGGGTGATCGTGGGGATGTCGAGGATGTTGAGCGGCGGCCGGTTCAGCGTGACCGTCGCGGTGCGGCCGTCGCGATGGAGGAGGACACTTTCTCCGGTCATGCCTCGCTTGCCTCGAAGCCGGCGGCGCGGACGAAGTCCGCCCACAGGGAGCGTTGCTGGGCGAGGGCGATCAGGTTCTCGGGATGCCACTGGACGCCGCGCACCCACCAGCCGTCGCCGTCGAGGAAGGCGGCTTCCACCAGCCCGTCCGGCGACAGGGCCACGGGCACCAAGCCGTCCGCCAGGCGTTTGACCGCCTGGTGATGGCGGCTGTTGACCATCGGCACGTCGCGGGCCAGCCGCTCGCCAAGGGGGGCTTCGGGGTCCAGGACGCGGACGGTGTGGGCCAGCACGTCCGGGGTGTCCGCGACGGTGTGGTCGACCTGGCTGGGGACCTGGGTGGGCAGATCCTGCCAAAGGGTGCCGCCGAGGTAGACGTTGAGCACCTGGAGGCCCCGGCAGACGCCCCAGACCGGGACGTTGGCGTCACGCGCGGCGTCGAGCAGGCTCCACTCCAACTCGTCCCGTTCCGGGATCGGCTCGACCCGGGCGTGGGGGAGGGCTTCCTCGCCATAGCGCTCGGGCGCCACGTCCAGCCCGCCGCAGAGCACCAGCCCCTTGGCATGGGCGGCCAACTCCCCGATGGGAGTCTCCGAATGCGGACCCACGACCCGGATGCGCTCCTCGGGCACGCCGATGGCCCGGAGGGCGGCGACGTACGGAGCGGAGTACTCGTCCGTGGAGGTCGAGACCAGGATCCAGCCGCCGCTCACGCGGCCTCCCGCTCGACCAGGGCCGCGATCCCCATACCGCCGGAGACGCAGAGGGTGGCGATGCCCCGCTGGCCGCCCCGCCTCTGCATACCGTGGAGCAGGGTGACCAGGATGCGGGTGCCCGAAGCGCCGATCGGGTGGCCGAGGGAGATGGCGCCGCCGTCCGGATTCAGGCGCGAGGCCTCGAATCCCAGCTCCCGGTTGCAGGCGAGCACCTGGCAGGCGAAGGCTTCGTTCAGCTCGACCTCGTCGATGGCGCCGGTGTCGAGGCCCGTCTTGTCGAGCAGGCGACGGACGGCGGGCACGGGGCCGATCCCCATGATCCGGGGCTCGACGCCGACCACGTCCCAGCCCACCAGACGCGCCACGATGGGGAGGCCCAGCTCCCGGGCCGCGGCCCGCGAGGCGACCACGATGGCGGCGGCGCCGTCGGTGATTCCCGAGGCGTTGCCGGCCGTCACGGCTCCGCCCTTGCGGAACACGGCCGGCAGCTTGGTGAGCGACTCGATCGTCGTGCCGTCCCGCGGGTGCTCGTCGCGCTCCAGGGTGACGTCTCCCTTTTTGCCCGGCACCGTCACCGGCACGATCTCGGCGTCGAAGCGCCCGTCGCGGCGGGCCCGCTCGCAGCGGAGCTGGCTCTCCAGGGCATAAGCGTCCGAGGCGGCGCGGTCGATGCCCATCTCCGCCGCCAGCTCCTCGGCCGTCTCGCCCATGGCGAGCTCCGAGAGGGGGTCGTTGAAGCCGTCCTTGTACATGCCGTCCACGATCTCGGCGTTGCCCATGCGGTAGCCCCAGCGGGCCCGGGGAAGGAAGTAGGGGGTGTTCGACATGCTCTCCGTGCCGCCCGCGAGGACGATCCGGGCCTCGCCCGTCAGAATGGTGCGGGCCGCCGAGAGGACGGACTGCAGCCCCGAGGCGCAGGCCTGGTTGACCGTGTACGCCGGCCGGTCGACCGGCACCCCGGCGCGATAGGAGATCTGCCGAGCCGTGTTGGGGCCGCCGCCGGCCTGCCGTCCATGGCCGAAGATGACCTGGTCCACGTTGGACGGATCGAGCCCGGCCCGCTCCAGCGCGGCCTTCGCCGCCGCCGTGCCGAGGTCGGCCGCCGAGAGGGAGGCGAGAGCGCCGCCGAACTTGCCGATGGGAGTCCGCACCGGAGCGGCGAGGACGATGTCGTCGTCTTGCTGGGTATATGGCATGAGCGTCCTGTCTCAGGAATGGGTGAGGGCCCGCCCGGGAGGACGGGCCCTACGTCCAAAATACGCTCAATAGCCCCGGAATTCCGGCTTGCGCTTGCCGACGTAGGCGTCGAGGCCCTCGCGGGCGTCCGGGCTCTCGAAGAGCTGCTGCTGAAGCTCGCGCTCGATGGCGAGGCCGCTCTCGAACGGCACCTCGGCGCCGGACTGCACGGCCCGCTTGATCCGTCCGACCGCCTTGGCCGCCTTGTTCGGCGGGCAGAACTGCTTGGCGTACTCGTGGATCTGGCCGCCGAAGTCGTCGCCCTCGAAGATGTTGTTGACGATGCCGATCCGCTGCGCCTCCTCGAAGTCGATCAGCCGGCCGGTGACCATCAGCTCGATGGACGCGCTCTTGCCGATGCGGCGGGCGAGGCGCTGGGTGCCGCCGGTGCCGGGGAGCACGCCGAGGTTGACCTCGGGCAGGCCGATCTTGCCAGAGCCCTTCTTGGCGATCAGGATGTCCGCCGCCATGGCGATCTCGAGGCCGCCGCCCACGGTGTGGCCCTCGAGGGACGCGATGACCAGCTTGGGCGTCTGCTCCAGGCGGTTCAGCGTCTCGTTGGCGTGCAGGCAGAAGTAGTACTTGAAGTAGGGATCGGACGACTTCAGCATGTTGATGTTGGCGCCGGCGCAGAAGAACTTGTCGCCTTCGCCGCGGATCACGATAACGTAGACGTCCTTGTCGAAGCGCGCCTTGAGGGTGGCCTCGTCGATCTGGCGCATCATCTCGTGGGTGTAGGTGTTGTGCGGCGGATCGTCGAGCGTCAGGTAAGCCACGCCATCCTTGACCTCGTACTTGACCAGGGTGCGCTGGGCGGCGGTCGGTTCCGCAACGGTGGATTCAGCCATATTGTCTCCTCTTTTCGGGATGTGAGGGATTGAAGCCGGGACGGCGGCGTCCGGACAGGACGTCGCGGCGTATTCTCCCACGAGACGGGGGGAGCGTCCACCGAAGAGCGTGAAGGTCTTCCCTTGACGGCTCAGCCCACTCGTGCTATCAATGATTGCATGGCGCAGCTCGTCGTCCGCAATCTTGAGGAAGGCCTCGTCCATCGCCTAAGGCAGCGGGCGGCGGAGCAGGGAGTGTCGGCTGAAGAAGAGCACCGCCGGATCTTGCGCCGCGCTCTGCTGAGTCCTGAGGAGGAGTTTCCTGACCTCAAATCTCTTCTCATCATGCCTGACGTGGGGGAGGATGAGGACTTTGAGCGCCTTCGCGAGCTCCCACCGGACCGCGACTGGTCATGAAGGGTTATCTCCTCGACACCAATGTCGTCTCCGAGTTGCGCAAAGGCGATCGTGGGAACCGCGGGCTTGCCGATTGGTATCGCCAACGAGATAAGACAGAGCTGTTTTTGAGTGTGATCACCCTGGCGGAGATCCGCCGCGGCATCGCGCTTCTCAGGCGCCGCGACCCTTTGCAGGCGGCCATCCTCGACCGCTGGTGCGAAACCCTGCAACGCGAGTTCGGACGGGCCGGCCATCTCCTGTCTCTCGACCCTGCGGAGGCTGCCGCTTGGGGTGAGCTCATGTCCCTCCGATCTCTCCCGATCCTCGACGCTTTCCTCGCCGCCACTGCGAGGACGCACCAGCTGACGCTCGTCACGCGCAACGAGTCTGATTTCGCCGGCTTGCCGGTCGATCTGGAAAATCCGTTCGCTTAACTCCCTGGTCCAGACACTTCCCTTGACACCTTAGGGGAGGCCGTCGTATCTTTCCCCTGGACAGCTTAGGGGAATGACTAAAGGGAAAGACGACGATGGCGAAGATGGATCTGCTTCAGGGGACTCTGGATGTCCTCATTCTCAAGACCCTTTCCTGGGGCCCGCTCCACGGCTATGCGGTGGTGCGCTGGATCTCCCAGCAGACGGAGGACGCGCTCCGCATCGAGGAGGGGGCGCTCTACCCGGCTCTCCACCGCATGGAGGAGCGGGGGTGGATCGAGGCCGAGTGGGGCGTCTCCGAGAACAACCGCCGGGCCAAGTTCTACCGGCTGACCGACGCGGGACGCCGCCAGCTCAACGCCGAGGCGGAGTCCTGGCAGCGCTACGCCCAGGCGGTCGGCCGGGTGCTCCAGACGGCGTAAAGGAGAGAGGCCCATCATGGCGAGCTGGCGACGCTCTTTCCGACTTCATCTGCGGGGCGGCACGGTCGAGCAGGACGTGGACGACGAGATCGCGTTCCACATCGAGACGCGGACGCGCGACCTGATCGAGGAGGGGTTCCCCCCGCACCTGGCGCGGGAGGAGGCCCTACGCCTGTTCGGCGAGGTGGACGGCGTGCGCCGGACCTGCCGGGAGATCGGCGTGCGGCGCGAGCGCGGCCGGCGGTGGACCGAGAGCTTCTCCGAGCTCCGGCAGGACGCCGCCTTCGCCCTCCGGCAGCTCCGCAACGCCCCCGCCTTCGCCCTGATCGCCGTCTTCACCCTGGCCCTCGGCATCGGCGCCACGACGGCCATCTTCAGCCTGCTCGACGCGGTGGTGCTGCGCCCCCTGCCGTTCCCGGAGCCGGAGCGGATCGTCAATCTCTGGTCGGTCTTCCGCGGCGAGGACCGCTCGAGCTCCGCCGGCAACTTCCACGAGTACCGGAAGTCGGCGCGCTCCTTCGACAGCCTGGCCGCCGTGCTGAGCTCGAGCTTCAACCTGACGGGCGACGGTGCTCCCGAGCGGATCGACGGCGCCCGGGTTACGGCGGGCTACTTCGAGACGTTCGGCGTCCGGCCGGCGCTGGGCCGCGCGTTCTCGGCGGCGGAGGACGCCCCCGGCCGCGAGCGCGTGGTCGTGCTCTCCCACGGCCTGTGGCGGGAGCGCTTCGGCGGCGAGCCGCGCATCCTCGGACGCGCCATCCGTCTGAACGGCCTGCCTCACACGGTGATCGGCGTCATGCCGGCGTCGTTCACCCTGCGCTCCGACGACGCCCGGCTGTGGGTGCCGATGGCCCTGGAGCCGGAGCAGCTCACCGACTACGGCAACAGCTTCCTGCGGCTGATCGGACGGCTGCGTCCCGGGGTCTCTCCGGAGGCCGCCAACGCCGAGGTGCAGGGGATCGCGACGCGCCTGAAGGAGGTCGATCCCCGGTCCAACGCGGAGAAGGGGGCGCGGATCGAGCCCTACCTCGACCGGCTGCTCGGCGGCTACCGGCGGCGGCTCCTGATCCTCCTGGGGGCGGTCGGGTGCGTGCTGCTGATCGCCTGCGTCAATGTGGCCAACCTGCTGCTCGCCCGGGGCTCGGCGCGGTCGCGGGAGATCGCCATCCGCTCGGCGCTGGGGGCCGGCCGGGGCCGCATCGTCCGCCAGCTCCTCACCGAGAGCCTGGTGCTGAGCCTGGCCGGGGCCGCCGCCGGGATCGGTCTCGCGTACCTGGGCCTGCGCTGCCTGGTGGCGATCAGCCCGCCCGGCGTGCCGCGCCTTGGGCAGGCGGGGATCGACGGCCCGGCGCTCGCCTGCGCGCTCGGCCTGGGACTCGCCGCGAGCCTCCTCTCCGGCGTGGTGCCGGCGCTGCGCACGGCCCGCCCGGACCTCCAGACCATGCTCAAGGAGGGCGGGCGCAGCTTCGGCGCGGGCTCCCCCCGGGACCGCGTGCGCCACGGCCTGCTGGTCGCCGAGGTGGCGCTCACCCTGGTGCTCCTGGTCGGCGCCGGCCTGCTGATCCGCAGCGCCCTCGAGCTCCAGCGGGTGGCGATCGGCTTCGATCCCGAGGGCCTGCTGACGGCCCAGCTCTCCTTGCCCGAGGCCGACTACCCCGAGCAGGAGCGCGCCGTCGCCACGGTCGAGAAGGTTCTGGACGAGGTGAGGGGTGGCGCGGGCGTCGAGTCGGCGGCCGCCGTCTCGATCCTCCCGCTCTCGGGCTGGAACCGCTCGTCGAGCGTAGAGGTCGAGGGGCATCCCCGGCCGCCGGGCCAGGAGGTCCAGGCCGACACCCGCGAGGTGACCGCCGGCTACTTCCGGACCATGGGCATCCCCCTCCTGCGGGGGCGGGACTTCACGCCGCGCGACCGCCGGGGAGCGCCGCCGGTGGCGGTCGTCAACCAGATGCTGGCGCGGCTCGCCTGGCCGGGCGAGGACGCCATTGGCAAGCGCCTCGCCTACTTCATCAGCGACGAGAACGGTCCGGCCTGGATCGAGGTGGCCGGAGTGGTGGGCGACGCCCGGCTCGGCCGGCTGGAAACGGAGATGCGGCCGGGGTTCTACATCCCTCTGGCGCAATCCGACCTGCTGCCGGACGACGTCGAGATGGCCCTCGTGGTGCGCACGGAGGGCGATCCCGCGGCCTTGGCAGGCGAGATACGCCGCGCCGTGCTCGGAATCGACTCCCGCCTGCCGGTCTTCGACGTCGCGACCATGGACGAGATCCGCGCCTCCGCGGTGGCCACGACCCGCTTCAACATGCTGCTGCTGACGTCGCTGGGCGTGATCGGTCTGCTGCTCGCCGGGGTCGGCATCTACGGCGTGATCGCCTGGTTCGTCAGCCAGCGCACGCAGGAGATCGGCCTGCGCATGGCCCTCGGCGCCACGGAACGGCGGGTGCTGGCGATGGTGGCCTGGCAGGCGCTGCGGCCGGTGATCGTGGGGATGGCCGTGGGGATCGCCGGCGCTGCGGCGTCGGCCCGGTTGCTCTCAAGCCTCCTGTTCGGCGTCAGCGCCGCCGATCCGGCGACCTTCGCGGGGGTCCTCACGGTGCTCGCCTTGGCGGCGCTGCTGGCGAGCTGGGTGCCGGCAAGACGGGCGTCGCGGGTCGATCCCTCCCGGGCGCTGGCGCCCTGAGAGTCCCGCGACGCCCGGGGTTCAGGCTAGTGGACCTCCAGGACCACGTTCCTGATCATGTCGTCGACGGCGACCGAGAGGAAGTCGTCGTGCGACGGCGGGGGCGTGCCGGCGAACAGGTCGGCGGGGAGCTGCCCCGTGGCCCGCAGGCTGGCCTGGACCTGGGCCACGTTGGCCGTGGCCATGTGGACGCAGGAGAGGGCCGCGACCTGCTGGATGTCGGCCTCTCGGCGGGCGAGGTCGTTGAAGGGACGGGCCGGGGCCCCGAAGGCGGGGTCGTTGACGACGATGCCGGTCAGGAAGCCGGACAGGTTGGCGGGCAGGCCCGGGGTCGAGGGGTCGACGTGGACGAAGGGCGTGCTCGTCTCCCCGGCGTGGCAGCCGTTGCAGGAGTTCAGGGAAGCCCGGTGCCGCCCCCAGTTCTCCGCCGGGTTGGCGAGGTTGAGGCCCGGCGCGTTCCAGAAGAAGCCCGGGTTCGGGACCTCGGGGCGGGCGCCCAGGAAGTTGCCGCCCAGGAAGAACAGCGGCACCTGCGGGATCGGCTGGTCCCAGTTCGGGCCCGCGAGCAGGGGGACGATCTGGGTGAGGACCCAGTTATTGAACACGCCGCCGTTGTTGAAGACGTCGGCGGCCGTGTCGGCCGTCGTGGTCTCGTTGGCCAGGCTCCAGGGGAACTGGGTGAGTTGGAACTCCCGGAGCTGCCAGGGCCTGGCGAGGGCGATCTCGTTGGAGCGGATCTGGCCGATGGCGCTGCCGTTCGGCCGGGTGGGGTTGGCGTTGGCCCGCACGAACTGCTCGGTCAGCCTCTCGAGACGGTCGTTGTAGTCGGGCGTGCCCGGCACCCAGTTGTTGAGGTCGACCCAGTCACGCGCCCACGCCACCACGGACTCGCAGTGGCACTTGGGCACCCGGTACTCGAAGATGATGGAGAAGGGCAGGGCTTGGCAGCCGTTGCTGTTGATCACCGGCGCGTTGCTGGCGGAGTAGCCGCCCTGGAGCTGCCAGCCCGGCTTCAGGACCAGGCCGAAGATGAACCGCGCCTCGCCCGCGTCGAGGAAATTACCGCTGACATTAGGCCCGTAGCTGCCGCCGCCCGCCGTCGTCCGCCGCAGGTCGACGCGGGAGACGATGGCGAGCAGGCGGACCGGAGCCTTCGTGAGGTCGAGCCGGCCGCCGCCGCTCTCGGTCCGCCACTGGTTGATGATCGACTGCATCTGGAGCCGGCTGGGCACCGGGAAGGAGTTGATCGTCTGATTGATAGTCCAGTTCTGAAGCCAGTTCTCGGCGAACAGCGAGGGGTCGATCCCGCTCGCCGTCTGGTTCGCCATCTCGGTGATCAGATGATTGAAGGTCCACACGCCGTTGGGGTTGCCGAAGCCAGTGCAGGGGTCGATGGTGCGGCTCGGGTCCCGGACGACTGCCACGTCGCGGATCATCAGCACCCGCTCGGCGAACTGGCTGGGCGTGGCCTTGGCGAAGCCCGTGGACTGGGCCGAAGAAGCGGACGTGACCCGCACGACCGACCGCTGGAGCCGCACGGCGCGGCCGGCCTCGAAGCCGCCGAAGTCGAACGGCTCCTGGCTCGCCTGCCCCATGATGGTGCGCCCCTCGAAGCGCGGGATGCTGCCCGCGCCGTTCTTGATGGCGTTCTGGTCGGCGGCGGCGCGAGCCGCGAGGCCGTTCTCGTCCACATGGGCGATGCCGGTGAACAGCCCGTCGCCGGAGACGGAATCTCCCTGCTGGCCGTCGTCGCGCAGGATCACCTGGTGTCCCAGGTCGCCCAGGGTGATGAAGGAGCGCGTGCCGTCCGCCTGCTTGGCGGCGAGCTGCTGGGGCGTCAGCCGCACCATCACCAGCGCGTTGCCCCGGTCGGGAAACGCGCTCGTCTTCTGAAGCAGAACCTCGGCCGGCGGCGGCAGAGGCGCCTTCAGGTCGGCCGGGCTGGAGGGGGACGTGGTGGCGGCCGCTTCGTCCCAATCAGGGAGAGCGGCCCGGCTGGCCCAGGCGGTGGTCGCCAGGATCAGCGCGGCGAGGGCAAGGTAGAGTGCCCGGCTGCGCCGGCTCAATCGGTTCCAATGGCTCATGGGGTCCTCCTTCTCAGAGTGATCCCCTGCCTCACCGCGAGGGCAGGGGTGTCAGAGCCTCTGAAGGGAGTAGGTGCGCGCTTTCGCAAAAAGCGAGCATCGTAGATCGCTATCGTTCGCGGGGAAGCTTCGGGGCCTGGTGCTAGCCGCCGATCTGCATGAAGCTCACGAGGTTGCCGTAGTTGCCCTGGGTGAGCATGTGCTCGGCCGGCTTGTCCTGGAGGACGCGGAGGATCTCGGACTCAAGGGCCGCGCGTGGGTCGGGTTCCGCGAGGAGGTGGCGGAGGGGGTAGACGCGGTCGCCGAAGAGGCAGAGGCGCAGCTCGCCGCGGGCGGTCAGGCGCAGGCGGTTGCACTCGGCGCAGAAGGTGTGGGAGAGCGGGGTGATGAACCCCACGCTGCCCACCGCGCCGGGGAAGCGGAAGGCCTTGGCGGGACCGGTGCGCGGGCCGATCTCGACCGGAGTGAGCGGTCCGAAGCGGGACTCGAGCCGCTCCCGGGCATCGTCGGCGGAGAGGAATCCGGCGGGCTGAAGGTGGTGGTTGACCTCGGTGGGCATCATCTCGATGAAGCGCACGTGGAGGGGGCGGTCGAGGGTGAGGGCGGCGAGCCGCTCGGCGTCCTCGAGCCCGCCGTCGGCGAGCAGCACGGCGTTGAGCTTGACGGGATCGAGCCCGGCCGCGAGGGCCGCCTCGACGCCCCGCCAGACGTCCTCGACGTCGCCGCGGCGGGTGACCGCGCGGAAGCGCTCGGGATCGAGGCTGTCGACGCTGATGTTGACCCGGTCCACCCCGGCCTCCCGGAGGGCGGGGGCCAGCCGGTCCAGCCCGGCGCCGTTGGTGGAGAGGGCGAGGTTCTCGAGCCCGGGCAGGGCCTTCAGCCGGCGCACGATCTCCAGGAGGTCCTTGCGCACCAGCGGCTCGCCGCCGGTCAGGCGCACCCGCCGGATGCCCATCCCCACCAGCGTGCCGACGATCGCTTCGATCTCCTCCGGGGAGAGGAACGCCCGGTCGCCGAACGGGAAGTCGGCGTCTTCGGGCAGGCAGTAGGTGCAGCGGAAGTTGCAGCGGTCGGTGACCGAGACCCGCAGATAGGTGAGCCGCCGGCCGAAGGCGTCGACGAGCCGGTTGCCGGTACCGCTCTCTTCAGGGAGAAGCGGGACGCGTGGCGCCATGGGAGCGGGGGATTGTCCGAGCGATTTTCCGAGAATGACGAGGCGGCTCATGGACGAACTCCTTCCACCGAGCCGTGGCTCTCGACCCCGCCTTTCCAAACACGGGAGGCGGCCCGGTTTCCCGGACCGCCCTATCGGCCTGCCCGCCCGCCGTTTTCCGGGGAGGGACCGAGCAGGCTCGGTGGGTTGCCTCGATTGTACCCGAGAATTCTCATGCGAAGAATCAGGCCGGCTCTTACCGCCGGCACGGCTGCCACGCGAGGGGAGCCATCGCGGCCGGCTGGTCCAGGTAGAGCAGGGCGTCGAAGTGGGTTCGGGGCACGAGGGCGTCGTCGCCCATCTGGTAGGCGGCGCCGGCCCTGAGGAAGGGCGGCCGCGCGCCCGGGAACTTCAGGTCCGCGAAAAGGATCTCCTGGCCGAGATCGTGGAGGCGCGCCTCCACCGAGTCCTCGCCGTGGAAGGCCTTGACTCCGCACAGCGCGGGATCGAGCGGGCCCCAGTCGACCCCGACATCGTAGCCGGCGAGGGCGATGGGCACGTAGTCGCGCTTGAGCCGGCGCCCGAGGTGGGTGCCCATCGACAGCTCGCCGGTGGCGGCGTCCCAGTTCCGGGCCACGTGGACGTTGGCGGCCCAGATCACCATCTTGGCCTTGGGATAAAGGAGGTTCCGGAAGGCCAGGAAGGCGTCGGCCATTCCCTTGTCGCGAGCCTCGAAGGAGAGCTTGCGGTCCCGGCCGACGTAGTAGATGGCATCCTCCCACGCCCGCATGCTGCGCAGGTTGATGCGGGCCCAGGCGAGGTCGGTCGCGGAGGTCTGCCGGACGATGTCCGCCGCGCTGGCGGGAGTATTGAAGAGCTGGTCCAGGGCATCCAGCGACTGCGTGCACTCCGCGTGGGTGGCATCGGGGATCGGCGCGGCGCGGGGCGAGGTTTCTTCCACGCGCGCACACACCAGGATCCCGTTGGCCGGCTGAGCCGGCAGCGTGATGCCGAGGCGGGCCAGGAAGTTGATCAGGTTCCATCCCCCGAAGTGGGCCTGGCCGTCAAAGTCCTGGACGTCGAAGCCCAGGATGTGGAGGCGGTCCTTCTCCTTCGGGTGCGCGCGGTTCCAGTCGCACATCCACTGCAGGAGGTCGCGCAGCTCTTCGCTCTGCCAGACGTCGAGGAAGGCTTCGGACGCCTGGTCGGCCGAGCCGTCGCAGCTCTCGACGAACTGGGCGGCCCGTTGCGCGGGCAGCCAGGGGCTCTCGATGGCCAGCACCCTGAAGCCCGCCTTTTCGACGAGATGACGGAACACCCGGTGCTTCATTTGATAGAAGCCCCCGGAGGTGTGGATCGACTCGCCGAGCCCCACCACCGAAGCCTTGCCGATCAGCTTGCGAAGCGGGTCGAGGTCGCCCGAGGGGAGGCCGGGATCGGTTCCGGCGAGCTTGTAGATCCCCGGTAGGATAGGCTGAGGCCCCGGCCGCCGGGGGGCGGCGAAGACAGCGGCAGACCCAAGGATCCCAAGGGTGAGGACGGCGGCGAAGACGCGGACGACTCGCGACGTGGGCATATTGGTGGACCTCCTGAGGGAAGATAGTTCAGGAAATGACAAGAGTCAACCCAGATAAGATGAATAAATGTAAGCTTGGAGGGCCGCCCTTGCTTCCCCGCGGGCCTGTTCTTAGAATCCTCTCGCCCGTACTTTAAAAAAAGGCTGCTCTTCTCCTTGGCGTCTCGCGCATGATTACCGGCTACAACACCGACGTCCGCCACGGCGAAGTGGTGTTCCACGTCCAGACGGAGGACAAGGGCCTCTCGAACCCCTTCATCGAGAGCCTCGTCTACGTCGGCGGCCAGGTGCTGGCGAGCAAGCGGCTGAGCTACGCCGAGATGCTCGCCGAGGGCAAGGAGGAGAAGGAGATCGTCGCCCTCATGGACCATCAGCACCGGACCATGATCGCGGCGATCCGTCACGGCAAGCTCGACGCCAAGCTGGCCTCCATCAACGCCGGCCGCCAGACGGGCCAGCACCAGGTCCTGGAGACCCCGTCCGCCGGCATGCCGGCGACGTCGGGACGGATGGTGGTCCCGCCGCCGCCCCTGGAGGGCGGCGAGACGGTAGCGCGCTCGGTCAACAACATCCCGACCCCGGAGCCGCTGCCGGTCCCGGTCCCCATGCCGCAGGTGGCCCCGATGGCCCCGATGCCGGTGATGGCCCCCATGGCGCCGGCACCGCAGGCACTGCCGCCACCTTCACCGCAGGCGGCCCGGCCCGCCGCGCCCGCCAGACCGGCCGGACCGGAGCGGACCCTGGACCAGGTGATCCTCGAGTACCTGACGAGCGAGGCCGACCAGGAGCAGCTCGTCCTCATGCTGGAAGAGGAGCGGGACCTGGTGCTCGGCCAGCACGCCACCCTCGTCATGCGCACCAGCTCCAGCAAGAGCGGGCAGCCGATGATCGGCACCCAGGTCTCGGTCCGGATGATCTCGACCGTCCTCGAGCCCTGCGTGCTGGCGGCCGGCCGCACCGACGACCAGGGCTTGCTGACGCTCGGCTTCGACATCCCCCACGTCAACCGCGGCACCTCGGCCCTGATCATCAACGCCGTCAGCGCCATCGGCCGGGCGGAGCTCAAGCACCTCCTGTAGGATCGGGCCATGGAAGTGGAAGTGGTCCTCAACGGCGAGCCGCACCAGGTGCCCGAGGGGGCCACGGTGGCGGACCTGGTCGCCGGCCTGGGGCGCGACCCGCGCACCGTGGCCGTAGAGCGCAACGGCGATCTCGTGCCCCGCGCCCGGTTCGCCGAGACGCCCCTGGGAGCGGGCGACCGGCTGGAAGTGGTCCATTTCGTGCAGGGCGGTTGAAGCAGGATGACGGCGGAGATGAGGGCACGGGCGGGAATGGATGCGGACGTCGAAGCGTTGAACGGGAGGCGTGGCCAGGCATCGGGCGCGAGCCCGGGGCGTTGTCACCGCT
>DATFNZ010000178.1:0-96419 GCA_035266085.1 Thermoanaerobaculia bacterium
CCGCTGATCGTCAACGACACCGGCGCCTTCGCCGAGATCCCGGACGGCGCCGCCGCCAAGGTGGACCTCGACGACACGGAAGAGGAGCTGCTGCTCGCCTATCTCCGCCGGCTGGCGGCGGACGAGCCCCTGCGCCGCCGCATGGGCGAGAACGCCCGGCGGCACATGGCGGAGCACCACTCCCTGGCAGCCTCCGCCCGCGGGTATGCCGATTTCCTCCGCGAGACGGTCGAGACCGGGGCGCGCCCCTTCCGGGCCGCGCCGCCCCTCACCGCCTACCCGGAGGACGACCTGCTGAGCGGTCTCGTCCGCGACGTGACGGCCGAGATGACGGACCTCGGAGTTGGGGAGGACGACGGCGTTCTGCGCGAGGTCGCGGCGGCGATGGTCGAGCTGGATTTTGACCGGCCGTATTGACCGGCCGCAAGTGCTCTACACTAGTGACAATTTCACCGCCTCGGCGGCAAAAGAGGAGAAGGAGTACCCTGATTCCAGTGCTTGCGCACTGATCTAAGTGGGTAATTGCGCTCGCGGGCGTCCGAGCCATGACGGCTCAGGCTCGCTCCGTTGATCTATCAAGGAGGTCCAGATGTCTCGACGCATCCGACGTACGCTGGCCACGGCCGGTCTGATGGCGGCTCTCTTCCTGGCGCTTCCGGCACCGTCCACGGCGGCGGGGCCGTGGGAGCCGGCGGCTTCCGCCCGCCTCACGGTCCGGGTCTGGTCCTGGCTGGAGAGCCTCGGCCTCACCCCCCGGCAGCCGGAGAAGCAGGGGTCGATGATCGATCCCAACGGCGGGAACTGGATCACGGTCCCCTCGGCGCCCACCGGCTCGGAGCAGGGCAGCGGCATCGATCCGAACGGCGGCAGGTGATCCGGGGCGGATCCCATGAGAGAATACCGAGGAAAAGGAGGGAGCGCTATTGTACGACCATCCGACTCCGGCGGAGCTGGAAGCTTTTGTATGGAACCGCATGCCCGCTGGACGGTCGCATGAAATCGTCTTGCACCTGCTGCTCGGCTGCGAGCCGTGCCGCGCCGTTCTGACGCCTCATCTGGAGGGGATGCTCGGTCTGGCCGATCCTCCTGAGCGCGTCCTGACGGCGGCGGAAGACACGGCGTACGACGCCGCGCTCGACCGGGCCTTCGCCACCGCCTCCCGGCGAGCCGAGGAGCTCCGGGAGAAGGGGACGGGCGCCGCCGCCCTGCTCGTGGCCGCCGGTCCGGAAGGGTTTCCGGAGATGCCGGAGCACTTGCGGACCGTGCCGGTCTTCGAGGCCCTCCTCGAGCGGAGCTGGTCTCTCCGGCACGAGAACCCTGAGGAGATGGTACGGCTGGCCAACTGGGCCCGCTTCCTGGCCGACAAGCTCGACCCTGAAACGCTGGGAACGGAGGCGGTGAACGATCTGCGCTGCCGGGCGTGGATCGAGCTGGGCAACGCCCACCGGGTCGCGGACGACCTGGCGGAGGCCGAGACCGCCCTGAGCCGGGCCGCGGATCTGTTCGTCCTCGGCTCCCGGGACGAGCTCCTGTCGGCCCGGCTCTTCGACGTCCAGGCCTCTCTCTACAGCGACTCCCGCCGGTTCGACCTCGCCGAGACCGCGCTCGACTTCGTGTTCGCCATCCACCGCCGGCGCGGCGACACGCACCTGGCGGGGCGGGCGCTGATCAGCAAGGGGACCTTCGTCGGCTACCGCGGCGAGGCCGAGGAGGCCATCGACCTGCTGCAGCAGGGCCTCGACCTGGTCGACGGCGACCGTGAGCCCCGGCTGGTGCTGGCGGCCATCCACAACCAGGCCCGGTTGCTCGTCGATTCCGGCCGTCACCGCGAGGCCCGAATGACGCTCTGGAAGCTGAAGGCCCGCGGTATCGACCTCGGCGGGCAGATCAACGAGCTGAAGGTCCGCTGGCTGGAAGCGCAGATCAACGTCGGCATGGGCGAGCTCGACCGCGCCGAGCAGGCGCTGTTCGAGGTGAAGCAGGGCTTCGAGGAAGGCGCCCTCGGCTACAAGGCGGCCCTGGCGGGTTTGGAGCTGGGGGCCGTGCTGCTCCGGCAGGGCAAGACCCGCGATAGCATCCGGGAGGTCCTCGCCGCGGCGGACGTCTTCATCGCTCTCGGCATCAGCCGCGAGGCCGGAGCGTCGCTGCTGCTCCTGCGCAAGACGTTCGAGCTCAACATGGCCGACATGGTGCTGCTCGAGTACGTCATCGGCCTGCTGCGCCGCGCGGAGAACGAGCCGGAAGCCCGCTTCGAGCCGCCGGCGGCGGAATAGGGCCGCCGGATCCCGGCCCCGTGAGGCCGGCCGCACGGCGCACGAAAGCTTCGCTCAACCAGACGGCCGCGAACGCCAGCGCCACCGACCAGCCGAGGAGCCGGAAGGCCTCGCCGTCCCGGCCGAGCTGCACCAGGTTGTAGATGGCGAGCGAGAGCGTGGTGGTGCGGCCGGGGATGTTGCCCGCCACCAGGACCGTGGCGCCGAACTCTCCCAGGGCACGGGCGAAGGCGAGCAGGGTGCCGCCGATGACGCCGCCGCTCGCCAGCGGCAGCGTGACGCGGAAGAAGACCTGCGCCCGGCCGGCGCCCAGCGTGCGGGCGCTCTTCGCCATCAGGGGATCGACCCGCTCGAAGGCCACGCGCGCCGCGCGCACCAGGAGCGGAAAGGACATGACGGCCATGGCCGTGGCCACTCCCCGCCAGGTGAACACGACGTCGACGCCGAGCCTCTCGTGGAGGAAGCCTCCCAGTGGACCGCGGCGGCCCAGCAGCTTGAGCAGGATCAGGCCGGTGGCCACCGGCGGCATGACCAGCGGCAGGGCCAGGAGCGTCTCGACTAGCGACTTGCCCGGGAACTGATGGCGGGCCAGGAGCCACGCGAAGGCAATGCCGGGCGGCAGGATGAGGAGAGTCGAGAGCGCCGCGACGCCGGCCGTAAAGGCGACGATCCAGGCCTCGCCCCCGATGCCGTCCGTCATCGGCGGCGCTACCGCGAAGGGACGATGAACCCGTGGTTGCGGAAGACGGCCAGCGCGGCGGGCGACTTCAGGTAGCTGAGGAACTTCAGGGCCTCGGCCTGCTGCCTGGACTTCGCCAGGACGGCGACCGGATAGGAGATTTTCGGCCCCTCGGACGCCGGCACCTCGTAGGCGATCTTCACCTTCTTGGAGGTCCGGGCGTCGGTGCGGTAGACGATCCCCACCTCGACGTTGCCGGACTCCACGGCCGCCAGGGCGCCGCGGACGTTCTCCGTGGGGATCAGCTTGTCCGTCAGCGCGTTCCAGACACCCTGAGACTGGAGGAGCTCGCGGGCATAGACCCCCGCCGGCACGCCCTGCGGATCGGCGAGGGCCAGGTAGCGGACCTTGGGATCGGCCAGATCCCTGGCGGAGCGGATCTTCAAGGGGGAGTCCGCCGGGACGACGATCACCAGGGTATTGGACAGCAGGCTCTTGCGGGACCCCTCGAGGACCTGCCCCCGCTCCTCGAGCCAGTCCATCTTCGCCTCGTCGGCGGAGAAGAAGACGTCCGCCGGCGCGCCTTCCTGGATCTGCCGCGTCAGGTTGCTCGAAGCCCCCAGGTTGAGCACGATCCTGTCGCCGCCCGCCTTCTCGTAGGCGGCGGCGATCTCCCGCAGGGCCTCGGTCAAGCTGGCCGCGGCCAGGACGTTGACCTCCACGACATCCGCCGGCGCGGCGAGGCCCAGCCCTAGACCGAGGACCAACAGGAGCAGGGAGATCAAAAACGCCGCTCTCATGATGACGCAGAGGCTAGCAAGGGCGTTATATTCCGTCAAGGATATCGGGCCTGGGCTCCTTACTCCAGATGCCGGCTCCTACTCCAGGTACGCTGCCAACTCCCGCCAGGCCGGTTCCGCGGCGCTCCGCGCCTCCTCCTCCATGCGCCGGTAGAGGGCGAGGACGGCCCTGCCGGTCTCGGTCAACGCGGCGTGACCGTGCTCCGAGCCGCCCCGGGCGGTGGCGACGAGGGGCTCCTTGAAGCAGGCGTTCATCGTCCGCAGCAGCTTCCAGGCGCGCATGTAGGACATGCCGAGGAGCTTGGCGGCCTCGGCGAGGGTGCCGGCGCGTTCGACGGCCTCCAGGAGGTCGGCCTTGCCGGGCCCGAGGGCGATCTCCTCGCCGTGCAGGACCCGCAGCCGGGGGCGAAAACGGTTGCCGGACATACCCGAAGGATACCTGAGCCGTTCAGAGCTCAGCCCGTCTCTCCCAGGATCGGCGCGGAGAGATCAGGAGCCCGGCTTTTCCAGTGGAGTGGCGCCCCGACCCATAAGGTCGGTGGTTTTTCTGATGGAGCTCGACCGCGACCCAATGGATCCGGGATTTTTCCGCTGGGTCGCGGCCGGTACCCAATGGGTCAGACGATTTTTCCAATAGGTCGGCCGTTTTTTCCAATGGGTCGGACGATTTTTCCAATAGGTCGGACGCTTTTTCCAATAGGTCAGACGTTTTTTCTAATGGTCAGACGATTTTTCCAGTGGGTCAGACGTTTTTCCAATAGGTCGGAAGCTTTTTCCAATGGGTCCGAGGTTTTTCTGGCGTATCGTGGCCGCGATCCGGGATGCACCAGAGATGCCGGTAAGGTATAGCCTTTTGCCGCGGAGGATCATGGGCAGTCTGATGAAGTAGATCTGGTCTCCTCGAACCGCAGCTCCGGATTCCCCTCGGCCCGGCGCAGATAGCCGGCCACCCTGGCTACCAGCTCCACGCCGGCCTGCTCGGCCTCCACGGCCTGACGGAAGAAGGTCAGCGCCGCCAGCGCTTCCCGGTGGATGTGCCGCGAGGCGAAGACCGGCAGCATCTCCTCGGCGATTCGCTTCAGGTCCGCCGTCCGGCCCTGCTCGGCGTAGAGGAGCGCCAGCTCCAGCGAGACCAGGGCCGTGTCGTAGGGGATGCCCTCGGCCATGAACCCGTCCCGGGCGGAGGAGAGCTGGGTTTCGGCCCGCTTGAGCTGCCCCAGGCCGCGGGCGATCTTCCCCCGCACCCACCGCCGGCGGTTCTGGACCCAGGGCTCGTTGAAGCTCCGGTAGAGGGGGCGGGCGTCCTGGTAGAGCTTCTGGGCTTCAAGAAAGTGGCCGATACCCGCAGTGTAGTCAATCAGGTTGTGGCGTGCACAGAGGAGCAGGCGTGGTTCCCGTTCGGCGTCGATCAATGGCAGAGCCCGGTGGAGAAGAGGAATGGCAGCTTCTGGATCTCCGGAGTGGTGATGAACTGTGGCCAAATTGACAAGCGACCGTCCCGCCCGGTGCTGCTCCCCATAGGTGAGAAAGAGGTCGGCCGCACGCCGCAGGAGCCGCAGGGCTTCGTCAAAGCGTCGCTGATCTCGCCGGAGGGAGGCTTTCAGATCGAGGAAGATCGCCCGCTCCAACCCATCCCGGGTTCCCTTCTTGAGATAGAAGTAAGCGCGCCCAATAGCTTCCTCCGCTCCCTGGAGGTCGAACTTCAACCGGCAGGCGTTGCCGACGTAGGACCAGGCGCGGGCCTGGAGGTCCGAGATCCGCTTCGCCCCGTAGCGTTCCCGATCGAGGTGATCCGCCAGGCGAAGCGCGAGGAGGCCGAGGTGCTCGCCGAAGGCCGGGTCCCGGAGACCGGACTCGAGGCTCCGCTCCACCAGCAGGTCGAACAGGCCCCAGGTTCGGAGCTTCTCGTCGCGAAGGAGAACGTCCCGGTGCTCGGCCGGCTGCTCGAGAAGCTCGACGAAGAGCCCGGGCGCGTCGTCCCGTTCCTTCTCCAGGGCGGCCTCCCGCTCCGACACGGTGGCCCGGCTCTTTTCCAGAGCCGTCTCATAGACGGGCGCTCCCCTCTTCCCCGAGAGGGCCGCCGTTTCCGGCCGGAGCGGCCGCGGCAGGTAGACGGTCCGCGACCGGCAGTACCCGCAGAACGTGAGGTGCCGGATCAGCGAACGCTGCTCGTCGCTGAGGGCCAGCAGGAGCTCCTCCAGAACCTGGTCATTGGGGTGGATCTTCAAGCTTCGTCTCCTTTTTGGGGCGCCGGCAGTTCTCGATGATGGTCCGCAGCAGCCACCCTTCCGCGTCCTCGTGCCGCAGCCGCCGCATGCTGACGAGCGTGATGCAGGCATCCTCGACGATCTCCCGGGCGCGCTCCTCCGGGACCCGGTAGGCGTTGAAGACCGCCGGGAGGATGGGGGAGAGCCGGTCGAGGATCTCTGCGCACGAGACGAAAGGTCGTTCCATGGCGCGACAGCGTATCACTCCGTCATTATCTATGTTGCCGCAGGACGCCGATTCGTGACACGCCGGATAAAGAAAAACGCCGGTTCAGGGAACCGGCGTGCGTGGAGAGCGGTTGGTGGATCCCTAGCCGTCAGGGTCCATCGTGCCTCCGGCGTCCGAGGTGGAGGGAGACGGGAGCTGCAACCGGGCGCCGTCGGGGTCCATCGTTCCTCCTTCCTTGAGCCCGTTGGGGTCCATGTCGCTCCCCGCCTTGAGCCCGTCGGGGTCCATCATTCCCCCCGCCTTGTTCCATACAGGAAGATACGAGGCCACCCATTCCCAGAGCGAATCGAAAAAGCCCGCGGGAGCCGGGCCGGCAAGGGGGCGGGCCTGGGCCGCTCCGGCCGCGAGGACCAGCAGGACCAGGGCGACGGCAAAGGATCGGATCGTTCGAGGCATCGAAACCTCTCCTCTCTGGAGGCCACGGACCCAGCCTCCATGGCCGGGCCGGGACCGCCGGAAAAGAAGAGTGGCACCTTTCATCGGGAGAGGGGCGGACGAGCTTAAGAACCTGCCTGTTCTGATTTTCGCCGGCGGCTCCAGCAGACGGCGAAAGATGACAAGGAGTGTCACGTAATCTTGGACTGGCAGCACTCCACTCTATGGAGCCCCCCCTGGATCGACTTTGTGCAGGATCAGGGCCCCGGTTTATTTCCAACCGTCATCCCCACGGGGAGACAAGGAGGTTTCATGAAGCGTTTGCATTGTCTGGGTGTGGTGGCGCTCGTCCTGGCGCTCGTGGTCCCAGCCGGAGCCTCGACGTTCGTGGCTCTGAGCCGGCAGCAGTTGGTGGCTCAGTCGGACGCAGTGATTCAGGGCCGGGTCCTCAAGGTGAGCTCGTACTGGGGGCAGGGGGGACGCGTCATCATGACTGAGGCCCTGATCCAGGTCGAAGAGAAGATCCGTGGCAACGCCCCGACCGTCGTGAAGGTGCGGACGTTCGGCGGCAGCGTCGGCGGCTATAACGTCGAGGCCCATGGCTTCCCGAAGTTCGCCGTCAACGAGCGTCTCGTGCTGTTCCTCCAGAATGCCAACGAGACGGCGGAGGTGACGGGCTATCAGCAGGGCCAGTACCGGATCGTGCGCGACAAGTCCGGGGTCGACATCGCGGTTTCGGCGGTCGACGGCGGAGCGACTCTTCTCGGCCGCAATGGGCGGCAGGTGGCGATGCCCAAGGCCATGCAGCTCGATGCTCTCAAGAACCTGATCCGGGCCGACGTCGAGCGTCCTGGCCGCACTGCCAACTAGTTTTCCGGAGTGGAGATAATCAATATGAATCGCAAGTCTTCGATCCCGGTCTTCCTGGTCCTCGGCGCGCTCGTCGTGAGCTCCGCCTCCGCCTACGTCCTCCTCAGCCCGCGGCGCTCGTGGCCCAGCGCGCCCAGAATCACGGTCGACAACCGCGGTAACGCGACGGTTACCGACAGCGACGGCGGCGCCACTGCGGTCGTCAACGCCCTCAATGCCAGCGCGTCCTGGAACGGCGCCGGTTCCGGCACCCGCCTCTCCGCCGTGAAGGGCTCCGTGGCGAGCTTCACGCTGGGCGACGGCAACGTCATGCTCAATTTCCGCGATCCCATCCATGCCTGCAACGGCAGTTGCCTGGCGGCCACGTTCACCGGCTATTACACAGGCAGCAACATCACCGATGCCGACATCGTGACCAACACCAAGAACAAGCTCAGCTCGACCGCCGAGCCGGATGGCTGCTCGGCCGAGTACTACATCGAGGGCATCATGGTGCACGAGGTCGGCCACGTGCTGGGCCTCGGCCACACCACCGTCACCGGCGCCACGATGTACCCCTCGGTCTCGGCTTGCAACAACGGCCCGGCCAGCATCGAGGCGGACGACAAGGCCGCCATCAACGACCTGTACTAGACCGCGTTCCTGCTGGCTGATTGGAGGGGACCCGACCGGGTCCCCTTTTGTTTGGGAGCCTAAATGCGGATGAAGTCGTAGCCGGGCCGCGCCGCGGTGCCCACCGGCGGCCTGCGGCCGCCGGTGCCCGTGGGCCCCGTGGGAGCCCCGCCGGTCTGCAGGGAAGCCGAAGGGCGCCGGAGCTGCTCTTGTCCGAAGAGGCGCTTCAGGAACTTCATCGCCTCCTCTTCGACGAGCCCGGCGTCGAGCTGTTCGAGCGGCACCTTGTTGGCAAGGAGGCCGAAGCCGATCCCTTCGTGGGTGATCTTCACCACCTGGGTGGAGTCGTCGCCGAAGAAGAGGAGCGAGCGCTCGTAGTCCTCCCAGCGGTCGAGCTTCACCTTGAGGCCCGCCGCGGTCGAGCGGTGGAAGATGGAGGCGGACTCCACCTTCCCCACCATCACGTCCTTGATCTCTTCGAGAACGGGCACGATGACCGACCGGGCCACCCGGCTGAACTGCTCCCGGAAGGGGTCGTTCTGCCGGAGGACGCCCTCCGGCCGTGCACGTTTTTCCTCCAACATCTCCTCATGTCCCTTGAGCAGGATCTGGAGCCGTTCGAGGTTCTCCTGACTGATACGCATGGTCTCCCTTTCTGTGGCGCCGGAGGTTCGGCATCTGGGGAGAATCTTTGCGAAGTCTGTGCCAGGGGGAGGCCGCTACCCCTGGCGCCTTCGTGTACACTTCCGCCCCGCCATGCCCAGACGGACCGACATCCATTCCATCCTCGTCCTCGGCTCGGGGCCGATCGTCATCGGCCAGGCCTGCGAGTTCGACTACTCAGGCACCCAGGCCTGCCGCGCTCTCAAGCGCGAAGGCTACCGGGTGGTGCTGGTCAACTCGAACCCGGCGACCATCATGACCGATCCGGAGTTCTCGGACGCCACCTACGTCGAGCCGCTGGTGCCCGAGGTGGTGGAGAAGATCCTCGAGCGGGAACGTCCGGACGCCCTGCTCCCCACTGTCGGCGGCCAGACGGGGATCAACCTGGCGATCGCCCTCTCCGAGCGGGGATCGCTGGAGCGCTACGGCATCGAGGTCCTCGGCGCGAGCATCGACGCCCTGCGGTTGGGGGAGGACCGCCTGCTGTTCAAGCAGGCCATGGAGGAGATCGGCCTCAAGGTGCCCAAGAGCGGCTACGCCGGCAGCCTGGAGGAGGCGCGGGAGATCGTCGTCGGCACTGCCGGCGACGGCGTCGGCTATCCCGTCATCATCCGTCCCAGCTTCACCCTCGGCGGCGAGGGGGGAGGCATCGCCTACAACCGCGACGAGCTCGAGGAGGTGGTGGCGGCGGCCCTGCAGGCGAGCCCGGCCCACCGGGTGCTCATCGAGCAGTCGGTGCTGGGCTGGAAGGAGTTCGAGCTCGAGGTGATGCGTGACGTGGCGGACAACGCCATCGTCGTCTGCTCGGTCGAGAACTTCGACGCCATGGGCGTCCACACAGGCGACTCGATCACCGTCGCTCCCCAGCAGACCCTCTCCGACCGCGAGTACCAGACGATGCGCGACGACGCCTTCAAGGTCATCCGGCGCGTCGGGGTGGCGACCGGCGGGTCGAACATCCAGTTCGGCGTCGATCCCAAGACGGGCGAGCAGGTGGTCATCGAGATGAACCCGCGGGTCTCCAGGAGCTCGGCCCTGGCGTCCAAGGCGACCGGCTTCCCGATCGCCAAGATCGCCGCCCTGCTGGCCGTCGGCTACACCCTGGACGAGATCCCGAACGACATCACGGGCAAGACCTTCGCCGCCTTCGAGCCGACGCTCGACTACACGGTGGTGAAGATCCCCCGCTGGGCTTTCGAGAAGTTCCCGGAGTCGTCCACCACCCTCGGCACCTCGATGAAGTCCGTGGGCGAGGTGATGGCCATGGGCGCCACCTTCAAGGAAGCCCTGATGAAGGGCCTCTCGGCCCTGGAGCTCGACGGCAGCCACGCCGCCCGCGAGCGCCGGATGTCCGATCCGGTACGGTTGCGGCAGCGGCTCTCGATACCCAACTGGGAGCGCCTGTTCGCCGTCTTCGCCGCTCTGCGCCAGGGCTGGACGCCGGAGGAGGTCTCCGAGGCCTCCCACATCGACCCCTGGTTCCTGCGCGAAATCGCGGAGATCGTGGAGCTGGAGGCGGAGCTCGCCTGCTGGGACCTCGGCTCGGCGCCGAAGGCGCTGCTGCACAAGGCGAAGTCCTTCGGCCTCGCCGACGCCCGCATCGCCGGGCTCCTGAGCTGTCTCGAAAAGGACCTCGCGGCCCTCCGCCGCCGGCTCGGGCTCCGGCGGGTCTACAAGCGGGTCGACACCTGCGCCGCCGAGTTCCCGGCCACGACTCCCTATCTCTACTCGACCTTCGGCGACGAGGACGAGAGCGAGCCGGACGACCGCCAGAAGGTGGTCATCCTGGGCTCCGGCCCCAACCGCATCGGCCAGGGGATCGAGTTCGACTACTGCTGCGTCCACGCCGCCTTCGCCCTGCGCGAGATGGGCTACGAGACGGTGATGGTCAACTGCAATCCCGAGACGGTGTCGACCGACTACGACACCTCCGACCGCCTCTACTTCGAGCCCCTCACCCTGGAGCACGTGCTGGCGATCCTGGACCGGGAGAAGCCGCTGGGTGTGATCGTGCAGCTCGGCGGCCAGACGCCCCTGAAGCTCGCCCGCGGCCTCGCCGCCGCGGGCGTGCCGATCCTGGGCACCTCGCCGGACGCCATCGACCTCGCGGAGGACCGCGGACGTTTCGGCAACCTCCTGGCGGAGGAAGGGGTCCTGCAGCCGGAGAACGGCACCGCGACCTCTCTCGACGAAGGCCTCGAGGTGGCGCGGCGGATCGGCTTCCCGGTGGTGGTGCGGCCGAGCTACGTGCTGGGCGGCCGGGCGATGGCGGTGGTCTACGACGAGTCGACCTTCGAGCGCTACATGCAGGAGGCGGCGGACGTCTCGCCGGGGCACCCGGTGCTGATCGACCGCTTCCTGGAAGACGCCTTCGAAGTGGACCTCGACCTGATCTCAGACGGCCGGCAGGCGGTCGTGGCCGGCATCCTCCAGCACATCGAGGAGGCCGGGATCCACTCCGGAGACTCCGTGGCGGTGCTGCCGCCCTACAAGGTCTCTCAGGAGGATCAGGACCGCATGCGGGACATCGCCCGCCGCCTGGCCCTGCGGCTGGGGGTCGTGGGCCTGATGAACGTGCAGTTCGCCTTGAAGGACGGCAGGATCTACGTCCTGGAGGTGAACCCCCGGGCGTCGCGCACGGTGCCGTTCATCGCCAAGGCGGTGGGGATGCCGCTGGTCAAGATCGCCGTCGGGGCCATGGCGGGGAAAAGCCTGGAAGAGCTGGGCTTCACCGAGGAGCCCGCCGTGCCGGGCGTGTTCGTGAAGGCGCCGGTCTTCCCCTTCCGCCGCTTTCCGGGAGTGGACCCGGTCCTGGGGCCGGAGATGAAGTCCACGGGCGAGGTGATGGGGCAGAGCGGGAGCTCTTTCGGCAGCGCCTTCGCCAAGGCTTGGCTGGGCGCCGGCCACGAGCTGCCGCTCGAGGGCACGGCCTTCCTTTCCGTGCACGACCGCGACAAGCCGGGCCTGCTGCCGGTGGCGAAGCGCCTGGCCGGTCTGGGCTTCGAGCTGGCGGCGACCGCCGGCACGGCCGACTACCTGCGGGAGCACGGCCTGACGGTGCGCACCATGCTCAAGGTCCACGAGGCCCGCCCCCACGTGGTCGACCACCTGATCAACGGCGAGATCGCCCTGGTCGTCAACACCCCCCTGGGCCGCGAGTCCCACGAGGACGACGGCGCCATCCGAAGGACAGCCCTGAAGTACGACATCCCTTGCATCACCACCCTCTCCGGCGCCATGGCCTGCGCGGAGGGGATCGAGGCCCTGCGGCGGGATGGCTTGAGCGTGCGGCCGTTGCAGGGGATGAGGACGGAGGGGTAGCGGCTGTACCGGGAGGATGGTATTTGTTCCGCCCTGCCGCATGCTACACTTCCTCCATCATGGATGTCTTCATCTCCCATTCCGCCGCAGATCGAAAGTGGGCCTTGAAGCTGAACCAGGCTTTGGTCGCGAGTGGTCTTACCACTTGGCTCGACGAGGAGCAGATCGTGCCGGGTACGTCTTGGAGATCCGCGATCCATGAGGCGATCCAAGTGGCAGACGATATCGTCGTGCTTCTTGGTCCCCGCCGGACGGCAAGCGGGTTCGAGAGGTATGAGTGGCAGGCGGCTCTCGAGGCAATCTGGCTTGACCCAGCCAAACGCTTGATCCCCGTTCTGCTCAAGGATGCCGAGCTCCCCGCCTTCGTGCGTAGCACGGTTGGGGCGGACGAGCCTTTTGCGGCTATTCGAATCAAGAATCCCCGCGTGGATTGGGACCGTGCAGTCTCGGATCTCCTGCAGGTTCTGAAGGGAGAGGCCGACCTCAGGACCAAGGGAGAGCTCATTTCGACGATCGAGGAAGACCGTTCGAAGCAGCGAGAGCGCCGTTCCTACATTCGCAAGGTAGCGGCCAGCTTCCCAAGCTGACCAACCTGTTCCCTCTTTTTGGGCTCTTCCTTTCCTGGAAGCCTGTTCTTGAATATCGCTCCGGAAAAGTCGGTCTTTATCAATTGCCCGTTCGACAAGGCCTTTGCTCCGCTCTTCGATGCCATGCTCTTCGCGACGGTCTGCTGCGGTTTCGTCCCCAGGAGCGCTCTTGAGTCCGGCACCGTGGCTGAGCCGCGGATAGACCGCATCACCCGGGCATTGTTCGCATCGAAATACTCGATCCATGACCTGTCCCGAAGCAAGGGGGAGGGGAAGGACGGCTGGGCGAGATTGAACATGCCGCTCGAGCTCGGGATCGCCATGGCTCGGCGGACCATGACGAGAACCAGAAAAAATCAGCACCACGAATGGTTTGTCCTGGTCGCCAACGATCGCGAGTACATGCGGTTCGTGTCTGACCTTGCGGGCTTCGATCCAGCCATGCACGACGGGACGGTGGAGACCCTGGTTCCCCAGATCGTTTCCTGGTTGGCCAGCCGGCCCGATGCGATTCGAACCCCGACGCCGAAGGCGGTCCTGGAGGCCTTGCCCATGTTTCAGGCCCGTAGGCGTGAGCTCGGGATCCAATGGGTGGGTGATGTCCCCTGGCGGCACGTTCTCGTTGCGGCCGAGGAGAACATGCCCGAGTTCTGACCCTCAGCGCTTGAGACCGCGGAGAACCGTATCCGAGTCATGGATCCAGGTTGATCCCAGGGAACCGGACGAGCGCTCCCTCAGTCTGATAGGACGGGGAGGTGCCATGAGAGCCGCTCGATCCTTGCTCCGCGTCCTCTGCCTGCTTCTCGTTCCGAGCGAGGCCCTACTGGCTGCCGACTCACCCAGCTTCGAGCGTGCTGGCCAGTGGGTGTCCCGGGATCGTTTCGAGAAGGCGGTGGCGGACCTTCAGGGACTGTCTTCGGTCCAGCCCAGCTCCGCGGAGGAGAAGATCCTGCGCCGCGCGGTTGGGAAGGCTCGGGCCTTTCTGAGCGAGAAGCATCCGCTCCAAGAGCGGAACGCGGCCCGTCAGGTCCTCTGCCTTTCGCGTGCCTACTTCCAAGAGGAGCTGCCGGGAGACGCCGAGCCTCTCCGTTCGATGGGAGGGCCCCAGCGCCCCGAGCTGATCGGCAAGCCCGCGGCCCTGCAGGTCCCGGCGGCGGCCAGGAAAGCGGGGATCCAGGGCACGGTCATCGTGGAGGTCGTGGTCGACCAGGAGGGATGCGTGCGCCGGCCCAGGATCCTCAAGGGATTGCCCCTGGGGATCGACGGGGCCGCCCTGGCCGCCGTACGGAGCTGGACCTTCCGGCCCGGCATGCTTGCCGGCCGCCCGGTGGCCGTTTACTACGTGGTGACCGTCTCGACGCCGCCGAGGAGGTAGGATCTATCCCATGGAGCCACCCCGCATCAATCCCATTGGCCTGCTCGAGACGCCTGAAGGCTACGCCGCCTCGCCCCGGCGGTTCTCCGGGCGGCTGCGTCTGCTCGCCGCTCTGCTGCTCGCCCTCTTCTTCGGCGCGACGGTGGTGACGACCGTCGTCAGCCTGGGCCGGTACTGCCTGACCACCGACGCCGCGGATACCCGGGCTCTTCCGATACGATAGCCGCGGGGACGGACGAGTCCCCCATCCCATCGAATCAGGAGAACTTCATGGCGGATACGCGAATCGAAAAAGACAGCCTCGGCGAGATCGAAGTCCCCGCCGGGGCGTATTACGCCGCCCAGACGGAGCGGGCGCACCGCAACTTCCCGATCTCGGGGCTGACGCTGCCCAGGCGCTTCATCGCGGCGGTCGCGATGATCAAAGGCGAGGCGGCGGCGGTGAACGAGGAGCTGGGCATCGTGCCGGCGGAGATCGCGGGGGCGATCCGCCAGGCGGCGCAGGAGGTCATCGACGGCAAGCTCGACGGCCACTTCCCCCTCGACGTCTTCCAGACCGGCTCGGCCACCTCGACCAACATGAACGTCAACGAGGTGCTGGCCAACCGGGCGATCGAGATCCTCGGCGGCCAGATCGGCTCGAAGAAGGTCCATCCCAACGACCACGTCAACGCCAGCCAGTCGAGCAACGACGTGATCCCGACGGCCATCCACGTTTCCGCCTGCCTGAGTCTCGTGGAGGAGCTGGAGCCGTCCCTGAAGCGTCTGGCGGAGTCGCTGGGGCGCAAGGCGGAGGAGTTCGATCCCGTGGTCAAGATCGGCCGCACCCACCTGCAGGACGCGGTGCCCGTCCGGCTCGGGCAGGAGCTCTCCGGCTACGCCCAGCAGGCGAAGAACGGCCTCGCCCGCCTCGACGCCGTCAAGCCGCGGCTCGCCGAGCTGCCGCTGGGCGGCACGGCGGTGGGCACGGGCCTCAACGCGCCGCCGGAGTTCGGCCCGAAGGTGATCGCCCGCCTCGCCGAACGGACCGGCATCCCGTTCGTGCCGGCGCCCAACCGCTTCGAGGCCATGGCGGGCAAGGACGCCGCCGTCGAGACCTCGGGAGCCCTGAAGACCATCGCCGCCTCCCTCGCCAAGATCGCCAACGACATCCGCTGGCTGGCCTCGGGGCCGCGCTGCGGCATCGGCGAGATCACGATCCCCAGCCTCCAGCCGGGCAGCTCGATCATGCCCGGCAAGGTCAACCCGGTCATCCCGGAGGCGGTGCTGATGGTGGCCGCCCAGGTGGTGGGCAACGACGCGGCGATCACGGTCGCCGGCATGTCGGGCAGCTTCGAGCTCAACGTGATGATGCCGCTGATCGCCTACGACCTCCTGCAGTCGATCCAGATCCTGGCGAATTCCTCGCGGCTGCTGGCGGAGAAGTGCGTTGACGGGATCGAGGCGAACCGCGAGCGGTGCGAGGAGCTGGTCGAGCGGTCGCTCGCCATGGTGACCTCGCTGGTGCCCAGGATCGGCTACGACGCGGCGGCCGAGATCGCCAAGGAATCGGTGCGCACGGGCAAGACGGTCCGCGAGCTGTGCGTCGAGAAGAACGTGCTGCCGCCGGACGAGCTCGCCGAGGCCCTCGATCCGTGGGGACAGACCGAGGGCGGCATCCACGCGGGCGGCGGGGGCGGCGGCTAGCGGACGGCTAGCGGGAAACCGGGCCGCCCCGGCGGCAGATCTCCATCAGCGCCAGCAGGACGACTCCGGCCAGGAGCACGGTCGCGCCCAGGAGGACGTCGGCCCGGGTGAGCGCGGGGTTCAGCAGCAGGACGGCCGCGTTCAGCCCGAGCCCGAGCAGCAGGACAGTCAGCAGCGCCCATTCGGCCGGCTTCCGGGACGGCAGCCGGACGGGACGGGAGCGCTTCGGCGCGGGGCGCGGCCGGGCGAGAGGTGAGAAGATGCGCTGAGGTTCGGCCATGGCTTGGGGACTCCTTACCTGATTGACGTCCAGGCCGAAAACATTTCGCCGGCTCTTCGGAGGCAAGAAAAAGGGGCGGCCCGTGCAGGCGCCGCCCCCGGAGCTTCCAAGCTCCGCCCCTTATCCGACCTTGACTTCGAACGTACTGCCCCCGGGGGCGAGCGTCACCTTCTCGTCGGCGTACTTCACCTCGCTCACGACCTGGCGGCCGTCGACGACGAAGCAGACCGTCCAGGGCCCGGGCGGGAGTGGCGAGTGGCTGATCGTGCCGCCGGCCGGCACCAGCGGCCAGCGGGACGTGTCCTCCTGCTTCTCGCACAGGTAGTCATGATCAGGATCTACCCCGGCTCCACCACCTGCTACCCTGACCTTCGCTTCTTGGCTGGTGCCGTTGATGATTTCCATGCAGAGTAATCCTCCCAAGGAAAACCCCTTGCCGGAATGGCTGGCGGGGGCAAAACGGGCATGGATCAGCGGTCGCCCGGAACGACCTCGAACTCCTGAGTCATCGGCTCGGTCTCCGTTTCGGCCTGGACGGCGACCACGTACCGGCCCGGGGTCAGGAGGTCCGCCGGCACGTCCAGCACCAGGGCCATGCCCCACTCGAGCCGGCGGCCTTTGAGGTCGTCTGCTTCCCAGATCGTTCCCTTGTCGTCGCTGCGCACGGAGGCATGGAAGGGTCCGGAAGCCTCCAGCCCCTCGAGGTCGAGCTGGATCTCGGCAACCTCCACTCCGGGTTCCAGGCGGAGCTTCTCGATCTCTTCGCCGCCGCCGCGCAGAGTTGTCAGAGCGAGCGCGAGCACAGCCTTCCTGATGGGTTTGAGCGGCTGCGCGGCGGGCTCGCCTCCGCGGGCCACCTGGTCCGGTGCGGGCCGCGGTTCCGGGGTGGCGGGGGCGGCGGGAGCGCCGGCTGGCGGGGGCGTGGCCTTCTCCTTCGTGGCCGGCACGGCCGGGCTCGCGGGAGCCGGACGCTCGTGCGCCACCAAGGAGCCGGAGCTCCCCTCCTGGGGCCTCTGCAAGGCGAACCAGGAGAGGCCGGCCGTCGCGATGAGGCCCGCCGCGGCCAGGGCGGCCCACTGGAAGCCCCTCTTCCCGGCGACGGCTTCCCGGCGGCGGAAGGGCACGACCGTCCGAGCCGCCGCCTGGCTGTCCGCGATGGCGTTCAGCGATCGGGCCAGCGCGAGCCGCTCCCGTCCCCTGGGCGAAGAGGCGAGCCGCCGCAGGACCCGATCCCTCTCCGCTGGGGCGAGCTCACCCCGGCTGGCGGCGGCGAGGAGCTCGGCCTCCAGGCCCTCCAGGAGATCGAAAAGCTCGTCGTCAGCCAACAGCCGCTGTTCGAGGCGGTCGGCCTCAGGCTCCGGGAGCTCTCCCAGGAGATAGCCGCGGAGTAGCTCGTCGTCGGATGGATTGGGTCTCATAGCGCTCTCAAGCCTCCTCATTCATTCTCAATGACGGGTGTCGAGCCCGCTGAAAACGTTTCACGAGGAGATCGATCACCGGTTCAGGCAACCGTGGACGCAGTCCTCCAGCTTGCGGCGCTCGCGGTGGACCCGGATGCGGAGCGCGTTGAGCGGGATCCCCAGATCTCGGGCGAGGGCCTTGCGGTTGTGGATGTTGTTGTCCCCCTGATGATAGCGCAGGAGCAGGTCGCGCTTGTCCTGGGGGATCTTGCCCAGGCATTGCTGGAGGCAGTCGAGCCGGCGGTCCGCGGGCTCCTCGTCTTCCTCGGGAGCGTAGATCGGCGGCGGCCAGTCGCCGCTCTCGAGAGCCCGGAACTCCCGGGAGGACCGCCGCAGGGTTTCCTTGTAGACCAGGTGGGCGACGCCGCAGAAGTAGCCGTAGGAATCGGCCGACTTCAGCTCAATGCCTTCCGCCATGCGGCGGGCGACCCGGTTGATGGTCTCGTCCGCCAGGTCTTCCGGGCGGTCGCACCCCCGCCACTCGAAGAGGCGGACCAGCTTGCGGCGGGTGGTCTCGTAGAGCACGCCCGCCCGGTCCCGGTCCGGATGGAGCTGGGAGAGCAGGGCGTCGAATCCCTCGCGCGTCAGTCCCTGGGGTTTCGCCGCCCGTGGCGTGCCGGTCTCCTCTCCCTCCCCCTCGGTCACTGCCACTCCCCCTGGAGGGAGAAGCCGGCCCAGTAATAGGGTGACTTGCGGTTCGGGTTCTTCGCCATTTCGAGCTGGGCCTTGCGCAGTGCCGCGGCGGGGGAGAGGCCCTCGCGCAGCATGCCGCGGTAGAGGCTCCCCATCAGCTCCGCCGTCGCCCGGTCCTCGACGCTCCACAGGCTGGCCAGCACTCGGGAAGCGCCAGCGTACATGAAGCCGCGCGTCAGCCCGACCAGCCCTTCGCCGCGGATCTCCTTGCCGAGCGCCGTGCGGCAGGCCGAGAGCACCACGAGGTCGGCGTCGAGGCGGAGATTGTAGATGTCGTTGAGGCGGAGGAAGCCGTCCTGGCGCTCGCCCTTCTCGTTGTAGAGGGAGAGCACCAGGCCGGAGAGCTCGGGGTGGCGGCTGTCGATGACGCCGTGGGTGGCGAAGTGTACGTTGCGGTAGCCGTCCAGCCCTCCCTTGGCGACGGTGCCGCGCGAGGCGTCGAAACCCATCGCCATGAATACCTGATCTCGAGGCAGGAGGGCCGCGATCGTCTCCGCTTCCTTCTCGGAGAACGGCAGGCTGCGGAAGCTCGACAGGTCGATGTCGTCGCCCCTGTGCTGGTCGGGCACCTGGCTCAGCCGGAGCCGGTCTGCCTTGTCGAGGCCCGGCGAGAGCCGCTTGTCGTTCTTCTCGAAGACCGGGTTCGCGAAGAGGGCGAGGGCTCGGGGGGCCGGGACGCGGTCCTGGACCTCCCGGCGCATCACCCCCAAGGTCGAAGCCGACGGCAGGTTCACGACCTCGTGCCGGGTGGCGAGGGGCAGGCCGGTCGAAGGGATCGGCAGGGCCGCGAACGGGATGTACTGGAGCGCGCCATCGGCCACGATGACCAGCGGACGGTCCCCCAGGAGCTTCTCCGCGGGCGCGAGGATCAGGGAGGACAGCTCTCGGGCGACCTCCTGGGCCTCGGCATCGGCGGCCGCGATCCGCTTCTTCCAGACCGGCAGGACTTCCCCCTTGAGACGGTTGTTCCTCACCGTGAGGAGCTCGTAGTAGCGCCGCGCCTTCTGCTCGATCTCCTCTCGCCCGGGCAGCTCGAAGCTCGCCATGGAGTCGGGGCCGACGGCCCAGAGGAAGCTCCGTTTGGTTCCCAGCGCGTACTCCAGAAGCAGGGCACGCCCGCCAAGCACCTGGCTCTGAATCTCCGCCACGCCCAAGGGCTGGGGCTGGATCAAGGCGTCATAACGGGGGTTTCCTTCGCGCAGCTCCACTTGCACCTTCTCCAGATCGTCGAGGGCCTGCTCGAGCCTCTGCTCGGCTTCGGCCAGCTTCTCGCGGTCGGGATTCCCGCCCGCCAGCAGCTCCCGCCGGTACCAGTCGCGAGCGTTCACCTCCTCGCCGGCGGCCCGCTCCCGTTCGACGAGCGCGGGGTTGGTGCCCAGGCGGATATCGGCGCCCGACTCGTTCAGGATCTCGAGCAGGCCGCGGGCGCGGGCCGTCTCGCTGGCCACCAGGGCCTTGGCCGCGTAGCCTTCGGTGCTGCGGGCCGCGTGCAAGGACATCAGGGTGTCGATCTGGAACTCGTAATAGTCCTGCTTGGAGGCCAGGAAGGAGGTCCGCAGCTCCGGGCTGACGACACCCGCGCGCCGCGATTCGATCAGCTCGATCGAGGACTGGATCCGCGAGAGCGCGGCGGAGAAATCGCCGCGGTCGCCCTCGACCTGCGCCAGTCCCAGGATGATCCCGGTCTCGCTGGGGCCATCCCCCCGCTTGCGGGCCAGGGCCAGGGCCTTGCCGAGCTCCTCCTGCGCGGAGCCGAGCTCCCCCTGCGACCGCAAAGCCTTGCCCAGGGCAAACCGGGACAGGGTCTCCTCTTCCAGCGATCCCTCCAGCGAGACGGCAGCGCGAGCGTATTTCACTGCCTCGGCCGGATGCTGCAGCTCTACCTCGAGGTTGGCCAGATTCACCAGCGTCAAGGTCTGGACCTCCCGGGACTGGCTCTCGCGGCTCAACGCGAGAGCTTCCTCCAGCGTTCTCCGGGCCTGATCCATCTGCCCCAGGTGGCGGCGGTAGGCGAATGCCAGATTGATCAGAATCTTGGCGCGGAGGACGCGGTCGCTGGAGGCTCGGCTCAACGCCTCGGCCTGCCCGTAGAGCTCGAACGCCTTTTCCCAGTCGCCGAGGTTCCGGTAGGTTTCGCCGATGTTGTTGAGGAGGATCAGCTCGCCATTCGGGTCCGAGTCGCCGCGGGCCAGCTCCAAGGCTTGCCGATAGTATTGGAGGGCCCTTTGCGGCTGAGCGAGCTGCTCGTGGGCGTAGGCGAGATTGTTGAGGACGATGGACTCCGCTTGGCGATCTCTCAACTGCCGGGCGAGATCGAGGGCCTGGAGCTGGAGCTCGACTCCCTTCCGGAGCTCGCCGGCCTCCGTCTCCATGAGACCCAGATCGCTGAGGTTCTCCTCCTGGAGGGGGAGGTCCCCCACCTCGCGCGCCAGGGCCAGAGCCTGCTCCTGAGCCGTCTTGGCTTCCTGGCGGCGGTCGAGGTGCTTCAGGCGGCGGCCCAGATGTTTCAGCGCGGCGGCCCGCAGGAGCTTGCCCGCCCGGCCCTTCTGACGTTCAAGGAGGGCTGCCGCCTGCTGGAGCTCGGCTGCCGACTGCTCGTAGGACAGGAGATCGGACCTCCGGTTGCCGAGCAAGTAGAGCACCTCCGCCAGCCTGCCGTCGTCTCCGACCGTCACCCAGAGGTCGCGCGCCTTCTCCAGAAAGCGGATCTGTGCCTCGCCGGGGGGATTATGAAAGCCCTCCCAGGTGGCCCGGACCGCCGCGCTCCGGAGCTCATCCGGCGCTGCCGGCTCTCTCAGGGTCTCCACCCGCAGGCGGTACCGCCCAGGCTCCTTCCCTTGCCCGGCGCTCACCAGAAGCTCGTGGCGGCCACTGACTTCCGCCACGGCTGCGAGGTCCTCGATCGCCTCGCCGCCCAGGAAGCCGTCGACTCCCGCGGCCCGGTTCTTCGCCGGATCGAGGAGCTCGACCTGGAGATCGATTCCCTTCTCCTGAACCGTTATCCGCAGGAACTGGCCGGCGCGAAGATCGACGGGAAAGGAGTGCGCTTCGCCGCCATGAAGCTCCTTTTCGACCTCGAAGCCGGCCTTCAGGAGGGGAGCAGCCGTCTTGGAGACGTCTCCGGCGGCGCCACAGAGGAGGGCGGCAAGCAGGGCGAGGAGTAGCCGGGATACACCACCGGATGAACGTGGCGTGGTGCGGCTTTGAAGGGGAGAAGAGATCATCCTGTTTTCGATCTGGGGGCGAAATCCAACCTATTTTATCGTCTTGAGCCCTGGACGTACTACAAGGGGCAGCTTGAGAAAGCCGTAGGAGGACGAGGCCCGGGGGCGGAAATGCGGCGGGTTTCGAGCTAAGCTACGCTCGTGCGACCGGAGCAAGAGCCCGAGCGGAGCCGTCGCGTCCTGCATTGCGACATGGACTGCTTCTACGCCGCGGTGCACATGCGGGACGACCCTTCGCTGCAGGGAAAGCCGGTGGTGATCGGCGGCCGGCCGGAGAGCCGGGGCGTGGTGGCCGCCGCCAGCTACGAGGTCCGGCGCTTCGGCGTCCACTCGGCCATGCCGTCCTCCCGCGCCCGGCGGCTCTGCCCGGACGCGATCTTCATCCCGCCGGATTTCCGCCGCTACTCGCGGGAGTCGGAGAAGATCTTCGCCATCTACCACGAGTTCACGCCCCTGGTGCAGGCGGTGTCGATCGACGAGGCCTACCTGGACGTCACCGATCACCTGGGGGAGGCCGGCAGCGCCACGGCGGTGGCGAAGGAGATCCGGCGGCGGGTGCGCGAGGAGCGGGGTCTGACGGTGAGCGTCGGGGTGGGTCCCAGCCGCCTGATCGCCAAGATCGCCTCCGACTTCGACAAGCCGGACGGCCTCACCGTGGTGCCGCCGGGCAAGGTGCAGGCGTTCCTCGATCCCCTGCCGGTGCGCCGGCTGCACGGCGTGGGCCCCGCGACCGAGAAGGCCCTGGCCGATCTGGGAGCGCGGACGGTGGCCGAGCTGCGCGCCCTGCCGGTGGAGATCCTCACCGAACGCTTCGGCAAGCATGGCCGCATCCTCTCCGAGTTCTCCCGGGGGATCGACGACCGGCCGGTGGAGACCCACCGCGAGCGCAAGAGCCTGGGGACGGAGAACACCTACTCCGAGGACCTGACCGACTTCGCCGCCATGGAGGAGGAAGTCGAGCGCATGGCCCGGGAGTTGGCGCAGTCGCTGGCCCGCGGCGGCTTCGCGGGCTGCACGGTGACCCTGAAGCTGCGCTACTCCGACTTCACCACCCTCACCCGCTCCCGGACTTTCGCGGTGCCGGTCTACGACGGCGAGGCCATCGCCGGCTGCGCCAAGGACCTGCTGCGCCGCACCGAAGCCCGTTCCCGGCCCGTGCGCCTGCTGGGCGTCACCGCCTCGAACCTGGTGCGGGAGCGGATCGAGCAGCTCTGGCTGTTCGCGGAGCGGGGTACACTGTGACGTGATGGACGCAGCCGCGCTTTATCCCTACCGCGAGTACCACGCCCAGCGGGACCGGGATCTCCGCCGACAGCAGGAGGAGCTCCGTCTCCGGGTGCTGGAGCAGGCGCGAGGGGCTATCCGCCTGTCGGCCTCCGGCTTCCCTGCGATCCGGGCCGTTCATCTCTTCGGGTCGATCCTCCAGCCTGGCCGTTTCCGGCCGGATTCCGACATAGACGTGGCGATCGACTGTGACGACATCGAAATGGAGACTCCGTTCTGGCGGATCCTGGAGGAGGCGCTCGAGAGGAACGTCGATCTCCGGCCTCGGGTGGGAGCGGTCGCACGGGCGGTGGAGACCTCTGGGGAGCTCAGCTATGAACGAGAAGTTCCTGGTCCTGGAACGCAACATCCAGAGTGACCTCGAAGCCATTAACCGGCTCTATGAGGCTCTCGGCTCCCCGGAGCTGACGGAATCCGAGTCCCAGGAGACGATGATCGTCGCCGCCTATCGCCTCCACAGCCTCTACATGGCGTTCGAGAACATCTTCCGGAATATCGCGGCCTCGTTCGAGAACCAGTTGGACAAGGCCGGCTGGCACCGGCAGCTCCTGCAGCGCATGCGCTTGGACCTGACTCCCCTCCGTCCGGCCGTGATCGACGCCGAGGCCTACGACCGGCTGGACGAGATGCTGCGCTTTCGCCACGTCTTCCGCACGATGTACGGCCTGGATCTGGACCCCCTGCGGCTCCAGGTGGTGCTGCGCAAGGCGCTGGAGCTCAAGCCCATCTACCAGGAACAGATCGAGAGATTCCTCCAGTTCCTGCGGGATATGGAGTAGACCTCTTCAGATCACCCGCCACCAGGGCGCGGCGAGCACGCCCTCGGCGATCCAGCCCGTCTCGGTGCCAGTGTGGAGGAGGAGGCCGGCGCGGGAGAGGTCGGGATACTCCGCGCGGAAGGCGAGGAGGTGCCGGGCGTCGGCGAGTCGTGGCTGCGATGTGGCCTTGACCTCGATCGGCAGGAGCTGTCCCTTGCCTTCGATGACGAAGTCCACCTCTTCTCCGTTGGCGGTCCGCCAGTAGAGGACCTCCGGGCGGGGCACCTGGGAATCCCGCCAGGCGAGGAGATCGGTCAGGACGAGGTTTTCGAGGTGCGCGCCGCGGGGCTCGGTCTCGCCGGCCAGGTACAGGGCGAGGCCGGTGTCGCACCAGTAGAGCTTGGGCGTCTTGATCAGGCGCTTGGTGCGGTTTACCGAGTAGGCCGGCACCCGCACGAGCTGGTACGAGGTTTCCAGCAAAGACAGGTGGCGGTGGACCGTCGGCTGGGGCAGCCCGACGTCGCGCCCGAGCTCGGTCTGCTGGACCATGTTGCCCAACCGGAGGCAGGCCGCCCGCATCAGCCGGCGGAAATCCACCAGCGAGGTGACGGTCGAGAGCTCCTGGAGGTCACGCTCCAGATAGGTCCGGGTATATCCGTCGAACCAGAGCGCACGCATCTCCGGCTCTTCGAGCTCATAGGCCGGGATCGGGTATCCGCCTCGCAGAGCGAGAGTGCGCCAGTCTTCGGGTGTGGCGCTTTCAGCTTCCAGGAGGTCCTTCCAGGACCGGTCCTCGGATTCGAACAGGCGCGTCCAGGCGCCGGCCGCTCCGGCGCCGAGCTGCTCGCGCCGCGTCAGGGGCCAGAGAGTCAGGTAGGCGGCCCGGCCGGCGAGGGACTCGCTGATCCGCTGCATCAGCAGGAGGTTGGCCGATCCCGTGAGGAGAAACCGGCCCGGCGCCTTCCCCTCGTCGACCGCTCGCTTGACGGCCAGGAGGAGGTCCGGAGATCGCTGCACCTCGTCCAGCGTCAGCCGTTCGGCGCTCCGCACCAGCGCCTCCGGCTCCCGCCGGGCCCGGTCCAGCACCTCCAGATTGTCCAACGTGAGATAGGGACGCCCCGGCTCCTCGGGGAGGGACCGCACGAGAGTGCTTTTGCCCGTCTGCCGGGAGCCGGTGACGACCACGACGGGGAACGAGCGGAGGGCCAGGTTCAGGGACCTTCGCAGCAGCCTCGGCAGCACCTGTAGATCATTCATGCCGTGAATGATTATCATTCATGCCGTGGATGATCCGCAACGCCAAGCTTCCGGCAGGCAACATGCAGCGCCACTGCGACCGATGAGCACCCCCCTTCTCCGCACCGACGACCGTGGCCTGTTCTGCGAGGCCGGAGGGTTCCACATCGATCCGTGGCGGCCGGTCGAGCGGGCGGTGATCTCGCATGCCCATGGTGACCATGCCCGCGGTGGGAGCGGGGCGTATCTGGCGGCGGAGGCTTCCGTTCCCGTCCTGCGGAAGCGGATCGGGGGCGAGGCGCGGATCGAGGGGGTGCCGTTCGGCGAGACGGTGCGGGTGGGGGAGGCGGCGGTCTCGTTTCATCCCGCCGGGCACATCCTGGGCTCGGCGCAGGTGCGGGTGGAGCGGGGCGGCGAGGTCTGGGTCTTCTCGGGGGACTACAAGCGGCGGGCGGACCCCACTTGCGAAGCCTTCGAGACGGTGGCCTGCCACACGTTCATCACCGAGGCCACGTTCGCGCTGCCGATCTACCACTGGGACGACACCGGCGCCGTGGCCCGCGAGATCCTCGAGTGGTGGGACGCCAACCGCGAGGCCGGCCGCGCCTCCGTGCTCTTCTGCTATGCCCTCGGCAAGGCCCAGCGGATCCTCGGCGAGCTGGCCCGGCTCACCGACCGGACGGTGTTCGTCCACGGCGCCATCGAGGCGCTCAACGAGTGCTACCGCCAGGCGGGGGTGGCGATGCTCCCCACCCGGCCGGTCTCCGAGACGGCCCGCGGGCAGTCGTTCGCCGGCGAGCTGGTGCTGGCCCCGCCGGCCGCCGGCGGCTCCACCTGGATGCGCCGCTTCGGGCCCGCGAGCACGGCCTTCGCCTCGGGCTGGATGCGCGTGCGCGGCACCCGCCGCCGGCGCGGCTTCGACCGCGGCTTCGTGATCTCCGACCACGCCGACTGGCCGGACCTCCTGCGGACGATCGAGGAGACCGGGGCTGAGCGGGTGCTGACCACCCACGGCTACGCCGAGCCGCTGGCGCGCTATCTCCGCGAGCGGGGCAGGCTGGCCGGCACGCTCGCGACGCCCTTCGAGGGGGAAACCGAGGATTGAAGCGCTTTGCCGCCCTCTACGAGGCGCTGGACCGTACGACCTCCACCAACGAGAAGGTCGCGGCCCTCGCCTCCTACTTCTCGTCGGCTCCGCCCGAGGACGCCGCCTGGGCCATCTGGTTCCTCACCGGCCGGCGGCTCAAGCGGTTCCTCCAGGGGCGGCTGCTGGCCGGCTGGGCGATGACGGAGGCCGGCGTTCCCGATTGGCTGTTCGAGGAGTCCTACGGCAGCGTGGGGGATCTCGCGGAGACGATCTCCCTGGTGCTGGACGGCCGGGGGGAGTCCGAGCGGGCGGCCGAGCTGCCGCTCTCGCTCTGGATGGCGGAGCGGCTCCTCCCCCTGCGCGCCCTCGCCGTCGAGGAGCAGCGCGAGCGGGTGACCGGCTGGTGGCGGGGGCTGCCGCGCTGGGAGACCTTCGTGCTCAACAAGCTGCTGACGGGCGAGCTGCGGGTCGGCGTCTCCCAGACGCTGGTCGAGCGGGCGCTCGCCCAGGTGGCGGGCGTGCCGCAGCCGACCCTCGCCCACCGACTGATGGGGACCTGGGAGCCCACGGGCGCCTTCTACCTGGGCCTGCTGTCGCCCGGCGAGGCCAAGGAGGACGGCTCGCGCCCCTATCCCTTCTACCTGGCCTCGCCGCTCGAGCAGCCGGCCGAGTCGTTGGGTGAGGCGTCCGAATGGCTCGCCGAATGGAAATGGGACGGCATCCGCTCGCAGCTCATCCGGCGGGGCGGCGCCCTCCACCTCTGGTCGCGCGGCGAGGAGCTGATCACGGAACGCTTCCCCGAGCTGACCCGCGCGGCGGCCTCGCTGCTGCCGGACGGCACCGTCCTGGACGGCGAGATCCTCGCCTGGCGCGACGGCCAGCCGCTGCCGTTCGCCGTCCTGCAGCGGCGCATCGGCCGCAAGAAGCTGACCGAGAAGGTGCTGGCCGAAGCGCCCGCCGTCTTCCTGGCCTTCGACCTCCTGGAGACCGGCGGGCAGGACGCGCGGGAGCGGCCGCTGGCCGAGCGGCGGGCGGACCTCGAGCGCCTGCTGGAGCGCGGGCGCCCGTTCTTCCTCGTCTCGCCCCGCATCGAGGCGGACGCCTGGGGAGACCTCGCCCGGGCGCGCGAGGAAGCCCGCGGCCGGGGCGTCGAGGGGCTGATGCTGAAGCGGCTGGCGTCTCCATACCGCACCGGCCGCAAGCGCGGCGACTGGTGGAAGTGGAAGATCGACCCGTTCACCGTCGACGCCGTGCTCGTCTATGCCCAGCCCGGGCACGGCCGGCGGGCCAACCTGTTCACGGACTACACCTTCGCCGTGTGGTCCGGCGGCGAGCTGGTGCCCATCGCCAAGGCCTACTCGGGGCTCTCGGACGAGGAGATCCTCGACCTCGACGGCTGGATCCGCCGCCACACCCTGCAGAAGTTCGGGCCCGTGCGCTCCGTCGAGCCGGAGCAGGTCTTCGAGCTGGCCTTCGAGGGGATCGCCCTGTCGTCCCGCCACAAGTCGGGGATCGCCGTGCGCTTTCCCCGGATCGCCCGCTGGCGGACCGACAAGCGGCCCGATCAGGCCGACACGCTGGAAGGTATCCGCCAGCTTCTCGAGAGCTCTGGCATCTGAATTGCAAATACCAAAAAGAGCCAGAGGCTGACATCCAGTGCATGCCTACCCTGAGTGCCTCTGGCCCTTTCTTCACTCTCCCTGCCCGGGAAGGCCCCGGCTGGAATAGGAGGAGCACAGTCATGTTGCGATGGGCATTGATTTTCCTGATCGTCGCGCTGATCGCGGCCGTATTCGGATTCGGTGGCGTCGCTACGAGCGCGGCCGGGATCGCGAAGATCCTGTTCGTGCTGTTCCTGGTGGTCTTCGTGGTCTCGCTGGTGATGGGGCTGGTCCGGCGAGCCTGACGGAGGGGGCGCCGCAAGAGCGCTAGAATCCTCGCCGTCGCTCGTGCCCGGCGCGCCTGGAACGCAGGCTCGGGTGATGGCCGGGCGTGCGCGAGGTTTCGCCATGCTGGAAGCCATCCGGAACCAGCCTCCCGAAGAGGAAGGCTCCCGTTCCGACGTCAAGAAGCTCCCCTTCGACGTCAGGTCGCTGGCCCTCACCGGCCTCTTCGTCCTGGCCGCCTTTTACACGCTCTACCTGGGCCGGGACTTTTTCCTGCCCATCGTCCTCGCCCTGCTGCTGAGCTTCCTGCTCAGCCCGCTGGTGCGCTGGCTGAAAAAGTTGCACATCCCGGAGGGTCTGGGTGCCGCCCTGGTGGTGTTCGGCCTGCTCGGCGCCCTCGGTCTGGGCATCTACCAGCTTTCCACTCCTGCCTACGAGTGGGTGCGGCAGGCGCCCCAGAGCCTGCGCAAGGTGGAGCGGAAGCTGCGCGATTTCAAGAAGCCCGTGCAGACGATGAGCAAGGCGACGGCGCAGGTGGAGAAGATCGCCAAGGTGGGTAGCGGCCGGGAGCCGGCGAAGGTCGCGGTCGCCACGGAGACCCTGGGAGAGAGGATGTTCAGCCGCACGACGGACCTGATCGCCAGCGGTGTCGTGATGTTCATCCTTCTGTACTTCCTGCTCGCCGCGGGCGACATGTTCCTGCGCAAGCTGATCAAGGTGCTGCCCAGCCTGGCGGACAAGAAGCGGGCGGTCGACATCGCGCGCCAGATCGAGACGGAGATCTCGGCCTATCTCGCCACCATCACCCTCATCAACGCCGTCCTGGGGGTGGCGGTGTGGGGGATCCTGGCCCTGGTCGGGATTCCCAACCCCGTCCTCTGGGGCGTGCTGGCGGCGGTCACCAACTACATCCCCTACCTGGGAGCGCTGGTCATGATCGCGGTGCTGGCGATGGTCGGCTTCCTGACCTTCGACGACCTCTCCCGGGCTCTCGTGGCGCCGGGCGCCTTCATCGGCCTCAACCTCCTGGAGAGCTACCTGCTCACCCCCATGATCCTGGGACGCCGCCTGACGCTGAACCCGGTCGTGATCTTCCTCGGGCTGACCTTCTGGGGATGGCTCTGGGGCATCACCGGCGCCGTGCTCGCGGTGCCGATCATGGTGGTGCTCAAGATCCTCTGCGACCACAGCGAGCCGCTGGCGCCGATCGGCGAGTTCCTGGGGAACTAGGGGAGATTTAGGGAGGCTGCGGGCCCGGCCTCCTGGTTCTCCTCCTCGCCGTCCCAGGGAAACTCCTCGAAGTACCTGGCCGATGCCACCAGCGGCGACAGCAGCTTCCGGAGGGGATCGTGGTCCCAGCGCACCTCGTCCACGGCCTCTCCGAGGCTTCGGCGAGTATCGGGGTTATTGCCGGTTTCAGGCCTCGTCACCGTGGCGCCTCCGCCGCCGGCAACCCCTGGAGCCGGGCGAGCAGCACGGCGTCGGCCGATCCCTCCGCCGGCCGCAGGAGCCGTTCCAGCCGGCCCTCGGTGCCGACCACGAAGCGGCAGGGCTCGCCGGGCGCGCGCCCGCAGTGGACCTCGGCGGCGGCGAGCTGCCGGCCCGCGAGGTGCGAGAGGAAGCCGGCGTGCAGGCCGGCGAGAGGATCGCAGCAGGGCACCTCAGGGTCGCCGAGCATGCGGGTGAACGGGCTGTGGTGATGGTCGATCGGCAGCAGCCCGTTCTGGCGCAGCCGGAAATCGACGTCGAAGCGGCCGAGCCCCAGGAGGGCGAGCGAGCCGGAGAGGCACTCGAGGGCCATCTGGAGCTCGGCTTCCCGCAGGGTCACCCCGTGCTGGCGCTGGATGAGCCGCTCGACGCGGCGGGCGTGCCGGAGCCCCCACTCGTGCCCCAGGCGGTGCAGGGCCTCGCGGCGCCGCTCCACCGGCGCATGCCGCCAGAGAGCGTAGAGCGAGCCCCAGAAATCCTCGTTGAGCGCGGTGACCGGCAGGCCCACGGCGTCGGTGAGCGTCCCCTGGGTGGGCTCCGGGGTCAGCGCCGGGGACAGGGCGAGGTCCAGCTTCCGGCGGCGGTTGATGGTGACGATGACCTCGTTGCCGAGCGGCGAGCGCACGAAGCCGATGCGCACGCCCTGGCGGCCGTGGCGGAAGCCGAACTCGAAGTCGAAGGTCAGGGCCGCGTCCGTCGTGGCGCCGGCGGCGAACTGACGGAACCGCCCTTCGAACTCCTGGACCTGGGTGCAGGGGGCCACCTCGTGGAAGAAGTTGCGGCCGAGGACCTCCTGCGGGTCCTTGCGCGCCAGGTCCGCTTCGTAGCGGTTGTATTTGCGGATGGTGCCGTCGGCCGCCAGAGCGATGTAGCCGAAGGGCAGAGCGTCGATTTCGGCGGCCGACAGGGCCGAGAGGTCGTCTTGCATGGCGCTTACTCCCCAGGCCCGGCGGTGAAACCGAGCTCGCGATTGAAGCCGAGAGATTCCAGGTCATCCTGCACCGCCTCGGTGACCTGGCGGAGCTTGGCGAGGGGAAAGCGGCCGGGCAGGGCGGCTTCCAGGGTGGCGAAGAACCGCGTCAGCCACCGCGCGACGGCCTGCACCGTGTCCTCCGTCTCCTCCGCGGCCGCCGCGGGGCCGGCGGAGACCGCGCCGCCGGGATCGACCCGGAACCCCGCGAGGCTCGGATGCTCCGCGAGGAGCGCCTGGCGCGTGCTTTCCAGCCGGCTGGCGAGCAGGGCGGGCTCGACGTGCTCGGAGGCGTACGAGGCGGCCACGTTGAGCAGGGTCAAGCCGCGGTGGAGGGCCAGCAGCGGCCGGGGAGGAGCCGGCGGCGGATTGGGCAAGGCGGCGTGGGGCGGCGCGGCGTTGTGCAACGCCTCGTCCCTGCGCCGCATGGCTTCCAGGAGCAGGCCGGAGGTGGGCTGGAAGATCTTCTCCTCGACGGCCACGGCGGTGAAGTCCGCCTCGAAATCCCCCTCTTCCCAGAACGCCATCTCGTAGATCGCATCCGCCGCGCGATGCCCGCCGGCCGTCTCGCCGTCGACCACCCGGCCGTCCCGCAGCCAGATCGTGCCGGTGCCGGCGGGGCCGTGCAGCCGGACGACGCCGCTTCGGCGGTTGGCTTCGGCCGTCTGCAGCAGGTCGGGGACCGAGAGCTGCTCCATGGAGCCGGAAAGTAGGGATCGGCGATCGCTCATCAGGGGAAACCTTGGACGGGAAAGATCCTAGAAGACGAACGACACTTTGTCAATATGTTGTCCAGATTGTATCCGGACAAAGGCCGGGAGCTACGGCGCGGTGTCGCGGGCCTGCGTCTCCGGCGCCGACCGCAAGGCTTCCAGCTCCCGGCGCAGCTCGGCGAGGTCCGCAACCCGGTGCGCGCCGATCTCCTGCAGCACATGGCCGTACGCCGTCGCGGAGCGGCCGCCGACGACCAGGGCGGTACGGTTGTCCAGCAGGCGGCGCAAGCGCCGGAGGTCGTCGCCCAGCAGGGGATCGTCGGGCGGGTAGGTGATGCTGAGGCCCACCGCCCGCGCCCCCTTCTGCAGGGCGGCGGCGGCGATCTCCTCGGGCGGCAGCTCGGGGCCGAGGTAGGTGACTTGCCAGCCCTCCCCGGCGGCGGTGGCGGCGGCCAGGAGGGCGCCCAGCTCGTGGTGCTGGCGGGCCGGCGTGGTGATCACCATGTGGGGGGCCGAGACCTCGGATTGATAGGCGCCGTGCATGCCGCCCAGGAACGAGCGCACCACCGAGGAGGCCATGTGCTCGTGGATGGGCCGCAGGGCTCCTTGATGCCAGAGGTCGCCGATGCGCTGCATCAGGGGCACGAGCAGCTTCTCGATCAGGTTGGTGCGGCTGAACGCCACGGCGGCGCGGTCGAGCTGCATCTCGAGCTCCCGCACGTCCAGGCGCTGGGCCGCCGCCAGGCAGCGGCCGAGGAAGGCCTCGGCGAGGTCCTCGACCTCGCCGCCGCCCTGCGCGGAGGCCGGCTGGCGCGCCGCCGGGGGAGCGGGCTCCTTCTCGATCAGGGCCGTCAGCTCCTCGTTGGAGAGCCCCGCGATCTGGCTGATGCCGCGGCCGGTGCTCACCACCCGGCGCAGGAGCAGGAGGCGCTCGATGTCCTCGTCCGAGTAGAAGCGGCGCCGCGTCTCCGAGCGTCCCGGCGTCACGGCGCCGTAGCGCCTCTCCCAGGCCCGGATGAGGTCCGGCTTCAAGCCCGTACGGCGGGCCACCATGCCGATCGGGTGGCGGAGTGCGTTGGAAGTCGAACGCCCGTTTGACATTACGGGCAGCTTAGCAGGACGTCTATGGAGGGTCAAGGATAATTTGGTTCATATTTTGGACAACACCTTGACAGAATCATCCGGAGGCTCTATCTTGGGCAAGTTAGCTACTCCCTCCGATGGGGCGCGGACCGGGGGCCCCCCGCTCCCGATCCGCGCTCTCTTTTTCCCATCCCTCTAAAGGTCTTCGCCCTCTTCCCAGCGGTCCATGTCCCGCCTTTCCTTCTTGGTGGGGCGGCCGGCGCCGGCCTCGCGCTTGACCGGCGGCCGCCGGAGCAGGCGCTGGAGGGGATCCGCCTCGGGCCGGGGCGGGCTCTGGTCTTCGTAGAGGGTGCGCGCCTCTTCCTTGGAGACGGGCTTGTCGCGCAGCTCCTTGACGATGAGGATGCGGTTCCAGTCGCCGATCTGCACGTCGAGGCGGTCGCCGGCGACCAGGCTGCGGTGCGGCTTGGCGGTCTGGCCGTTTACCCGCACGCGGTTGAGGTCGACGGCGTGAGTCGCCTGGGTCCGGGTCTTGAACACGCGGGCCACATGGAGCCATTTGTCGAGCCGTACGGACATGGCGGCAGTCTAACGCGATACGCTAGGAGCGTCATGAGGATCCCGCCCGAGGAGTTCGAAGCCCTGGTCGAGAAGGCGCTGGAAGGCCTGCCGGAAGAGTTCGCCGAGCTGCTGGAGAACGTCGCCGTGATGGTGGAGGAGGAGCCGGACCCCGAGGATCTCGAAGCTCTGGGGATCGAGCCGGACGAGGAGCTCTTCGGCCTTTATCAGGGCGTTCCCCTGGCCGACCGCGACACCTTCTACCAGGCCGCCATGCCCGACCGGGTGATCATCTACCGCGGCCCCATCCTGCGGGGCTGCGACAACCGCCGGCAGGTCATCCGCGAGGTCCGGGACACGGTGGTGCACGAGCTGGGGCACCACTTCGGGCTGGACGAAGACGACATGCCGTACTAGTCCTCCTTGCCAGAACCACGGCTCCTTCGGAGCCGGCCCTCATAACCCCCTACCCCCTTCTCTCCCCGCCTCCCTCCCCGGCCGCCGGGAGAGAAGGGGAATGAAGAAGCTTTTGAAGCTCTCTCCGACAAGCGTCTCTCCGACAAACTTCTCCCTCTTCTCCCGGCGGACCGGGAGGGAGGCGGGGAGAAGCGGGCCGGGGTGATGAGGGCGCTCACGGTGCGAGCCGCTCATGGACGCCATACAATCCCCCCATGCGGCGCTCCCGGCGGCGTCTTGCCGTCCTGATTCTCGGCCTGCTCCTCACGGTGCTCGCCTCGGCGGTCCTCTACATGTGGGGCATGGCGGCCCTGGAGGGCAAGCCGCGCACGTTCTGGGAGAGCCTGGAATGGTCCGCGGAGACGCTCAGCACCACCGGCTACGGCGCCGACTCCAGGTGGCGCCATCCGGCGATGGTGGTGCTGGTGGCGGTCGTCCAGTTCCTGGGTGTCTTCCTGGTCTTCCTGATCTTCCCCATCTATCTCATCCCCTTCCTGGAGGAGCGGTTCGAGACCCGGCTGCCTCAGGAGGCGGACAAGAAGCTCGAAGGCCACGCCGTGATCTACCGCTACGGGCCGGGAGTCGAGACGCTGCTCCAGGAGCTGACCGGGGCCGGGGTGCCGGCCCTGGTGCTGGAGGAGGACGAGCCGCTGGCCCGCCGTCTCGTCGAGAGCGGAGTGAGAGTCGTCCACCGAGCCCTGGAGGACGGTGCCCTGGCGGCGGCGCGGCTCGGCGGCGCGCGGGCGATCATCGCCAACGGCACCGACGACGAGAACGCGGCCCTCAGCCTGTCGGCCCGGCAGCTCGGCTTCCGCGGCCCCATCCTGGCCCTGGTCGAGGAGCCCTTTCACCGCCGGCCCATGATGCTCGCCGGCGCCACGGCCGTCTTCACCCCTCGCCACATCCTGGGCGCCGCGCTCGCCGCCCGGGCCTCCGTCCGCATCAACCCGCGGGTGGGCGGCATCCAGCAGCTCGGACGCAACCTGGAGGTGGCCGAGATCCGGGTCCATCCCCACAGCCCCCTGGCCGGCCGCACCCTCGACGAGTCGGCGGTCGGCACGCACACGGGCGCCACCGTCATCGGCCAGTGGGTGGGCGGCGAGCTCGAGATCCCCGACGGCTCCGGCCTGCTCCTGAAGCCGGGCGGCATCCTGGTCGTCGTGGGGAGCTACGGCAGCATCGACCGCCTCCACGACCTCGCGGGCGGCGCCGTCGCCCTGCGCCGCGAGGGGCCGTTCGTGGTGGGCGGGGGCGGCGAGGTGGGGCGCAAGGTGGCCGAGCTGCTGCGCGCCGTGGGCGAGGAGGTCCGGCTGATCGACCGCCGTCCCGGCTCCGAGGTGGACCAGGTGGGGGACGTGCTCGACGTCAAGACCCTGGAAGCGGCGGACGTCAAGAACGCCCAGGCGGTGATCCTGGCCCTCGATACGGACAGCTCCACCCTGTTCGCGACGGTGATTTTGAAGGACCTGGTGCCCGAGGTGCCGGTGATCGCCCGGGTCAACCAGGCCGAGAACGTCGAGCGCATCCATCGCGCCGGCGCCGACTTCGCCCTCTCGATCAGCCAGGTCTCGGGCCAGATGCTGGCCAAGAAGCTGCTGGGCCAGGAGTCGGTGGCGGTCGATCCGCAGCTCAAGGTCCTCAAGGTCGCTCCCGGCGGCCTCGCCGGCCGCAACCCCGCCGAGCTGGGCCTCCGCGAGCGGACCGGCTGCTCGGTGGTCGCCGTCGAGCGCGGCGACGAGGTGATCGTGGAGTTCGATCCCGCCTTCCGTTTCCGTCCCGAGGATGCCGTCTACATCTGCGGCAGCGGCAGCGCGGTGCGGCGGTTCCGTGAGGTGTTCGCGGCCTGACCCTCTGCTGCGAATTCCCCCGGGTAGCCACCGCCCTCGGGAAATGCGTTGGGACAGCCTTCTAATTTGATGCAAACAAGGCGAGCTGACAACGAAAATCTTCGTCTTCTGTCGCAGCATTCAGCCTGTGCGACTCGTGATTCACTCTACAGCATGTGAGTTCAGGAAATTTTGATGTGAAATTGGGGGGAATTGTTGTCTACTGTTTGGGATGAGCCTGGATCTAGGGAGTTTATGCAGCATGTGAGGAGGCGGTCGCAACAAAAAAGCGGGCGCGGAGCCGTGTGAGAGCCTGGAGAAAGCCGGCCGGCTCTCCTTCGCGGCCAATGAGCTCTGGCGCGAGGAAGCCGCTGGCGAATTCGTAAGACGCGGTTTTCGGTACAATCCTGAGATTCCGCGAATTGCAGCGGGTGGAGCAGGGAGGGCATCGTGTCGCAGCCCATCACTTCACAAGTCGATGCGCTCGCCAGTTTCCTGGAGCATTACCGGGAGGTCGGACTCCGCCCTATTCTCTGGCTCGGCGCCGGAGCGAGCGCCGCGGCCGGCTATCCCACGATGGCGGGGATCGAGGATCTCCTGCGGAAGAGGCTGCCCGCCTCCCGGGAGGCCGGGTTCGCGCTGGTCGACGAGTTCATCGCTGAGTACAGCGAGTCCGATCTCGCCGCGGTTCTCCAGAAGAGTATTGGCCAGCCCCGGCCGTTCGCACCACTCCACACGGCGGTCGCGCGCCTTGCTGGAGCCGGCGTCTGCCCGATTCTCTTCACCACCAACTACGACCGGCTGATCGAGAACGCCCTCACCGAGGCCCGCGTCGATTTCGTTTCGCAGTCCCTGGAGGACAACTTCACCGTCCAGAACCTTGAGGAGGTCCAGGTGCTCAAGCTCCACGGCGACGCCGGGGACTGGCAGAGCGCGATCCTCTCGGCCGCCAGCTACCAGGCGTTCGAAGCCTCCTACCCGCGCCTGGTCCACCAGCTCGACCTCAACCTGCGCACCCGGCCGGTGATCTTCGTCGGCTGCTCGATGAGCGACCCGCGCCTGCTCGACTGGCTCGGCGCCCTGCCCATCCCCGACCGCAAGGACCTCTACGCCAGCCGGGCCATCCTCACCCAAGAGGAGTGGCTCCGCCTGCCCGACCCGAAGCGGCATCTGCTCGCCTCGGCGAACGTCAAGCCCATCCTGGTGCCGGACCATGAGAGCGTGACCCGCCTCCTCCAGGAGATCGCCCGCCGGCTGGCGCCGGCCGATCCCGGAGAGCTGGTCTTCGAGCTCCATCCGGGCGAGAAGGCCTGGACGGTGGTGGGACCCACGCCAGAGAGCACTCCCCACACCATCCCGAACCCTCTCGGGGATGCCGGGCTGGTGGAGCTGCTCGGGAAGCTCCGGGAGTCCACCGGCGTCCTGGTGCCTCTGGATCACCCGGAAGCTGCCGCCATGGAAGCCGCGCTCCACCATCTGGCCTCACGGATCGGCGAGCGTCTGACGCCGGTGCTGCTGTCCGACGAGGCGCGGGCGGTCGTCGTCCGGCGGATGAACCAGAGAGAGCGGGGGAGGGCGCGGCTGACGGTACGGGTTAGGAACGAAACCTCTCTCGGCGACCGCGCCCTCGCTCTACCCTGGGAGCTGATCGCGCCTGAGCCGGGCACGTTTCCGGTCCGCGACGGCCGGCTTGATCTCGTCCACGAGGCTGTGGCGGAGGGCGCGCCGGAGTTGCCCGAGCCTTCCGGGCCACTGACCGTGGCCGTGGCCATCGCCGCGCCCGAGGATCAGGCGGCGCTCGACTATGAGAAGGAAGCCTTTCGCCTGCAGTCCGCGCTCTCGCCTCTGGGCCAGCGGGTAGCCTTCGCCGAGCTCGGGGGCTTCGAGGATCTCGTCGAGGTGGTGGAGGGTCAGCGGGCCGCAGCGGTCCACTTCAGCGGCCACGGCCTGCCAGGCCAGCTCGTGTTCGAGGATGAGGATGGATTCGCGGACCCCGTGCCGGTCACGGACCTCCTCAGCCGGTTGAATCAGGCGCTCGGCAAGGCCGGCTCCTTCCCGCGCCTCTTCTTCCTGGCCTCCTGCCATGGAGCAACAGGATCGTCCGATCCGATCTGGACCGTGCCGGAGCCAGCCGATGTTCCGCGGCAGGCCCGGGGCGAACTCGACACCGTGCTCGGCCGGGGCCCCTCGACGGCGGCGGCGCTCCACCGGAGCGGCTTCGCCCTGGTCACAGGCTATTTCGGCCCCGTGGGGGACGAACTGTGTACCCGTGCGGAAGAGGCGTTCTATGAGACCCTCGCCGAGGGAGGAACGGCGCTCCAAGCCGTCGCGGTAGCGCGGACGACGCTCTCCGAGCCTTTGGAGAGGGATGGCCCTGCCCGCTATCCTCTGGGCTGGGCGCAACTCGCGGTCTACCTCCGGGGTCCGGACCGACCGCTGGCCGAACGGGGCGAGCCGGGGAGCGATGACCTTCCCGCCCGCTTCCGGCGCAAGCTAGTCGAGGTAAGCGGCCTGCCCGTGCTGAAGCTCGGCTTCATCGGCCGGCGGGCACTCCAGCACCGGGTCCGACGCTTGGTGCGTGGCGGTCAGCGGCTGATCGTCCTCCAGGGGCTGGGCGGCTTGGGCAAGACGGCACTCGCCAGCCAACTCGTCAGCCGGGTTCTCACCCCGGACCCGCAAGACCAGCTCATCCTCCGCTGCCGGGGCCTCGACGAGAGTACAGGAGACCCCGTCGCCACCCTTCGAGCCCAAGCCGAGGAGCACGGCCGCGTGCTGGGTCTTCCCAACTGGGACGAGCGAATGAAGGATCTTCGCGAGCGAGTCCCCGCCCCATCACCAGGTTTTGCCGAGACGATCCGGCAGCTTCGCCGCGAGCGTCCCCGACTGGTGCTCTACGCCGACAATGCTGAGTCGCTCCAGGAGGGACCAGAGACAGGAGATCTCAAAGCGCTCGGTTCATGGCGTCCGGAAGCCCAGGCCTGGTGGAAGGAGATGGAGAGCCTGTCGGAAGGCGGGCTGGTCTTGGTCTCCACCCGCTATGCCTGGCCGGACCTCGAGGAAGACGCCTGGTTTCCTGTCGGTCCCATGACCCCGTCGGACGTTCTGCGGCTGATCGATTCGTTCGATACGTTGAGCCGGCTGCCGCGCGCCGTCCGGACCCGTCTTGCTCAAAAGGCGGATGGCCATCCACGGACGGTGGAGTTCCTGGACATCCTGGTCGCCGAGCAACGGCGAAGCTTGGGTCTGGGAGCGGAGATCACCGATCCCTGGGTTGAGTTAATCGAGCCGATCCTGGGCAAGCACGCCGAGAAGATCAGTTCCGATCTTCTCCTGGGGGCTCTCTGGGACCGGCTCTCACCGGCGGCCCGGGAGCACGCAGGGAAGCTGAGCGTACTGCGGATCGCGGCGCCTCGCTTTGTCATCGACCAGCTTGGGAGTGCGGTGGACGAGTTGATCCGGACGGGAGTTTTGACTCTTTATCGAGAGAGAGGCGTCGAGGAGGGAGAGCCTGTTTGGGTTGACCGGTGGGGGCTCCACAGTCTGGTGAAAAATTTTGTTGATGGAAAGCTGACTGAGGCCGAGCGTCGGGACGCCCACTTGGCAGCGGGAGAGGCCTTTGAGGAATTGGCAAAGCAGCCAGAAGGCTGGTGGAAAGATCAGATAGCGGGGATCCATCATTTGCATCGTGTTAGGGAGGGGGATCGTGCCTGGCCGATGGTGCAGAAGTATGTGCTGTGGCTCCGCGACCGGGCACGTTACCGGGAAGCACGGGCACTGCTCGAAGCCTGTGAGGCTGCTGAAACGAGCGGAGATCGCCTCGCTAAGGCGTTAATGCTGACGGCTAGTATGCGCCAATACCTTGGCGAAAACTCTTCAGAACTGGCACAGCTTCTCACGAGAGCCCTTAGCCTAGCTGGTAGTGATCAAACAAGAAGCTATGTTCTTAGCGAGTTGGGAAGTCTTCGAGAGGAACAAGGGGAATACACTCAGGCGGAAGCATTGCTTCGCGAGGCTTTGGCGTTAATTAAAGTTGAGCTTGGGAGGGAGTGCTTAGAATATGGAGCCTGCTTACACGGTTTGGCGGGAGTGCTGACTAGTGAGGGGAAGTACATCGAGGCTGAAGCGATGTATCACGAGTCGTTGGCAATAAAGGAAAAGATGCTGGGGACGGGGCACCACGAGTACGGGACCTCGTTGCATGGCTTGGCGGGAGTGCTGTCTCATCAAAAAAGGCACACAGAAGCTGAAGGGTTGCTTCGTAAGGCCTTGGCCATTGATGAAAAGGTGCTCGGGACGGACCACCCCTTGTACGGAGGCTCTCTTCACAGCTTGGCGGTAGTGCTGTATTATCAAGGGAAATATGCCGAAGCGGAAGTTCTATTTCGCAAGTCATTGTCAATAACACAGAAAGAACTTGGAATAGATCATCCCTCCCTCTCTCCCACTCTGACCAGCCTAGCGGGTGTCTTGGCCCAGCAAGGGAGGGCTGAAGAAGGCGAGCCCCTGATTCAGCGCGCCCTTGAGATTTCCCTGAGAGTATTTGGCCCAGCGAGTCCTGATGCCGCCGGAGTCCTTAACATACTTGCGCAGTTGCAGGCTCATTTGGGACGTCCCGAGTGCGCAGTTACGGCTCAGCAGGCTCTTGAAGCCTTAGAGGCGGCATTGGGTTCCGATCACCCCACAACTCGTGAGGTGGCGCCAATCCTCCATCGAATCTCTTCCGGAGCTCCGGTCGGATAACGATCGCCTGTTCAGATCCTCGTCCGCCGGAAAACGGACCTTCACGGCTTAGACTGCCGAGCGCCGGCCAGTTTCTTGTAGAACATTGGGTCGGCCGTATGCGCCGCTTCTCTCTTAGCTTCGAACTCGCCTCGGGCCTTACGGAGATACCCGTCGACCTCGGAGCGATGGGACAGATAGTAGGCAACCGCGCCGTAAACCTGCTCAAGGCTGAGCGTCGGGAACGATTGGGCGATGCTCTCGGCCGTCTGGCCACTCAGGAAGGCGTAAACAATAGAATCCAGGGACACCCTCGCCCCTTGAATCCAGTAGCCCTGGTCACATTTTTCGACGTATTCGGTCGTCACAGGGGCACCGCTTCTCGCAGCACACGGCTTCGAATCCGCTGCCTGAGCCCCCGCTCCGTCACCACATCCACCGGCCGTCCCAGGAGACTCTGAAGGTCCATGAGGAGGCCACCGAGGTCGAAGAGGCTCCGTCCTCTTTCCATCTCGACCAGGAAATCGACATCGCTCCGCTCGTCGGCCTCGCCGCGGGCTACCGAGCCGAAGACGCGCACGTGCCGGGCTCCGTAACGGGCGGCAACGTGGAGGATCTCCTCGCGGCGGCTCCTCAGCTCTTCGATTCCCATGGCTAAGCTACCCCTTCCCCCGCAGCTCCTCGATCTTCCGGTCCCGGTCCTCTTCGATACGCCGGCGGTCGCGGAGGTACTCTTCTTCGTCTTCCTGGCGCTTGACGGGATCCCTCATGGTCTTCAGGCGGTCCTTGTGGAGGATCTCCGCTTCGGCGATCCGGGCTTCTGCCTTGCGCCGGACCTCGGCGATCTTCTCCCGCAGCTCGTCGCCGAAGGTCTCTTCGCGGGGCCGGTCGATGCCCTGCTTCTCCATGCGCTCCAGCGCCAGCTCGTAGGACGACTTCATTCCCGTAGCTTTGTCTTTATCTGCCATGGAGAACAGGATAGCATCGGGCCGGGCACCCGCGCCAAAGTGGCACGCCAGGAGGACGCTTCCGGACGCGGAGCGAGGCGGATCTCCTGCGGGAAGCAGCCTTTCCACTAAGGCACCCGTTTTGCTAGGGGCCAGCAAAGAGCACGCAGTCTTCAGGAGGCTCCATGATCGAAGCGCAGAACCTCAGCCGCCGGTACGGCGACTTCACAGCCGTGGATGGCATCTCCTTCTCCGTCAACGAGGGCGAGATCCTGGGGATGCTGGGTCCGAACGGCGCGGGCAAGACGACCACCATCCGCATGATCACCGGCTTCCTGCCGCCCACCAGCGGCACGGTGACGGTGGCGGGCAAGGACCTGTTCGAATCCCCCCGCGAGGCGCGGCGGCAGGTGGGCTATCTGCCGGAGAACGTCGCCCTCTACTCCGAGATGCGGGTGGACGAGTACCTGGCGTACCGCGCGCGGCTGGAAGGGCTGTCGCGCCTCGACCTGCGCCAGGCCATCCCCCTGTCGCTCGAGCGCTGCATGCTGACCGACGTGCGGCACCAGATCATCGGCACCCTCTCCAAGGGCTACCGCCAGCGCGTGGGGCTCGCCACGGCCATCCTGCACAACCCGCGGGTCCTGGTGCTCGACGAGCCGACGGTGGGCCTCGATCCCAAGCAGATCATCTCCATCCGCGAGCTCATCCGGCAGCTCGGGCGGGAGCACACCCTGCTGCTCTCCACCCACATCCTGCCCGAGGTCGAGCTGCTTTGCGACCGGGTGGTGATCATCGACAAGGGCCGCATCATCGCCGAGGGCACGCCGCAGAGCCTCCGCGAGAGCTGGACGGGCAACCCCGGCGTGCGGGTCACCCTCAAGGGCGCCCCGGCGGACGCCGCCGCGACGCTGGCGCGGGTGCCGGGCGTGGTGGCGGTGAAGCCGGCCGGCGACGGGAGCTGGGTGCTGGAATGCGCGCGCGGCGCCGATTCCCGCGAGGACGTGTTCCGGGCCGCGGTCGAGCGCGGCTGGGTGCTGCTGGAGCTCGGCCGGGAGCGCGGGGCGACCCTGGAGGACATCTTCGTGCGCCTGACGACGCATGACGCGGCGCATGACGCGGTTGGCGCCGCCGAAGCCGGCGAGACGCCGCAGGAGGTGGTTTCGTGAACGGAGTCCTGGCGACCTTCCGCCGCGAGCTGCGGGCGTACTTCTTCTCGCCCCTGGCCTACGTGGTGCTGTGCTTCTTCCTGCTGGTCAGCGGCATCATCTTCATCTTTCTGGTGGGCCAGCTCAACGATCCCCGCTCGGCCGGGGGGCCGCCCCTCGGGTTCTTCTTCCGCACCACCTGGCTGCTGCTGCTGCTGATCGTGCCGGTGCTGACCATGCGCCTGATCAGCGAGGAGCTGCGCTCGGGGTCGATCGAGGTGCTGATGACGGCGCCGGTCACCGAGGGCCAGGTGATCGGCGGCAAGTTCCTGGCGGCGCTCGTCTTCTACCTGTTCCTCTGGCTGCCGACGATCGTCTATGCGTTGAGCATCAACCTGTACGAGAAGGTGGACTGGGGGCCGGTGGCCTCCGGATACCTGGGGATCCTGCTGATCGGCGCCCTTTTCGTCTCGATCGGCGTCTTCGCCTCGGCGATGACGCGCAGCCAGCTCCTGGCGGCGATGATCACGGTCGCCCTGCTCCTCCTGCTCTTCCTGCTCAGCCTGTTCGGCGAGCTGACCACCAGCGACCTGGCCAAGAAGACGCTGGAGCATCTGAACATCTGGAACCACATCGACGAGTTCGCGAGCGGCATCGTCGACACCCGGCGGCTGGTCTTCTACCTCTCGGGCACCCTGTTCTTCCTGTTCCTGGCCAGCCGGGCGCTCGAAGACAAGAAGTGGAGATGACGCGATGGCCCAAGTGAACCGCCAGCTCGTGAAGACGGGGACGCTGTCGGCCGGCGTCCTGCTGCTGGCCGCCCTGCTCCTAATCGTCAACTACTTCGGCTGGAAGTACTACAAGCGCTTCGACTGGACCGGCAACCAGCTCTACAGCCTGTCGGAGAAGACCCTGAACGTGGTCGAGGGGCTGAAGAAGGACGTCGAATTCATCGTCTTCCTCTCGCCGGACCAGCAGAGCGAGCTCTACCAGCCCACGACCGAGGTGCTGGCCCGCTACGGCGCGGCCTCGACCCGGGTCCACGTGCGGATCGTCGATCCCGAGAAGAAGCCGGTCGAGGCCCAGCAGCTCGTCCAGAAGTACGGGCTCCAGACCACCGGCGTCGTCGTCGCGAGCGGCAACGACAAGCGGGTGATCGACAGCAACGACCTCGCCGAGCTCGACTTCCGGAGCGTGCAGACGACGGGGGCGCCGCAGATGACGGGCTTCAAGGGCGAGCAGCTCTTCACCAGCGCCATCCTGCAGCTCTCCGAGGGGCGCAAGCCCAGGATCCTGTTCACCACCGGCCACGGCGAGCACTCGCTCGACGACCAGGGCGGGCGCGGCTTCTCCGGCGCCCAGCAGCTCCTCGGGCGCGACAACTTCGAGCTCTCCGAGTGGGCCTCGCTGGGCAAGCCCGCCGTGCCGCCGGGGACCGACCTGCTGGTCATCGGCGGCCCCACCGGCAGCTTCGTCCAGCCGGAGCTGGACGCCTTCGCGGCCTACCTCAACAACGGCGGGCGGATGCTCGTGCTGCTCGACCCCACCCCGGGGCCGGTGGCCGGCTCCGGCCTGGTGAGCACCGGGTTGGAGGCGTGGCTCGCGCGCTTCGGCATCAAGGCGGGTCAGGACATCGTGGTCGACCCCTCGAACCCGCTGCCGTTCTTCGGGCCGGAGACAATCTTCTCCAAGGATTACGGCGACCATCCCATCACCCGCGCGCTCGCCGAGGGCAACCTCTCCGTGCTGATGAGCGTCGTCCGCTCGGTGGCGACCGGCAGCGCCCCCGGCATCAAGGCCGCCGAGCTGCTGCGCACCTCGCCCGAGGGCTGGGGCGAGACGGACCTCGCGAACCTCGACAAGGTGGGCCGGGACCCCCGGGACCTTGCCGGGCCGGTGGCGCTGGGAGCCGTGGCCGAGAGCGGCGCCACCGCTCCCGGCAAGCGGCCGATGCGGCTGGTGGTCTTCGGCGACTCGGACTTCGCCGCCAACCAGCTCCTGCAGGCCAACGCCCCCAACGCGGTGCTGCTGGCCAACGCCCTCAACTGGCTGGTGGAGCGCGAGGCCCTCCTCGGCATCCCGCCGAAGAAGACGGAGCAGGTGAAGCTGACGCTGACCCGCAACGAGATCCGGTTGATCTACCTGCTGGCGGCGGCCCTGCCTCTCCTGGCGGTCGTGATGGGCGGAGTGGTGTTCTTCCGCCGGAGGAGGTAGGTTTTCGGCCATGCGTCCACGCACCCTGCTGATCCTGCTCGCCGCCGTCCTCGGCCTCGGCGCCTTCATCTGGTTCTACGAGCGGAAGCTGCCGTCGAGCGAGGAGCGGGTCGAGCTCCAGAAGAAGGTCCTCAAGATCGAGAAGGACGACGTCACGGCGGTGACGATCGACTCCGCCAAGGGCCGGGTCCGCCTGGAGCGGGCCCCGGCGCCGAAGACCGTCGCGAAGAAGGATGGGGAGGGGGATGAGGACGAGGAGGCGCCGGAGCCCGCCGCCGAATGGCGGCTGCTCGAGCCCCTCGCCACCGGTGCGGACGCCTTCGCCGTGGACCGGCTGCTGGAGGCGGTGGCCACGATGGAGAAGACCCGCACCCTGGAGGACGCGAACCCCAGGGACGTGGGGCTCGACAAGCCCCGCGCCACCGTGCGCCTGAAGACGAAGGACGGCGAGAAGGTGCTCAAGCTCGGCGCCGGGGTGCCCACCGGCGGCTCCCTGATCGCGGGCGTCGAGGGGGTGAAGGGCGCCTACGTGGTGAGCGACGCCATCCTCGCCGAGATCGAGCGGGCGCCGGGCGATTGGCGCGACCGCCAGATGTTCCGGGGCGATGCCGAGTCCATCCAGCGGATCACCTTGACCGGCGCGGCGGCAGGCCCCGTCGTCCTGGTCAAGCGGCCGGCCGGCTTCTGGATCGAGAAGCCCTTCGCCGACCGGGCGGACCGCGATCTGGTGAACGGCCTCGTCTCCGATCTCAACGGCCTGACGGCGGAGCGGTTCTCGGACGGTGCCGCGCCGCCGGCGGAGATGGGGCTCGAGCCTCCGGCCGACGTCATCGAGGTGGCCTTCCAGGGGATCGCGCGGCCCGTGCGCATCGAGCTGGGGTCGCCGGTGACCGGTGAGGCCGTGCCGGAAGGTCAGAGCGCCGGCGAGCTGACCTACGCCCGAGTGGGGGACGCCGTGTTCGAGGTCCGCACCCGGCTGGCCGAATCCACCCGGCGCGCGCCGGCGGATTGGCGAGCGCTCCAGCTTTCCGCCCTCGAAGTCCACGACGTCGATTCGGCCACCGTGCGGGACGGCGGGACGGAGCTGCGGCTCACCCGCTCGGGCACCGACTGGAAGCGCGGGGACACCCTGGTCTCCTTCCTGCCGGTGAGCGATCTCCTCTTCCTGGTGACGGGCGCCCGTGCCGACCGCCTCCTGACGCCGCAGGAGTCCGCAGCGGCAGCCGCCAAGCCCCTCCTCACTTTCATCCTGCGCACCAAGACCGCGGGGGAGGAGACCTTGACCCTCTATCCGCCCCTGCCCGAAGGCGTTCCCGCCCGGGCGAGCGGCCGGGAGGCCGTGCTGCTGCTGCCGGCGGACACGCTTCAGCAGATCCAGAAGAAGCTGGCGGAGGTGCGGGCGGCGAAGCCGGTGACGCCGGCGAAATAGCTCGCGGGAAGGATCCTCGCGGGAAGGATCAGTGCGCGCGGCGCTGGAGCCGGCGCAGGCAGGCTCTGCGGAGGGTGGCGAGAAGCCAGACTTCGCGGCTGTCGATGGCGTCCCAGCGATAGACCGCCAGGAGCAGGATCTCCCGCAGGAGATCCTCGGCCTCGCGTTCGCTCAGGCGGAAGTGGGAAAGGATCGCGTCGATCTCGATCGCCAGGGCGGCGATCAGAGCCGTGGCCGGCTCGGCGGAAATCCGGACCTCTGGTTCAGGCACGGGGGCGGGACTCGGCGGCTTCGTGCATCGTCTCCGGATCGTAGGAGTAGATCAGGGAGCGCACCGTCTTCTCGGGGGCGAGGGCGATCCCCTCTTCGTAGCCCCACATGTCGATCGTCTCCCACGGGCAGTAGCGGGCGCAGAGCTGGCAGCCGATGCAGCGCTCGAGGTCCACTTCCACCAGCTTCATGAAGTCCCGGTACTCGGGGCCGGGGACAATCTCGATGCAGTCCACCGGGCAGAAGGAGATGCAGGCCTCGCAGCCCGTGCAGCCGGTCTGGTCGATCACCGCCAACTGCTTCGGCGCCTTGGCGCGCGGAGGCTTGTCGACTTCGATTTTCTTCTGGTAGGGGAACGCTTCGGGCATGGGTCTGATCTCCAGGTTCAGGTGCGAGCGTACTTTACCAGAATTCCCCTGTGACACCTGGTTCCCTGTGACAAAATCGCGCCCGTGATCCTCGACCGCGTCACCCGATTCCTGACCGCCCCCGAATCCGATTCCTTCGCAGAGCTGGCCCTGGCTGCCTTCGCCTGGCAGCTCGAGCGGATCGAGCCCTACCGCCGGATGTGCGAGCGGCGGGGCGTCACGCCCGAGACGGTGCGCGACTGGCGGCAGGTGCCGCCCGTGCCCGCCGCCGCCTTCAAGAGCCTGACCCTTGCCGCCGAGCCTGCCGTGGAGGTCTTCCGCAGCAGCGGCACCACGGACGCGGCCGGCGAGCTGCGGAGCGTCCATCATCAGCCGTTCCCGGACCTGTACCGCCAGGTCATCGACGCCTCGTTCCCGCGCTTCTGCCTGCCGTACACGTCGGGAGGGCGGCTGCCGATCCTGTCCCTGATCCCCTCGCGGGAGCAGCTTCCGGACTCCAGCCTCTCCTTCATGGCCGATCACATCCTCAAGCAGTACGGCACTCCGGAGAGCGCGACGACTTTCGGGGCGCGAGGGGTGGAAGCGGCGAAGGCCCGTTCGTGGGCGGGGTCCCGGCAGCGCGAGGGGCGTCCCGTTCTGGTGCTCGCCACCGCTTTCGCCCTGGCCCAGTGGCTGGAGGCGCTGGAGCGGCTGGGGCTCAAGTTCCGTCTGCCGCCGGGCTCGGCGATCTTCGAGACCGGCGGATTCAAGGGCAAGACGACCGAGCTGACCCGGGAGGATCTCCTGGCGCGGGTCCAGGACTGGCTCAGCGTGCCGTCCGATTTCGTGGTCCGGGAGTACGGCATGACCGAGCTGACCAGCCAGTGCTACACCCGCGCCCTGCTCGGCGGCGATCCCGACCTCTTCGTGGCCCCTCACTGGGTGCGGGTGCGGCTCCTCGACCCCGAGACGCTGGAGGAGGTTCCCGCCGGCACGCCAGGCCTGATCGCCGTCCTCGACCTGGCCAACCTCGGCTCGGCGGTGCACCTGCTGACGGAAGATCTGGGAGTCGCCGAGGGGGAGGGCTTCCGCCTCCTCGGCCGGGCCGCCGGGGCGGAGCTGCGGGGGTGCTCGCTGGTGGTGGAGGAGCTGCGGAGCTGAAGGCCAAAGGCTGACGGTCGCTCGCAAGCGGCTCCTTCCGGGTCTCTAGCATGATAATCCTCTCGTCATGCTACGCGACGCCTTCCTGCCGGCCTCCCTGGCGCCCCGCGACCAGCCGCACTTCCGGGCGGTGGAGCGGCCCGTGCGCTATGACTCCGCGCGGTGGACGCCCGAGGGTTTGGGGAAGGTGGTGGCGGCTCTCCACGAGGGGGCGGCGGCTTTGCGGGAGATCCCCGCCGAGGATCTGCTCGCCGCCTGGGGCGACACGGTCGCCGTCTTCCAGCGGTCCACGTCGCTGGAGCGCCGGGCCGTCGATCCGGCGCTCGTCCGGCTTTGCGGGCTGTCGCGGGACGGTTTGACGGCCGGCCTCGACGCGGTGCTGGGCGGCGTGCGGCGGGAGCCGGCGGCGGCGCTGTTCGCCCAGGCCGGCCGGGCGGCGCCCGAGGACGCCGGGCCGGTGCTGGCCGTCCTCGCCTCGAACCTTCCGGCCCTGGCCGTGCAGCCGCTGCTGCCGGCCCTGATCCTGCGGCGGCCGGTGCTGCTCAAGTCCCCCTCCGCGGAGCCGCTGTTCGCCGCCGCCTTCCTGGCCGCCCTGGCCCGGCGGGAGCCCCGGCTGGCCGGCGCCGTGGCCGCCGCGGCCTGGCCGGGGGGAGACGCGGACCTGGAGGCGCCGGTGCTCGCCAGAGTGGGAACGGTGCTCGCCTATGGCGAACGCAAGGCGCTGGAGGATCTGGAGCGGCGGGCGCCGGGGAAGGTGGTCAGCTACGGCCCCAAGACCAGCCTGGCGGTGATCGGTTCCGGGGTGGAGCCCCGGGAAGCGGCGGAGGGGCTGGCCCGGGACATCGCCCTCTTCGATCAGCGGGGGTGCCTGTCCGTGGCGGCCGTCTACACGGCGGGAGACGCGGCGGCGCTGGCGGAACGGCTCAGCGCCGCGCTCCTGGACTTCGCCCGGCGCTGGCCGCCCGGTTCCGCCGCCCGGACGGTGATGGCGGCGGTCCAGCATCAGCGCCTGGAGGCCGAGATGCACGGCCTCTGGCAGTCGTCGCTGCCCCTCCGCGACGGCACCGTGATCGTGGATCCCGACCCCACGCTCCGGCTGTCGCCAGGGCTGCGGACGGTGCGCGTCCATCCCCTGGAGGATCTCGCACGGCTGCCGGGCCTGCTGGAGCCCTGGCGCGGCCGGCTGCAAGGGGTGGCGATGGTGGGGGAGGACGCCTTGGGGCTGGAGCCCAGGCTGGCGGAGCTCGGAGTGTCCCGTTTCGCCGCGCCCGGCGAGCTGCAGTCGCCGGACGCGTCGTGGCACAACGGCGGGATCAACCCGCTGGAGGCGCTTACTTCCCCTTGGAAGCCTGCGCCGTACCGTTGACGATCTTGTTGAGCTGCAGCTCGGGAGCGCTCCAGCTCTCGCCCAGGATGCGGCCGATCTCCTTGCCGTCGCGGTAGACGATCCCCGTCGGCACGCCGTTGACCTTCAGGCGCTTGACCTCGGGATCCTTCCAGGCGTCGGGCGGACGCTGGAGGCCGACGTACTCGAACTTCACCGGCGAGCCCTGGAGCTGGTCTTCCACCTTCAGGATGAACGGCACGTGCTCGCGGCAGTGCGGGCACCACGAGCCGAAGAAGACCCGTACCCTCACCGGCTTGGGGATCTTCTTCAGCGATGCGATGGCCGCGACGTTCGGCGTGTAGGTGCTGGCGGTGCGCATGTACTGGGGGTTGTGCTGCTTGAGCTCCGCACCCTTGCGCAGGCCGACCAGCGGCGGCTTGGGGTTCAGGCTCACCTTCCGGCCCTCGTAGGTGAAGCCCACGTTCTCGCCGGCCATCTTGAACTGGCCGATCGGCGCCAGCACGGCGTCGGCCAGCAGGTCGACGCTGCCGTTCGGCTGCTTGGCGACCTTCATGATGTGGACCGTCTCAGCGGTGCCCGCCCGAGGCGTCAGGAGCACGGGCGACGGCAGGGTCGAGCTCATCACCAGGATGGCCGGGATCTTGTCGTTCTGGTAGACCTCGGCGCCCACCGGCTTGCCGTTGACGAACAGCACGTACTCGCCGCTGGGCATGAAGCCGCGGAGCACGTTGTCGGAAGGGACGCCCTGGGAGCGCGTGACGGCCGGCAGGGCCAGAAGGGCGAGCGCCAGCGCGGCGAGGACTGCGGATCTCTTGTGCGTCATGTCGGGGACCTCTCGAAAGAGTCTTTGGATTGCATCGCGGTTTGGGCGAGGGGCGGCATCCCTCGGAAAGTTTGGATCACCCGGCCGTCCTTCACCATGAAGGCGCGGGGCAGCCGGCGGTAGAGCGGGCGCAGCAGCTCGGGCGGCGTCTCACGAATCTCGAAGACAGGCCCCCATTTCCAGAAGAAGGCCCGCAGCTCTTCGGGGGTGCTGGAGGCGAGCACCCAGAGAGTCGGTTTGCCGGCGGTACTACGGGAATCAGCGGCGTAGGCGTTGAGGGCGTCGACGGACTTGGCCAGCTCCTCGTCGAGCTTGGACATCACGACCAGGTGCTCGCCTTGGCGCAGCTCGGGGACGATCGAGTCGAGGCAGATCCGCTCGTCCCCGGCGCCGGCGCAGATCCCCTCGATCTGCACGCCGGGCCGCAGCCGGGTCGCCAGGTCGTCCAGCGGCAGCTCCGGCGCCTGCCAGGCGAACACCACCGCCGCCAAGGCGCCGAGCACGGCCACCGCCGTGCGGACGGGGGGGAACAGCGGCGCGCGCCGCTCGCGGCCCAGGAAGGCCAGCAGCAGCGCCGGCACCAGCAGGAGCAGGTCCTGCCAGAAGGCCTCGGCGGGCGTCCGCTGGACCAGGTTGCCGAAGCAGCCGCAGGAGTCGGCCTCGCTGCGCAGCCCGTGCGCCGTGAGATACCACGCCCGGCCGGTCAGGAAGAGGAAGAAGGCGACGAGCAGGATGGCGGGGAAGAGCACCCACTTCCGGCGCACGCCGAGGAGCAGAGCGAGTCCGAGGCCCGTCTCCAGGGCCAGCGCGATCAGGGCGATGGCCTGCGCCGGCAGGAGAAAATCCAGCTTCTCGAGCCGGATCTGGTCCGCGAACGCGCCGGGATCTAGGGCCTTGGCCCAGACGGCGAACAGCAGCACGCCGCCCAGGAAGGCGCCGGCGAACGTCCCCACCCACCACAAGGCGGTGGAGGGGGCCCTCGGCGTCTCCGCGCGGGCCAGGGCTGGAGCTGTCGGCGTCGCTTCCATAGGTCAATCGCTCATCCTGGCGGCCCGCTCATCGCCGCCGCAACTTGGGTCTCGTCCCCAAAACACGCAGCCCGCGCCAAAAAATCCAAAATCCTCCAGAATCGGCTAGGCCGCTTCCTCGCCCCAGTGCAGATGCCGGCGCAGCTCCTCGGCGGTGGGGCCGGCGCCGTCGTCCAGGAAGCCTTCCAGGGGGCCGGAGTAGAGGATCTCGCCGCCGTGGGTGCCGCCGCCCGGGCCGAGGTCGATCAGCCAGTCGGCGCGGGAGATCAGGTCGGGGCTGTGCTCCACCACCACGACGCCGTCGCCCCGCTGCACCAGCCGGCGGATGGTGTGGTAGAGGAGGTCGATGTCCGCCAGGTGGAGGCCGGTCGTAGGCTCGTCGAACAGGAAGAGGCGCCGGCCCTCGGCGGCCGGACGGTCGAGGAAGCTCGCGAGCTTGAGGCGCTGCGCCTCGCCGCCGGAGAGCGTCGAGGTCGGCTGCCCCAGGCGGAGGTAGCCGAGGCCGACGTCCATCAGGCCCTTCAGGCGCTTGATCAGCCGCTTCTGGTCGGCGAAGAAGTCGAGGGCCGTCTCGATCGTCATGTCCAGCACCTCGGAGATGTTCTTGACGCCGGTCTTGCCGTGATACCGCACGGCCAGCACCTCCGGCCGGAAGCGATGTCCCTGGCAGGTTTCGCAGACCACCGTCACCGGCGCCATGAACTGCATGTCCACCTCGGTGACTCCCGTCCCCTGGCAGGTGGGGCAGCGCCCGCGCTCGACGTTGAAGGAGAAATGGGCGGCGGTGATCCGCCTCGCCTTGGCGTCGGAGGTGGCGGCGAAGAGCTTGCGGATCTCGTCGTACGCCTTGACGTAGGTGATCGGGTTCGAACGGCTGGACCGCCCCAGGGGCCGCTGGTCCACCAGGGTCACGTCGACCAGCCCCTCCAGCCCTTCCAGCCGGTCGCACTCCCCGGGATCGACGTCCACCACCCCCCGCGAGCGCTGGTACGTGCCGTAGAGGACGTTCTCGACCAGCGTCGACTTGCCCGAGCCGGAGACGCCGGTGACGGCCACCAGGGCGCCGAGGGGGAAGTCGACGTCGACGTTCTTGAGGTTGTGGGCGCGGGCGCCGCGCACCGAGATCCGGGGCAGGGAGGAGAGCTCGTCGGAGAGCGTGTACCACCCCTGCTCGCGGCGGAACCGGGCCATGTGCCGCCGGGCCTGGGTCGGCGGGCGCTCCCGCAGGTAGCGGCCGGTCAGCGAGTCCTCATGGGCGAGGATGTCGTCGATCGTGCCCTCCACCACCACCTGGCCGCCGTGCTCGCCGGCGGCCGGCCCAAGGTCGATCACGTGGTCGGCGCCGCGGATCAGGGTGCGGTCGTGCTCCACCACCAGCACGGTGTTGCCGCGGGCCGCGAGGTCGCGCAGCAGGGAGAGCAGGCGTTCGCTGTCCTGGGGATGGAGGCCGATCGTGGGCTCGTCCAGCACGTAGAGGGTGCTGGTGAGGCCGGAGCCCAGGGCGGCGGCGAGGTGGATGCGCTGCGTCTCGCCTCCCGACAGGGTGCGGGCCTGCCGGTCGAGCGTCAGGTAGTCGAGCCCCACCCGGTGGAGCACCTCGACGCGCTCGGCGAGCTCGTCGATCAGATGGCCGGCGACCTCCCGCTGGCGGGGAGTCCACCGCCGCTCGCGGAGCCAGGCGCGGAGCTGCTCGACGCTCAGGGCGGCCAGCTCCGGCAGCGTCCGGCCTTCGAGCGTCACCGCCAGGGCCTCCGGCTGGAGCCGCGTGCCGCCGCAGTCCGGACAGGGGTTGTAGGAGCGGTAGCGGGCGAGCAGCACCCGCACGTGGACCTTGTAGGTGCGCTGCTCCAGCCACTGGAAGAAGTCCTCCAGGTTGGAGAAGCTGCCGCCGCCGCTCCAGATCCACTCCCGGTCGGCCTCGGCGAGCTCCGCCCACGGCACGTCGAGGGGGATCTTCTTCTTTTTGCAGGCGGCGAGGAGCTCGTCGTACAGCTCCTCGTAGGCCGGGGTGTTCCAGGGGGCGATCGGGCGCTGGGAGAGGCAGCGCCGGGGATCGGGGATGACCCGCTCGCGGTCGACGCCGATCACCCGGCCGAAGCCCTGGCAGGTGGGGCAGGCGCCGAGGGGCGAGTTGAATGAGAACAGGGCGGGGGTGGGCCGCCGCACGGCCTCGCCGCAGACGGCGCACGAGAGCTCCCGGCTGTAGAGGCGGACCGCCGCGGGCCCCCGGGCCTCCACCCGGCCGCCGTTCATCCGATACCCCTGCTCCAGGGTGTCGACGATGCGCGCCGTCGACTCGGGTCTCGCCGGGAAGCGGCCGAGCACGAGGGGCAGGGGATCGAGCTTCGCCGGCCATTTCTCGCCGGGCTCCATGCGAACGACCTCATCATCCTTCTGGAGCCGGCGCTGGAAGCCCTGGCGGATCAGCTCCGCGAGGGCGTCCTCGGAACCGCGCTTCGGACGCGGCAGCCGGACCACCAGGGTGAAGCTATCGCCCGCTGCGCCCGCCGCCAGCTCCGCCGCCGCTTCCTCGGGGGAGTAGCTGCGGGCGGAGCCGTGGCCGCGCGGGCAGCCGAGCTCTCCCAGGTGGGTGAAGAGCAGGCGCATCACGTCCAGAGTTTCGGTGATCGTGCCCACGGTGGAGCGGGCGTTGCGCACGGCGTTCTTGGCCTCGAGGGCCACGGCCGGCAGGATGTTGTGGATGGCGTCCACCGGTGGGCGCTCCATCTGGTCGAGGAACTGCCGGGCGTAGGTGGACATCGACTCGACGAAGCGGCGCTGCCCCTCGGCGAAGATGGTGTCGAAGGCGAGCGAGGACTTGCCCGCTCCCGAGGGGCCGGTCACCACCGTCACCGCGCCATGCGGCACCCGGCAGTCGATTCCCTTCAGGTTGTGGGTACGGGCTCGTTCGACCTGGATGGACAGAATCTTATTGGACATCAGTGGGTTCCGGCGTCGCCCCATGAGGTGCGGAGCCGTTCATCATAACGCTAACTGGGGGGAGCAATTCCCGAAGGCAGGGGCCACCGACTCAGGCGGCGGCTCACGGTGGCGGCTGGCCGCCTTCGCTTGCCCTGTCCCGGTCCCTCTTCTTGTCCTCGGCGCCGAACACCTTGCGCAGCCAGCGCCGGAACGGGTGGCGTTTCTCGCCGCGGTCGTCCGCCCTTTCGGCTTCCTCGGCCTCGGCGCCGGTCTCGTCCTCGCCTTCTTCCTGCTCGTTCAGCTCGGCGATCTGGGTTTCGGACCAGCTCTGGTGCCGGTTGCAGAGCTCGGTGGGGGCATCGCCCTGGCGGAAGACCTCGGTCAGGGTGCCGGGGCAGTACTCCGTCGCCAATTGGCCGGTCGAGGGATCGATCGACACCGTGGTGAGGCCCGGCGGCTGGTGGAAGGTGGAGTAGCCACCCGGCGGGGTGACCCGCGCCATGAAGCGGATCCAGATCGGCAGGGCGGCCCGGGCCCCGGAGAGCCTGGTCCGCGAGTTGTCGTCGTAGCCCACCCAGACGATCGTGGCCCGATCGGGCGTGTAGCCGGCGAACCAACTGTCCCGCTGCTTGTTGGTGGTGCCCGTCTTGCCGGCGACGTCGCCGGAGAGGCCGGCGGCGGCCCCGGCGGCGGTGCCGCGCTGGAGCACCCCTTCGAGGAGAGAGGTCACCAGGTAGGCCGTCTGCGGCGAGATCACCCGCACGGACTTCGGCAGGGGAGCGCCCTGCACGGGCTTGCCGTAGCGGTCGAGGATGGCCGCCACCTCGTGGACCGGCGGGCGGGCGCCGCCGCTGGCGAGCGTGGCATACACCGTCGCCAGCTCGAGCGGAGTGATGGCCGCCGCCCCCAGGGCCATCGAGGGGTAGGGCTCCATGGGGGTCATGATCCCCATCTCGTTGGCCAGTTTGACGACCCGCCGCAGGCCGACCTGGAGGGCGAGCCGGGTGGTCGCCGGGTTGTAGCTCTTCTCGAGGGCCGTCCGCACGCTGATCCAGCCGTGGAAGCTGCCGTCGTCGTTCTTCGGGCTCCAGGCCTGGCCGGCCGTCTTGACGGTCAGCGGCTCGTCCTCCAGGAAGGAGGCGGGAGAGGCCAGGCCCGCCTCGAAGGCGGCGGCGTAGACGATCGGCTTGAACGCGCTGCCCGCCTGCCGCTGGGCCCGGCCCGCGCGGTCGAACTGGCTCGCCTCGTAGCCCCGGCCGCCGAGATAGGTCAGGACGCCGCCCGTCTCGGGGTCGATGGAGACCAGGGCGGCCTGCAGCGGCCCGTCGCCCTTGTGTCCCTTCTGGTAACCCTTCTCGACCGCCTTCAGGCCCCAGTCCACCGCCTCCTGCGCGGCCTTCTGGCTCGACCAGTCGAGGGTGGAGAAGAGGGCGTAGCCGCCGTCCTGCAGGTCGTCGATGCCGAAGCGGCGGGAGGCTTCGAGCGCCGCCGAGTCGGCGAAGTACGGCGCGCGCCGGCGCACCACCGGCTCGGGCGCCACGGCGATGGGCTCCTGGAGCGCCGCCTCGACCCGCTCCCGGGGCACGAGCTTCAGATCCGCCATGCGCCCGAGCACCCAGTCGCGGCGCTGCTTCGCCCGGTCGGGATGGCTGATCGGCGAGTAGTTGGCCGGCGAGCGGATGACCCCTGCCAGCGTCGCCGCCTCGGAGAGGTCGAGCTGCCCCGCGTCCTTGCCGAAGTAGGCGCGGGAGGCGGCCCCCATGCCCAGCAGAGAGACGCCGCCGCTGCCGCCCAGGTAGATCTCGTTGAGATAGGCCTCGAGGATCTGCGCCTTGCCGTAGCGCACCTCGAGGAGCACGGCGAGCAGGATCTCCTGGCTCTTGCGGGTGAGGGTCCGCTCGTGGGTGAGATAGAGGTTCTTGACCAGTTGCTGGGTCAGGGTGCTGCCGCCCTGGCGGACCTCGCCGCCGCGCAGGTTGACCCAGAAGGCGCGGGCGATGCCGGAAAGTGAGAAGCCGGCATGGCGGTAAAAGCCGTCGTCCTCGGCGGCGATGACGGCGGCGACCAGATCCTTGGAGACCTCGTCGAGGGTCACCGGCCGGCGCTCCTGGAGGTCGGGGCCGTAATAGGAGGCGAGGAGGGGTGGATCGATGATCACGGAGTCCGCCGCCTGGCCGTCGCGGCTCAGCCCGGCGATCCGGTTACCCCGATAGGCGATCACCGCCAGTCCGCCGCCCCGGCTGCCGTCGGGCAGCGGGAAGCTCCGCAGGTGCACCGCGAGCCCCCGCTTCAGGAGGCGGTAGCGGCCGGCCGGGAGCTCCGGCGAGGAGGTGTCCTCACGATAGCCTTCGCCGCTCAGGTTGGCGACCAGCAGATCCCGCGGATAGTTCCGTCCCTCCGTGAGCTTCGTCGCCCGGGCGTAGAGCCGCGACGGCTGGCGGAACGTGATCTCGTCGAACTGTCCCGACACCCGCCAGAACGGCCGGAGGACGAAGGCTCCCACGATCACCAGGAGGATCGCGGCGACGGCCAGGACGATGCGCCACCGCCGGGTCTTCGGCTTCGGCGGGGCGGGCTTGGAGCGGCGGACGACGGGCATGCGGAGACTTTCCGCGGGAAAGACTAGCAGGGTCGGGAGGCCTGGAACAGGAACCGCGCCACCCTGCTATCATTACCGGCCCTATGATCGCCGTCTCAGACCTCGGTAAATCCTTTGGCCCCCAGACTCTGTTCGAGGGGGTCTCGATCCAGTTCAACCCCGGCAACCGCTATGGCCTCGTCGGGGCCAACGGCTCGGGCAAATCCACCTTCCTCAAGATCCTCGCGGGCGACGAAATCCCCAGCGAGGGCACGATCGCCATGCCCAAGCGGCTCAAGCTGGGCGTCCTGAAGCAGGACCACTTCCGCTACGAGCACATGCCCATCCTCGAAGTCGCCATGATGGGCAACCACGACGTCTGGGAGGCCATGGTCGAGAAGGAGCGCATCCTCGCCAACGCCGACCAGGAGTTCGACTCCGACCGCTACGCCGAGGTGGAGGACCTGATCCTCCGCAACGACGGCTACACGCTCGAGTCCCGCGCCGGCGAGGTGCTGGAGGGGCTCGGCATTCAGACCGAGATCCACCGCAACCCACTGTCGACCCTCTCGGGCGGCTTCAAGCTGCGCGTGCTGCTCGCCCAGGTGCTGGCCGCCGGGCCCGACGTGCTGCTCCTGGACGAGCCCACGAACCACCTCGACATCCTGTCGATCCGCTGGCTCGAGAAGTTCCTCACCGACGCCTACAAGGGCACGGCCCTCGTCATCTCCCACGACCACCGGTTCCTCGACAACATCTGCACCCACATCGTGGACGTGGACTACGAGACGATGATCCTCTACCCCGGCAACTACTCCGCGTTCATCAACGCCAAGGTGGAGAACCGGGACCGCAAAGAGGCCGAGATCGAGAAGCGCGAGTCCGAGATCGCCCGTCACAAGGAGTTCATCGACCGCTTCAAGGCCAAGGCCACCAAGGCTCGCCAGGCGCAGAGCAAGGTCAAGATGATCGAGAAGATCGTCATCGACCGCCTGCCCCAGAGCTCGCGGCGTTACCCGACGTTCAAGTTCAAGCAGGTCCGCCCGACGGGGCGCCAGGCGCTGGAGGTCGAAGGGATCTCGAAGTCCTACGGCGACAAGCAGGTGCTGAAGGACGTCTCGCTCAAGGTCGAGCGCGGCGACCGCATCGCCATCATCGGCCCCAACGGCATCGGCAAGTCGACCCTGCTCAAGATCGCCATGGGCCAGGTCGACGCCGACGCCGGCCGCGTCGAGTGGGGCTACGAGACCTACCCCGGCTACTTCTCGCAGGACCACAACGAGGTGGCGAAGGGGAGCAAGCAGAGCGTCGAGGCGTGGCTCTGGGAGTTCGTTCCCGGCGAGCCGATCGGCTTCGTGCGCGGCAACCTGGGGATGGTGCTGTTCTCCGGCGACGACGTGAAGAAGCCGGTGGGCAGCCTCTCGGGCGGCGAGGCGGCGCGGCTCGTCTTCTGCAAGCTGGCGGTGACGAAGCCCAACATCCTGATCCTCGACGAGCCCACGAACCACCTCGACCTCGAGGCCATCGAGGCCCTGGTCGAGGCGCTCAAGAGCTACGACGGCACCCTGATCTTCGTCTCCCACGACCGCTGGTTCGTCTCCCAACTCGCCGACCGCATCTTCGAGATCTCGCCCCGGGGGATCAACGACTTCCGCGGCACCTACGACGAGTACCTGGAGCGCCTGGGCGACGACCACCTCGACGCTGACGCCGTGCTGAAGATGAAGCGCGACCAGAAGAAGAAGGCTGCCGCGGCCGCCGCCGCTCCGGTCGAGGTCGATCCCGCCGAGGCGCGCCGCCGCCAGCAGCGCCAGAAGGATCTCGTCAAGAAGCGCGACCAGGTCACCGCCGCCGTCGAGGCTGCCGAGTCGCGCATCAACGCCATCAACGAGCTGTTCTGCGACCCCACCTTCTTCGACCGCACCTCCCGCGACCAGGTCAAGAAGCTCGAGACCGAGCAGAAGACCCTGACGACGAAGATCGAGGAGCTGATGGGTCAATGGGAGAAGCTCGAGGCGGAGATGGCGGAGCTCTCGTGACATCTGTCACCCCAAACTCCTGACATCCCGCCCTGGGTTCCTCCCGGCGGACCTTCCAGAATGCTCTTGGAAGGTTCGACAGGAGGAAACCCATGAAATCAACCAGACAGATCGGTGAGGACGCGCCCGTCGCGGAGCTGCGGCGGGCCGTCAAGCGGTACGGGGCCGTCACGGCCCTGGACGGGATCGATTTCGCGGTCCGTCCGGGGGAGGTGGTGGCCCTGCTCGGCCCCAACGGCGCGGGGAAGACGACCGCCGTCCAATTGATGCTCGGCCTCATCCGGACGAGCGCGGGGGAGGCGCGGCTGTTCGGCCTCGACCCCAGGATGGCGGAGGCGCGGATGCGCACCGGCGCCATGCTCCAGATCTCGAAGGTCCCCGAGACGCTCAAGGTGAAGGAGCACGTGGACCTGATCTCCAGCTACTACCCCCATCCCCTTCCGCCGCGCGAGGTGATGGCGGCGGCCGGGCTGGAGAACCTCGAGAACCGCCTGTTCGGCAAGCTCTCCGGCGGCCAGCAGCAGCGCGTCCTCTTCGCCCTCGCCCTGTGCGGCGATCCCGATCTGATGTTCCTCGACGAGCCCACGGTGGGGCTGGACGTCGAGTCCCGCCGCACGTTCTGGTCGGTGATCCAGGAGAAGGCCGCGCAAGGACGGTCCGTGCTGCTCACCACCCATTACCTGGAGGAGGCCGACGCTCTCGCCGACCGGATCGTGCTGATCAACGGCGGCCGGATCGCCGCCGAGGGCACTCCCGCCGAGATCAAGGCGCGCGCCGCGGGCCGCAAGGTCCGCTGCCGGACCAGTCTGCCGCTGGAGGAGGCCGCGGCCCTGCCCGGGGTCAAGAGCGTCCGGCGGGACGGCGAGCTGACCGAGCTGTTCGCGGCCGAGGCCGAGCGCGTCGTCGCCGAGCTGCTGAGGCGCGATCCCGGGCTCTCCGCGCTGGAGGTGCGGGGCGCCGATCTCGAGGAAGCCTTCCTGACCCTGACGAATTCCGACGTTCGAGAGGAGGTGGCGGCATGAGCGCCCAGACGCTTTCCCAGTCCCGGAACCTTTGGCGGATCTATGGCCTGGAGGCCAAGTACGAGTTCCTGAAGGCGCTGCGCATGCCGGCCTACCTGGTGCCGACGCTCAGCTTCCCGCTGGTCTTCTACGTTCTGTTCGGCGTTGCCCTGAAGAGGGGGCCGATGGCGATTGACATGCCGACCTACCTGATCGCCACCTATGGCGCGTTCGGAGTGATGAACGCCGCCCTGTTCGGCTTCGGAGTGGGCGTCGCCGTCGAGCGCGGCCAGGGGTGGATGCTGTTCAAGCGGGCGACCCCCATGCCGCCCCTCGCCCACTTCGCCGGCAAGCTGGCGATGAGCCTGCTGTTCAGCGCCATCATGGTGGGCAGCCTTTTCGTCCTCGGCGCGACCCTGGGCGGGGTTCGCCTGCCGGCCGAGACGTGGCTGTCGCTCGCCGGGGTCCAGATCGCCGGCGCGCTGCCGTTCGCCGCCTTCGGCCTGGCCGTCGGCTACTGGGCGGGCCCCAACTCGGCCGTCGCCGTCCTGAACCTGATCTCTCTTCCGGCCGCGTTCGGCTCCGGGATGTGGATCCCCATCCAGATGCTGCCGGGAGCAGTCCGCAAGGTGGCTCTCTGGCTGCCTCAATACCACTACGCCCAGCTTGCCCTGGGGAGGCTCGGGCTGGACGGCGGAAAGCCGGCCTCGGGGCACGTGTCGGCCCTGGCGATGTTCACCCTGGCCTCGCTCGCCCTCGCCTGGATGGGCTACCGGCGGGACGAAGGCAAGACCTTCGGGTAAGGTATAGAGAAGATGCGTCTCCTTCCCAAGGATCCGGAGATCGGCTGGACGCCCTACGTCTGGCTGATCTACCTGACGTTCTTTCTCGTCTATCCGGCTTCGCAGCGGGCGTCCGCGTGGGAGTGGGCGGCGACGTTCGCGGGCGCCGCCGTCTTCCTCGTTCTGTACTTCTGGGGTTACTGGCTGCAGGACCGGCGGGTTCTGTGGTCCGCCGGCGGCATCCTGCTCCTCGGGATGCTCTTCGCGCCCTTCAACGCGGGGGCGAGCTCGCTCTTCATTTTCGCCGCGGCTTTCGTCGCCCAGTCAGGGCCGCCGCGCTTCGCCTGGCGGCTGCTCGGCGCCCTGCTCGTCCTCCTGCTCCTGGAAGCCTGGCTCGCGCCGCTGACGTACTACGTCTGGGTTCCGGCGGCCGTGTTCTCCCTGCTCATCGGGGGGATCAACATCCACGCCGCCGAGGTGAGGCGGGCCAACTCCAAGCTGCGCATGGCTCAGGAAGAGGTCGAGAGGCTGGCCAAGACGGCCGAGCGGGAGCGGATCGCCCGCGACCTGCACGACGTGCTCGGCCACACCCTCTCGGTCATCACCCTCAAGTCGGAGCTCGCCGGCAAGTTGATGGAGCGGGACCCGGAGCGGGCGGGGACGGAGATCCGGGAGGTGGAGAGGATCTCCCGCGAGGCCCTGCGCGAGGTACGGTCGGCGATCGCCGGCTACCGCTCGGAGGGGCTCCAGGCGGAGCTCGCCCGAGCTCGGCTGGCCCTGGAGTCGTCGGGCCTGCGCCTGGAGTACTTCGCCCAGCCGGTGGAGTTGGAGCCGGTGCGGGAGACGGTCCTGGCGCTGGCTCTGCGGGAGGCGGTGACCAACGTGGTTCGCCATGCCCGGGCGAGCACCTGCCGGATTTCTCTGGAGATGATGGAAGGCGAGGTCCGCCTGGAGATCCGGGACGACGGCCGCGGCGGCCAGACGCCCGAGGGGATCGGCCTCTCCTCGATGCGCGAGCGGGTCGAGGGACTGGGCGGCCGGCTGGAGCGCCGGACGGAGGGCGGCACGGCGCTCCTGCTGGTTCTTCCGGTACGGGCGCCGGTACGGGCGTCCGAGGCGTGGGACGAAAAGCGCGGAGGCGCCGTAGCGTGATCCGAGTTTTGATCGCCGAGGACCAGTCGATGGTCCTCGGCGCCCTCGCGGCGCTGCTCGAGCTGGAGCCCGACATCGAGGTCGTGGGCCGGGCCCGCGACGGCGAGGAGGCCCTCGAGCTGGTCGAGAAGCTCCGGCCGGACGTGGTGCTCACCGACATCGAGATGCCGCGCCGGACGGGGCTCGAGCTGGCCGCCGAGCTGAAGCGGCGGGGCAGCCCGGCCCGCATCGTCATCCTGACCACCTTCGCCCGCGGCGGCTACCTGCGCCGGGCGCTCGACGCCGGGGCCGCCGGCTATCTCCTGAAGGACTCGCCGGCCGAGCGGCTCGCCGAGGCCGTCCGGCGGGTCCACTCGGGGCTCCGCTCGATCGATCCCGAGCTGGCCGCGGCGGCCTGGGAGGACGCCGATCCGCTCACCGACCGCGAGCGCCAGGTGCTCCGCCTGGCCGCCGAGGGGTACGGCAGCTCCCGCATCGCCGCCGAGCTCCACCTCTCCGAGGGCACCGTCCGCAACTACCTTTCCGAGGCGATCAGCAAGGTCGGCGCGGAGAACCGGGTCGAGGCCGCCCGCATCTCCCGCCAGAAAGGTTGGCTGTAGATCGAGCTCCTCTCTTGACGCGCGCTTCTTTCGGAGTACAGTTTCCCCAAAGCAATTGTCAGCGTCTCTGTACGGTCCGCGCGCGGGCTGTTCGATGAGCGTCCATTTCCTGGGGAGGGCTTTCCATGTCACGACTACGTAGATCTCCGCTCTGGAGCCGGCTCGTCCTGCCGGCCGCCGTCCTGTCCATCCTGTCCATTTCAGGCATCGCCCCCCGGGCTCTCACGGCCCAGGTCGACACGATCGACCCCGGCGTCTCCGCCGGCGGGCGCGGCGGCCGCATCGCGGTGCTGGTCGAGCTCGCCGAGCCGCCGGCCGCCCTGGTGTACGGCAACGCGCTCGAGCAGAACGCCGCGCTGCCGGCGAGGCAGGCCCGGGACCTCGCCGTGCGCGCCGCCCAGACTCAGCTCCGGGCCATCGCGCTGCAGCAGACGAGGTTCGACGCCGCTCTGGCGGCCCTGCCGGGCTCGCGGACCGAGATCTACCGGGTCAAGAAGGCCTACAACGGCATCGCCTTCCAGGTGGATCGCGCGGACATGAACGCCCTGCGGCGGCTGCCCGGCGTGCGGGCGGTCCACATCCTGGAGCTCGAGTACCCGACCAACTCCACCAGCGTGCCGTTCCTCGGCGTACCCAACCTCTGGGCCAACACGATCGGGCTGTCCCAGGGCCTGACCGGCACCGGCATCAAGATCGGCGTCATCGACACCGGCATCGACTATCAGCACGCCCACTTCGGCGGCACGGGCCTGCTGGCCGACTACCAGGCCAACGACCGCACCGTGGCGCCGGACGCCTTCTTCCCGAGCGCCAAGGTGGTCGGCGGCACCGATTTCGCGGGCGACGCCTACAGCGGCGGCAACATCCCGGTGCCCGACGCCGATCCCATGGACTGCAACGGCCACGGCACCCACGTCGCGGGCACGGCGGCGGGCTACGGCGTCAACGCCGACGGCTCGACCTACGCCGGTCCGTTCGACAACAGCGCGCCGTTCGGCGCGCTGCGCATCGGCCCCGGCGTGGCTCCCCAGGGCAACCTCTACGCCCTGCGGGTGTTCGGCTGCACCGGCGGCACGAACCTCACGGTCCAGGCCATCGACTGGTCCGCGGACCCCAACGGCGACGATGACCTCTCGGATCACCTGGACGTGATCAACATGTCCCTGGGCTCCACCTTCGGCCGCCTCTCGAGCACCTCGGCCGTGGCCGCGGACAACGCCGCCGCGGCGGGCGTTATCGTGGTGACCTCGGCCGGCAACTCGGGCGACACCTTCTACATCAGCGGCAGCCCGGGCTCGGCCAGCCGGGCCATCGCGACGGCCGCGAGCGTGGACTCCGGCATCGCGGGCGTGCTCCTCCAGATCAACACGCCGCCCGCCATCGCCGGCGGCTACGCGGCCTCCGCCGCCAACACCTTCGCTCCCACGCCGGCGCCCGCTGCCAGCGGCCAGACGGCTGCCGTGGTCCTGTCGCAGGATCCGTCGGATGCCGCGGGCCCCCTGACGACCGACGGCTGCTCCCCCTTCACCAATGCCGCCGCCGTCGCCGGCAACATCGCCGTGGTCGACCGCGGCACCTGCGGCTTCCAGGTCAAGGCGGTGAACGCGCAGGCCGCGGGCGCCATCGGCGTCATCATCGCCAACAACGTTGCCGGCGATCCGACCCTCATCTCGATGGGCGCCACGGGCACCACCCAGGTCAACATCCCGGCCGTCTTCGTCTCCAAGGCGGACCGCGACACGATCGTCGGGCAGCTCCCGGGGGTCAACGCCACGCTCGCCGCGGCGACGGCCGCCGACACCATCGCCAGCTTCTCCTCGCGCGGCCCGCGCCTGGGCAAGCCGAACCGGCTCAAGCCCGACATCGCGGCGCCCGGCCTCAACATCACCTCCGCCCAGACGGGCGTCACCTGCACCGCCGGGGCGTGCCAGCGCCCCGATCCCAGCGGCTTCGCCGCCGGCAGCCTGACCCTGACCATCTCCGGCACCTCGATGGCCAGCCCGCACATGGCGGGCATGATGGCCCTGCTGCGGGAGCTGCACCCCGACTGGACGGTGGAGCAGCTCAAGGCCCTGGCGCTCAACGGCGCGCTCCACAACGTCACCCTGGGCGCCAACGGCTCCGGCCTGCGGTACGGCCCGGGCCGGGTCGGCTCCGGCCGCGTCGATCCCGCCAACTCCGCCCTGGCCACGGTGGTCGCCCTGAACGGCGAGGAGACCGGCGTGGTCAGCGTTTCCTTTGACACCAACGAGGCCGTTGGCGCGTCCACGGAGGTCAAGACGGTCCGCTTGGTGAACACCGGGACGTCCGCCGCCACCTACGACCTCTCGTTCGACATCTCCAACGACGCGCCGGGCCTCGCCTTCTCGCTGCCCGGCGGCGCCACCGTCACCGTGCCGGCCGGCGATTCGGTCGAGCTCGACGTCCAGTTGGACGCCACGCCGCTCCAGATGGACCACGTCCGTGACCCCTCGGTGCCGCCGACCCAGACGGTCACGGCGCCGGCCTCGCTCGCCAACCTGGCGATCCCACGGCACTGGCTCACCGAGGAGGCCGGCTACCTGGTCCTGAGCCAGGGCGGCACGCCGAAGCTGCACCTGCCCCTGTACGTCAACAGCCGGGCGGCTTCGGCCATGACCGCGCCGGCGACCATCTCCACGGGCGGCAGCCCCACCGGCACCACCGCGATCCCGCTCACGGGCACCGGCGTCTGCACCGGCACCCTGGTCGCGGGCCCTGGCTGCACGGGCACGTTCCCCACGGACCAGGTCTCGCTGGTCAGCCCGTTCGAGCTCCAGGTCGTCTCGCCGCGCGACACCGTCAACGCGCCGGACTACGCCGACCTGCAGTACGCGGGCGCCGCCACGGACGGCACGCGGATCTGGTTCGGCCTCTCCACCTGGGCGGACTGGTCGTCGCCCACCGACGTGTCGTTCAACGTCTACATCGATACCAACTTGGACAACGTCGCCGACCGGATCGTCTTCAACACCAACAGCGGCAACCTGGCGCGCATCTTCGGGGTTACCACCCAGGCGGACACCGACGCATTCATCACCGCGGTATTCATCCCGCCGGGCTCGATCTCGAGCGTCATCGCGGCCGGGACACCGGGCTTCGTCAACCGCGCCAGCGCGGCGCTTTCCGACACGGCGCTGTTCAACAACAACGTGATGTTCTTCGGCGCCACGCCGGCCCAGCTCGGCCTGGCCAACACCTCGGCCCCGTTCCGCTACTGGATCGAGACCTGCCCCGGCTTCGCTCCGCTGTGCCAGACCTTAAACGGGTTCCACTTCGACTCCGCGCCCGGGCCGTTCAACTGGAACGGCGGCGCCCAGGGCCTCAACTTCGGCGGCGGCAACCTGTTCCTTGACCTCAACGGCGCCACCCTGCCGGTAACCTGGAACACGGCCAACATGGCGGTCAACGGCTCGCTCGGGGCGCTGCTGCTCCATCACTACAACAAGGCCGGCGAGCGCGCCGAGGTGGTGCTTCTCGAGGGCACTCCGAGCGCCGACCTCGCCCTCGCCAAGTCGGTGAGCCCGGTCAGCCCGGTCCTCGGGCAGAACGTCACGTTCACCCTCACCGTCACCAACAACGGCCCGGGCGCCGCCGCCGGCATCCAGGTCACCGACGAGCTGCCGGCCGGCCTGACCTACGTATCGGACGACGGCGCCGCGGCGTTCGACCCCTCGACCGGGACGTGGACCATCGCCGCGCTCGCCGCCTCGGTCAGCGCCACGCTGCACATCGTCGCCACCGTGGAGTCGACCGAGGAGGTCTGCAACCTCGCCCTGATCACGGCGGGCCTGCCGCTCGATCCCAACCCCGCGGACAACCAGTCCGAGGTCTGCGTCATGGCGCTGCGCGCGGCGGACCTGCTCCTCGGGATGACCGTCAGCAGCCCGACCGTCCTCGTCGGCGGCGCCGTGACCTACACGATCACGGCCACCAACAACGGCGACGACACGGCGTACGCCGTCGACGTCCAGGAGACGTTCGCGGCGTTCCCGCTGCTCAACCCCACGGGCTTCACGGCCTCGCAGGGCTCCTACGACCCGGCGACCGGCCTGTGGAACCTGGCCAGCCTCGGTCAGGGCGTCTCCGCGACCCTGGCCCTCACCTTTACGGCGCCGAACACGGCCGGCGCGCTCACCAATCAGGGCACCGCGTCGGCCGGCACCAGCGATCCGGACAATGCCAACAACACGGCGAGCGCCACCACCACGGTGCTCTCGCCCGCCACCATCACGGCCACCAAGACGGTCGCCGGCACCTTCACCGAAGGCGGCGCTATCACCTACACGGTCGTGCTCTCGAACAGCAGCGCCTTCGACCAGCAGAACAACCCCGGCCCCGAGCTCACCGACGTGCTGCCCTCCCAGGTCACGCTGGTCTCCGCCTCGGCGACCGCCGGCACGGCCACGGCCACGGTCGGCACCAACACGGTTACCTGGGACGGCGTCGTCCCGGGCAACGGCTCGGTGACCATCACCATCCAGGCCACCATCAACGCGGGCACCAGTTTCCAGACGGTGTCCAACCAGGCCACGACCAGCTTCGACGCCGACGGCAATGGCGTCAATGAGGCCTCCGCTACGTCGACGGCTCCCGGCGGCGGCCCCACGACCTTCGTGGTGCTCTCGCCCTCGTCCATCGGCACCCGCACCAAGACCGCCTCCGGCAACCTGGTGGCCGGAGGCAATGTGACGTACACGGTGACGATCTCCAACCCGAGCACGGCGGCTCAGACCGACAATCCGGGCGACGAGTTCACGGACGTCCTGCCCGCCGGCCTGACGCTGACGGGCGCGACCGCCTCAAGCGGCGCGGCCACGACCGCAGGGAACACCTTGCACTGGAACGGCGGCATCGCCGCTGGCGGCTCGGTGACGATCACCATCACCGCCACCATCAACAACGGCACTGCCGGCCAGTCGATCTCCAACCAGGGAACCATCCTGTTCGACGCGGACGGCAACGGCACCAACGAGTCCACGGCCCTGACCGACGACCCGGCCGTTGGCGGAGCCGACGACCCGACAGTCTTCGTGGTCGGAGGCCCCCCCGAGGCCGAGATCCCGACGCTGTCGGAGATCGGCCTCGCCCTCCTCGCGCTGCTCATGGTGAGCGGCGCCCTCCTGACCCTGAGGCGCCGGCGGGCCTAGAGGCCTTTCCGTAAGGTCGGGAACGAAGGGCGGGGAGCGATCCCCGCCCTTTTCTTTGTGGGATCAATCCTGAGTTTTCTGCTTCTTCCCCCGCCCGGCGTCCCGCAATGCCCGCGACAGCAGGAACTCGATCTGCGCGTTGACGCTCCGCAGCTCGTCCTCGGCCCAGACCCGGAGGGCCTCGTAGACCTCCGGGTCGAGCCGCAGCGGGAAGTTCTTCCGTTCCGCCAAGAGCCGGACCCCCCTAGTGGTAGAGGCTTCCGGCGTTGATCACCGGCTGGGGATGGCGGTCGCCGCAGAGCACCACCAGCAGGTTGCTGACCATGGCGGCCCTGCGCTCGTCGTCCAGCTCCACGACCTTGCGCGCGGAGAGCATCTCGAGCGCGTGCTCCACCATTCCCACGGCGCCTTCGACGATCTTCGACCGGGCGGCCACAACCGCGCTCGCCTGCTGGCGCTGCAGCATCGCGGACGCGATCTCCGGAGCGTAGGCGAGATGGCTGATGCGCGCCTCCAGCACCGAGAGCCCCGCCTGCTCCAGCCGCTCCTGGATCTCCCGCGCCAGCCCGACGGACATCTCCGCGGTGTGGCTCGACAGGGCCATCTCGCCCTCCTGGTCGGCCACGTATGCGAAGTGGGTGGCAAGGTTCCGCAGGGCCGACTCGCTCTGCACGTGGACGAAGTTGATGTAGTCGTCGACGTTGAACAGGGCCTCGGCGGTGTCGATCACCTTCCACACCACGACGGCGGCGATCTCGATCGGGTTGCCGGACTTGTCGTTGACCTTGAGCTTGCCCGTCTCGAAGTTGCGGGTCCGCACCGAGATCACCTTCTTGCTGTAGAACGGGTTGGCCCACCGCAGGCCCGCCACCCGGGCCGTCCCCACGTAGTCGCCGAAGAACTGCAACACCTTGGCCTGGTTGGGATTGACGACGAACAGCCCCGCCATGCCCAGGATCGACACCAGCATCAGCAGCACGGCGGCGAGCACCCCGAGCCCCACCCCTGCCCGCAAGCTCAGGAACAGCCCATAGCAGGAGGCGAAGAACAGGACCAGGAACACCAGCAGCATCCCGAGACCAGGGCTGCCGTTGAACTCTCTCTCGCGGATCATGGTGCGTATCTCCCTTTCTTGGATACCAGAGTGATATCACTCTGATGGCAGATACGCAAGGAGAAGCGGAAGGTTTCAGGGCGGGATCAGGCTTCTCTGTGCTCGAGGATGTAATGCCACGTAGAGACCGGCGTTTTCTGCCGGATCAGCCGGAACGCGAGCCCGAGCCTGGGGGACTGCATCCAGCCGTCGCCATCCGCCTCGACGGCAACGTACCGGCCGTCCTGCAGCGTGTGGATCTGGAAACGTATCCTGCCCTTGCGGGTGTCCGTGATCCAGAGCTCTGGAATGCCCGCCTGGGCGTACAAGGGAGGAAGGCGTTTCGTGTCCTTGCGTTCGGAGCCGTCGCTGACGACCTCCACGACCACGTCGGGTGCCCCTTCGATCTCGGAAAAGCGGTCCGCCTCTCGCACAGCGGCTGGAACGTATCGGACTCGCCCGCTCTTCAGAGAGTCCCACAGGACGACCACCACATCCGGTTCGACGGAAAGCTTCGCGAACCGGGAGGTCACCCGTGCCCTGTCGACGTAGGTCTCGCCGAGCCGTCCCGCGACCAGAAGATGCAGTGCCGCATGGATGGCTGCCTTGACGATACCGTGGGTGTGCAGATCCTCCGGGCTCATGGCGACTGCGATCTCTCCGCTCAGGTAGTCGATGCGCCCGTTCTCCGGGAACTCTTCGGACTGCGCCCATCTCTGGAAGCCCTCCAAGGTAGAGGCTTCCTGGGGAATCCGGAGGTTCTCTTCAGCGATGATCGCGTGTCGTCGGGCCATGACGGATTCTATCTCCTGATGCCGAGTTACGGAAGTCGCGGTCTCGGGACCGGCTTGGCAAGGATACTCCGTGCCCTGCCCAGCGCGAAGCGGGGATGCGAGACCTGGGTTGGAGCTTCCGCGACCGTAGGCGGAGTCATTGCGACCATGGTCGAGGAGGGCGCTGCAGCACTGCGCCCTCACTGGTGGAGAACGCGCGCGCGACACGGCGTGAGATCTGTCTTACCAGGTTTCCGAAAGCCTATCGCTGAGCGTCGCGCATCGAACGCGTGATGCGGACCGTCGCCACGCTCACGGCCGTGACGCGCGCCAGGAGGGCGATGACCTTCTCCTTGTAGTCGGCGAAGCGGTAGGTGTCGAACTTGGCGCGGATGGTGGGGTCCTTGGGCTTCTTCTCTTTGTACTGGTCGAGGACCCACTCGAGCGCCGAGCGGTTTCCGAGCCGGTACTCCCAGGCTTCGGGCGGGACACCGGAGAGGGTGGTCTCGCTGTCGAGCGTGATGCCGCCGGCATCCTTGTCGGCCTTGAGCATCGCCTTCGGCGCCAGCCCGGCCTTCCGAGATTGCTTGTCCAGCATGTTGGTGCGCTGGAGCGGCCAGGGCTCGATGGTCTCGTAGCCGATGTGCAGGTCCATCAGAGTCTTGCCCCAATCGGCCCACTGCCAGAAGTCGGAATAGAAGGGGATGCGCGGAAACTCGCGCTTGAGGTTCAGTGCGTACTTCTCGCGATACACCGGATCGTGCAGCACGCTGTACACGTATTGGAAGATGGTTTCCTTGGTGATCGGGCGCGCCTTTCTGCCCCGGCCAGGCTGAAAGTACTTCTTGAACTCGCCGAGGGCCCAATCGGTGATATTTTCGGTCAAGTTAATCCCGTCTTCATATCGAAAAAGAGGAAAGCAGATCGAGTCACCGTTGACGTGATAGTCAGGCAAGCAGTCTGTCGCAAGTATGCTGAAATCTTTAGTTCGACTTACATCGATCAGTAGTGCCTTGTTGAGGAGCCCCCACCCGAAGATGTCCCGTAGCTGGTACTGCATTTCATTCATATTCTGATCAAAGTAAAGGTCTAGCTTTCTGAATGGACGGTAGAGGGCTCTAACGATTCGATCAGGGCTCTTTTTGTGTCTGACGCCACGCCGCAGGTCATTTTTTACCGCGCGTGTCCATTTGATCGAGTAGTCGAGGTGGTCCTTCAGGTCTCTGTCATCTAGTTTCTTCTTCAGCCGAGCAAGGTCTCTGTTGTAGACATCTATCAAGTGACCCATCTTCGAGAGCACCAGGTCTTCGTGCTCTCCATATACCCATTCGTCTCTAGCGGTCACTACGCCGAGCGAGAACAGCTTAAAGATTGCTTTCTCCTGCCTAGTCTTCTTCGCTGTTTTTGTTTCTTTGCTCGCAATAGGCATGAGCTTGTCAAAGTCATTGCTCGTCTGATTGATCCAATTTCCCCTCTCGTCCGGGCGTACTTCTTCGAACGACATCGCGTCAATTCTCGCTCCGCTGAGAAATGTCAGCTTCTCCTCGGCTGTCTCCAGTTCCGGTCGGCGTGCGTAAAATATCCGACAGACTTTCTTCTTTTCGCGCTTCACGAGAAAGCTGATCGCAACGCCTGTCTGAATCCCAAACACGTTGTGTTTTGTTCCCGAAAGCTTGGTATTAGCGCGGACATCGCCACCAAGGTCAACTATTCGAATCTCGTGAAATTCTTTCGCAACAATCTTGCGGAAGCCATCAAATGTGCGGCTGTCGATGAAGCTTCGGTTGGTGATTAAGGCGAGCACGCCATTTGCGTCCAAGCGGTCGCTCGCCCATCGGAAGAACCGCGCATACATGTCGTAAAGCTTGGTTTTTTGAGCTGTGCTCTCGGCTATATAGGTGGTTTTGATCTGACGGTCGATGTCCGGGTATGTCCGGTTCTTGTTGTTCTCGTTTTCGTTGAGCTGGTTCGCGTTGTAAGGCGGGTTGCCGATGATCACGCTGATCCTGCGACCGTTCTGCCGCCGGATGCGCGCTACGTTCTCCTCCGTCACACTGCCGAACAGGCTTCCCTGCGTCCCGAAAGCGGCCGTGTGGAGGCCTACATTATCGAGCGTGTCCACGAAACAGAGATTTGGGAATTCTTCGTACTCGCCGGTGATCGCCGCATAGGTCGCTTCGATGTTAAGGTTTGCCACGTAGTACGGCAGGATCGCCACCTCGTTGGCATGCAGTTCCTCGCGATACTTGTGCTTGAGCTTCGCAGGCTGGCCGCGGAAGTGCTCCAGCAGTTCACAGATGAAGGTGCCGGTGCCTGTGGCCGGGTCCAGGATCTCGACGTCTTTGTCGATCAGGTTGCGGCCGAAATGGTGCTCGCACAGCCAGTCCGCGCTCTCGATCATGAAGCGCACGATCTCGTTCGGGGTGTAGACCACGCCAAGCCGGTCCGCCGCTTTCGGGTTGTAGACTTTGTAGAAGCCCTCGTAAATGACCTTGAGGAAGCTCTGCTTTTCATGGTGGGTGGCGATCTGAGTCGCGGCGGAGCGGATTGCCGCGTAGTAGGGCGCCAGCCCTTTGAGAGTCTGGAACTTGGTGTTACCGGTGAAGAAGGTGGCTTCGAGCTTGTAGAGCTCGCGTGCCACATTGTTGTCCTGGTGGAATGGGGTGCCTTGAAACACCGCGACGAAGATCTCCTCCGTGAGGATGTGCTGGATCAGCATTTCGCGCACGTCGGCGGCGGTGAGGCTGGGATTGATGGTCTCCTGGGAGTGAACGAGGAAGGCCTGGGCAGCGCGGCGGAGCTTCGGGTTGGTGCTGTGAGCCGTTTCGATCATTTCGCGCAGGGCCTCGAGCACGGCGGGGAGATCCGTCTTGAACTGCTCCACAGCCTTACGAAACTGAGCCACCTCGGGCCGCGCGTAGCCGAAGAACAGGCGGAGAAGCTTTTCGAGGGCGATGACGTCATCGACGGCACACCGCATCACCTCCGTTCTGGCCTGCATCAGGACCGCCTGCATCGAGTCCTCGAAGATGATGTTGTCCTGAGGATAGCCGCGCCGAAGCTTCACGGCGATCTTGCTATCGAGGTCGTCCTTTTCGTCTTTCGCTTCCCAGTAGCCGAAGGGCACGCGCAAAGTGTGCAGTAGCGCTCCGTCAACGTATCGGCGCTCTTTCGTGGGTGTGGCGATCTCGTACTCTGGGACGAAGATCAGGTCGTGCGCCTTCGCCCAGCCTTTGAGGAGATCCTTGAATGCCTCGCGCACTACGGATTCGCGATGCGTTCCAGAAACCCTGCGTAGATCCTGGAGCTGGTTGAGGTACTGCTGGATCAAGAGCTGGCTCAAGCCGTGGGCCTCCTCGGGGAATCCTGTGTCTGTCAACGGGTGTAGGGTAGCGTGAGGGTGAGGTATCGGCAAGGTTGAGCGCACGGAAGCTTCCTCGCCTGCGCTAGACTTGGGACCGCCACTGGTGGTCGGAGGATCACGATGTCCAGACGAGGCACCATCCTGCTGCTTACCACTTTTCTGCTCGGGCCGGGAGGGACCATCGCTGCTCAGGAGAAGGCCATGCAATTCACTCCCAAGGCCTTTGAGACCACCGTCACGAAGCGGCTGAGCAGCCGGTACCTGCTCTCTCTGCCGGAGGGCTACAGCCCCACCGGCAAGACCCGGCCGCTAGTGCTGGTGGTCCCCGGCTCGGGCGAGCGGGGCTCGACCGCGCAGCCGAATCGCTTCGCGGCGCTGGTGGTCATCAGCGGCGGCGGCAATCCCGTGGAGGTCTGCCGGTTGAAGCACGTGCCGGTCTGGATCGTTCATGGCCGCAAGGACGACGTCATCCCCGTCTCCTGGGCCGAGGAGCTTGGTCGCCGCCTCGAACGCTGCTCGGGGGCGGGTTCGTGTCACCATCTATCCCGACGCCGGGCATGACGCCTGGAGCCGCACCTATGACGATCCCGCCTTCCTCGATTTGGTTGCTGGCGCAGAGCCGCGCCAATCGATGAGCGCGATCGATGGGGAGCAGGAAATGGCCGAGTACGCCACCGTCGGTCGCTACATGAGTCTTACCGAGACGCATGCAGTGCACGCGATCCTTGAATCGGCAGGTCTGAGCCCCCGTACTCTCGATGAGAACATCGCGGGCTTGAACTGGCTTTACATCCCCGCCATGGCCGGCGTCCGGCTCGAGGTTCCCATCGAGCAGTTGGAGGAAGCCCGGGAACTCCTCGCCGCCAGGATCGAGCCCGGCGAGCAGGATTCCGCCGAGGATCAGACCTACTTTCGAAAGGCCAAGAGGAATCGTAGAATCCTCGGCTATGTCGCGCTGTTCCTGTTTTATCCGTTGCTCGCCGTCATCTCCGCCCTCCTCGTCTGGGCCAGCCGATCCAGGCACGACGACCGGAGCATCACTTGAGTAGAACGACGATAATTGATCGAGACGCCAGAGACATCACGGCCCTGCTGATCCGGCGATTGGCGACGGGCCGAATCACCAACGATGAATTCGAGGATCGGCAGCCGCTCGGCTCCCCGGATCCAGCGGTGACGGAAATTTTCGATCGGGGAGCCTCAGGCCTTTACTCGGATCTCCACGAGCACCGGCTGACCGGCAGTAATCGCCTGCCGAGAGAAGCACGTCGCGAGATCGCGCGGATGATTCTGTTCCTGAAAAATGATCTCGACTACGAGTGGCCCACACCGACACTCTGGCAGGAGCTGTTGTGGATGGTGACGGGGCTTCTGACGCTGCGCGGAGGGAGCCGCTTCTACATGCGCTGGATGGGCACCCGAGGGGAGGTGGGCGTCTGGCCTTTCCTGCGGCGGGAGGATTTTGAGCAGGCGATCCGGAGTCCTTGCTATCTCGCGGGGCGCTCGGGCTGAGCTACGAAAGCTCGAAGGTCTCTACGATCCGAGCACCCAGACCCCGCAGATCCCCGAGATGGTGTTCGACGATCGTTTCGACGACGGCAGGGTCAATGGACTGGTACTCGTAGATGACGATGTTACGGAATCCCACCAACCGGCGCAGCCGGTCAGTAAGGCCAGAATCGATGACTCCTCGCCGTTCGAGCAGAGTAAAGGCATCTGCCATCGAGTCCGGACTGCCGTAGCTTTCCGCGGCCACGACGTGGGTTGCGAGGTCGATGGCAGCCTGGATGGCGCGCTGGAGATTCAGTGCCGTGATGTCATCAACATCAATGGGCAGGAGATTTCCGCCCCTTTCTCCATGAACCTTTTCGATCCGGGCAAGACAGCGATCGATGGTGTCGAGCTTCGCGAGCACCACGTCGCGATCAATCACCGCTGACCGCGCTGTTCAGATAGTCCATCTAGACCGTCGCGTCAACGAGAATCATTCCTGGCCTTCCAGGAAGCGGCTGCGCCGGGACTCCTCCAAATTACCATCCCAAGCGACCTTGCCTCGCAGATCCCGGAATCGTTCCTGGGCGTTCAACTGGACCAGGAGCCGGAGCCCCGCTTCCACGACGGCTCGCTCGGTTTCCAGACCCGTAGCAGATTGGGCTGCCTGAAGCAGGTCGCGATCTACGTCAACGTGGGTTTGCATTTGTATCCTCTCTCAGGAACAAGCTTTGAGCCCCGGATCTTCAGACTTCCCGGGCTTGAAGCGTATAGCGCCAGACCCCAGGACGGTCGCTGCTCCGCCGGATCAGGCGAAAGGCATGGCCGAGCCCTGGTGAGCGGATCCAGCCCTCGACATCCGCGTCGAGGCGCACGTATTGACCATCCCGGAGCTCGTGAACGTCGAAGCGCAGATCCTCTCCCCGTGCATCCACGACCCAGAGCTCTGGAACACCCGCTGACGCGTAGAGAGGGGGCAGGCGCTGCGTATCCTTCTTGACCGAGCTGTCGCTGATGATCTCCACGACGACATCGGCGGCTCCGTCCAGACCGGAATAACGATCCGGACCTTTTCGGCTCGCGGGAGTCAAACGGACCTTCCCCGCATCCAATGAGCTCCCGAGGATGACGATGACGTCGGGCTCTACGGAGAGATCCGCGAATCGGGATGCTAGGCGGGTAGTGTCCGAGAAGACGTGCCCAAACTCGGATTCAGCCACCAGCACGTGGAGCTTGGAAGTGATCGCCGTCTTTACCGTACCGTGGGTGAAGAGGTCTTCCGGGCTCATATCAACTTCGACAATCCCTCCCAGGTAGTCGATTCGCCCGGACGTCGGAAACTCTTCGGACTCCACCCACCTCTGGAAACCCTCGAACGTGAAGGCGTCCTCGGGAATCCGGAGGTCCTCTTCGAAGATAACGGCGTGTCGTCGGGCCATGGTGAATTCTATCTCCCGAGGATGATTTCTGGAAGCCTTCCTGCCTCCCGTGCCTCCAAGGATACTCCTATCTCCCAATGCTCCGCAGGCTCAGCGCCCGAAAAAACTCCTCCGCCACCTCAGCGGGATTGCCCACCAGCGCTCCCGCCCCCTCCTCGGGGAGCCAGTCGCCAGGGAGGTAGTCGCGATAGGGGGCGTGGAGGAAGCGCTGGTCGAAGAGGGCGATGACGCCGGTGTCCTCCGGTGAGCGGATGAGGCGGCCGGCGGCCTGGACGACGCGGGTCATGCCGGGCACCACGAAGGAGTATTCGAAGCCTTTCTCGAAACGGTCCTGGTAATAATCCTTGAGGAGCTGCTGCTCCAGCGTCATCGCCGGCAGGCAGGGACCCACCACGGCTACCGCCTTGAGCACCTCGCCCGGGTAGTCGACCCCCTCTGCGAAGACGCCGCCCGCCACGGCGACCAGCAGGACGTCGCCGAAGACGGCCGAGCGCAGGGCCTGGAGCAGGAGGTCGCGCTCCTGCTCGTTGTCCGCCTGGCGCTGCACGAGGACGCGCTTGCCGCGCAGGCGCATCCGTCCCGTGACTTCCGCGAGGAAGGCGTAGCTCGGGAAGAGCGCCAGGCAGTTGCCCGGCACCGAGTCCGCGAAATTGGCCAGGCGCTCGGCGATGCGCTCGTAGTTGGCCGGCCGCTCCCGCCAGGTGGTGGCGACCGTCGAATCGATCACCACGCGACGGTTCTCCACCGGGAAGGGGTTGGAGATCTCGACGAACGCCGTACGGCCCGTCTGGAACCCGAGGAGGCCGGTGTAGAACTCCGGCGGCGAAAGCGTGGCCGAGAGCCCGATCGTCGCGTGCGTGCGGTCGATCACGCCGCCCAGGAAACGGCTGGGGTCCTTGCACAGGATCTTGAGGCGGCCATCCCCCTTCTTGTACTCGACGTAGTGGCTGAAGGCGGCGTCGGAGACGGCGAGCCCGTTCAGGAAGCGCAGGAAGTCGAAGTACAGCTCGACGAACGGGTCCTCGGGACGGAAGGTGCGCGTCTCGCGCTGGTGCTCCAGGTAGTCGATGAAGGCGGCGTCGAGCTGCGGGCGGAGGCGCCAGAAGCGGTCCTCCGGCAGCGGCCACTCGACGGCCCGGTCCCCCGGCGGCCCCTCTTCCAGGGCGTCGGCGACCGTTCCGTCGATCAGGGCGGCGACGTGCAGGCAGAGCGTCTCGATCCGCATGTGGATCGGCTCGCCCCAGCGCCCGATGGCCTCGGCCGCCCGGCGGGCCTTGGCGGAGGAGAGCTCCGGGCTGTAGTAGCCGCGCCCCCGATCCACCAGGTTGTGGACCTCGTCGATGACCAGCAGGACGTCCGAGAGGTCCTCGTCCGCCGCGAAGCCGGAGAGGGAGACATAGGGATCGAAGACGTAGTTGTAGTCGCAGACCGTGACCTGCACCCGGTTCGACAGCTCCAGGCTCACCTCGAAAGGGCAGACCTCGGCCTCCTTGGCGGCGCGGAAGACATCGTCCGGCTCGATGGCGGGATGGTCCGCGTAGATCTTGCCGAGCACTCCCGTGGTGGCGAGCTTGAGGCCGTAATCCTTGGCGAAGCGGCAATACTCCTCGTGGCAGAGGATCTGGTCGTTGGCGCACATCTTCGCCTTGGCCCGCAGGCGCAGGGAGCGGAAGGCAGCGTCCTGGTTGAGCAGGGCGAGCACGGTGGTCGCCATCTGCTGCTGGGTGTTCTTGGCGGTGAGCACGAACAAGCGCTTGTCGTTGGCCAGGGCGTACTTCAGGGCGGGATAGAGGGCGGCCACGGTCTTGCCGATGCCGGTGGCGGCCTGGAGCAGGAGGTGCTCGCGGTTGGCGACCGCGGTCTCGACGGCGGCCAGGATCAGCTCCTGCCCGGGCCGCGTGCCGCCGAAGGGGAAGGCGAGCCGCTCGGCCGCCTCATGCCGCTCGGAGGCCCGCCGGCGCTCGGCCTCCCAGGCGTGGACGATGCCGTTGACCCGGCGGCGGACGGAGGCGTCGAGCATCCGGAGGTCGGGCTGCAGGGTCTCGCGCTCGGTGTCGTCGCTGCCGATGGCGATCAGCACGAGCTCGGCGCGCACGGGCACCGTCTCGGTCTGGGAGAGCATCCAGGCGTAGAGGAGGGCTTGGCGCTGGTAGCTCTCGCGCACGGGAGGCGGCAGTTGCCCGCCGCGCCGGACGGACTTGATCTCCTCGACCACCAGCGAGCCGTCGGGCTCCTTGCGGATGCCGTCCGCCCGGCCCTGGACGGTGACCTTCCACCCCCGGTGCTCGAAGGTATGGAAGATCACCACCTCCCGCCGGTACGTGAGATCGCCCTCGAGCGCCTGCTCCTGGTACCGCCCATGGATGGCCTGGCCCAGCCACATCCGCTCGTAGCCGCCCCGGCTGGAGAAGCCGAGGCTCCGCATCATGGGACCATCCAGAAGATCGGCGACGGACAGGTCGAGCGTAAGGCGGTCGGGGTCGAAGCGTGGGGCCATCCCGGGGAAGTATACCGGCTTACTGCCGCCCCTGGTGGAAAGAGTGCCGCCGGGGCGGGCATCCCTATAGAACGGCCTGCTTCAAGATTCCCATGGATCTCGTGGTGGAATCTGATCCAGCTCTCGCCGGAGGTCTGTGAGGTCGGCTTCGAACGCGGCGGCGTCCTCGGGAGGGAGGTGAGGAAGAGAAGAGAGGGAGGCGCCCAGCAAAGAGCCGTTCTCGCCGATCTGGGCGGTATGCCGCGCTTCGTGCCAGCCCACGAACTCGACCCACTGATAGAAGTTGAGGCGCCCGAGCGCGGGATTGGGGTGCGGGCGGACGATCCCGCCCAGCGGCAGTCCCTCGCAATCCTGGACCAGCGCCTTGAGATCGCGCCGCGCCTCCTCCAGGGCGGTCCACGCCGCCGCCTCGTCGAGCTTCCCATGGGGCTGGACCGCCTCGCTGGCCGTGACCTGATAGCCGCGATTGAGCACGATCTCGAGGTTCACCGCGGGGCCGGGATCCGTCTCACCTTCGGGGGGCAGTCCCGTCTCGCGAGCTTCGGCCAGCCACTGGTTGAACAGGTACGTCAACCGGCGTTCCACCAGAGCCAGATGCTCGAGGATTTCAACGGCCGACCACCGCTCGGGGGCTGGCCGGCGGTGCCGCAGCTCCGGTGGGATCTCGTCGACGGTCTTGCGGAGGTTGGCGCGATGGTGGTCGAGGTGTTCGAAGAGTTGCGTCGTGCGGGGGTTCATGGTCGTCGGATCCTTATGGGAAACTCTCTTCCGGTTATGCCGGCTCAACGGAAAGACATGCTTCGACGGCTTCGTAGATGTTGGCGAGTAGCTCTTGGAAAGATTCGCCTTGAGTGGCGCAGCCAGGAATGGCTGGAGTTTCAGCCCAATAACCGTCCTCTTCTGCTTCGTGGATAATTACCTTTATCTCCATTAAGTCTCCTGGTTTGATTTTGGGCAGATTCATTCTTTGGCCCACGTGCGGTGCCTCGCTTGTAGTTTCTCGACCGTGGAGTTGGGCGGCTAAGTTCGCGACCTTATACCCTCGAAAATTGCCTCCTCTGGGTTGCGGAGGGCAGACAAGATGTTCTCTGCAACCTTGTTGATTAGTTTTTCGCCCCAGAATGGGTCATGAATATCATAATAGATCACGCGAATGTGGCGCACATCGAAGGGCACATCCTCCTCGTTTGCCGAAACGAGCACTACCGGTTTGTGTAGTGCGTGAGCTAGGCCTAGCTCGTAGAAGACGTTAGGGTTCCTTGAGGTTAGTTCAGCTACAAGAACCTTCGCCCCATTGATTCCACTCCAGACTTGATCGATGATTTTGCCAGTGGCAAAGATGTCGTCATCGGCGCGAATTGCCTTTAGGCCAGCCTTTTTTATCGCAGGTTCATAGATTAGGTGGTAATGATCGCCAAGTGGCAAGGCGAATGGCATAACGACAAAACATGCATCATTGTCCCCAATGCTGACGGCCTTCCCAAGCTTTCTGAGAGTGTCTCGTGGGTCAGCGGCAAGTCCCTGCTGCGCGACGTCAATGACGCGAAATTTACCGCCATGCTCTTCTAGAAGTTCAGCGCTTTTAAGGGATGCGGAGAATATCTCTTTAAATTCAGAGAGGCTCGTCACAGGGATCTTGAAATTATCTACAAGGGCATTGTCAAAAAACTGCTGGTCAGGAAGGTTCTCTCCGCGGTAGTGTCTATACACATCCGAAATTACGGGAGCATTAAGGACGGCTTGGCGCAGTGCCTCCAATTTTTCATTAGGCCGCTGGGGGCGCAGTACCTTCTTCGATAACTCTGTTATAGAGACGCGCCCTGGCGACGGTCGCTCGAGAAAGCCATACTTTCTGGCAGAACTTATCTCTACTCCGATTGATCCCGAGAGCCGAACTCCGAGAAATCCTGCGGCTTCCGCCTCAGAACACTCCTTTCCTGCATTCTGTTCGAGGATCGCACGAGGGATTCGAAGCGCAGACTCGACAGAGTGTTTCGGATATTGGACTTTAGTTGTTTGGCGGGAGGTCGTTTTTGGAGTTGCTTTCCTTTTAGCCCGCGGCTTTTTTCCTTTAGATACCCCTTCTGGTTTGTTCTTAACAATCTTCTTAGCTTTGGGTTCCCGTACCTCTCCTTCAACAGAGATCTCGTCAGCCATTGTCAACAACTCCCCTTTCGAATAGCCTAACCTAGTCCACCCCGCCTAGCTTAGGCTCTACGCGAGGTCGACGCCTAGTTTACGCCCTGTGCCCAGCCTGAGCAACTAGCCCTACGTCCCCGAAGTTCGTTCCGGATATGGGGAACTGTGACGTCGGGAGGTGGTGGTGAGATTCCACTTTTTCCCCGCCGCGGAGACGCCCCGACATTGTCGATTCCGAAGCGGTAGGGGTGACTCGTCTGGGGTCGTCTCTACGGGGCGATAACGCGTTGGCGGAGGGTGGGGTCAAGGCGACACCGTGCCCTCAACCCCGTTCGTCCGGCCTGCCTCCAACGCACCGTAGAGACGACCCCAGACGGGTCACGAAGAGGTCTCGGAGGCCTCCCGCGTCGGGGCGTCTCCGGGGCGGAGGAATCGCTCGCTCTCGCCAATTCCTTCAACCGTCACATCGTTCCGCCATGCAGGCTTCGGGTGCAGCGGAGACCCCCGGAACGAACTTCAGAGACGTGATACGAGCGTGCTCGTCTGGAGGTACGTGGGTAAGCGGGGAGGTGCATTATCCTACCCCCCTCTCCTCCCAAACCCGGCACAGATTCACGATCACCTCCACCGCCTTCTCCATGTCCTGGGCCGAGACCCATTCGAGGCGGGAGTGGAAGTTCTGCTCGCCGGCGAAGAGGTTGGGGGTGGGGAGGCCCATGAAGCTGAGCTTGGAGCCGTCGGTGCCGCCGCGGATGGGCCGCTCGAGGGTCTTGATGCCGGCGCGGCGGATGGCTTCTCGGGCGTTCTCGACCACGCCGGGGAACTGGTCCAGCACCTCCCGCATGTTGCGGTAGCTCTCCTCGATCTTGATGTCCAGCGAGGCGCCGGGCCAGGCCGAGACCGTGTCGCGGGCGAGCCCTTCGAGAAAGGTTTCTTTTTCCTGGAGCCCCGGAGTGTTGAAGTCGCGGATCAGGAGCTTGACCGAGGTGCGCTCGACGCTCGCGGTCATCAGGTAGGGATGAACGTAGCCCTCGTAGCCTTCCGTGGTTTCCGGCGAGAGGCTGTCCTTGGGCAGGCGCGAGAGGAAATCCGCCGCGATCTTGATCGAGTTGTTAAGAATTCCCTTGCCATAGCCCGGATGGGTGTTGAAGCCCACGAAGGTGATCGTCATCGCGTCGGCGGCAAAGCTTTCCATCTCGATCTCGCCGCGCGCTCCTCCATCCACCGTATAGGCATACTTGGCGCCGAACTTCGCGACGTCGAAGTGTTTCGTTCCTTCGCCGACTTCCTCGTCGGGCGTGAAGCCGATGCGGATGGGCCCGTGGGGGATCTCGGGGTGGGCCATCAGGTACTCGGCCGCGGCCACGATCTCGGCGACGCCGGCCTTGTTGTCGGCGCCCAGGAGGGTGGTGCCCGAGGCGGTGATGATGTCGTCGCCGATCCGCTCGCGCAGGTAGGGGATGTGGGAAGGGCGGAGCACGGCCGTGGGGTCGTCCGGCAGCACGAGATCCTGGCCCTGGTAATTGCGGTGAACGATGGGCTTGACCCCGGCGCCGCTCATCTCGGGCGAGGTGTCGACGTGGGCGATGAAGCCGATCACGGGCACGTCCGTCCGCGAGGTGGTGGCCGGGATGGTGGCCATCACGTAGCCGTGCTCGTCGAGCGTGGCATCGGCGAGGCCGATCGCCTTCAGCTCGTCGACGAGATGGCGCAGCAGGTCGAGCTGCTTCGCGGTGCTGGGGTAGGTCTGCGAGCCCTCCTTCGACTGAGTGTCGAAGGTCACGTAGCGCAGGAAGCGCTCGACGCAGGAGGTTCGAAAGGTGCTCTCGGGCATGGCGGCGCCTCCTCGGGATTACGGGTTCTGCCGGACGATGCGGCCCTCGACGGCGGAGGTGATCTTTGGGTTGGCCTTGAGCCACTCCTCCGTGGTCGTCCGCCAGGAGAGATTGGCCCCGCCGCTGCCGTTGATCGGCGCCGGGCTCTTGCCGCCCTTGGGGTCGCCGCTGGCGAACATCGGGAAACCCTCCTTGTAGCCATTCTTCCAGAGATAGTCGAGGGTCGAAGCCGTGTAGGTGGCCTTCGGGTCGATGGGCTCGTAGCCCGCGCCCCCGGCCTTCTTGACCTCGGCCTTGGTGACCCTGAAGCCGCCCTCCACGGGTTGATATTCGAAGCGGACCCCGGCGACCTGGAGGAACCGGCCGGCTCCGGAGTCCGCGAAGGAGACGGCGTTGCTCAGGATGTCGAGGAGCTGCTGGCCGGTGAGCTCGAAGGCGTAAAGGGTCGAGTCGTAATAGAAGATGCCCGCCAGGTGCTCGCCCCGGATCTCGCCGCCGGCCAGGATGTTGTCGTTGATGCGGATGGAGCCGCCCTGGATGAAGGTCACGTCGGTCTTCATCTTCTCGCGCACCACGTCGCTCAGCCAGTTGCCCAGGGCGGTCTCGCGGCCGCGGATGGCGGGCTCCTCGCCCTCCAGGGCGTTGACGGTGGTGCCGTAGACCGTCCTGTAGTCCGGGATGGCGGCCGCCAGCTTGTCCGTCCACTTGTCCACGGTCTGCTGGACGGCCGGGTCTTTCTCGACCTTCTTGTCGAGGGGCAGCAGGCGGGCCTGGAGGCGCGGCTCGCAGGGAACGGTGGCGTCGACGTCGATCACGTAGGCGGTCTTGGCGTCCGAGTCGGCCTTGGTGATCAGGGTCTTGCCCACCCACTGCTCCTGGTGGATGTGCTCGTGGCCACCGATGATGATGGAGATCTCGGGGAAGTCCTGCGCCAGGCGGACGTCGTCGGCGAGGTTCTGGTGAGTGACGGCGATGACGACGTCCACCCCCTGCTCCTCCAGATGGCTGATGGCGGCCCGCACGGCGGCGTTGCGGGCGCTGAGCTCCGGATGGGCTGCGTCCAGGGCGTAGTCGTAATGGACGTAGCTCTGCAGGGCGTCGTCCAGGGTGAGGCCGAGAAAGCCGACCTTGGCGCCCGCGACGTCCTCGACGATCGTCGAGTGGACGTTGGGGAAGCGCCGGTGGAAGGGCTCCGGCCGAGCGGCGGCGGAGGCCTTGTAGTAGGTGTTGGAGTCGACCCACCGGAACTCGCTCTGGGCCAGCCGGGCCTGGAGGATGTCCGGGGTGGACTGATCGAACTCATGGTTGCCGAAGGTGACGATGAGGTGATCGTCGGTGCCCGCGGCGCCGTCGAGGAGGTTCATGGTCTCGACCATGGCCTCGCCCTTGAACTGCTTGCTCATCACCGAGGGGAAGAGGAAATCGCCCCCATGGAGGAGGAGGACGGGCCCATCCTTCTCCAGCGTCCGCCGCAGGGTGCGGACGCGGGCCAGCCCGCCGACCGCACCGCCTTCGAGCCCCTCGATCTTGTAGACGTCGTTGATCTGCAGGATGCGGAAGCGCTTGCCGCTCGTCTCCATGGCCTTGGCGGCGGCCTCGGGCGGCTGGGGCCTCGCCACCGGCGCCGTCGAGGCCGCGCACGCTTGGAGGAGCGGGAGGAGGCAGAGCAGGAGGAGGGCGAGGGGCCGCGGCCAGGGTCGGTTCATGCCAAGGGTCTCCAAGGGAGAGAAAGAATGGGGCGGCCTGATTCTACTTCGGGGCCGGCCCCCTCATAACCCCCTACCCCCTTCTCTCCCCGCCTCCCTCCCCGGCCGCCGGGGCTCTCTTCGACAAACCTCTCCCTCTTCTCCCGGACGGCGGGAGGGAGGCGGGGAGAAGAGGGCCGGGGTGATGAGGGCCCTTCACGGCGCGATCCGTCTCTGCCCGGGCGCCGCCCCGCGAACCTTTTTCTCACCGTTTTCGTCTTGAATAGATGAGACCCCCATGACCGCCCTGCCCTCTTCCCCCGATCTCCTCCTCGCCCGCCGAGCCGCGAACGGGCGTGCGGACGCCTGGGAGGAGTTGCTGGCGCTCTATGGCGAGCGCGTCTACAACCTGGCCTTCCATTTCGCGGGCTCGTCCGCGGACGCCGAGGATCTCACGCAGGAGATCTTCCTGCGCCTCTACCAGAACCTTCGCCTCTACCGCGGCGACGTGCCGCTCGCCGGCTGGGCGATGCGCCTGTCGCGCAACCTGTGCATCGATCACTACCGCCGGGCCCGCCGGGAGAGCCGCTCCACCGCCCTTTCCGAGGAGTTGCTGGAACGGCTACCCGCCTGCGACGATCCCCAGGCGGAGGCCCAGAAGCGGCAGCAGCTCCGGGCGGTCTACCGCGGTCTCGAGGAGATGTCCGAGGAGATGGCGGAGGTGGTGGTGCTGCGCGATCTCCAGGGCTGGAGCCTGGAGGAGGCCGCGGTTTTCCTGGAATTGCCGGTGGGCACGGTCAAGTCGCGGCTCCACCGCGCCCGCCTCGAGCTCGCCGGCCGCGTCACCGCGAAGCTAGGCCCGCAGGGGGCGTCCACCCTGGTACCGGCCCTGGAGGCGGAGCCATGCTGAGCTGGTCCTGCCGCCGCTTCCGAGCCCGCTTCACACCGGGATCGGGACCGTCCCATCCGCATCGGGGAGTCTGCCGCGAGTGCGATGCCTTCGCCGCTGCGATGGAGACCGCCGCCGGGGTGCGCCTGCCGTTGCCCGCCGGTCTCCGGAAGAGCCTGCGGGAGACCGCCGCTCCCACCGAGGGCGCCGTCCTGCCGTTCCCCGTGCCCCGGCTGGCGGTGCCGCCCGCTCTCTCCGGACGCCTGAGCGCACTTGCCGAGCCGGCCCTCTTGACACCACCGGTGCCTCCGAATTGGCTGCTCACTCCGCGCTATGCCGTGGCCGCGAGCGCCGTGCTGGCGCTGCTGCTGGGGCCGTTCTTCGTCCGGGGCACGGACCGCGGCCTCGAAGCCCTCGGTGCCGTCCGGGAGGAAGTGAGCCCGCTCCTGCGCCGCACGGGCGAAGAGGGACGGGCGGAGATCGGCAAGCTGCGCACCGGTGCCGTGGCGGCCTACAGCGCTGCCCGGCGCTCCGTCTCCGAGTCGTTCAACGGCCTGTCCGCCCGTCTGTCCACCATCGTTCCCGAAGACTTCACGAACCCGGACCCGGAGGACGAATCCGCCGGGTCTTCAAGGAGACCGCAATGAACCCCGCAGAAAACTGGCATACCGCCACCGCCGAGCCGGCGGCTGCCGCCTCCGGCCCTGCTCCCGCTCCCGCCGCGGCCCTGCCGATGCTCGGCCGCAAGAACCCCATCCTGGCGGCTCTGCTCTCCGCCTTCCCGGGGCTGGGCCACATCTACTGCGGCCTGTACGTGCGGGGCTTCACCTTCTTCCTCATCGTCATGAGCCTGTTCGCCATCACCGCCAACAAACATGACGAGTTCGCGTTTGGGATCGCCTTCTTCTGGCTCTTCAACGTGATCGACGCCTACCGCCAGGCGACGCTGATCAACTACGGCTACGCCCAAGACCTCGGGCTGGTCGACCTGCCCCGGCACCCGCGGGCCAGCCAGGGCGGCGCGCTGGCGGGGGTCATCCTCGTCCTGATCGGCACGGTCGCCCTGCTCGAGGAGTACTTCGACATCCGCCTGGAGTGGATCGTGGACCTCTGGCCCTTCGCGCTCGTCCTGGGTGGACTGTGGCTGATCTGGGCGTCGTTGCGGGATCGGAATCGGGGGCAGGAGGGCCTCTGAGAAGGTTCTGAGGTTTGGACTGGGCGAGGACGTGAGCGTCCTCGCCCTCGTAACGTAGAGACCTGCCGCACTGCTCCGGTGCTCTGACCGGAAATCCCTTGCGAGCTCCTGCTGCGATCGTTTCGTAGTACAATAACTACAGATAAATCCGTCCCGTAGAAACATATGTTTATGTTTCGACTTTGACCTTCATGGATTCTGGAGGAGGGGCGGCCCATGTCAACGATCTCTATCGTGACAGGAGGATGCCATGCTCTTGCAAGCGACTTCCCGCCGACTCATTCTTACGGCACTACTCTCTGCAATTACCGCCCCGCTGTTCGCTGTCGGACCGAGCATCGTTCAGGTCTCCGGCCGGCAACTCATCGTCCAGAAGCGCAATCCCGACGGTAGCCTCGCTCCGGCCGCACCGTACGTCCTCAAGGGAGTCGTCTGGTCGCCCGCGAGTCGGGGTACGACCACCTCTGCGGCTGACCCCAACAATGCCACGGTACGGCGGCCGGAGCTCATGAACTGGGCAGCCACGGATATTCCACTCCTGGCGGGCATGAATGCCAATACTGTCCGGATATTGATCGATCCCGGCGTAGATGCGACGCTTGGATCCGCCGGCCTGCAGATCCTTGACGATCTCTACGCCCGCGGCATCATGGTCGTCATGACGGTAGACGATGCGGTCAACAACACGTCGCGCATCTCGGCGGCAGTGAACTTCTACAAGAACCATCCCGCGGTGCTCATGTGGCTGCTTGGCAATGAGTGGAACATCAACCGGTACTACGGAGCCGCTAGCTCGGTAGCCAATGCAGCGCAACGCACCGAGACGGCAGCAGCCCTGATCAAGTCGCTCGACTCCAACCACCCCGTGGCCACCAGCTACGGCGACATCGATATTGACGGTGATGGCCTTCGTCTGGTCGACACTCAGCACTACGTCAATGACGTGGCTCCCAGCGTCGACATCTGGGCACTCAACATCTACCGGGGCTCGAGCTTCGGCACGCTTTTCGGGCAGTGGGCCTCCATCTCCACGAAACCCATGTTCGTGGGCGAGTTTGGCACGGACTCGTTCTTCTCGAGTTGTGCGCGCTCGAACCCGCCCGACGGCGCCGCTGACGAGCGAGCACAGAAAGCGTGGGATCTGTCGCTGTGGAATGAGATCGTCGGGAACCTCTCGGCAGTCGATCCTGGCCAAGTGGCGTTGGGCGGTACGGTCTTCGAGTTGAGCGATGAGTGGTGGAAGGTACAACCTTCAGGGTCGCAGCAGACTTCTGGTTTCCTGCTCGTAGGAGGTCATCCTGACGATTTCGCCAATGAGGAGTACTTCGGGCTCACGGACATTGACCGCAACCCTCGGGAGGTCTACCACGTTCTGCGGCGTGCCTTCCTGGCCGGAGCTCAGACACCTCCAAGCCTCACCACCCCACTACGGCGGATCGACTTCTCCTCCCTGCCGGAGATCGTGAAGACCAATCTTTCAGCCTTCCTGGTCACTGGTACGACCCAGAAGGGCAGTCAAGCGTTCGTCAATGGCACCGAGATCGTGGTCGATACCGGAGGCACTTTCGCCACCCGTTATCCCCTTTCAGCAGCGCAGGCCTTGGCAGTAGGACCGAACTTGATCGAGCTGCGGCTGGTCGCGCCCAATGGGGCGGAGACGATCACGTCGAGGACGATCGACAAAGATCCTAGCTTCTCGACAGCGGAGGAGAGGCTTCTCTACGTGGATTCAGTGGCCCCCGCGCTGCCAGGCACCATCGTGATCAATCTCGATTCCGGCGTCTTCCTGGGGGTGATCGATCAGCAGCACGTACGCGGAATCTCCACTGACGGGACTAAAATCTATACTCAATCGCGTGCAGTGATAACCACTTCGAGCCATTCTGTCGTGGGTCCACCCGGAGGACCTCTGCCATTTTCGTCAGACCTTCCGGCCAATGCTTTCCTGGTTGGTCCTCTGGGGGATTTTCTCTATTCGGCCAACGAGATTGTAGATAGGTCCTCCAGCGCGCTCTTGTCGGCCCATCTGCCGGTCAGTATCGTTACGGGTAGTTCTCTTGGTGGTAACCCGATACCCGGAGGCCCCGCGATCACAATGGATGGCCAGTTTATTTTCTGTGGAACGAGCAACACCAGCGTCATAAAAATTGACCGGGTAAGCCTCATGGCGAGCTCGATCTCCGTTCCCTTTGAGCGGAGTTTTATCAGCGACCTTTCAGTTTCGCCGAATGGCGCGATCTTGGGGCGGGTCAGTTATGGAGGCAACGCTTTTCTGGTAGGATTCTATGACACGGCTGCATTGAATCGAATCAACTTGGTTCAAGTTCCCGGTGACTTCGCCGGGGAATTGGTTTTTTCCTCTCAGGGCGAGTGTGCAGTCGTGGGAAGCTCGGGCAACCCCGCGAATCGTGGAGGTGGCATTACTGCCATCGAGACCTCGGGTTTTCAGGAGCGCTCCTGCACTTTGATCGATCTGGCAGACAATCTCACTATCTCAAAAGCAAATCAGTTGTATGTGTCCTCCGGGACGCGTTCTGGGGTAGACGTTTTGAATTTGCAAACTTGCGGGTTCTTGCGTAGAAGTCGGACTTACTTCCTTGGGATGAATCAGTTCAGGATCGGTACAGGACTTCCAAAGAACGACGAGATCCGGCGTCTGGTCGTGAAGGATCTGCCCACCTTGACTGTAGACGCTGGTGGCACCGGTGGCGGGCTCATCACGAGCATCCCTGTGGGAATTGACTGCGGGACTGACTGTGAGGAGGGCTACGCCCAGGGAACGCAGGTAACCCTGACGCCGACTCCGGAAACGGGCTCCGCCTTCGCCGGTTGGTCCGGGGACCCGGATTGCACCGACGGCATCGTGACGATGCAGTCTGCGAGATCCTGCGTTGCTCTCTTCAACGTTCAGGTTTTGACGTTGACGGTGACTCGTTCCGGCAACGGTTCTGGAACCGTGACGAGCGCACCCGTGGGAATCAACTGCGGAGCGGACTGCACCGAGGGTTACAACCACGGAACGCAGGTGACTTTGACGGCAACCCCTGCAATGGGCTCGGCCTTCGCGGGCTGGTCTGGAGATCCGGACTGTTCGGACGGCGTGGTGACCATGCAGTCCGCAAAGACCTGCACGGCATTGTTCAACCCGCAGTTCGTGACGTTGACTGTGAGTCGTGCCGGGACTGGCTCAGGGACGGTGACGAGCACACCGGGGGGGATCAACTGCGGAAGCGACTGCAGCGAGGCCTATTCCTTCGGAACCCAGGTCACTCTAGCGCCGATACCAGGAGCGAACTCGGTCTTCTTCGCATGGTCGGGTGACTCGGACTGTATCGACGGCATCGTAGACGCCAGTTTTGACAAGATATGCGTGGCCGAGTTCCGGACCCAACTCATCTTCCAGGATGGTTTCGAGAGCGGGGACGCGAGCGCTTGGTCGGCAAACTCTCCACCATGATTCTCGTCTGCCTTTCTGGGAGCCAGGCGTACTCTCTCGGGCGAGCTCCAAGATCAAGCGGCGCGCGCTGGCCCTCCGAAGTCTGCCGTTCGACCTCCCCGGCCGACGGTGGGGGCCCGGCGTGGGCGTTTCGACCTGCGCCGGGTCCGTCTTGACCTGCGGGGCAGATCGTCTGACCCGCGGGGCGAACCGGCTGACCTTCAGGTCGAAGCTCTCATCCCCCAGGTCGAGCCTCCGACCCGCGGGGCGAGACGCCTACCCCATGGGGCAGCCGGGACACGGCGCAGGTCGAGAGAGTGGCCCCGCAGGTCAAGAGCCTGACCTGGGGGGCAGACGGTTGGCCCCGCGGGGCCACGGGTACACGCCGAAGGTCACCTACCTTGACCTTCAGGTCGAACGGGCCACGCGGCGCCCATCCAGTGAGCCCGTAGGGCGGCAGACCCGTAGCCCAGGGCGTCAGCCCTGGGACGGCGGAGCCAAAGAATCCATGAGCCCCGTCAGGGGCGGCAGACTCTTCCAGGCTCTCGGAATTCTGCCGCCCCTGACGGGGCTCGGGAGGTTCGGAGGTGCTCGGTCCCAGGGCTCGCGCCCTGGGCTACGGGTCTGCCGCCCTACGGGCTGAAGGCCATCCGAGAGCAGCGGCTGGCGGTGATCCGGCGGACCGGGGCAGAGGAGGGAATCTCCCTGGAAGTCCTGCTGCGGGCGGCCCGACGTGGCGGCGGCTGATGTGGCGCGAGATGGTCGAGCCCCATCTGCGGCAGCGGATGTTCGCCGAGGAGATCATCACGCCTGTGCACGAGGAGCTGGCCGCGGCGCTGATCCCCGCCTACCCGGGTCTCGATCTCGAGACGGCTCGCCGCTGTACGTATTCGCTGGTCGGACAGTTGGTTCATTTCATGCGCCTGGAGCGCTATTTCGATGGCACGCCGGAGGAGGCTGACGGCAGGCTACCCGTGCCTGAGCTGATCGATCACGTGGTCCGTTTCTCGGCGGCGGGGATCCGCGCCCTGGCGGCCCGGGAGGAACCTGGTCTGTAGGGGCGGCCACATAGGGCCGCCCCTACAAAACATCCACCATTTCTAGGCTGACAGCGTACTAGGTGCCATCTTCATAGCAGGCGATGTTCCAGCACTCCGGCGGAAGGTACCAGTAGCAGTGCTGCTTGCCGCTGGACTCCTCGTGGCATACGGACTCTCTGCAGCAGACGGCGGCCTTCTGCTGCGAGTGTTCTGGCTTCAAGCCAGGGAGGAAGTTCGAGGCGCCGGGAACCAGGGTGTCGGGTACCAGATCGCCGTTGGTGTCGACGACCGTTTCGCCGATCCTGTGGGCTCTCTCGTCACTGGCGAAGCTCCACGGGACGGGGTTGGCGGGGAAGGTGAAGCTACCCGCGAGCTCCAGCTTCGGTCCGGCCTTCCGTTGCGCCGGATCCACAGGGAGGAACAGCATGCGCACTTTAACGGCCAAGGGCGCCGCGAAGGTTCCGCCACCCTCCTGGGTGCGGAGGATCTTCATCAAGGTGACGCGCTGCCGGCCCGCGAGGGAGACGTAGGCGTGGAAGGCGCCGCAGCTCGTCTTGACGGGAGCGATGCTGACCATGGACAGGGCCCGGAACTGGATGCGCGTCCGGGCGACACCCTTGGCATTGAGGACGGCATCGTCGAGGCGCTCGATGACCGTGTCGCCTCTCCCGAGCTGCCCCGGGGTCTCGGTGGCGAGGGGCAGACCCTTGAACGCCACCCGTCCGGTGAACGCCTTGGAGCCCTTGCAGAAGAAGCCCGCGGGGATCGGGTTGTCGGCAAAGTCCTAAAAGGTCTTGCCGCCCATGGTCGTGAAGACGTCGGTGCCGCGCTGAATGACGGAATCGGCGGCCAGAAGGGGAGTGAGACCGAGCAGGAGAGAACAGCCGAGCAGGACCCATACCCTCAGACTTCTCAAACGAACCTCCTTGTCCCCAGGGGGACGATAGAGAGGACTCCGCCACCGCAGCTCCCCCGGGCTGGCGTGCCCCTACTTAAGAAGGTACAGAAAGTCCTAATTACCGCGCCGAATGGGGCAAGGCTACGTCGGAATCGCAGCGCTCCGACCGTGGTCGAAGCCGGCGGTGTGGGCCAGGAACGCCTCCTGCTCCACCCAGAAGCCCGCTTCGAGCAGGGCCCGCAGGGTGCCGGCCAGGGGCGCTTCCGGGCGCTCCTCCAGGTCTCGCCGGATCACGGCGAGGCTCTGCGGCGTCAGCGGATTGCGATGAGCGGCGCTCTCCAGATCCCGGGGCGACATCCGGAAGAACTCCGCCCCTGAGGGGGACCACGAGGCGGTGAGGCGGGCGATGCGGACGCCGTCGAGATCCAGGTCGGCCCAGATCCGCAGGGGGGCTCCCGCGGCACCGGCCATCTCCACCAGCCGCCGTATCGATCGTCCCGGATAGCCGGCCGACCAGGCGACCAGGGAATCCCGCGCGGCCTCCACCTCGCCCCGGCAGCAGGCTTCGAAGACGGCGAGGTTCTCCACCACGAAGAGCCCGCCGTCCGGGAATGCGATTTCCTCCAGGCTCTCCACGGCTTCACGCGCCAGGCCGACGAAGGGCGCGAAGGCCAGCAGGTCGAGCTCCTGGGCGCCCTCCCGCCGGAGAATCCCGTCGCCGCCCAGCAGGGTGAGGCTCGCTCCCTCGCGGATGCCGAGCTCTTCCAAGGGGCCAGCGAGGCGCTCCAGGCTGCCTCGCAGGCTGGCGAGCGCCTTGGAGCCGCCGAGATGGCGGGTGGAGAAGACCCTCTCGGCGAGCACCTCGCCCGACTCGGCGTGGAGGGCGAGGGCGGCCAGGGCCTCGATCAGCGGCGGGGCGAACCTCTCGGCTTCGGGATCTGCCAGGAGGGCGGAGATCTCGACGGCCTTGGGATGGACGAGGGGCGCCACGCGGGCCCTCGCCTCGTGGAGGGCGGACCGGCGCCGGTCGTCCTCTCCCGGCCGGGCGAACTCGCGGAGGGCCGAAGGCCGGCGCAGGGTGACCGCCGTGAGACGGGCAGGGCTGCCGGGCCGCCAGACCACCGTCAGCCAGCCGGCGCGGAGAAAGGCCTCGATCCACTCCTCGACGAGGCTGGCCGGGATGCCCCGGCGGGCGAGGTCCGTGAGGAAGCCGCGAGTGGGCAGGAGCCCCTCGCGGCCTTTGCCGAGATCGAGCAGGGCCTTGGCGATCTTACGGCCGGTGGCGTCGGCGATCGGAGAGGCCTCCGGGACCTCGGCCCGGACCTCGCGCAAGGTCGGCGGACGGGGCTGGCGGGCGGGCCGTTCGCCGCCGCAGACCTCGCAGAGGGGGATCTGCCGCGCCAGCCGTTCCGTCAACGGTCCGGACCGGCTCCAGCCGGACCAGACCACGCGCTCGCGATATCGGCAGGTGTGCCCGGTCATGCTTCCGCCACGATCGGTGCCGGCGCGTGCGGCTCGTTGGGCCGCTTCTTCTGGAGGACGATCACCAGCGAGGCCGGGTCGAGCTGGGCGCGGTCCAGGGTGGTCGGGGCGGTCAGGAGGAACTGCGAGCGCGAGGCGCGCAGGAAGCGGCCCACCTGGTCCACCCGGTCGAGCGACAGGTGGGCGAAGGGCTCGTCGAGCAGGAAAAAGCCGCGGCCGTCCGTCTCGGCCATGCCCATCAGGAGGATGAGGCCGGCGATCACCTGCTGGCCGCCGCTGAAGGAGGGATCGCCCAGAGGGAGGGGCTCCTTGCCGTCGAAGCCGAAGCGCACCTCGATGGTGGCCTCGTCGAGCACCCGGTCGTCGTCGGAGAGGCGGGGGAGCTCCATCTCCACCACGACCTCGGCTCCGCCGGCCAGCTCCGTGGCCCGGCGGCGGTAGTCGTGGAGCGAGCCGCTGACGACCTCCAGGTAGCGCCGGCGGCACTCCTCCAGCTCCGTCTGCGCTTCGGCCGCCTCGCGCCTGCGGGAGCCGAGGTGGCGCTCGGCCTCCTCGATGTTGGCGCGCAGGTGCAGGGCCTCCTCGCGCACCTCGGGCGGCGGGGGATCGCCGAGCGCCACGAGCTGCCGGCGCGCCCTTTCGAGATCGGTCCGCACGGTGTCCGGCCCGTCGAGCTCGCCCCGTTCGGCGAGGGCCTGGAGACCGGTGGAGACCCGGTCCGCCAGCTCGCGGACCCGGGCCTCGGCGGCGTTGAGCTCGGCCTCCGAGCGCTCCAGAGCTTCCTTCTCGCCTTGCAGACGGACGGCCGCCTGACGGGCGCGCTCTTCGACCTGGGTCTTCTCGGTGAGGGCGGCCTCGCGAGCCCGGTGGGCCGCCTCCCGCGCCGCGGTGGTGCGGTCGCGCTCGGCGGTGACGTTCCGCAGAGCCCCAGCGGCGTCCGCGGCGCGCTCGCGGGCCTCGGGGAGGGCGGCGGCCTCGGCCAGGAGCTCCCGGCGCCGCCGCTCCCGGGCCAGCGCCGTCCCGGTCTCGGTGCGCAGCCGTTGCGTCCGGGCCAGGGCCCCGGCGGCGTCGCGGACGGTCCGCCCGGCCTCGGCCAGCTCCCGCTCGGCGGCTTCGAGAGCGGCCTCACGGCCGGCGGCGCCGAGCACCCGGCCGCGCGGCGGGGCCACCCAGGTGCCGCGCGAGTCGCGCCAGGAGCCGTCTGCGGTCAACTCGATGGATTCCACCCACGGGCGCAGCCAGGAGGGAGCGCCGGCGCCGATCTCGAGGGGACCGGCCCGCTCGGGATGATCTGCTCGCGGCCCGGAGTAGACGGGACCCGGGAAGGCGTGACGGCGAGCCGTAGCGATCGCCGAGTCCTCGCTTCCGGTCACGATGAGGGCGAAACGGGCATCCCCCAGGGCCGCCTCGACGGCCTCGCCCAGGGATGGATCTGCCACCTCGGCCGTGGCGGCCAGGAGGGCGGCGCCGATCCCCTGGTATTCCAACTCGGCCAGCGTGCGCTCGACTTCCTGGGGATAGACGGGGAGGCCGGCGCGCAGGCGCTCCGCCCTGTCTCGCGCCGCCGCTTCTCGGTCCCGGGCTCCGGCCGCGGCGCTCTCGGCGGCGAAGAAGGCCCGGCTCGCCTCCTCCGCGGCCGCCGTGACGGCGTCGAGATCTGCCTCGGGCAGGGACTCGGCTTCGCGCCAGCGTTCTTCCAGGAGAGAGAGGCGGTCGGCGGCGCGGATCTGGCGGGCGTGCGCCTCCTCCCACGCCGACCGCGCCCTGGCCGCCGCGCTCTGGGCTTCCTCCAGGACGGTGAGGGCCCGCGCGTCGGCCTCCCGGGCGCGAGCCGACTCCGCTTCCAGCTCCGAGCGCTCGGCCTCGCCCCGCCGGACCTTGGTGCGCAGCTCGGGGACCTTGGCGCCCGCCTCGGCCCGCCGCCGCAGCTCAACCTGCAGCTCGGCCGCGGGGAGGCGGGCCTCGAGGTCGCCCACGCGGTCGCGGTGGCGCTCCCAGTCGTCGAGCCGCGCCACCTCGCGCTCGACGCGCTGGAGATCCATCTGCAGCCCTTGAACCTGATAGGTCTGCCGTCCCACCTCCTGCTCGCTCTCGACGTAGCGCCGGCGGGCCTCGCCGTAGCGTTCGAGGACGTCCTGGTCGCCCATCATCTCCAGCACGCGGCGGAAGAGCTCGCGCGGCTTGAGCTCGAACAGGGCGTTCGTCCGCCCCTGCTCGATGGCGAGCACGCTCATCAGGCTGCGCGTGACCCCGGCCCCTTCGAGCACCCGGCCGTAGCGCTCGGGGCCGTACCAGTCGCGGGATTCGAGCAGCAGCCGGCGGATCTCCTCGATCGGCGGCCGCCCCGGCAGCACGGCGAAGCGCTTCTCGGGCGCGCCGCCACCCACCGGCACCAGGGCGCAGGCGAGCGTCGCCTCCGGGGTCGTGATCCGCTCACGGCGGAAGGGCGCGCCGCCAGGACCGGCGCCTGAGCTGTTCGAGACCACGGCGCGGATCAGCGCCGGGGCGTCCGGCCGGCGCAGGTAGTTCTGGAGCCGGCGGCGGGACGACAGGCGCGGCGCGTTGAGGAGCTGGCGGATGCCGTCGAGCAGCGTCGTCTTGCCCGAGCCGTTGGGACCGGTCACCAGCACCACGTCGCGGTCGAGGGGGATGCGGATGGCCGGCCAGAGGTCCCAGCCGTGGAAGGAGAGCTCGACGAAGCGGAACATCAGCCCTCCGCCTCCTTCCGGTGATCGTTCCTGTGATATTGGACGGTCTTCCGTTCGCCCGTCCGGCTCAGGAGCCCGGCGTCGATCAACTCCTTGAGCACGGGCCGGAGCCGCGCCCTTTTCGCTCCGGTCTCGCGCTCGATCTCGCGGATGCCTGCGGAGGGGCCGAGCCGTTCGAAGGCTTCAAGGACGCGGGCCGAGAGGCCATCCATGGTGCCCGCAGCCTCCTCTTCGTCCCCGGCCGCCGTCCGTTCCCTCTCGGCGAGGAGCTTGGCCAGGACCTCGCGGCGGATGAAGCCGATCATGCGCTCGCCGTCGATCCCCAGCTCCAGGAGCGGTCCGGCCTCGACGATCTCGCCATGGCCGGCGAGGAATTGGAGCCGCCGGAGCTGGGTCACCAGGCTCTGGATGCGGCTCCTGCCACCCAGCACGGAGCGGAACTCGCGCACCAGGGCTTCCAGGCGCACGGTGGGGCGGAAGCTCCGCGCGGCGGCCGTGCGCTCGCCGGTGAAGAGCGCTCCCTGGCCCGGCAGCTCGCGGGTGTCGGTGGCAGTCCGCTTCTGGAGCACGAGACGGGCCCAGAGGATGACCAGCAGTGCGCAGGCGTCGGAGCGCAGCCCGAGGTTCGAGGCGGCATCGAAGCCGGAGTCGGCGGTGACGTCAGAGGAGAGGCGGATGCCGACGTGCTCGGAGTAGGCGCTCGTGGCGAGCACGAGGCCCACGGCTTCGAGCCGGCGCTCGACGTCCCGGCGCACCTCCGGGAAATCCAGCTCGGGAAGCTCGGCTCGTGGCACGGCCCCGGAGCGGAGCAGGCGGGCGCAGATGAGGGTGGCGGCGTCCATTCCATTCATCCCCGAGGATGGACGGCGCCGGGAGTGAGGCGTGCCAGGGGAGCGCCCTCCAGCGCCTCCGGCCAGCCGTCTCCTTCGGGCTCGACGGAGATCGGCAGCGACCCGAGACGCCCGGCCACCCCTTCCCCCGCGAAGCTCTGGCCGGCCAGCGCCAGCAGGCTGGCCCGCAGGAACGACTCGCCGGCGTCGGCGGCGGGAATGACCCGGGAGAGGGCGACGGGCACCCCGCCGCGCACGATGGCGCCGAGGTCGGCGAGCAGCCGCTCGACCTCCGGGGGCACGTCGACGGCGTCGGCGGCGCGCGGAGCCTCGGCCGGCTCGCTCCAGGCGACCGGCTCGGATGCCGCCCGCTCGCGGGCCGCTTGAAGCTCGGCGGCGTAGGCGACGGCGTCGGTGGTCAGCAGGGGTGGCGCCGGTGCGATTGGGAGCAGCGCCTCGCGCCCCGCCGCGGCAAGCTCGCCCAGGCTCTTCGCCATGAGCGCGCGGACGATCTGCTCCGTGGTCAGCCCGGCGGTCAGCCGCAGGTACTGCCGGCCGACCTCGGTGACGGCGGCGTGCAGGGTGGAGCTGGCGCCATGGAGCCGCGAGAGCAGGTCGTGGATCTCGCGCGCCACCCGCCGCGCCGCGGCCTGGTCGAGCCGCACGGCGTCGAGCACGGCGCGGATCCGCTCGGAGAGGCGCAGGACCTCCTGGAGCTTTTGAGCGGTGCGGCGGAGCACCACCTCGGAGTGGGAGGCCAGGGCCTCGTCGATCTCCTGCCGCATGGCCGCCAGCCGCGAGCGCATCGACTGGAGGTGACGCAGGGGATCGAGCCCGATGTCGAGAGCGTAGCGGACCCCTTCCACCGTGGGCAGCAGCTCGCTCTCGCGCAGCCGGTGATGGAGGAACGACAGCACGTCGGAGACCCAGCGGCCGGCGTCGGTGAGGGCATGGCCCGCCCCCGGATCGAACTCCAGCCAGCCGCTCTGGCGCAGCGCCCGCAGGGCCGCCGTGCGGGCTCCCTCATCCAGCCAGTAGAGGATCTCGTCGAGGTCGCGCTGGGAGAAGGCCGGCCGCGCGCTCTCCACCAGCGCTTCCATGACCGCCGCGCGCACGAAGAACTCGCGGGGCGAGCGGCCGACCAGGGCGTGGAGGAGGGGATAGACCGGCTCGAGCTCGCGGACCGTGGCGAGCGCCTCGATCTGCTCGGG
>DATFNZ010000179.1:0-82291 GCA_035266085.1 Thermoanaerobaculia bacterium
CACTCCAGGGCTTCCGGCTCGTCGACGGCCACTACCGCTCCATGGAGCCCGCTCCCGACGGATCTTTGACCAGCCAGACCACGGGCCTGATCTTCCGGCTGGAAGGCTCCCGGTTACGTCTGGTCGACGCCGCCAAGGGGGAGCCCCTGCTCCGGATCCAGGAGTCCAAAGACGAAGCCCGCCGAGAGAAGGCCGCGCGCCTTGCCGCCGAGGAACGGGTACGCTCCCTGGAGGAGGAGCTCCTCCGTTTACGGCAGCAGATGGAGCATGGACGGAACGACGGCTGATCTGCCTGCCTAGATGTCGTGCACCAGCGGCTGCGGGCGGCAGAGCCAGTAGCCCTGGGCGTAGTCGACTCCGAGCTCCTTGAGGGCTTCCAGGGTCTGGCGGTTCTCCACCCATTCCGCGATGGTCTGCAGGCCCATGACGTGGCCGATCTGGTTGATCGACTCGACCATGGCGCGCTTCACCCGGTCTTCCATCATGTTCTGCACGAATTCGCCATCGATCTTCAGGAAGTCGACCTGCAGGTCGCGCAGGTAGGCGAAGGAGGAGAGGCCGCTGCCGAAGTCGTCGAGGATGAAGCGGCAGCCCTTGGTCTTGAGGACGGAGATGAAACGGATGGCGCTGTCGAGCTTGCTGATGGCGGCCGTCTCGGTGATCTCGAAGCAGATGCGGCGCGAGTCCACCGTGCTCTTCTCGAGCTCCTCGACGACATAGGACAGGAAGCTCTCCTCGCCGATCGACTGGCCCGAGAGGTTGATGGCGAAGAGGACGGGGCGCGACCACTCGCGCCGCTGGGCCTCGGCCAGGGCTGAAAAAGCCGTCTTGACCACCCAGCGGTCGAGGGAGCCGATGAGGTGGTAGCGCTCCGCGGCGGCGATGAACGCCGAGGGCTCGATGATCTTGCCCGTGCGGTCGAGCATGCGGATGAAGACCTCGCAGAGCAGCTCGCGCGCAGGGGTCTCGGTGCCCAGCGGCTGGATGAGCTGGTAGAAGAGGCGGAACCGGCGGTCCTCGAAGGCGCGGTGGATGCGGTGGATCCACTGCATCTCGCCGTAGCGCTCGGCGACCAGGGTGTCGTCGATCTCGTATTCGTGGACGCGGTTGCGGCCGCTGTCCTTGGCCACGTAGCAGGCGGCGTCGGCGGCGCTCATGACGTGGGCGAGGTCGCCGCTGTCGGCGTTGATGGGCACCAGGCCGATCGAGACGCCGACCTCGAAGATCTGGTCCCGCCAGCAGAAGCGGAACTCGCGGACGGTGCGCCGCATCTCCTCGGCGATCTGGCGGGCGTGGTCGAGGGGGCAGTCCTCGAGCAGGACGCCGAACTCGTCGCCGCCCAGCCGGGCCAGGATGTCGCTGCGCCGCACGCGGGAGCGCAGCAGGGCGGTGATCTGCTTGAGCATCTCGTCGCCGACCAGGTGGCCGCAGGTGTCGTTGACCACCTTGAACTCGTCCAAGTCGAGATAGAGGAGGACGTGGTGCCGCCGCTCGGCGCGGGCGCCGCGGATCGCCCGCTTCAGGCGGACCTCGAACTCGCGGCGGTTGATCAGCCCGGTCAGCGCGTCGTGGCTGGCGAGATAGATCATCTCGCGCTCCATGCCGCGGAGCTGGGTGACGTCCTTGAAGACCAGGACGGCGCCGAGGGAGGCGCCGCTGCGGTCGTAGATCGGCGCCGCCGAGTCGCGGACGGAGTACTCCTTGCCGTCCTTGCTGAGGAGCAGCGCATGGCCGGGCGACTCCACGACCTTCCCCTCCTCCAGGCAGCGGGCGATCGGGTCGGTCAGCGGCTTGCGGCTGATCTCGTCCACCACCTGGAAGACCTCGGGCACGGTGAGGCCGATCGCCTCCTCGGCCGTCCAGCCGGTCAGTCGCTCGGCGACGGGATTCAGGTAGTCGATCTTGCCCGCGGGGTCGGCGCGGACGACGCCGTCGCCGATCGAGGCGAGGGTCACCTGGGCCCTCTCCTTCTCCCGGTAGAGGGCCTCCTGGGCGTGCTTGCGCTCGGTGACGTCGACGGCGACGCCGATGCAGCCGATGATCTCGCCGCGCTCGCCGCGCAACGGCTCGACGCGGGTCTGGAAGGTCCGGCCTTCCCAGTCCTGCTCGAAGCTCACCGACTCGCCCGACAGCGCCAGGCGGTGGGCGCGGATCGGCAGGGCCTCCAGGTCGCGGGTGCCGTAGTAGTCGAAGAGGCTGGTGCCGGGAGTGGCCCTCAGGCCGAACACGGCGAGGCCGCCGCCGAGGCCGGAGTTGAACCGCAGCTCGCGGTCCGTCGTCCAGACCTGGGCGGGCATGGGCTCGATGAGGAGCCGGAGCCGGGCGTCCATGGACGAGTCGCTGTCCAGGATGGCCGCGAGCGGAGAGAGTGGAAGCCGCTCGTCACCGTCAAACGACATCTCCACCTCCGGCGACGCAGGGTCGTCGAATTGGGAAAACGCGGTCATGGAAAATGCGATACCCATGGAAACCCTTTCAGGAGCCCACGGGTTAAAAGCAAAAAGCGCGCCTGGTTCGAATCTCTCCCTTCCCGGGGAAGGAAGGGCACGAGCGAAGGAAAGGCTTGGCGGGAGCGGATGCCCTGAGGAAAATTTTGCCTATCTGCCTTGTAAACTCGCTAAATCAAAGGCTCTGGCATGGACAGGCCATAGCCCTGGGCGTAGTCGACGCCGATCTCTCGCAGGGCTTCGAGGGTGGTGCGGTCCTCCACCGACTCGGCGATGGTGCGGATGCCCATCACCTGGCCGATCTGGTGGATCGACTCGACCAGGGCGCGCTGCACCGAGTTGCCGGTCATGTCGCGCACGAAGGAGCCGTCGATCTTCAGGAAGTCCACCTGCAGGTTCTTGAGGTAGGCGAAGGAGGAGAGGCCGCTGCCGAAGTCGTCGAGCACGAAGCGGAAGCCCAGCTCCTTGAGGACGCGGATGAAGTGCATGGCCTTGGCCAGGTTGCCCACGGCGGCCGTCTCGGTGATCTCGAAGAAGATGCGCTCGGGGGCGATGCCGGTGGCCTCGATCTCGCCGAGCACGTAGTCGAGGAACGCGTCGTCGCCCACGGACTGGCCCGAGAGGTTGATGGCGAAGCGGGTGGTGTCGCCGTGGGAGAGGGTGCCGCAGGCGAGGGCCATGAAGGCGGCGTGGACCACCCAGCGGTCGATGGAGGCGATGAGGTGGTAGCGCTCGGCCGCCGGGATGAAGGCGGCGGGGGTGGCGATGCGGCCGTCCTCGTCGATCATGCGGATGAAGATCTCGCACAGGGGGGGCTCGGGGCCCTTGCCGTGCATCGGGTGGATGCTCTGCCGGTAGAGGCAGAAGCGGTGCTCGGCGAACGCCTTGTGGATGCGGTAGATCCACTGCATCTCGCCGTAGCGCTCGGCGAGGGCGGTGTCGTCCGGCTGGTACTCGTGCATGCGGTTGCGGCCGCTCTCCTTGGCGACGTAGCAGGCGGCGTCGGCGGCGGAGAGCACCTGGGCCATGTCGCCGCTCTCCTCGGTGATCGGCACGAGGCCGATGGAGACGCCGATCTCGAAGATCCGCTCCTGCCAGCCGAAGCGGTACTGGCGCACGGCGGCGCGCAGGCGCTCGCCGAGCTCGCGGGCGTCCTCCAGGGAGGCGTCCTCGAGGAGCACGCCGAACTCGTCACCGCCGAGGCGGGCCAGGGTGTCCGTCTTGCGCATCAGCGATCGCAGGAGGGAGGTGACCTGCTTGAGCATCTCGTCGCCCGCCAGGTGGCCGCAGGTGTCGTTGACGACTTTGAACTCGTCGAGGTCGAGGTAGAAGAGGGCGTGCTCCCGCTTCTCCTCGATGGCGTTGTCGAGGCCCTGCTGGAGGCGCTTCTCGAACTCGCGGCGGTTGATCAGGCCGGTCAGGGCGTCGTGGCGCGCGAGGTAGATCATTTCGCGCTCCATGCCGCGGAGCTGGGTGACGTCCTTGAAGACCAGGACGGTGCCGGTGGTGCGCCCCAGGTGGTCCTGGATGGGGGCCACGGAGTCGCGGATGGCGCACTCCCGGCCGTCGTGCTGCACGAGCATGGAGTAGCCGGCGTGCTCGATGATCTGGCCCTCGGCGAGGCAGCGCTCGACGGCGTTGGGCAGGGGCTTGCCGGTGGCCTCGTCGATGACGCTGAAGACCCGGGCCACCGGTTGGCCGCAGGCCTCGGCGGCGCTCCAGCCGGTCAGCCGCTCGGCGACCGGGTTCAGGTAGTCGATCAGGCCGGCGGCGTCGGTGCGGATGACGCCGTCGCCGATCGAGGCGAGGGTGACCTGGGCCAGCTCCTTCTCCTTGGCGAGGGCCGCCTCGGCGAGCTCGCGCTCGATCTCGGCGGCGGCGCGGGCGGCGAAGATCTTGAGGATGGACATCGCCGGCAGATCCTCGGCCAGGGGCCGGATGCTCATCACGGCCATGTGGCCCAGCGGCCGGCCGGCGCGGTCGACCAGCGGCACGGCGACGTAGCTCTCGATGCGGGTCTCGACGATCCAGCGGTCCTCGGGAAAGAGGCGCCAGACCTCCGCGGGGTGGTAGCTGGGCAGCTTGCCGACCACCTCCTCGCAGGGGGTGCCGGCCAGGTCGTATTCGAAGGGCGGGCTGTAGGCGTCGTTCTCCCACAGGACGAGGAGCCGCATGCGGGCCGCGGCCTCGTCGGCCACCTCGGAGATGAAGGCGTACTCCATGTCGAGGGCGTCCGCGAGATGGTGGACGAGGGAGCGGAGGAAGTCGGTGCCGGTGGTCGAGGAGGTGCCCTCGACGATGGCCCGCAGCCGCTCCTCGCCCAGCTTGGCCACGCGCTGCGCCAGCTCGAGCCGGGCGGTGCTCTCGCGCAGGGCGACCTCGGCGTGCTTGCGCTCGGTCACGTCGACGGCGGTGGCGAGGGCGGCGGGCTCGCCGTCCTCCAGCAGGATGACGGCCGACGTGAGGTCGATCCACCGCTCGCCGCCGTCCTTGGTGAAGATGCGCGTCTCGTAGCGCTCCGGGGTCGGCTCGCCGCGCAGGCGGGCCGCCGCGCGGTCGCGGAGCATCGCCTGGGCCTCCGGGGCGGCGAGGTCCCACGGCAGCATGCTCTGCAGCTCCTCGGAGGTGTAGCCGGTGAGGTCCTCGCAGGCCGGGTTGACGTAGAGGATCTGGCCGGCGCGGTAGACGAAGATGGCCGTGGAGGTGGATTCGGCCAGGGTGCGGAACCACTGGTCGGTTTCGTGCACCGGCAGCCGGGCCGCCGCGCTCTGGAGAGCTGGTCTCATCGTAGGCTCGCGGCGTTCACGATTCCGGTACGAAATCTCCAAGAAGAGAACCTCCCCGCCTGCGCAGGAATGAAGTACGACTGAGAATACGGGTCTGGCGGGTCGAGCGCAAGGGAAGGTGCGGCGAGCCCTCGCCGGGAGAGGACGGAGAGCCGCGGGTCAGTCCCGCACGGCCGGCGCCAGCAGCGCCGCCTCCAGGCCGCCCTCGCGCTCGGCGAGGGCCATCAGCCCCTTGATCCCATCCTTGAACTGGAAGGCGTCGAAGCCCGCCTCGCGCATCTTCTCGGTGAGATGGGCGCTCTTCAGCCCGACCTCGCAGACGAGCACGTACGGCCGGTCGCGCGCGAAGGAGGGGTAGGCCGCCAGAGCGCGTGGGAGGTCCAGGTGGAGGGCCCCCGGGTAGTGCCAGCCGCGCCAGGCCGTGGTGGAGCGGAGGTCGACCACCGTGGCGCCGTCGGGGATGCGGTCGATCTCCGGCAGGCGGGCGTCGAGGCTCTCCGGATCCACCCGGCGGAGGTCGAAGACGTTGCGGGCGTCGACCATCTCCTGGATGGAGTCCAGGCGGTCCGCGCCGAAGGCCGCCTCGTCCCGCAGCACGTCCGCGAGGGTGGCGCGGGTGGCCGGCCGGAAGGGCATCAGGTCGCAGTACTCGGCCACGGCGGCCGACAGGTCGTAGACGCCGATCTTGCGGGCGAGGTCCATGATCTCCTCCTTGTTGAAGCCGAGGAGGGGGCGCAGCACCGGCAGGTCGGGCGAGGCTTGGCCGACCACCGCCAGGTTCTGCAGCGTCTGCGAGGAGACCTGGCCGATGGCGTCGCCGGTGACCAGGGCCAGCCGGCCGCCGCGGTGGGCGACGGCGGCGCCCGCCCGCAGGATCAGCCGCTTCAGCACGATCTGCCAGTTCGTCGGCCGCACCTTCTCCCGCAGCACGGGGAGGAGGGGGGAGAGGTCCACCTCGTGGAGGCGCGGCGTGTGGCCGTAGCTCCAGCGCTCGGCGAGCCGCTTCATCACCTTGAGCACGCCCAGACGGTGGGCGGCGCCGCCGAGATTGCAGAAGACGTAGTCGAGCTGCACGCCGCGCTTCAGCATCAGCCAACTCGCCACGGCCGAGTCGAAGCCGCCGGAGACCAAGGCCACCGCGCGTCCCTCGACGCCGATCGGCAGGCCGCCATGCCCCCGGACCTTGTCGAAGAAGAAATGGGCCGTGCCCGGCTCGAGCTCCACGTGGGCCGTCAGCTCGGGGGCCGACAGGTTCACCCGCCCCGCCCCGGCGTCCAGCAGGGCCCGGCCGAGGGCGCTCTCGACCCGGGTGGAGTCGAAGCCGATGCGGTCGCGCTCGCCGCGGCGGCTGGCGCGTACGGCGAAGCTCTTGCCGCGCACGGCCTCGGCGAAGACCTCGACCCCGGCGGCCACCACGTCCTCCAGCCGTTCCCAGCTCCGCCGCTCGAACTCCGAGACCGACTGCACCCCGAAGACCCTCGCCACCACCTCGGCGGCGCCCGGCTCGGGCGTCTCCAGGTAGAGACGGCTCCACGTCCGGTCCAGCTTGTAGGGGATGCCATGGAGCTTGAGGGCGGACTCGAGGTTGGCCATCAGGCGCCGCGAGAAGCGCAGGCGGGTCTTCCGCGCCTTCGTGTAGAAGTCGCCGGAGAGGCGGAGGATCAGGAGATGGTCGGGCAAGAGGAGGTTTCCATTGGCGAGCCGCCGGCGATTCTACCAGGGAGATTTCTATCAGAGGGATTCAGGGCTCGCCTGAAGGGCCTTACGGCACCACTTAAGAAGGAGTCACACAATTCCTTGCCTCTCGAAAGGGGTTACCCATGCGTCAAAGCCTCGTAAAAAATCTTTTTGTCCTTCTCTTCCTGGCTCTCCTTCTCCCCGGCCTCGCCGTGGCGCAGGGCTCCACGGCAGGAGACGGGACGATCACCGGCTACGATGGCGTGATCGTCCCCGACACCTGTCCGGGCGGGGACTGCGGCACGCAAGCCCTGGGCACCGGCTCGGAGGACGTCACCTTGCCCGGCGGCATCACGGACGACCGGCCGGCGGATCCGCCCTGCACGGGCAGCGCCTGCGGCCAGTTGCCGGCCAATGGCGACCTCGGCGGTCTGACCCGCTACTGCGGTGTTGGCGAGGACTGCTCCGAGCCCGCCCCCACGGCCAGCGACGACCTGGGGATCAACAGGACGAGCTCCGGCACGCCGAAGGCCGCCGCCGGGGCGAAGGCCCTGGTCACCAACTCGCCCGTCTGCGCGGGTAACAACTACGCCAACAACAACTTCGTCAACAACATCTCGATGGGCGGCCCGATGGTGGCCATCGAGTGGATCCCCACCGCCTCGGTGACGGTGGATGCCGTCGAGGTGTTCACCGGCGAGAGGATCGCGAACAGCCGGCTGGCGATCTGGAGCGACAACGGCGGCCTGCCGGCCAAGCCCCTGTCGCCCCTCGCCTGGAGCGCCAACTTCCAGACGGCGCTGCCCAACGGCTGGCAGGGCGCGAACCTCAACACCCGCCTGTCGGTGGCGGCCGGGGTGCGCTACTGGGTGGTCTGGGATCCCGCCGGCGGCGAGCAGGCGGCGGTGTCGAACAACATCGCCGACATCCAGCAGAAGTACTGGGGCAGCGGCACCGGAACCGTGCAGGGCGGCGCCACCTGGAACGGGCCGTACACCGGCACCGACCACCGCTGGAAGTTCCGCATGCGCTGCTCCAACGGCCCCTGCGACGGCAACAACTACAGCAACACCACCCATCTCAACAACGTGTCAATGGGCGGTCCCATGGTCGGCATCTCCTGGATACCGTCCACGACGGGCATGGTCAACCGCATCGAGGTGTACACCGGCGAGGTGGCGGGGCAGAACTCGGTCGCCCTGTGGAGCGACAACGGCGGCGCACCGGGGCAGCCTCTGGCGGCCCTCTCCTGGTCCAACGCCTACAACATCACGCTCGGCAAGGGCTGGCAGGGCGCCGACCTGCTGACGCCGGTCGCGGTGACCAGCGGGCAGAAATACTGGATCGTGTGGGATCCTGCCGGCGGCGAGCAGGCACCGGTGACCAGCACCCCGACCGACACCCAGCAGACGTACTGGGGGAGCTTCTCCGGCAACGTGCAGGGCGGCGCCGCCTGGAGCGGGCCGTTCTCCTTCACCGACCGGCGCTGGAAGTTCCGCGTCTTCTGCCAGGACAAGCCCTGCGACGGCAACAACTACGCGAACACCAGCCACGTCGACAACATCTCGATGGGCGGCCCGGTCGTGGCGATCGCCTGGACGGCCGCGTCGACCAACACCATCACCGGCATCGAGGTCTTCACCGGCGAGGTGGCGGCAGCCAACGCCCTGGCGCTGTGGAGCGACAACGGCGGCTCGCCCGGCCAGCCGCTCGCAGCCCTTTCTTTCACCAATAGCTTTACCACCGTGCTGCCCAAGGGGTGGCAGGGGGCGGCGCTCAACGCCCCCGTGTCGGTGAACGCCGGCCAGAAGTACTGGGTCGTGTGGGATCCCAGCGGCGGCGAGCAGGCGTCGGTCAGCAACCTGCCCGGCGACATCCAGCAGACCTACTGGGGGAGCTACAGCGGCAACGTCCAGGGCGGGACGTCGTGGTTCGGGCCGTTCACCGGCTCCGACCACCGCTGGAAGTTCCGCATGATGTGCGGCAACAAGCCCTGCGCGGGGAACAACTACGCCAACAACAACCACCTCGACAACGTGTCCACGGGCGGCCCGATGATCGGCATCCGCTGGGTGCCCACGGCGTCGGCGACCCTGCAGCGCATCGAGGTCTACACCGGCGAGATCGTGGCGTCGAACGCTCTCGCCATCTGGTCCACGGACGGCGGCTCGCCCTCGAAGCCGCTGGCGGCCCTGGCGGTCACCAGCAACTTCACGACCACGCTCGCCAAGGGCTGGCTGGGAGCGAATCTGACCTCGCCCCTGTCGGTCACGGCGGGCACCGAGTACTGGGTGGTCTGGGATCCGGCGGGCGGGGAGCAGTCGTCCCTGACCGGCGATCCCGGCGACATCCAGCAGACCTACTGGGGGAGCAACAGCGGCACGGTCCTGGGCGGCGCCTCGTGGTTCGGTCCGTTCTCCTTCCCGGACCGGCGCTACAAGTTCCGCATGTTCTGCACCAAGAAGTTCGGCGAGTGCGGTCCGGGCCAGTGCATCGGCGGCAGCTACTGCGATAGCTGCCAGTGCTACGCACCGGAGGCCGCCATCTCCCGGCTCGCCTGCCAGTGCCGCCAGCTCGATCCGTCGTGCGGCATCGGCGAGTGCATCAACGGCTCGTACTGCACCGGGCCGTTCTGCCCGAACGGGGTCTGCTACATCCAGAGCCACCCGATTTCGCTCGCGATGTGCAGCGGCTGGACCGTCTTGCCGTCGTGCAAGGTGGTGCGCTAGAAGTCCTCATCCCGGCTGATCACGGCCGCCGGCTGATCAGGGCCGCCAGACGGTGATCAGCCACCATCGCGTGTCGTCCTCGAGGATCCCGTTGGGGTCCTCGAGGATGCGCGCCGCTCCCACCCGCACATCGAGGGCCGGCAGGCGTCCGACGGGCAGCGGACCCATGCTGAACCTGTATTCGATGCCGGCGAGGGAGAGCCAGTCTCCCCGCGGCTGGCCGGAGCTCCAGAGCCGGTGGCGCTCGTAGAAGAGCGGGGCCGGCAGGAAGCCGAGGCTGAGCTCCGCCCGCTGCCCTTCATGGTCTTCGCCCAGCAGCGTGCCGACCGGCAGGGCTGGCGAGGCGATGCGGTTCGACAGGGCAGACTCCGGGAGGATGGACGACGGGGCGCCGCCGAGCTGGAAGAGATCGAAGCTCCCTTCCAGGTCCCGGGAGGCGTCGCGGCGCCAGGAGAAGGCAAGGCCGGTACTCTTGTAGGCGATGCCGACGCGCGCCGCGCCTCCATAGCGGGCCCAGGAGCCGCTGCCCTGGCCGCTGCCCTGAGTCTGAGTATCGCCGGCCTCGTAACGGGCCGTCAGGCCGGGATGGAGGCGCCAGCGGGGGCCGAAGCGGCGGACACCGGTGTAGGTCCCGCCGAGAGACAGGACGCGCTGCTCCATGCCAGGAGCGCTGGCATCCAGATCGATCTCGTTCCACAGGGCCCTGCCAACCAGGGAGAAGCGGCCGCCGCTCCACTGCCAGCCGCGGTCGGCGGAGAGCTCGATTCCCTGGCGGTCCAGGTCCAGGGCGCCTGCCACCGCCGCATCCCGGTCCTCCGAGGGTCTTTCCGCCGAGCGGAAGAGGTGGAGGCCCACCGCGGTCGGCCAGCCCTTCCAGGTGCCGGCCAGGGCTCCACCGCTCGGCCAGCCGCGCTCGCCGAGGGAGCCGAGAGCCAGCCAGTCGAGCCGCCCCACCACGTTGCCGCCGCGCAGCCCCAGCTCCCAGGCGCCGCCGGAGGAGGAAGCGCTGCCGCCGAGGACGGGGAACAGCTCCTGCCGGCCGAGGCCATAGGGACGGTCCGGTCCGAGCTCGGCGCGGGCGAACGGCTCCGTCGCCGCCGGCGCGGGCGGCCGGATGATGGGAGCCAGCTCTCGGGGGAGATCGGCGGGCGCCGCCGTTGCCTGTGCAGGCAGAGCCAGCCGCCGGAGGTCGAGGCCGTCCGGTTCCAGGGCGAGAAAGAAGAGGGCCGAGCCGTCCGGAGCGGGCGCCGGCGCCAGGGCCGCTCCCTGGGTGCGGGTCAACGGCACGGGCTCGCCGGTGCCCTCGGCCGGGAAGGCATAAAGATCGATGAAGCCGCCGAGGCCGACCACGGCGTAGACGGTGCGGCCGTCCGGGCTCCAGGCCGGCGAGGAGACGGTCGCCCCGGCCGGCGGCGCCAGCTCGGCCGATTGACCCCCTTCAAAACCTTGACCCCCTTCCAGATCCTGAATGACCAGCCGCCAGGAGCCCTCGCGGTGCCGGGCGTAGGCGATCCGCCGGCCGTCCGGGGAGACGCGCGGCCGGTCGTAGACCTCCTCGACCGTGGGCTCCGTCACGGCCCGCGCCTCGCCGCTGGCGAGGTCCACCCGCACGATCTGGGAGAAGCCGTCGCGGTTGCGCACCGCCGCCGCCCAGCGGCCGTCCGGGGCCGGATCGGGGTCGCGCAGGCCCGCCTCGCGGGTGAGCCGCCGGACCTCGCCGCCCGCGGGCGTCCAGAGGAAGAGGTCGGGATGGAGGAACCCCTCGCCGTCCGGCTCCCAGCGGACGAAGAGGATGGACTTGCCGTCCGGCATCCAGCGGGGCGCGACCGGCGCGGGGCCGTCGGGACTGTCGAGGCTGTGCAGGATCTTGCGGGGCAGGGGACGGCTGCGCACCGCCGGCACGTCCTCCGGGTCGCGCTTCTGGATCTCCTCCTGCCGCTCGCGCCATTTCCTCTCGGCGTCCTCGTCCGGCTCGGTGGCCCAGACCACGAGCCGGGCCGGGCGGTCCCTGGACTGGAGGACGATGGCGATCCGCTCGCCGTCCGGCGAGAGGGCGGGCGCGCCCGTCGTCCGGGAGAGGTCCTGCCAGAGCTCCCCTTCCAGCCGCTGCCCGCCGCCGCGCCGCTCGGCTTCGATCGCCCGCCATGTCATCTCGGCCCGGAAGCGGTCGTAGAGGTTGGCCGGAGAGTCGCCGAAGACTCCTCGAAAGGAGTCGTCGAAGCTGCGGGGGGTGCGCGCCGTCATCCGCGCCCAGAGGTTGCGCAGGCTGCCCGGGCCGGCGCGCTCCTCCAGCCATTCCAGGTAGGCGGAGCCCACGAGATAAGCCATCGACATGCCCCGCCAGGTGCCGGAGTCCGAGGCCAGGAGCCCGTAGCCGGGGAGCTTGCCGCCCTGCGCCCAGCGGCGGAGGATGGCGGCCCGCAGATCGCCGTTGGGACGTCCCGAGCCGGTGAGCCGGCCTTCCACGACCGTGGCGTAGCCCTCGAACACCCAGCGCGGCGCGCCGAGGGTGATAGGGCCGACGGGGATGAGCCCCGCCAGCAGCCGCCGCGCGGGGTTGCGCGACGGCCGCAGCAGATGGACGAGGTGGGTCTCCTCGTGGACCGTGAGCAGCTCCGCCCAGTCGGTGTAATGGCCGATCTCGGAATCGGGCGGCGGCGGGCTGGTCCACAGGATCATGCGCGGCCAGCCGAGGAAGGGCAGGGCCTGGCCGTTGGAGTCCGCCGCCGGATCGGAGACCAGCACGTCCACCACTTCCGGCGGCTCGTAGCCCACCTCGGCCACCACCCGCTCGCGGATCGACTCCAGCCGCGCGGCCGCCCCCCGCGCCCATGCCTCGGACGGAGCGGGGTAGTGGACCCGGAAGTGGGTCGTCGTCAGCGTGCGCCAGTCGGCCGAGGGGCTCTGGGCGGCGGCGGAGAGAGGGAGGAGGATGAGGAGGGAAAGGACGATCCTACGCAGCACAAGAGCTCCAGGAAAAACCGCTCACCTCCGGCTGGCGTGCAGGATGGTCAGACCGATCAGGTCCTCCCCCTCGTAGCGCAGGATCACGTCGTCGTCGGTCAACTCGCTGTCGGTTGCGTGGCTGGGTTTCTTGAAATTGACGTAGACGACGTCAGCTTGCCGGTCATAGGACATCCAGAGATAGTCGTCCGGGGTCTGGCGGATGGCCGGAATGAGCTTCAGGAATTCGGAAATGTTGGCTACGGCCATAACTGTGTCCTCCGGTCGAGGCTCCGATGTCTCCGGGTCAGGAAGGCGGTGATCACAAAGCCATCGTCCTCGACCTCCCGGTAGACGACGACGAGCCATTTGCCCGGTTCCACGGTGCTCAAGGCGAGCAGGGCGCCGCCGTTGCCGGCGAGGATCCTCTCGGGCTCAGAGACGGTCCGAAGCACCTCGGCGCGCAAACCGGAAAGCTCGCCGTGCTCGTCAATGATGTGGCTCCACCTCTCCTCCGTCAAGCGAATGAGCAGACCGTTCTTCGATCGGATATCCACCCGTCTCTCCCTCTTACCGCCGCTCCTACACCTTCTTCGGCGGCAGCTCCCGCGCCACCGGCTCGTCCTGGAAGCCGTGGTGATTGTGGCTGCCGTCGCAGAAGGGCTTGTTGGCCGAGGCGCCGCAGCGGCAAAGCGAGACGACGGTGCGCCCGCCGAGCCCGTAGGACTGGCCCGTGGGATCGAGGATCTGCAGGTTTTCCCCTTCGAGACGGAAGGGGCCGTTCTTCAGTACGGTGATCTTGGCGTCCGCCATGGTGTTCTCCCTCTCGCGAATGGGTCCGGCTTCGAGGCTCGGGCCCGTGACCGGGTACGCTATCCTAAGCGGCTCCGCTTCGGGAAACCACATCGCATGAACCCCGCCGAGCCGACCCTCCATGAATCTCCCCTGCGGGTCTGGGGCGGCCGGCTGGTCAAGGGCACCATCGCCGTCCTGACGCTGTACTTCACCTGGCGGTTCCTCACCCACACCGATTTCGAATGGTCCCGGCTGGCCGAGCGGGTGGAGGGGGCCCGGGCTCCGTACCTGGCTCTCGGGGTGGGGCTTCTGCTCGCCCGGTATCTCCTCTGGGACTGGCGGTTCCGGCTGGCGACGCGGCTCGCCGTCGGGCGTGACTCGGGGGTGGTCCTGGGCTTCTTCGTCCTCCTGGCCTCGGCCGCCCTAAACCTCATCACTCCCACGGCCCGCGTCCTCGGCGGCCTCATGCGGGCGCGCTACTTCGCCCGGGCGAACCGCCGTCCCTTCGGCTTCCTCTACGGCGTCGTCCTCTACGACCAGATCGCCCATCACGCCGTGATGATCGTCTGCACGTGGATCACCTTGATCGGCGCCGCCTTCGTGCTGGGCCGCCAGGGGCTCGGCATCGCGGCCCTGGCGGTCCTGGTGGTGTCCGCCGTGCTGCTGGGGATCTGGAGCCACCGCCAGGGCCCCTTCGAGCAGAGCCCCATCGTCCGCTTCCTGGCCCGCCGGGTGGAGCGCGCCCAGGGCCGCCGGCTGCGGACGATGCTGGCCCACGGACATGAGGCCGTGGGCGTATTCGTGAAGCTCCTCGGCGTCGTGCCGCTCCGGTTCCAGGCCGCCGTGCTCGGCACGATCTACTTCCTCGTCAACGCCGCCGCCCAATGGGCCCTGTTCGCGGCCATCGGCGCGCCGGTGGACCCCTTCGTGGTGCTCTCCGTGGTGGCCCTCGGCACCGCGGCGGGCACCCTTTCCGGCGCCCCCGGCGGGCTCGGCGCCACGGAGCTCGCCATGATGGCCTCGTTCAAGATGATGGGGGTGGAGGAGGTCCTGGCGGCGGCGGGCACCCTCCTCTACCGCGGGCTCCACTACGCCTCGGTGCTGGCGATCGGCCTGCCGGCGCTGGCGCTCCTGGAATGGCGGGGTGGACGGGAAGAATCCCGCTAGCGCAACGGATGCCGCCAATCGAGGCCTGGAAAGCGGTTGAATCCACCGTCCGTGGTGATCCACCTGCTCCCGGTTTCGATTGCCATGGCAGCCAGATATGCATCTGGGATGGCATTTCCTACCGCACCGGCCGCCTGGCACAGTTGCGTGAAGATCTGCCAATGCCGAGGGCCCGGCGCCACGGTTCTGCAGTTGGGCTGGCCGCGGAGAGTCTCCGCAAAACGCAGCGCGTCTTCCAAAGGGCTCGGCGGATTGAAAATCTTCGGGTGAGTGGTGATGCGGAGAAACCCGCTCAGGACGAGATCGGCGACACTGAAATGTGCCCCAGAATGGAGGAGTTTCGACAGCCAGTTTCTATAGGCGGGATGGTCGGGAGAATCCTCACGGTAGGCATACACCAGGACATTGACGTCAATCAGGAGCATGCGAGGACTCCATCAGCTCCAAAAGAGCCGCCGAGTCGTCCAGATTGACTCCCGGCTGGAGGCCTTGGCCGCGAAATGTGGGCAGCTCGACCTGTTCGCGAAAAGCGTCGCGTAGCACCTGCTCGATGAAAGCCGATAGGCTCTGTCCCCGCCTGGAGGCGACCTGTTCGGCTGCGGCGAGGAGATCCTCGTTGATTTCAAGCTTGGCTCCCATGGAAGGAATCATAGCTGGATCTGGAGCCAGTCGAAACAGGTAGCCACGAGATAGAGAGGAGATCGCCCCACTATGATGGACACCCTGTTGCGCCTCCGCGAGGAGGAGTTCGCCGTCATCGAGCACTGCGCCTATCTCAACCACGCGGGGATGGCGCCCCTGCCGCGGCGCTCGGCCGCGCGCATGGCGGCCATGGCCGAGGCCGTGACCCGCTCCGGGGACCGCGACTGGTCCGAACGGCAGCGGCAGGGGGAGCGGGCGCGGGAGATGGCCGCCCGGCTGCTCGGCGCCCGCCAGGCCCGGGAGGTGGCCTTCGTCGAGAACACCTCGACCGCCCTCTCCATGGTGGCCGAGGGGCTCGACTGGCAAGCCGGGGACAACGTCGTGGGGGCCGCGCTCGAGTTCCCTTCCAACGTCTACCCCTGGATGGGGCTTGCCGGCCGAGGAGTCGAGTACCGGCAGGCGGCGGAGCGCGACGGGCGGATCGATCCCGAGGAGCTCCTGTCCCTGATCGACGGCCGCACCCGCATGCTGGCCCTCTCCTGGGTGCAGTACGCGAGCGGCTTTCGCTCCGACCTCGGCCGGCTGGGCCGCGCCTGCCGCGAGCGGGGCGTGCTCTTCGTGGTGGACGTCATCCAGGGGCTGGGCGCCCTGCCGCTCGACGTCGAGCGCGATCTCGTGGACGTGGCGGCGGCCGCCGGCCACAAGTGGCTCCTGGGTCCGGAGGGGATCGGCCTGCTCTACGTCTCCGACCGGGTTGTCGAGCGGCTGCGGCCCGTCCGCGCGGGCTGGCGCTCGATGCGCGACCGCTTTCAGTGGACCGAGTACGACATGACCTGGAGCGAGGGCGCCCGTCGTTTCGAGAGCGGCACCCTCAACATCTACGGCATCGTGGCCCTGGGCGGCTCGCTCGAGATCTTCCTCGAGGCCGGCGCGGAGGCCGTGGAGCGGCGGGTGCTGGCATTGGCGGACCGCGCCGCCCGCGGCCTGGCGGAGCTCGGCTTCTCCGTCGTCAGCTCGCGCGCCCCCGGCGAGACCTCCGGCATCGTCGCCGCCACGCACCCCCGCCTGAATCCCTCGGAGCTCGTCCGCCGCCTTGGCGAGCGCGGCGTCGTCCTCGCCGCCCGCGCCGGGCGCCTCCGATTTTCTCCTCACTTCTACAACACGGAGGAAGAAGTGGATCGGGCGCTGGCGGCCTTATTGGAGCATATCTAGATATATTGGCATAAATCATATGCGCCTGCCGGCGCTGGTAGAAAGGCTTCGACGGAGTAAAAAAGAAGCTCCCTTCCTCAAGTTTGCAAGACGGCTGATTCCTTCCGTTCATAAAAGCGCCGGAATCCATCCCACGCTTTTGTCAGCATTTCGATATTTTTTAGAGATCAAAGTATTGGAATATTGATTGCAGGGCGGACGGGCAGGGTTGTACCCGTTTTCCAAAGGAGAGGAAACATGATCAGTTGGCTTCGTCGCTGCTCCAGGCCGCCTGGCGCCTGGAGTCTCATCGCCCTCCTGTCCGCCCTCGTGCTCCCCAGCCTCGCCCACGCTCAAACCTGCGCCCGCACCCTGACGGCCGATGTGGTCGCCTTCGATCAGGTGTTCTTCTGGAACCGGCTCGGAGCGGTGCAGCCGCAGGGGATGATGTACGCCCTGCGGCGGGACGTGGTGCCGATCAGCGGCACCACGCTCTCCGCCGGCAACGTTCGTCTGCGCCCGGACAAGAGGCCTCGCCCGATCGTTCTGCGCATGAACGTCGGCGATTGTCTGCAGATCAGCTTCCAGAACCTCCTCGCCCCCACGCGGCGGGACCAGGAGCAGCCCAACACCCGCTGGGCCTCGATCCACGCCGTCGGAATGGAACTGGTCAATACGATCAGCGACGACGGCTCGTATGTGGGCAAGAACATCAACGGCCTGGTCGACGTCGGGCAGAGCATCACCTATACGCTCTATGGCGGACGGGAGGGCGAGCACGTGATCAACAGCGCCGGCGCGACCAACGGCGGCGAGGGAGACGGCGGCTCCACCAACTCCGGCCTCTTCGGGGCCATCATCGTCGAGCCCCCGGGCGCGGTCTGGTACCGCAGCCAGGTGACCCGCGCCGACCTCGCGCTGGCCACCACCGGCCAGACGCAGTACGGGCAGCCCCTCATCAACTATGCCGCCCGCTACCCGACGGGGCACCCGCGGGCCGGCCAGTTGATTCTCGGCATGCTCGACGGCACCCAGATCGTTCACTCGGACCTCACGGCCCTGATCGCCGGCACCGGCGGCCAGCGGGCGGGCTGGTTCCCGCCGAGCACCTTCCCCGTCAACGTCACCTATCCCGAGCGGCACCAGTCGTTCCGCGAGTTCACCATCATCTATCACGACGAGATCGGCGCCGTGCAAGCGTTTCCGCAATTCGAAGAACCCGTGCTGGGCCACACGCTGCAGGGCGGACGCGACGCTTTCGCGATCAATTACGGCACCGGCGGCATCGGCGCGGAGATCCTGGCCAACCGCTTCCGGGTGGGGCCGATGCACGCCTGCACCGAGTGCAAGTTCGAAGAATTCTTCCTGGCCTCCTGGACGGTGGGCGATCCGGCGATGATCGTGGACAAGCCGGCCAACACGCCCTGCGGTCCGGACAACATATCGAGCCCGAACAATGAAGGGCAGAATCCGAATCTCGGCCCGTTCGTCAGCCAGCTACGGGCCGGCACGGCCTGCACTCCACTGCCCAACGCCAAGGCTACGAAAGCTTTTTTCCCCGATGACCCCTCGAACGTCTACCACAGCTATCTGAACGATCACGTCCGCTTCCGGGTCCTCCACGGCGGCACCAAGGAACATCACATCCACCATCTGCATGCCCATCAGTGGCTGTTCTCGGCCGACAGCGACAAGTCGACCTATCTCGACAGCCAGGCGCTCGGCCCCGGCAGCTCGTTCACCGCCGAGATCGCCAAGGGCGGCGGCGGCAACCAGAACAAGACGGTGGGCGACGCGATCTTCCACTGCCATTTCTATCCCCATTTCGCGCAGGGGATGTGGTCGCTCTGGCGGGTGCACGACGTGCTGGAGATCGGCACCACGCTCGACGCCAACGCCCGGCCGGCGTCAGGTTCCCGCGCCCTGCCGGACGGCGAGATCGCCGCCGGCACTCCCATCCCGGCCGTGGTGCCGCTGCCCGGCGTCGCCATGGCTCCGCCGCCCCAGGCCACGGCCTCGATCGTCGGCGGCCAGATCCAGGTCACGGGCGCCGGCAACCCCGGCTATCCCTTCTTCGTGCCCGCCCGCGCCGGGCACCGGCCCCCCAAGCCGCCGCTCGACACCATCGACGACGGCGGCCTGCCGCGCCACATCATCACGGGCGGCACCTTCAACGAGGCCCACACCCGGCTCGACTTCCACAAGACCCTGCTGACCGCAATCGCCCAGCCGCTCGCCGAAACCGGCACCGCCGTCGAGGTGGCGGCCATGACCTTCCACGCCCAGGCCGGGTTCATGAGCTGCGAGCCCAACGGCAACTGCGCGAACCTCTTCTGCCCGCCGAACCCGGCGCAGCCGTGCACGCCCATTACCTTCGAGTGCGAACCGGGCAACACCTGCGTCGACCCGATGATGTTCCAGACCAACGGCCGGGGAGAGGTCCCGGGGGCTCCCTACGCCGATCCCTGTCCTCTCGACGGCGACGGGGCCACGCCCTATCGCCTCTACAAGGCGGCCGACATCCAAGCCGACGTCAAGCTCAACAAGAAGGGATGGCACTTCCCCCAGCAGCGCTTCACGTCGCTCTGGCAGGACGTGAGCACTTATCTGAACCCGCCGTTCGGCTCCACCAAGAAGCCGCCCGAGCCCCTCTTCTTCCGCGCCAACAGCGGCGACTGCATCGACTACTGGCTCACCAACCTGGTGCCGGGCGAATACCTGCAGGACGACTTCCAGGTGCGGACGCCCACCGACGTGCTCGGCCAGCACATCCACCTGGTGAAGTTCGACGTCACCGCCTCGGACGGCGCCGCCAACGGCTTCAACTACGAGGACGGCTCCTTCAGCCCGGACGAAGTGCGGGAGCGCATCGCCGCCATCCGGGCCCAGAACGGTTGCACGTCGACCGACGCCCGCAACAACACCTTCGCCTGTCCGGTGGCCAAGACGCACACCTTCTTCGGCGCCGGCCCCGGCAACACCTGGGTGGGCGCCCAGACGACCACCCAGCGCTGGTACGCCGACCCCATCCTCGACAACGCCGGCAACGACCGGACGCTGCGAACCGTCTTCACTCACGACCACTTCGGGCCCTCGACCCACCAGCAGGCGGGCCTCTACGCCGGCCTGGTGATCGAGCCGACGGGCTCCACCTGGAAGCACAACGAGACGGGCACGCCGTTCTACACCCGCACCGACGGCGGTCCCACGAGCTGGCAGGCCGTCATCACGGCGCCCGGCGGCCAGGACTACCGAGAGTTCCTGCTCGAGTTCGGCGACTTCCAACTCGCCTACGAGGAGGACAACACCGGCTTCCCCGATCCCGACGACGCCGTCAACCCGCCGGGCCGCAAGGAGATCGGCATCCCGGACCTCCTCGCCCGGCCGGTGGTCTGCCCGGGCAACGTCGCGCCGCCGTGCCCGGAGATCATCTCGGCGGCGGACCCCGGCACCATGTCCGTCAACTACCGCCAGGAGCCCCTCGCCCTACGCGTCCGCAATCCCGCTACCAACGGGCAGGCGGCCGGCACGGCGGGCGACCTCTCCTACGCCTTCTCGTCGAGCGTCAACCGGTCGGACACCGCCTTCAACGTCCAGCCCGCCTTCTACGCGCCGCTCACCGCCGACCTGAACGGCCGCGACCCCTGGACGCCGCTGCTTCGCTCCTATGAGAACGACCGGGTGCAGATCCGCATCCTGGTCGGCGCCCACGAGGAGGGTCACAACTTCAGCGTCCACGGCATCAAGTGGCTGTTCGAGCCGTCGGACCCCAACTCCGGCTATCGCAACAGCCAGATGATGGGCATCTCCGAGCACTTCGAGTTCGTCATCCCGCAGCTCATCAAGAACCCGACCGGTGCCTACGTGGACCGCCTCTATTCCGTGGGCTCGGCCACGGACGACTACTGGAACGGCATCTGGGGCCTGCTCCGGGCCTACACGGGCACCCGGCAGGACCTTCAAGCCCTGGCCAGCAACCCCAACGGCGGCTCGGGGATCGACCCCGGCGCGGTGGGCGCCTTCACCTTCTCCTGCCCGAAGGACGTGCCCGACCGCCTGTTCGACATCACCGCCGTCACCGCCCAGCAGGCGCTCCCCGGCGGCCGGCTGGTCTACAACAGCCGCACCGACGGCAGCATCGGACCGCTGTTCGACCCCACGGCCATCCTCTACGTGCGGTCGAGCGACCTCAATGCCAGCAACCAGTTGAAGGCGGGCATCCCCGTCGAGCCGCTGGTCCTGCGCGCCCGCGCCGGCGAGTGCATCAAGCTCACCCTGCGCAACAAGATGCCGGACGCGGTGCCGCTCGACCTCAACGGTTTCAGCACGCTGCCGATGATCGTCGAGGGCTTCAACAACAACGACATCCAGCCCTCCCGGTACGTCGGCCTGCACCCGCAGATGCTCTACTACGACGTCAGCCGCTACGACGCCGCGAACGTCGGCGGCAACAATCCGCAGACCGTGGCCCCGGGCCAGTTCACGACCTACGAGTGGTACGCCGGCCACGTCCAGATCAACTCGAACGGCACCGTCACCGCGACTCCCATCGAGTTCGGCGCCACCAACCTGATCTCCTCCGACCGCCTCAAGCACGCCAGCAAGGGGGCGATCGGGGCGCTCATCATCGAGCCGGCGGACGCCACCTGGATCGAGGGCGGCACGGGGTGCCTGATCCCTGCCGGCGGCCGGTGTACCGCGACGTTCGCGGACGTTACGGCCCCGAGCGGACCGGTCGCCTCCTTCCGCGAGTTCGCCCTCCTGTTCCAGGACGACATCAATATGCGCACCGACGTCGAGATGACGCCGCTCTGCAACGTGCCCACGGGCGGCGTCGTGGCCGGCTTCGGCGCGCCGGTGGAGAACCTTGCCTGCATCGAGGATCCGGAGGACAGCGGCCAGAAGGCCCTCAACTACCGCACGGAGCCGCTCTGGAAGCGGATGCAGATGCCCCCGGGCACGCCGCTCAACCAGACGCGGGACCGCACGGACTGGTGGAACGTGGTCGCCAACATCAAGGTCGGCACGATCGCCACCGACCCCCAGACGCCGGTCTTCAAGGCCGCGCCCGGCCAGGAGATCCGGTTCCGCGTCCTCGAGCCGGGCGGCCACGCCCGCAACCACGTCTTCGCCCTGCACGGGCACCAGTGGGACAAGGAGCCCTACGTCCAGAATTCGACCCGCATCGGGCGCAACACCTTCTCCTTCTGGGAAGGGGCCCGCATGGGCCACGGGCCGTCGAACCACTTCGACTCTCTGATCCGGCACGGCGCCGGCGGCAAGTTCTCCGTCGTCGGCGACTACCTGTTCCGGGACCAGGTCTCGATCGGCTTCGACAACGGCCTGTGGGGAATCCTGCGGGTGGAGTAGCGAGTTGAGCAGCTCCGGGCGGCGGTTTCCCTGACCGCCGCCCGGTAGTTGTATTTTGTAGAAGGTCCGTGCAAGAAAAGCTCACTCTTCCTTAGCTCTCAAGTCCCCTCAAGTTGCTTCCAGGCACTCCCGGTAACTTCGGGAGAGCCGTTCCTTCCTGAAAAATAATACGTGTGTAGCGATAACAAAAAAATTTCACTCCTGGAATGTTGGTTGCATATTTGTTCAGCCGTTCGGAAGCACCATTTATGATTTGCAACAGACCGCGCCCCGCGTAGCACAACTTTCCGGCCGTGCCGGATCTCGGGATCGTTGGGCGTTTTGTCGTCTGTGAAGGAGAAGAGCAGAGATGAGTCGCAGCTCACCGTCCCCAATCCCCCCTCTCCTGACCTTCCGCCAGCTCGCCGCCGCGGCCTTGCTCCTGGCCATGGCGACGGCCGGGAGCGCCGGCGCGCAGACCTGCAACCGCAACCTGATCGCCAAGGTCGTCGCCATCGACCAGGTCTGGTTCTGGAACCGCCTGGGCGCCGTCCAGCCCCAGGGCATGATGTACGCGCTGGAGGGCGACGTCGTTCCCATCAGCGGCACGGCGATTGGACCGGGCAACGTCCGGCTGCGTCCGGACAAGCGCCCCCGGCCCATCGTGCTGCGCATGAACGTGGGCGACTGCCTCCAGATCACTTTCAAGAACATGCTCAGCCCCACCCGCAGGGATGACGACCAGTCCAACACCCGCTGGGCCTCGATTCACGCCGTGGGATTGCAGCTCCGAAACTCCATTCTGGACGACGGCTCCTACGTCGGCGTGAACGCCAACAGCCAGGTGAACGTCGGGCAGACCACCACCTATACCTTCTATGCCGAGCGCGAGGGGCAGCACGTCATCTACAGCAAGGGCGCCGTGGCGGGCGGCGAGGGGGACGGCGGGCACGTCAACTCCGGCCTTTTCGGCGCCATCGTGGTCGAGCCCTCCGGGTCCTCCTGGTACCGGAGCCAGGTGACCAAGGCAGAGTTCGGCTACGTGACCCAGTCGACGGGCTCGAGCGGCCTTCCCGTCATCAATTACGGCGCGCTCTACCCGCCGGCCCACCCGCGGATCGGCCTGCCCGTTCTCGAGATGCTGAGCTCCGCCAATGAGATCCTCCACACGGACCTCACGGCGGTCGTCGTGGGTTCGAACCCCAATACGGGCGGCAGCTCCGCCGGATGGTTTCCGGCCGGCACGTTCCCGGCGAACGCCACCCTGCCTCAGCGGGAGCAGCCGTTCCGGGAGTTCGTCATCATCTACCACGACGAGATCGGCGCGGTGCAGGCGTTCCCGCAGTTCGAGGACGCCGTCCTGTCGCACACGCTGCACAGCGGCCGGGACGCCTTCGCCATCAACTACGGCACCGGCGGCATCGGCGCCGAAGTCCTGGCCAACCGCTTCAAGGTCGGTCCGATGCACAACTGCACGGACTGCAAGTACGAGGAGTTCTTCCTGACCTCGTGGGCGGTGGGAGACCCGGCCATGATCGTGGACGTGCCGGCCAACGCGCCGTGCATGGTCACCACCTCGTCACCGAACACAGTGGGCCAGGACCCGAACCTCGGCACCAAGGTGACCGGCCTGCGCACCCCGCCGGCAACGCCCTGCGCGCCGACGCAGGGCGCCAAGGCGACCAAGGCGTTTTTCCCTGAGGACCCGTCGAACGTCTATCACAGCTACCTGAACGACCACGTGAAGTTCCGAGTGCTCCACGCCGGCTCGAAGGAGCACCACATCCACCATCTCCACGCCCATCAGTGGCTCTACACGGCGGACAGCGACGAGTCCAGCTATCTCGACAGCCAGGCGATCGGACCCGGCGCGTCGTTCACCGCCGAAATCGCCAAGGGCGGCAGCGGCAACCTCAACCGGACGGTGGGCGACTCGATCTTCCACTGCCACTTCTATCCCCACTTCGCGCAAGGGATGTGGTCGCTCTGGCGGGTGCACGACGTGCTGGAGACCGGCACGCCGCTGGACGCCAACGGCCGCCCCGCGGCCAACTCCCGGGCCCTGCCGGACGGCGAGATCGCCGCGGGTACGCCGATCCCGGGCGTCATCCCGCTGCCGGGCAAGCCCATGGCGCCGCAGCCCACGGCGGCCGTGGCCATCGTCGGCGGCCAGGCGCAGGTGACCCTCGCCGCGACCGCCACCTCGAACCCCGGCTACCCATTCTTCGTCCCCGGGGTCGCCGGGCACCGGCCGCCCAAGCCGCCGCTCGACACCATCGACGACGGCGGCCTGCCGCGGCACGTCATCACCGGCGGCACCTTCGACGAGGCACACAACCGGCTCGACTTCCACAAGGAGCTGCTGACCGCCACCGCCGTGCAGATCGACGAGGCCGGCACCCCGGTCGAGTCGAAGGCGATGAACTATCACTCCTTCATCCACCCGACCTGCTACCCGGACGGCACCTGCGGCGCCGACTTCCAGACCAATGCCCGCTCGAAGGTGCGCGGCGCGCCGTTCGCCGATCCCTGCCCGAGCAGCACCGTCAACCGCACCATCAAGGGCGCCGACATCCAGGACGACGTCAAGATCAACAAGAAGGGCTGGCATTTCCCGCAGCAGCGCTTCACGGCCCTATGGGATGACGTGAGCGGCTTCCTGGGCCTCAACGGCGGCGCCAAGAAGACGCCCGAGCCCCTGTTCGTGCGCGCCAACAGCCAGGAGTGCATCGAGTACTGGCTCACCAACCTGGTGCCGAAAGAGTACAAGCTGGACGACTTCCAGGTCCGCAGCCCCACCGACGTCCTGGGACAGCACATCCACTTGGTGAAGTTCGATGTCCTCGCCTCGGACGGCGCGGCCAACGGCTTCAACTACGAGGACGGCAGCTTCAGCCCCGAGGAGGTGCGGGAGCGCATCGCCGCCATCCGGGCCCAGAACGGCTGCACCACGACCGACGCCCGCAACGGCACCTTCGCCTGCCCGCAGGCGAGGCTCCATCCCTTCGCCCCCTTCCAGCGCGCGGAGTGGCTCGGCGCCCAGACCACGGTCCAGCGCTGGTACGCCGACCCGATCCGCGACAACGCCGGCAACGACCGGACGCTGCGCACCGTCTTCACCCACGACCACTTCGGCCCCTCCACCCACCAGCAGGCGGGCCTCTACGCCGGCCTGGTGATCGAGCCGGCCGGCTCGACCTGGAGGCACAACGAGACCGGCGCCCTGCTCGGCGGACGCCATGACGGCGGCCCCACTTCCTGGCAGGCGGTGATCAACCCCGTCAACGACCCGGACTACCGGGAGTTCCTCCTGGAGTTCGGCGACTTCCAGCTCGCCTATGAGGAGGACAGCGCTCCCTGCCGGTTCGACCCGGCATTGCCCCCCCACGGCGCCTTCCGCTGCGACGACCCGGACATGGCCGTCAATCCGCCGGGCCGCCGGGAAGTCGGCCTGCCCGACCTGCTGGCGCGTCCGGTCACCTGCCCGGGCGGCGTGGCGCCCCCGTGCCCCGAGGCGATCTCGGCGGACGACCCCGGCACCATGTCGGTCAACTACCGTCAGGAGCCCCTGGCGCTGCGCGTCCGCGACCCGCAGACCAACTCCCAGGCGGCGGGCCAGGCGGGCGATCTCTCGTATGCCTTCTCGTCCAGCGTCACCCGGGCCGACACGGACCTCAACGTCCAGCCGGCCTTCTACCCGCCGCTCACCAACGACATCAAGGCCAAGGACCCCTACACGCCGCTGCTGCGGGCCTACGAGAACGACCGGGTGCAGATCCGCGTCCTGGTCGGCGCCCACGAGGAGGGGCACAACTTCAGCGTCCACGGCATCAAGTGGCTGTTCGAGCCGTCGGAGCCCAACTCCGGCTACAGGAACAGCCAAATGATGGGCATCTCCGAGCACTTCGAGTTCATCGTGCCGCAGCTCATCAAGCAGCCGTCCGGCGACGCGGTGGACCGCCTGTGGTCCGCCGGCTCCTCGACGGACGACTACTGGAACGGCCTCTGGGGCCTCCTGCGGGCCTACACGGGCCTGCGGCCGGACCTCGAGCCGCTGCCGGACAATCCCAACGGCCGGTCGAACATCGACCCCGGCGCCGTCGGAGCGTTCGACTTCTCCTGCCCGAAGACCGCTCCCGTGCGCGCCTTCGACGTGGTGGCCGTGAACGCGCTGGTCTCCCTGCCCAACAACCAGCTCACCTACAACCCGCGCGTCGACGGCTCGTTCGATGCGCTCGGCGATCCCACGGCGCTCCTCTTCTTCCGCCTCTCGGATACCTTTGTCGACAGCGGCGGAGTCCGCAGGGTCAACCCCGGGGCGCCCATCGAGCCCCTGGTGTTGCGCGCCCGGGCGGGCGAGTGCATCCAACTCACCCTGCACAACAGCATGCCGGGCAACCTGTATGAGCAGAACGGCTGGAACACCCTGCCGATGATCGTCGAGGGCTTTAACGCCAACGACATCAAGCCGTCGAACGAGGTGGGCCTGCACCCGCAGCTCCTCTATTACGACGTCAGCCGCTACGACGGCGCGAACGTCGGCACCAACCCTGTCCAGACGATCCCCGGCGGCACGGCGACGAAGCTGTACAAGTGGTACGCCGGCGACGTGACGATCAATACGGACGGCACGGTGACGGCGACGCCCATCGAGTTCGGCATGACCAACCTCATCTCCTCGGACCGCATCGAGCACGCCAGCAAGGGGCTGATCGGCGCTCTGATCATCGAGCCGCCGACCGCCACCTGGGTCGAGGGGGCGAGCCGGGCGGTGGCGGACGTCACCAATCCTTCGCCGGCCGCGGGCCAGGACGCCACCTGGCGCGAGTTCATCCTGCAGTTCCAGAACGACGTCAACATGTACTTCGGGGAGCACCTGGCGAGCATCCCGGTCCGTCCCCTGGGCGGGCTCGAGGACCCCGAGGACTCCGGCCAGAGGGCGATCAACTACCGCACCGAGCCGCTGTGGAAGCGGATGCAGCACAATCCCGACACGCAGTTCGCCGTGACGGACAACTTCTCCAACTGGTGGGACGTGCTCGCGAACGTGAAGGTGGGCGGCGATCCGAAGACGCCCGTCTTCCAGGTCACGAGGAGCAAGCCGATCCGGTTCCGGCTGGGGATGTCCGGCGGCCACGCCCGCAACATCGTCTTCGGCCTCCACGGTCACATCTGGGACCAGGAGCCGTATCTCAGCAACTCCACCCGCATCGGCCGGAACGGCTTTTCCTTCTGGGAAGGCGCCCGGACGGGCCACGGCCCCACCAACCACTTCGACGCCGTGATGAGGTTCGGCGCCGGCGGCAAGTTCGGAATCACCGGCGACTACCTGTTCCGCGACCAGACCGGCATCGGTCTGGACAACGGCCTGTGGGGGATCCTGCGGGTCGTGCCGTAGGTTTTCTCCTGACCCCTCTTCTACGGGCGGCGGCTCGCCAGGGCCGCCGCCTTTTTTTGTTTTGTAATGGTCCCGTAAGGCTCGCCTTTCTATCCTTGCAGGTCCGGCCCCGTCCGGTCACCAAGGGAGAGACAACTTGAGACCTACATTCCGTTCTTCGGGCCTGACCGCGCTGTGCGCCGCCGCGGCCCTGCTGGTCTTGCCGGCCAGCGTGTCCGCCCAGACCTGCGCCCGCACAATCACCGCCGACGTGGTCGCGCTCGACCAGGTCTTCTTCTGGAACCGCCTGGGCGCGGTCCAGCCCCAGGGGATGATGTACGCCCTGCGCCGCGACGTGGTCGCCTTCGACGGCACGTCCAATCTGACCCCCGGCAACGTCCGGCTCCGGTCTGACAAGCGCCCGCGCCCGCTGGTGCTGCGGATGAACGTGGGGGACTGCCTGACGATCAATTTTCAGAACCTGCTCGACACTGTCCGGATCGACCGCGACCAGGCCTCCACGCGGATGGCCTCGATCCACGTCAACGGCCTTCAGCTCGTCGACTCGACGCTCTCGGACGGCTCTTTCGTGGGCGACAATCCCAGCAGTCTGGTCGGGCCGGGCCAGAGCGCCGCCTATACCTTCTACGCCGAGCGCGAGGGGGAGCACCTGCTCTACAGCGCCGGGGCCACGGCCGGCGGCGAGGGGGACGGCGGGCAGATCAACGCCGGCCTTTTCGGCTCGGTCGTCGTGGAGCCCGCGGGCTCCTTCTGGTACCGCAGCCAGGTGACGGAAGAGGATCTCCGCTACGCCACCTCGACCAATGCCAGCGGCTATCCGGTGATCAACTACGACGCCGTCTACCCGGCGGGGCATCGCCTCGCAGGGCAGCCGGTCCTGAAGATCCTAAACGGCACGGAGATCGTCCGCGCGGACCTGACGGCGATCATCGCCGGCTCCAGTGCCAATTCCGGCGGCAGCTTCGCCCTGTCCACCTTCCCGGCAAACGCCAACATTTACCCGCACCGGCAGGAGCCCTTCCGCGAGATCGTCGTCCACTACCACGACGAGACCGGTGCGGTGCAGGCCTTCCCCGATTTCTATAAAGCGGACCTGGCGCACACCCTGCACAGCGTGCGCGACGCCTTCGCCATCAACTACGGCTCGGCCGGCACGGGCGCCGAGGTGCTCGCCAACCGCCTCAAGGTGGGCCCGATGTGGCAGTGCCCGGAGTGCAAGTTCGAGGAGTTCTTCCTGAGCTCCTGGGCGACGGGGGACCCGGCCATGGTAGTGGACGTGCCGGCCAACTCGCCGTGCTCGCCGAGCAACAGCAGCGATCCCAACGCCGCCAACCAGAGCACGAGCTACTTCACCCAGGCCGACGCCCTGCGCGACGGCCAGGCCTGCGCGCCCACGACGGGCCGCAAGGCCACCAAAGCCTTCTATCCGGACGACCCGTCGAACGTCTACCACAGCTATCTGAGCGACCATGTGAAGTTCCGGGTGCTGCACGCGGGCTCCAAGGAGCACCACATCCACCACCTGCACGCCCACCAGTGGCTCTACTCGCCGGACAACGACAAGTCGAGCTATCTCGACAGCCAGGCGATCGGCCCCGGCGCGTCGTTCACCGCCGAGATCGCCAAGGGCGGCAGCGGCAACCTGAACCAGACGGTGGGGGACTCGATTTTCCACTGCCACTTCTATCCCCACTTCGCGCAGGGGATGTGGGCGCTCTGGCGCGTCCACGACGTGCTGGAGAAGGGCACGGCGATCGACCCGGCCACGGGCCGGCCGGCGGCCGGATCACGGGCGCTGCCCGACGGCGAGATCGGCGCCGGCACGCCCATCCCGGCGGTGGTCCCCCTGCCCGGTAAGGCCATGGCGCCGCTCCCTGCGGCCGTCTCCATCGCCAACACGACAAATGGCGGGCAGATCCAGGTCAACGGCACCGGCAACCCCGGCTATCCGTTCTTCATTCCGGCCACCGCCGGCAACCGTCCGCCGCACCCGCCCATGGACACGATTGACGACGGCGGCCTGCCGCGCCACCGTGTCGCCCGCCCTTCGAACGTCGTCGGGATCGGCAGCGCCCGCTCCCGGCAGAGCTTCTACAAGGAGGTTCAGACGATCAAGGTTGTCGGGGTTCCCGAGGCGGGCACCGCCACCGAGCAGGCGGCCATGGCCTTCCATGCCCAGCGGCAGCACCCCACCTGTAGGCCGGATGGCACCTGCGACGGCGCGTTGCCCGTGAAGTTCCTCACCAACGGCCGGCCGGCGGTGGCCGGGGCTCCGTTCGCGGACCCCTGCGTGGACGCCAACGGCAGCCCGGTCGGCAACACGCGCACCTACAAGGCGGCGGCCATTCAGGCCGACGTGACCTTCAACAAGGCGGGCTGGCATACCCCGCAGCAACGCTTCTTCGCCCTCTGGGAGGACGTCAGCTCCTTCCTCACCGGCGGCAAGCCGCCCGAGCCGCTGTTCTTCCGCGCCAACAGCCGCGACTGCATCCAGTACCACTTCACCAATCTGGTGCCGCACGAGTACAACCTGGACGACTTCCAGGTGCGCACCCCGACCGACATCCTGGGCCAGCACATCCACCTGGTGAAGTTCGACGTCCTGGCCTCGGACGGCGCGGCCAACGGCTTCAACTATGAGGACGGCTCCTTCAGCCCCGGCGAGGTGCGTGAGCGGATCGCCGCCATTCGCAAGGGCAACTCCTGCACGACTCCCGACACCCGCGACGGTACCCTCACGTGCCCGGTGGCCAAGGCCCATCCCTTCTTCGGCGCCGGTCCCAACAACGAATGGCTCGGGGCCCAGACCACGGTGCAGCGCTGGTACGCCGACCCGGTGCAGGACAACGCGGGCAACGACCGCACCCTGCGCACCATCTTCACCCACGACCACTTCGGCCCCTCGACCCACCAGCAGACCGGCCTCTACGCCGGGCTGGTGGTGGAGCCTACGGGCTCGACCTGGGTCCACAACGAGACCGGCGTCGCGCTGGGCACCGGCCGCACGGACGGCGGTCCGACCTCCTGGCAGGCGGTGATCAATCCACCGAACGAGCCCGACTACCGCGAGTTCCTGCTGGCTTTCAACGACTACCAGCCGGCCTATCCGCGGGGGGCGACGTACCCCAACCCGCCGCTGGCGATCAACCCGCCGCTGCGCAACGAGATCCTGCTCTCCTCGGGCAGCAACGATCTCATCCAGCGGGCCACCGTCTGCCCGGGCGGCGGCGCTCCCCCTTGCCCGGAGGCGGTCTCGTCGATGGATGTCGGGGTCATGACCGTGAACTACCGCAACGAGCCGGCCGCCCTGCGGCTTTACAGCCCGTCCACCCAGTCGCTGGCGAGTGGCAACGCGGGCGATTCCTCGATGCTCTTCTCCTCCCAGGTGACCCGCGCCGACACGCGGCTCAACGTCCAGCCCACCTTTTACAAGGCCCTGACCGGCGACCTGCTGGCCAGGGACCCCTACACTCCACTGCTGCGGGCCTACGAGAACGACCGGGTGCAGATCCGCGTCCTGGTCGGCGGGCACGAGGAGGGGCACAACTTCAGCGTCCACGGCATCAAGTGGCTGCAGGAGCCTTCCAACCCCGATTCGGGCTACCGGAACAGCCAGATGATGGGGATTTCCGAGCACTTCGAGTTCATCGTGCCGCAGCTCGTCAAGCAGCCTTCGGGCAGCGCGGTGGACCGTCTCTGGTCCGCCGGATCGTCCACGGACGACCTCTGGAACGGCCTCTGGGGCCTCTTCCGGGCTTACACCGGTAAGCGGCCGGACCTCGCCGCCCTGCCGGAGAACCCCAACGGGCGCGCCGGCATCGACCCGTCGGCGGTGGGCAGCTTCGACTTCTCCTGCCCCAACACGGCGGCGCAGCGGGTCTACAACATCTCGGCGATCACCGCCCGCTCGCTGATCACCCACGGCTACGGCTCGAAGCTCGTCTACAACAAGCGCACGGACGGCATCTTCGGGGCCCTCTCCGATCCCACCGCGATCCTCTACGTGCTGGACTCCGACCTCGACCTCAGCGGGACGGTGCCGCAGCTCAAGACCACGGCGGGGCTCGAGCCGCTCGTGCTGCGGGCCCGGGCCGGCGAGTGCGTGGTGGTCAGCCTGACCAACCGGATGGGGACGCGGACGGTCCTCGACGGCTACAACACCCTGCCCATGCTGATCGACGGCTTCAACGCCAACGACATCCGGGCCTCCGACTACGTCGGCCTGCACCCGCAGATGCTCTACTACGATCCCAGCCGCTACGACGGGATCTCGGTGGGCAACAACGGGGTCCCGGGCTCACAGATGGCCTCCCCCGGCCAGACCGTCACCTACAAGTGGTACGCCGGAGACATCCGGGTCAACTCCGACGGCACGGTCACCGCGACTCCGATCGAGCTCGGCGCCACCAACCTGATCTCCTCCGACCGCCTGCTGCACGCGAGCAAGGGGGCGATCGGGGCGTTGATCGTCGAGCCGGCGGACGCCACCTGGCTGGAGGACGGGATCGCGAAGACCCTGCCCAGCGGCACCGTGGTCAACCAGACCGCCCGCTCCTCGGCCACGGTGACCGCGGGCGGCGCTTCCTTCCGTGAGTTCGTTCTGCAGTTCCAGAATGACGTGAACATGCGGATCGGGGACCTCTCGGCCACCGGCGACCCGGTCCGGAACCTCGGCGGCGAGGAAGACGCTGAGGACTCGGGCCAGAAGGCGATCAACTACCGCACCGAGCCGCTCTGGAAGCGTATGCAGCACGCTCCGGAGACGCCGTTCGACCAGACGGACGACTATGCCGACTGGGACGACGCCGCCTCGAACGGCAAGGTTGGGGGCGATCCGCAGACCCCCGTCTTCGTTGCCCAGGCCGGCCAGCCGGTGCGGTTCCGCCTCCTCCAGTCCGGCGGCCACGGCCGCAACGTAGCCTTCGCCCTGCACGGCCACGTCTGGGACAAGCAGCCATACCTCAACGGTTCGACCCAGATGGGCCAGAACACCTTCTCCATGTGGGAAGGGGTGCGCATGGGACACGGCCCCACCAACCACGCCGATCTCCTGCTGAGGAACGGCGCCGGCGGCGCGTTCTCGATCACCGGGGACTACCTCTTCCGCGACTTCGGGGGCCCCGGCTTCGACGGCGGCCTGTGGGGGAACCTGAAGGTAACGCCGTAATCCCTCGCACCGGCGCCGGGCAGAAACGACAACCGCCCGGCGCTCCTTTTTTCCATGGCCGCGCCGCTCGCGAGAGCGGCGCGGCTCTTCTCTCCGCCACCAAAGCCCCACCTGCCGCTATTTGAAATCCAATAAGAAGAAACTTATAGCGATTCTTAAATTAGGGAACAAGTTTTGCAGTCTTCCTCCCGCCGTTGGACCCCGATTGACAGGCGCAACCCGTCGACGCTCGAGGTGCCATTTCTCCCGCAATTCTGGCGTGAGCAGCGGCCACTTGGAGCCGTCGTGCGTTTCTCCAAGGAGGAGTAGGAATGGCTGGCTCTTTCCGTATTCGCCGTCTTTCATGGATGGCGGTCCTGGCTCTGCTGTCATTGCCAGGGTCCGTCTCGGCTCAGACCTGCGCCCGCACGATCACCGCGGACGTGGTCGCCTTCGACCAGGTGTGGTTCTGGAACCGCCTGGGCGCCGTGCAGCCCCAGGGCATGATGTATGCCCTGCGGCGCGACGTGCTGCCGATCAGCGGCACGACGCTGTCGCCCGGCAACGTCAAGCTGCGGCCGGACAAGCGGGCGCGGCCCATGGTCCTGCGCATGAACGTGGGCGATTGCCTGCGCATCACCTTTCAGAACCTGCTGAGCCCGGTCCGGGTGGACGACGACCAGTCCAACACCCGCTGGGCCTCGATCCACGCCGTCGGCATGGAGCTCGCCGGCTCGACTCTCGACGACGGCTCCTGGGTGGGCGCGAACCCCAACGGCCAGGTGAACGTGGGGCAGTCCGCGATCTACACGCTCTCCGCCGAGCGGGAAGGGGAGCACGTCATCCAGAGCCTCGGCGCCGTGGCGGGCGGCGAGGGGGACGGCGGGCACGTCAACTCCGGCCTGTTCGGGGCCATTATCGTCGAGCCCGCCGGAGCTCGCTGGTATCGCAGCCAGTTGACCCGGGCTGAATTCGACCAGGCGAAGACGGGGACCACGGCGAACGGCTTCCCCATCCTCAACTACGAGGCGATTTATCCGGTGGGCCACCCCCGCGCGGGGACGCCGATCCTCAACATGCTCTCCGGCAACCAGATCCTCCACACGGACCTGACGGCCATCATCGCGGGCTCGCCGCCGAACGGCGGCGGGACCAGACCCGGCTGGTTCCCGGAGGGGGCGTTCCCGCCGAACATCTTCATCCATCCCGAGCGGAATCAGCCGTTCCGCGAGTTCACCATCCTGTACCACGACGAGATCGGCGCCGTGCAGGCGTTCCCCCATTTCGAGGACGCCGTGCTGAGCCACACCCTGCACAGCGGCCGGGACGCTTTCGCCATCAACTACGGCACCGGCGGCATCGGCGCCGAGGTGCTGGCCAACCGCCTCAAGGTCGGCCCCATGCACAACTGCGTCGAGTGCATGTTCGAGGAGTTCTTCCTGGCGTCCTGGGTGGTCGGGGACCCGGCCATGATCGTGGACGTGCCGGCCAACTCGCCGTGCACCGTCGCCAACGTGCAGAGCGGCAACATCGGCGCCTGCACGCCGACGCCGGGCCGCAAGGCCACCAAGGCGTTCTTCCCGGACGACCCGTCGAACGTCTACCACAGCTATCTGCGGGACCACGTCCGGTTCCGGGTGCTCCACGCCGGCAGCAAGGAGCACCACATCCACCATCTCCATGCCCATCAGTGGCTGTACTCGGCCGACAGCGACAAATCGTCCTACCTGGACAGCCAGGCGATCGGCCCCGGCGCGTCGTTCACGGCCGAGATCGCCCACCAAGGCGGCGGCAACTCCAACCTGACGGTCGGCGATTCGATCTTCCACTGCCACTTCTATCCTCACTTCGCCCAGGGGATGTGGTCGCTCTGGCGCGTCCACGACGTGCTGGAGGAGGGCACCCCGATCGACAGCGCCGGGCGTCCGCTGGCGGGCCAGCGGGCGCTGCCGGACGGCGAGATCTTCGCCGGCACGCCGATCCCGGGCGTGGTCCCCCTGCCCGGCAAGCCCATGGCGCCGATCCCGGCCCGGGTCTCGATCGGCAACGGCCAGATCCAGATCGCCGGCCCCGGCAACCCGGGGTATCCGTTCTTCGTCCCGGCCCAGGCCGGTCACCGGCCGCCCAAGCCGCCGCTGGACACGATCGACGACGGCGGCCTGCCGCGCCACATCATCACGGCCGGCACCTTCGTCGAGGCCCACACCCGTCTGGACTTCGGCAAGGAGCTGATCACCGCGCAGGCGCAGGGGATCCCCGAGGCCGGCAACACCGTCGAGCAGGCGGCCATGGCGTTCCACGCCCAGGCGAGCCACGGCACCTGCACGCCGGCCGGCGTCTGCGATGGGGCGACGCCGGTGCGGTTCGCCACCAACGGCCGCCCCCCCATCGCCGGGGCGCCTTATGCCGACCCCTGCCCGGTGCGGCCCTCGGGCTCGCCCCGCTACGACCGCCTGTACAAGGTCGCCGACATCCAGGACGACATGAAGATCAACAAGAAAGGGTGGCACTTCCCGCAGCAGCGCTTCTCGTCGCTCTGGGACGACGTGGACGACTTCCTCTTCTCGGACAAGCCGCCGGAGCCCCTCTTCTTCCGGACCAACAGCAACGAGTGCGTCGAGTACTGGCTCACCAACCTGGTGCCCAAGGAGTACAACCTGGACGACTTCCAGGTGCGCACGCCCACGGATGTCCTGGGCCAGCACATCCACCTGGTGAAGTTCGACGTCACGGCCTCGGACGGTGCCGCCAACGGCTTCAACTACGAGGACGGAGCGTTCGGCCCCGAGGAGGTCCGCGCCCGCGTCGCCGCCATCCGGGCCTTCAACGGCTGTACGGCGACCGACGCCAGGAACAACACCATCACCTGTCCCCTGGCCCGGCTGCACCCCTTCGCCCCCTTCCAGCGGGAAGAGTGGCGGGGAGCGCAGACCAACGTGCAGCGCTGGTGCGCCGACAAGGTCCAGGACAACGCCGGCGTCGACCGGACGCTGCGCACCGTCTTCACCCATGACCACTTCGGCCCCTCGACCCACCAGCAGGTGGGCCTCTACGCCGGCCTGGTGGTCGAGCCCACGGGCTCGACCTGGTATCACAACGAGACCGGCGCCCTGCTCGGCAACAACGCCGGCCGCTCCTCCCTGGACGGCGGTCCCACCTCCTGGCAGGCGGTGATCGATCCGCCCAACCAGGAGCCCGACTACCGCGAGTTCATGATCGAATTCGGGGATTTCCAGCTCGCCTATGAAGAGGACAGCCAGCCCTGCCGGTTCGACGCCGGATTCGGAGCCATCCGCTGCGACGATCCGGACGACGCCGTCAATCCGCCGGGCCGCAAGGAGATCGGCCTGCCCGACCTGCTGGCGCGGCCTGTCAGCTGCCCGTGCCACTGCCCCGGCGGCGCCTCGACGTGCTCCCAGTGCTCCGCCAGCATCCCGCCCCCATGCCCGGAGCTGGTCTCGGCGGACGACCCGGGCACCATGTCCGTCAACTACCGGCAGGAGCCCGTCGCCCTGCGCGTCCGCGATCCCCTCACCAACTCGCAGGCGGCCGGCAACGCCGGCGACCTCTCCTTCGCCTTCTCCACCCTCACCCGCGCCGACACCGCGCTCAACGTCCAGCCCGCGTTCTACGCGCCGCTGACCCTCGACGTGAAGCCCAAGGACCCCTACACGCCTCTGCTGCGCGCCTACGACAACGACCGCATCCAGATCCGCGTCCTGGTCGGCGCCCACGAGGAGGGGCACAACTTCAGCGTCCAAGGCATCAAGTGGCTGTTCGAGCCCTCGGATACCAACTCCGGCTACCGCAACAGCCAGATGATGGGCATCTCCGAGCACTTCGAGTTCATCGTGCCGAAGCTGGTCAAGAACACCGCCGGCGACTTCGTCGACCGCCTGTGGTCGGCCGGCTCCTCGACCGACGACTACTGGAACGGCATCTGGGGCCTGTTCCGCTCCTACGAGAAGATCCGCGCGGACCTCAAGCCGCTGCCGGACAACCCCCGCAGCCAGTCGGGCCTGCCGCCCGAAGTGATCGCGCAGTTCGAGCACTCCTGCCCGATCTCGGCCCCGCTGCGCAGCTACGAGGTCACCGCCATCACGGCCCAGCAGGCCCTGCCCAACGGCCGGCTGGTCTACAACGCCCGGACCGACGGTGGATTCGGCCCCCTGTTCGATCCCACGGCCATCCTCTACGTACGGTCGAGCGACCTCGACGCCAGCCTCAAGCTGAAGCCGGGCGTGCCCGTCGAGCCGCTGGTCCTGCGGGCCCGGGCCGGCGAGTGCGTCGAGGTGATCGTGAACAACATGCTCCCCAACGCCGCCGGCCTGCTCGATCTGGACGGCTTCAACACCCTGCCGATGATCGTCCCGAACTTCAACGCCAACGACATCAAGCCCTCGAACAAGGTGGGCCTGCACGCGCAGATGCTCTACCACGACCCCAGCCGCGACGACGGGGCCAACATCGGCAACAACCCGGTCCAGACCCTGGCTCCGGGCATCCGTGACCGCTTCAAGTGGTACGCAGGCGACATCACGATCAACGCGAACGGCACGGTGACCACCACGCCCATCGAGCTCGGGGCCACCAACCTGATCTCCTCCGACCGCATCGAGCACGCGAGCAAGGGGGCGGTCGGCTCGCTCATCATCGAGCCCGCCGACGCCACCTGGGTCGAGGACGCGGCCACGCGGCACGCCGCCACCGTCACCTCGCCCACCGCGGTGGACAGCCCCTTCCGCGAATTCGTGGTGCACTTCCAGAACGACGTCAACATGCGGACGGGAGAAGGCAACGGCGAGCCGGTCCAGAATCTGGCGGGTATGGAAGATCCGGAGGACACGGGCCAGAAGGCGATCAACTACCGGACCGAGCCGCTCTGGAAGCGCATGCAGCACCCGGCCGAGACGCCCTTCGAGCTGACGGACGACTTCGCCGACTGGTTCGACGTCCTGGCCAACGTCAAGGTGGGCGCCAATCCGCAGACGCCCATCTTCACCGTCATCCGCGGCCAAGGGGTCCGCTTCCGCGTGCTCCAGGCGGGCGGCCACAGCCGCAACGTCGTCTTCGCCGTGCACGGCCACCAGTGGGACAAGGAGCCGTACATCCAGGATTCCAGGCGGCTCGGCCGCAATCCCCTGTCCTTCTGGGAAGGCGCCCGCCTGGGCCACGGCCCGACGAACCACTTCGACGTCCTGCTCCGCAACGGCGCCGGCGGGAAGTTCCAGATCCCCGGCGACTACCTGTTCCGCGATCAGGCCGGCATCGGCCTCGACAGCGGCCTGTGGGGCATCCTGAGAGTTCTGCCGTAGTTTTCTGAGGTTTCCCTACCCGTGGGGCGAGCCGCTCGCCCCACGGGGACTCTCCCTCATTCCGCGCCGATCACCAGCACGAACTCCCCCTTGAGGGAGGGCCGCGCCTTGAGCTCGGCGAGCAGCTCGGAGAGGGGGCCGCGCAGGATCTCCTCGTGCATCTTGGTCAGCTCGCGGGCGATGGCCACCGGGCGGTCGCCCAATTCGGCCAGGGCGTCCTCGAGGCTGGGGAGGAGACGGTGGGGGGATTCGAAGAGGACCAGGGTGTGGCCGAGGCCGGCCCAGCCTTTATAGAAGGTGCGCCGCTTGCCCGTCTTCGGCGGCGGAAAGCCCGCGAAGGTGAACGGGTAGGGCGGCAGGCCGGAGGCCACCAGGGCGGCGAGCGGGGCGGAGGGGCCCGGGATGGCCTCGACCCGCGCTCCCGCGGCCGCCGCCTCGCGCACCAGGAGGAACCCCGGGTCCGAGAGCAGGGGCGTGCCGGCGTCGCTGGCCATGGCGATCGTCTTGCCCTCCGCGAGGTCGGCCAGGAGCCGCGGCAGCCGCTGCCGCTCGTTGTGCTCGTGGAGCGAGACGAGCGGCTTCCTGATCCCCAGATGAGAGAGGAGGCGGCCGGTGTGGCGGGTGTCCTCGCAGGCCACCAGGTCCGCGGACTCGAAGGCGGCCCGCACCCGCGGCGACAGGTCGTCGAGGTTGCCGATCGGCGTCGATACCACCAGGAGCTTGCCGGCCATCAGTCGCGAGGAATTTCCTGGTCGAGGTTGACGGCGCTGCCGGAGAGGCGGGCGATCAGCATCAGCCGGCGCTTGAAGCGGAACCGCTGCTCGAGGTCGAGGATGCGGCGCACCACCCGCTCGTCGTAGCCATGGGCGGTCACCTCCTCCGGGCGCAGACCGAGGTCGAACAGCAGGTAGAGCACCCGGTCGGCCATCTCGTAGGAGAAGCCGAAATCATCCTCGTCCGTCTGGCCCGGCCAGAGGTCGGCCGACGGCGCCTTGGCGATTACCTGGGAAGGCAGGCCGAGGTGCCGGGAGAGCTGCCAGACCTGGGTCTTGTAGAGGTCGCCCAGGGGATTGAGAGAGCTCGCGTTGTCGCCGAAGACGGTGGAGTAGCCGAGCAGGATCTCGGTCTTGTTCGAGGTGCCGAGCACCAGCGCGTCGAGCTTCTTGGCCTGATCGAAGAGGATCGTCATCCGTTCGCGGGCCATCTTGTTGCCCCGGCGATCGGCGGCAGCGTCCGGCTCCGCCGAGTCGAAGTAGGCGTCCACCATGGGCGAGATGTCGATCACCCGGTGGGACATGGAGAGGTGGTCGGCCACGGCCCAGGCATCCTGCTCGGATTCCGGGGACGACGTGCGGTAGGGGAGCAGGAAGCCATGGACGCGCTCCGGACCCAGGGCACGGGCGGCGAGGGCGGCCGCGAGCGAGGAATCGACTCCGCCCGAGAGGCCCACCACCACGCCCCGCGTGCCGGAGGTCTCGACCGCGTCGCGGATGAAGCTGGTCAGCACGGCCTCGGCCAGGGCCGCGTTGAGGGCGAGGCGTTGATGCACCTGGTCGGACCGGCTCAAGTCGACGGCCCCTCGATGTCGAAGCGCTCGTTGTCGAGCAGCGGCAGGCGCCAGCGCAGGCGGTCGGCGTCGCGCAGGTCGATCTCGGCGACGAGCAGGTGCTCCTCCAGGATGGGCGCCCGCTCGGCGATCTCGCCTCCGGGGCGCACGATGTGGCTGCCGCCGGGGTAGAACGAGCCCTCCTCCCAGCCCACCCGGTTGCAGTAGGCCACCCAGCAGGTATTGAGGACGGCCGTCGAGCGGGTGAGGGTCTCCCAGGTCTCGTGGCTCTCGGGGAGCGGCCCGGCGCCGATGCGGCCCGGGGCGGCCGAGATCACGATCAGCAGCCTGACGCCCGCCGCCGCCAGCCGGCGCGCCAGTTCGGGGTGCCAGAGGTCCTCGCAGATCAGCACGCCCACCTTGCCCCAAGGGAGGGACGCCGGCTCCAGCGTCTTGCCGGCGCCGAGGAAGCGCGCTTCCTGGAAGATGCCGTAGGTGGGCAGGTAGAGCTTTCGGTGGAGGTAGACGGGCTCGCCGCCCTCGAGCAGGACGGCGCTGTTGTGCAGCACGCCCCTCTCCCCCTCCTCGACGAAGCCGAGGAGCACGCGCATAGGGCGGGCGGCCTCGGCCAGCCGCTGGAGGATGGGCGAGCCGGGGCTCAGGGCCACCCGGGGCGTCAGGTGGAGCAGACGGTAGCCCGTGAGCGACAGCTCGGGGAAGACCAGGAGGTCCACTCCGGCCTCCCGCGCTCCCGCGATGCAGTCGAGGTGGCGCTCCAGATTGCGCTCGACGTCCCCCAGCCGGCAGTCGATCTGCGCGAGGCCGATCTTCAGGACGGTTTCGGTCATGATCGAGCCGATGCTAGCATGCCCCCCATGAGGATCTTGATGCTTGCCATCTTCCTGACGGCAGGGGCGTCGGCGGCTCTGGCCCAGAAGCCCGCACCCACGGCGACCGCTCCGGCCGCGCCCGGCAAGCCGGTGCTCAAGGACCGGGTGCTGGCGGTGGTGGACGAGGACCCTGTCCTCGCCTCCGACGCCGAGCGGGTGATCAAGCTCGGCCTTCAGCAGCCCGAGCCCGGGGAAGCCGACGCTCCGTTCCGCCGCCGGGTGCTGAACGCCCTGATCGAAGAGCGGCTGCGCTTCCACGAGATCGACCGCTTCGGCTTCGAGCAGGTGCCGGTGGACGAGATCGAGAAGAACGTGGCGAAGATCCGCGCCCGCTTCCCGGACGACCCGTCGTTCCAGAAGGCGCTCAAGGAGGTCGGGCTCGACCTCAAGAAGCTGCGCCAGCTCGTGGCTCGGCAGCTCCTGGTGTTCACCTACGTCGACGAGCGGCTCGGCCCCCGCGTCTTCGTCAGCCTGGACGACATCAACCGCTACTACCGCAACGTGCTGACGCCCGAGATGCAGCGCCAGGGCAAGCCGGTGCCGCCCGTCGAGGAGATGCGCGAGGACATCCGGGAGGTCCTGAAGCAGCAGAAGCTCACGGAAGAGGTCGAGAAGTGGACCCAGGAGCTCCGCAGGGAAGCTGACGTCGTCATCTACCCCGACCAGCCCGGAGGGGGCCCGCTGCCGCCCGTGGTGAAGAAGATCGAGAAGAAGCCCGCGGAAGGGAAGAAGAAGCCCCTGTAGCGCCCGCCTTTTACGCGACATCAACTCGGCTCTCCGGAGCGGCGGGAGCCTCCGGGCTATATATCTTCGGCATCCGTCTATATAAACAGGAAGCGGGAAGGCTGGGGGAGAGACTCCGCTATATAATATTAGCCTCGGTTTATATGGATTTGACTTCCCCCTGAGGCGAAAGGCCTCCGCGGCAGAGCTCGCAGGGACTTACCTATATAACTTTCAGGAAAAACTATATGAACCGGCGAGGCAGCCGTCGCTCTCCGCGATAAATTTATATAGTTTTGTGACAAAACTATATAGGGGAGACGTGGAGGCTCAAAAGCGGGACCCAGTTCTATATGGATCTTGGACGATTTCATATAGTACGACGGGAGACGAATCTGCCCTGGGCCGCGTACGAGAAGGCGTGAGATCCGTCCTGCGTAGCGCCCTCCGAATCCTCGCCGCCACCTTGGCCAGCTTGTTCCTGCTCCTTGGCCTGGCCGCCGCCCTCATCACTCAGCCCACCTTCGGAGCCGCGCCCGTCACGGACGGCCCGCGGGCGGATCCCAACCGGTTGCGCCGGCACGTCGAGATCCTCGCCACCGTGATGTCCCCGCGGGACGCGGACCACCCCGAGAACCTCGACCGTGCCGCGGCGTACATCCGCGCCCACTTCTCGCGCACCGGCGCCCGCGTCGAGGAGCAGGTCTTTGAGGTTCGGGGCCGCGCCTACCGCAACGTCATCGCCTCGTTCGGTCCTGAGAAGGGCTCCATCCTGGTCGTGGGCGCCCACTACGACTCCTTCGGGGATTTCGGGGCCAACCCGGGGGCGGACGACAACGCCAGCGGCACCGCCGGACTCCTCGAGCTCGCCCGCCTCCTCGACGGCCGCTCCCTCCGCCAGCGGGTCGATCTGGCGGCCTATGCCAACGAAGAGCCGCCGTACTTCGGCTCGCCCTGGATGGGGAGCGCCGTCCACGCGAGGTCTCTGAAGGGCCGGGACGTCCGGGGCATGATCTGCCTGGAGATGATCGGCTACTTCACCGAGATTCAGCCCGCCCCGAGCTGGCTCTTCCGCCTCTTCTACCCGGGCCGGGGCGACTTCATCGCCGTCGCCGGCCGCTGGGAGGACCGCGCCCTGACGCGCGAGGTCAAGCGCGCGATGCGGAGCGCCGGCACCCCTACCGTCAGCTTCACCGCTCCCCGCTCGGCCGGTCTCGACGGCTCCGACCAGATCAATTACTGGGATCTCGGCATCCCCGCCGTGATGGTGACGGACACGTCGTTCGTGCGGAATCCTAATTACCACACGCCGGAAGACACGGCGGCGACGCTCGACTACCGGCGGATGTCCGGGGTGGTGGACGGCGTGTTCCAAGCGGTGGCCATACCGGGCTCCTAGTCGGGGAATCGTCTCTTGGGCAGCTCTGACGGAGCCTCGAGCCCGAACCGTACATGCCAGTAGGCCCAGGAGCGAGGATCGAACACGCCTGCCGGAGGATCGGCGAGAACCTGCCGGAAGGCGCTCTCGGGAAAGTGGCGCCGGACCACTGCGAGGTCCTCGATGGTGCCGTAGGTCATCGCCTGCGCGAGGAAGCGGTTTGGATCCTCCAGCGCTTCGGAGGGGGGCTTCCACCAGAAGAGCCGTGAGGCGACGTTCTCCAGGTCGGTCATGGCGCCACTCCTTCCGCACGCGAGTCGATCCTGGGCAGGCGGTCCGGATCGACATTTCGGACGGCCTGGGTCAATCTCGATTGAACGCTCTCGGGCAGCTTCCGAAGGTCTCCGTCTCTGAAGTAGGTGAGAGCCTTGAGGCTCAGGAGAGGGTTGAACGATTCGCCATAGACCGCCCGGGCAGCTCCCAGCGCTTGGGATAGCTCGATGCCCTGGCGCTCCAGGTCATCCGGGCGGAAATCCTCGTTGGAGAAGAAATCGAAGTCTTCCGAAGTCCGATGTCCCAGGCGCAGAGCCAAGGCCGTCCCACCATAGAGAACGAACCCTGCTGGAACTTCGGTCAACTCTCCCCAAAGCGTTTGTTGAGGCAGGGGCAGGGTGTCAAGGCGCGGGATCAGCATGGAGTCGGTGCTTCGATGTCCACGACGGGCATGAGTCAGTCCCCAAGCTCCTTGAGCATAGGGCTATTCTACCCCGTCACCCTCTTCCCCTCACCACCAGGAGGTGGTCTCAAGCTCGAACCATGGCCGTTGACACATTGTGCCACCAGCGTTAGCCTCTGACCATGGCCAATCGGACCACCTTAAACATCTCCCTAACTCCGGAACTGGGGGACTTCGTCTCCTCCCGAGTGGCTTCCGGACGCTATCAGTCCGCCAGCGAGGTGGTTCGGCAAGGGCTCCGGCTACTGCAGGATCAGGAAGTGACCCGCCAAGCTCAGCTAGAGCGCGTCCGAAGCCAGATCCAAGTCGGCTTGGACCAGGCGAGGCGAGGGGAGCTGCTGGATGGTGAAGAGGTCTTCCAGGAGTTGGAACGGAGCCTCACGGAACCCCAACGGCCTCGATGAGCCGCTTCGTCCTGACGCCTGCAGCCAGGGCAGATCTCACCGAAATTTTCAATTACATCTCGCAGGACAGCCCCGACTCGGCGCGCCGAGTCTTGGACGAGCTGCGCGGGGCTATGCGGAAGCTGTCACAGATGCCGGAGATAGGGCACTACCGACAGGATCTTGCCGATGAGCCCCTACGATTCTGGCCGGTCTACTCCTACTTGATCATCTACCGCTTCGAGCTGCGACCCTTGCAGGTGGTTCGTGTTCTTCATGGGGCTCGGGACGTCCGGAGCATTTTGGAAGAGACCTGATAGTTCCGTCACCCCGCCACCCGCTCCCCCTCCCGCAACACCCTCAGGAAATTTCCGCCTAGGATCAGCTTCACCCCCGCCCTGTCCAGCCCACGGTCCAGCAGCGCGGCGGTGAGGTTCGGGAACTTCGAGACGTCCTCCAGGCCTTCCAGGGTGTCGGGAATGCCGTCGAAATCGGTGCCGATGCCGGCGTGCTCTTCGCCTCCCAGCTCGACGATGCGGACGATGTGGTCCACGAAGGTGGCGAGGGGGACCTTGGGAAGAGGGTGGTCGTCGAAGAGGCGCGCGCGTTCCTGCCAGAGCTTCTGGGGATCGCGGAGGTACTCTTCCTCGGTCTCCTGGAGGACGGGCTTGAGCTCCTTGCCCCGCTTGGAGTCGGCCCGGGAGGCCTCCGGGCTCACGAAGGCGGGATAGGAGTTGGCCATCACCAGGCCGCCCTTGCGGGCGATCTCGCGGATGAGGTCGTCCGGCAGGTTGCGGGGGTGGTCGCAGAGGGCGCGGACGGAGCTGTGACTCGCGATCACCGGGCCGGGCGAGACGTCGAGGACGTTCCGGACGGCCTCGTCCGAGACGTGCGAGATGTCGGGCAGGATCCCCAGGCGGCTCATCCGCCAGACGATCCCCTCCCCCTCGCTCGACAGGCCGCCGTGGGTGGGCGCGTCCGTCGAGGCGTCGCACCACTCGTGGGTGGCCCAATGGGTGAGGGTGACGTAGCGCACTCCCATCTTGACGCAATCGTCGAGCGCCTTGGGCACGGTCAGGGGGCGGCCGTTCTCCAGTCCGAAGAGGACGGCCACCTCGCCGCGATGGGCGGCCTTCTCGAGGTCGCCGGCCGAGGCCACCTGCACGAGCTGGTCGGGGATCAGGGCCTCGGACGAGATCCGGTAGAGCTCCTGGGCGTGCGCCCATCCCCGCTCGGCGTCGAGGGAGGCGGGCACGTAGAGGGCGAAGACCAGGGCGTCCACCCCTCCTTCCCTCAGGCGGGGGAGGTCGATGTGCCGGTCGGTCAGGCGCCGGGAGAGGTCGGCCGGAGTCTCCCAGAGCCGGGTGGGGACGTCGGTGTGGCCGTCGATGACGAGAGATTCGCGATGGAAGTCCATGACCGGGACAGTGTAACGGGGACACTACAAGGAGGACAGTGTGGGCGGCACGTCCATGGCCAAAACTTTGCAAACTCCCGCTCGCCATGGAAGAAGACCGGGAAGACGACCGGAACGAAGTCCTGAACCTCCTTTCCCGCATCGAGGGGAGCTTCGACCGCGTCAAGCAGCGGCTGGCGGACCGCTTCGACCGCGACGATCCGATCCAGATCCTCCCCTACCGCGGCTTCGGCACCCCCGAGCTCCTGCGGATCCAGGGCCGGGTCCTCCAGGACGAGCCCATCCGGCCTGCCAGCCAGCAGGACAGGGCGCTGAGGAACCTGGGCAACATCTGGAAGCGTCTGGAGAGCGACGAGGTGCCCGGGATGGCCGTGCGGGCCGCTTTCGGGGATTGGACCGGCGAGACGGTGACGGACGAGGAGGGCTACTTCCGGTTCGAGATCCGTCCGCGGGAGCCGCTGGCCGGCGCCGGCCGCTCCTGGCACGAGGTGCGGTTCGAGGCCCGCGACCCGCGCACGGGAGCGCCGATCGAGGCCACGGGGTCGGCGCTGGTGCCGCCCCCGGGCGTCAGCTTCGGCATCATCAGCGACGTCGACGACACGATCGTCGAGACGGGCGTCACCAACCGGCTGGCCATGGCGCGCACGGTGCTGCTCCGCAACGCCTACACCCGCCTGCCCTTCGAGGGCGTCGCGGCCTTCTACCAGGCGCTCCACCAGGGGCGTGACGGCGACGACCGCAACCCGGTCTTCTTCGTCTCGGGCAGCCCCTGGAACCTCTACGACCTCCTGGCGGAGTTCATGCGCCTTCAGGGAATCCCCGAGGGCCCCATCCTTCTCCGGGACTTCGGGCTGAGCGGGCGCAATCTCTTGCGTGCCGAGACCCGCGAGTACAAGCTGGGCTGCATCCGGCCGATCTTCGATCTCTATCCGGAGCTCGACTTCATCCTCATCGGCGACAGCGGCGAGCAGGACCCCGAGATCTACCGCCAGGTGGTCCGCGAATACCCCGGGCGCGTGCGCGCCATCTATATAAGGAACGTGGGGGCCGGCCCGGCGCGGCAGGCCGAGGTGGCGGCCCTGACCCGCGAGGTGTGGGGCGAGGGGATCGCGATGCTGCTGGTCAAGGACACCGAGGCGGCGTCCGTCCACGCCGCGGAGAACGGCTGGATCCGCAAGGAGAAGCTCCCCGAGGTGCGCGAGGAGAAGAGGAAGGACCAGGAAGCCCCCAGCCCCGCCGAGGCGGCTCTCAGTAGCCCCCGCTCCCCGTGAAATAGCGCCCTGGAATTCCCCTATTCGCGCCCTTGTTGGAACCCTCGACCCCGCTGAGTCTTGCCAGAACCGCCTTGGATCGGCTAGGCTTTCGGGTTCTTGGGAAAGGATCACGACCGTGAAGAAAGATATGCATCCCTCGCTGCACATGGTGACCGTGACTTGCGCTTGCGGCAACACCTTCGAGACCCACTCCACCAAAGACGAGGTTCGCCTGGAGATCTGCAGCGCGTGCCATCCGTTCTTCTCCGGCAAGCAGAAGCTGATCGACACCGCCGGCCGCGTCGAGCGCTTCCAGCGCCGGTACGCCGCACGTCCCTAGGAGGGCTGCGCCTCCAGCCTTTGGGGGCAGCCTCATGAGCTCGACGAAAAGCCCTGAAGGCGAGCTGCTGGTCGGCGGACAGGCCCTGATCGAGGGAGTGATGATGCGCTCCCCCGGTGCCTTTGGCGTTGCCGTCCGCCGTCCCGATGGCTCGATCGCGTTCCAGCGCGGCAAGGTCGCGAGCCTCGCGAAGCGCTATCCGTTCCTCAAGCTGCCGGTGCTGCGCGGCGTGGCCGTGCTGTTCCAGTCGCTCGCCCTCGGCATCCGCTCGCTCAATTTCTCGGCTGAGCAGGCCATGGCTGAAGACGAAGCCGGGGATGGGAAGGATGGCGTACCGAAGCCGGAAGCTCCCGAGGGCAAGACCACCTCGAACTGGGCCATCGCCGGCTCGATGGCGTTCGGCCTCGGGATGGGCGTGCTGCTGTTCCTGCTCCTGCCCCTCTGGCTGACCCATCTCGCCCAGAGGTACCTGCTGGGCGGCGACCTGTCGAGCCTGGCGTTCAACCTGGTGGACGGGGGGCTCAGGGCCGTGTTCTTCCTGGCCTATATCTTCCTGATCTCGCGGATGAAGGACATCCACCGGGTGTTCCAGTACCACGGGGCGGAGCACAAGGTGGTCTTCAACTATGAGAAGAAGCTGCCGCTGACGGTGGAGAACGCGCGGGCCCAGAGCCGGCTCCACCCGCGTTGCGGCACGAGCTTCCTGCTGTTCGTGCTGCTGGTGTCCATCCTGGTCTTCGCGCTGATCCCCAAGACGGCGCCTTTCATCGTCAAGTTCGGGGGCCGGCTGCTGCTGGTGCCGGTGATCGCCGGCCTCTCCTACGAGGTGCTGCGCTTCACGGCCAAGCACCGGGCGGCGCCGCTCTTCGCCCTGCTGGTGGCCCCGGGGCTGGCGCTCCAGCGGATCACCACCCAGGAGCCGACCGACGACATGCTGGAGGTCGCCATCGCGGCGCTCGAGGAGGCGCTGCGGGAAGACGGCCTCCTTGGCAGCCCGGAGAATCCGGACGAGGTGCCGCTCCTCCTTCCCCTGGCGGCAAAGGTTTGAAGCCATGATCGAGAAACTCGCACAGATCGAGAGAACCCACGAAGAGCTGACGCAGCGGCTGTCCGATCCCGCCGTCTTCTCGGATCCCAAGATCTACCGGGAGCTGAACAAGACGCTGTCGGAGATCGATCCCGCCGTCCGCCTCTACCGCGAGTACGTCAAGGCGCGCAAGCAGTTGGAGGAGAACGAGGAGCTGATCGCCAGCCTGCCGAAGGACGACGAGCTGTACTCCATGGCGCACGACGAGAGGGCGCAGCTCGCCGCGCGCATCGCGGAGATCGAGGAGCAGCTCCGGCGCGAGCTGACGCCGAAGGACCCCAACGACGAGCGCAACGTGGTGCTCGAGATCCGCGCCGGCACGGGCGGCGACGAGGCGACGCTGTTCGCGGCCGAGCTGTTCCGAATGTACAGCCGCTACGCCGAGACGCGGGGCTGGCGGGTGGAGGTGATCGACCTCTCGGAGTCCGAGGCGGGCGGCATCAAGGAGGTGTCGGCCATCGTGGAGGGCCGGGGAGCCTACAGCCGCCTCAAGTACGAAGGCGGCGTCCACCGCGTGCAACGGGTGCCGGCCACGGAGTCCGCCGGCCGCATCCATACCTCGGCCGTGACGGTCGCGGTGCTGCCCGAGGCCGACGACGTCGAGGTGGACGTTGACGAGAAGGACATCCGGGTGGACCGCTTCTGCGCCTCCGGCCCCGGCGGCCAGGGCGTGAACACGACCTACTCGGCCGTGCGCCTCACCCATATCCCCTCGGGCATCGTGGTCTCCTGCCAGGACGAGCGCAGCCAGATCAAGAACAAGGCGAAGGCCCTGCGCGTCCTGAAGGCCCGGATCTACGACATCGAGCGGGAAAAGGCGGACGCCGCGGTATCCGAGGAGCGCCGCCGCATGGTCGGCTCGGGCGACCGCTCGGAGAAGATCCGCACCTACAACTTCCCCCAGAGCCGGGTCACGGACCACCGGATCGGCCTGTCGATCCACCAGCTTCCGACGATCCTGGAAGGCAGCCTCGATCCCCTGGTCGAGCCGCTCATCGCCCACTTCCAGGCCGAGAAGATGGAAGCGCAGTCCCGGGCGACGCACTGACCCCCCGGGCCTCGCGCCCCCTCCTCCGACCGCCTGAGCAATGAAATGTTTTGCGAAGTCCGCCACTTCCAGTTAGAACGAAATTACCGCGCTTGCGTATACAGCACGTGACCGGTCCGATTAACTGGAGGAGCCACCATGAAGAAGCGCTGGTTGATTGCCTTGACCCTCGCCGCCATCTCATCGCCCCTGCTCGCTTCGCCACAGTTCGGCAGCCCGACGGAATCGGTCGGGCGATACAGGTCGACCGAGGAGAAGGCGGTGGACGCCTACGGCAAGGGCGTGAAGCTGAAGCGGAAGGCCGAGGCGGAGAAGGATCCGGAGAAGCGGGCCAAGCTGTACCTGAAGGCGAAGGAGGAGCTCTCGAAGTCGATCGGCTACCTGGCCAACTACGACGGCTATCTCGCCCTCGGCCAGGTCTACCTGGCGTTGGGCAACGGCGAGTCCGCCCGCGATGCCTGCGCCCACGCCCGGGGATTGAAGCCCAACAACGAGGCGGCCACGAGCTGCATCGAAGCGGCGCAGGCGATGGGCAAAGTCGCGAAGCAGGGGGAGGGGGACGGAGGCGGGCGGTAGGGGTGCTCCCCACTTGCCGTCATTTGGGTTAGACTTCTCGAAGGATTACGGTCCGGCCGTCCCGGCCGGACCCGATGTCCAGGATCAGCGAAATGACCCCTAGAACCATTAAATCGGCGGCGACGAAGTCAAGCAAGGTCTCTCTCAAGGCTGCGATGAAGGCTGCAAAGGCAGTGAAGAAGACGAGTCCAGCGAAGAAGTCCAAGTAGGGCCTGCGGAATCAACGCTGTTGAGCCAGGAACAGCGTAATGCCGAGGCTACCCTATGAGGAGTGCGTCTTCCTGAATGTCCCGTTCGACTCAAGGTACGACCCTTTTCTCAGAGCGTTGGTCTTCACCGTGCACGATTGCGGCTTCGTGGCGCGTTGTGCACGGGAAGTCGACAATAGCGGCCAAGTCCGACTATCCAGGATCTACGAATTGATGGCGGAATCCAAGTACGGGATCCATGACATCTCTCGGACGAGCCTGGATCGAGCTCATCGCCTGCCGAGGTTCAACATGCCCCTCGAGTTCGGTATCTTCTTGGGTGCTGTGCAGTTCGGACGGGGAAAGCAACGGGAGAAGTCCTGTCTCATCCTCGACCGCGAGCCATTCCGCTATCAGAAATACTGCTCGGACTTGGCTGGACAGGATATCCGCGCTCATCATGACTGGCTCGACGGAGCCGTGAAAAGCGTGAGGAACTGGCTCAGCAGCCATTTGACCGGCCGCAAGATCCAGGTACCTGGCCATGCCAGGATCTTTGCGCGGTATCAGCGCTTCCGCCACGAGCTCCCGGCCATCTGCGCCCAGTTTCAGCTCGATCCCGCGGAGCTGATCTTCAGCGAGTACACGACGCTGGTGGTCGGCTGGCTGAAAGTGAACCCCTGGGCGCCTCACGGAGCCCCTTGAGGAGCCCCCGCCACCCGTACCACCGCCGACATCGTCAACTCCGCGATCCGGTGCAGCTCCTCCGGCGTGAGGTACTCGTCCGTGCCGTGGCCGCGGTAGGTCTCCATCGCCTCGGCGGGGCCGAAGTCGACGCCGCCGGGGAAGAGACGGGCCTGGGTGCCGCCGCCGATGGCGATGGGGCGGCCGGGCGCGCCCGTCACCTCCTCCCAGGCGGCGAGGAGGCTGGAGACCAGAGGTCCCTCGGCCGGGGCGAGGTGGGGCTCGCTCGTCAGGTTCACTTCGGCCGTCATCGTGGCGCCGCTCCGGCGGGAGAAGGCGGTGGTGCGCTCGGCGAGCTGCTTCTCCATGAGGTCCTTGGCGATCCCCCGTGGATAGCGGATGTTGATCTGGGCGATCGGGGCGCCCTGGTCCTCGCGCAGGAAGGAGATGTTGGAGGTGAGGTCGCCCATCACGGCGTCCCGGTGGGCGAGGCCCAGGGAGCGGCCGTCCGTCTCGGCGCCCACGGCACCGCCGGTGAAGGCGGCGAGGGCTCCCCAGGGGTCCATTCGGAGGTCTAGGGTGGCGAGGAAGGCGGTGAGGTCGCCGAGGGCATTGTGGCCGCTCGTCGGCACGGAGGAGTGGCCGCCGTGGCCCTCGGCCGCCAGCTTGAGGAGGTCGCCTTCACGGCTCACCGCGAGCTTCGCGGGCGGATGGGACTGCGCCCAGGCCGCGGCCGCGCGGGACAGCTCGTCGAAAGCGCCGGTGCGCTCCTTGGCGGAGCCCGCGCGCTCCAGCAGGGCCTCGCCGCGCTCGGCGATGATGGACATGCCGCTGCCGCCGCTCATCTTGGCGATCCGCCACTTGCCCGGACGCGGCTCGGCCACGGGCTGGGCACGGAAGGTGAGGATGCCGTAGCCCTTCTGGGAGTGGGTCACGGGATAGGCGGCGTCGAGTCCGATCGTCCGCTCCGGCGTCGTGGCCCGCTCCAGGTAGTAGGGGATCTCGGCCCAGCTCGACTCCTCGCCGTTGGCGATCAGCAGGCGGAGGGTGGAGTCGAGGGGCCACTGGGCATCGCGGAGGGCCGCCATCACGTAGAGGGCCGCCACGATGGGCCCCTTGTCGTCCTCGGTGCCGCGCCCGATGATCTTGCCGTCGACCAGCTTCGCCTCGAAGGGCGGCGATGACCAGCGCTGTCCCTCGACGCCCTGCACGTCGCCATGGGTGAGAAGGGCCAGGACGGGCTTCGGCCCCGGCAGCGTGATCTCCTCCATGCGCCCGTCGTAGCTCTTGAACTCGAGCCCCAGGTCGCGGGCTTTGGCCGCGAGCCATTCGCGCTGGCGGACGAACTCGGGGAGGTTCCAGTTCTCCTTGCCCGCCACCTCGAAGGTCTGGAACCGGACCAGAGCCTGGAGATCGTCGATCATCCGCTGCCCGTATCGGGCGATCACGTAGCGCCGCAGCAGGCACAAGGCGAGCTTCGGGTCGTCGAAGGAAACGGAAGCCCCCGCCTTGCGGGCTGCTTCCATGGCGGTCTTCTGGAACGTGGCGAACGCCTGGTTCCCGGCGACGTTCGAGCCTGTAAGGGAGCCGGCGGCCGTCTTGAGATAGGGATCGACCTCCTTGCAGCCAGCCGTCTGGGCGAAGACGGTGGGGGCGGCGAGGAGGAGGAGCGCAAGGAAGAAAATCGGCAGGGATCGTCTCATGGGATCTCCGGAAGAATTCGGCTCCGTCCTTCTATCACAGTGCTGGAGGTAGAATTTCAGCAAGAGGAGATAGTGGACGCCTGGAGGTTTTGGATTGACAACGGGCCGAAGCCGTATTATGGTGGCATCAATGCGGCTGCTTGCCGCAGGTGGATGGCCCGTGAGGGGCCAGCGTGAAGAAGGCTCCGTAAGGAGTCTTTTTCATTTCAGTCGAGCCAAACTTTTCCGTATCCCACGACCCGCCCGGTAGAGGGCTGGCAATTCATCTTGGGACGTGCCGCATCCAAGAGAGTCGCACTGAAATCTTCCGGAGGCTGTTCTCCACGCCTTTCCGCCACCATCTCTCGTTTAAAGGGATACGCGAGCAGATCCGCCAGTTCCAGACCCGGGATGGCGTGCTCCTTCTTCTTGAGCTTGATTTTGGTGCTGGTCAGCACCTGCTGGAAGCCCTGCGGCTCGTGAAAGCGCGTTCCTCTCTGGAGAGTGGTCTCGAACGCCTCGAGTAGCTCGTGGTCTTCGTTCCTGCCCCGGGACTCAGCCACGACATCTCCTTCCGCTCCAACCTGGCTCAGCCACCCGGTATAGCGCTCGAGCAAGGTGGCAAGACAGTAATGATAGGGGTGGAAGAGCTCCCGATAGGTCTTTGTTCGATGCACGGCCTTGTCGATCACGACGCAAGTCATGCAGAAGCGAGCGTCTCGGATCACTTGGAGGAGCCCGGCTCCGAATCTTTGGTTGACCTCTGGATCGCGCAGCCGAACGAAGATGCCCTTGCGCCCAAGAATGTCCTTCCTATGAAAGGAGACGGGCGGATCATCTGGATGCCAGCCGAAAATCTCCCTCTTGAGCTCGGCCAAAGCCTTGGCGAACTCCTTATAGGGGGTATCAGAGTCGAACCAGATGCCCAACAGTCCCAGGTACCTGTGGTTATCGTCATCCGCCAGAGTGAACGTGTGGTCCCCGGACTCGTCGACATAGAGACGAAAGCGTTTTTTCTCCATTCCCATTACTCTGGTTTCGCCAGGACACTTTATCAGAGTGCTTCCGGAGAGTACCGATAAGATAGGGCGCCCATGCCCACCATCGCCCACCTCCTCGCCGGAGCCCGCCCCCGCCTCGCCGCGACCCCGTTCGGCGCTCCCACCCGGGAGGCGCTGCTCCTGCTCGGGCACGTCCTTGGCCTCTCCGAGGCGCGGCTGATCGCGCGGGCGGACGACGAGGTTCCGCCCACGTCGGAGCGCCGGTTTCGTGAGCTGCTCGCTCGGCGCCTGACGGGCGAACCGGTCGCCTATCTCCTCAACGAGCGGGAGTTCTTCGGCCGGCCGTTCTACGTGGATTCACGGGTCCTCATTCCCCGCCCGGAGACGGAGCACGTTGTCGAGGAGGCGCTCAATGCGACGCTGCCAGCCTCGCCGCGCATCCTCGACGTGGGAACCGGCTCCGGCTGCCTCGCCGTGACGCTGGCTCTGGAACTTCCCGGCTCGCGAATTGTGGCGACCGACATCTCGGCTGGCGCCCTGGCGGTGGCGGCGAAGAACGCCCGGCGGCTCGGCGCCGCGGAGCGGGTCGCGCTGGTGCGGACGGACCTGTCCGCCGGGCTCGATCTCTCGCGCTTCGACCTCGTCGTCAGCAATCCCCCTTACGTGGACCGCTCCGAGATCCCGGAGATCTCCCCCGAGGTTTGCGATTTCGAGCCTCACCTGGCACTCTTCCCGCCCGGCGCCGGAGACTCGATCCTGGCGCGGCTCTTTGCCCGGTGCGCGGAGCTGCGCTCCGGGGTAGGATTGATCGTCGAAATCGGACGCGGCCAGCTCGACGCCGTCCGCCGGCACGCGGAGGCTTCCGGCCTCGAGATTGCCGGCGTACGGGACGACTACTCCGGAATCCCCCGGGTCGTCGTCTTACAAGGCAGATAACACGGCGTCGGCCGTGGAAAAGGGAAAGCATGGACAAGTTTCACATCGTAGGACCGACGCGCCTGGTCGGCCGCGTCCAGGCGAGCGGCGCCAAGAACGCCGCGCTGCCGGCGCTGACGGCCTCCCTGCTCACCGACCAGCCGCTGACGCTCCGGCGCGTGCCGGCCGTCCGGGACATCCGGACGATGCAGAAGCTCCTGGACCATCTCGGCATCGTCACGGAAGAGGCCGAAGGAGCTCTGGTCCTCCGCCGTGAGCGGCCCAATCCGGAGCACGACGCCCCCTACGACCTGGTCAAGACCATGCGCGCCAGCGTCCTGTCGCTGGGACCCCTGGTCGCCAAGGAGGGGCACGCCCGCGTGTCGCTGCCCGGCGGCTGCGCCATCGGCGTGCGGCCCATCGATCAGCACCTGAAGGCCCTGGCGGCCCTTGGCGCCGACGTGCGGCTCACGCATGGCTACGTCGAGGCCACCGCCTCCCGCCTGATCGGGACCCGCTTCCGCTTCGACATGCCCACGGTCACCGGCACGGAGAACGTGCTGATGGCCGCCAGCCTCGCCCGCGGCACCACGGTGCTGGACAACTGCGCCCTCGAGCCCGAGATCGTGGACCTCGCCAATCTGCTCAACGCCATGGGCGCCCGCATCTCCGGGGCCGGGCAGGAGACCATCGTCATCGACGGCGTCGGCAGCTTGGGGGCCGCCGACCACAGCATCATCCCCGACCGCATCGAGGGCGGCACCTACCTGATCGGCGCCGCGCTGACGGGCGGCGACGTGCTGCTGGAGGGGGCGAGTGCCGCCGATCTGGCGCCTCTGCTGGACAAACTGGCCGAGATCGGCGCCGTCGTGGAAGTCACGGCGGAGGGAATCCGCGTCTGCGCCGAGGGCGAGCTGCGGGCCAGCGGCATCGAGACGGCGCCCCATCCCGGCTTCCCGACCGACCTCCAGGCGCAGTACATGGCCCTGATGACCTGCGCCCGCGGAGTTGCGACGATCAGCGAAACCGTCTTCGAAAACCGCTTCCAGCATGCTCCGGAGCTCATGCGGATGGGTGCCGACATCCGGGTGGACGGCGGCCGCGCCACCGTCCACGGGCCCACGGCCCTGACCGGCGCGGGCGTCATGGCGACCGATCTGCGGGCTTCCGCCAGCCTGATCCTGGCCGGCGTGGCGGCGGAAGGGGAGACGGTGGTGGACCGCATCTACCACCTGGACCGCGGTTACGAGCGAATGGAACTGAAATTGCAGAGTCTCGGCGCGCGAGTCGCGCGGTGGTCAGTTCCGATGGGCTCCTGAAGCGCCCAGCCTGGGTTGTGCTCCGCCGGCTCTCTGCCCTGGGATGCTCGGCACTTTCACTATCATTCTCGCCGTAACGGTCGCGGATCCGCGGCCGGAGCTGGTCGAGCTGCAGCTTGCCGGCAAGTCGAGGGAGGCCCTCGCCCGCGTCGAGCAGGAGATCGCCGACCATCCCGAGGCGTCGCGGGGGATGGGCCTCAGCTATCTACGCGGCCACCTCCTCGACTCCCTGGGCCGGCTGCAGGAGGCCGCCGAGGCCTTCGTCACCACCATGACCGAGACCCCGGCGCTCGAGTCCTACGGCCGCTACCGCATGGCCGTGGAGCACGACCGGATGGGTCATCCCGAGGTGGCCGCCGGCCTGGTCTCCACCGCCGCCGGCAAGAATCCCAGCTCGCCCCTGATCCCCGAGGCGGTCCGCCTCTTCTGCCACACCCTCTCCGAAGGCGGCGACTGCCGGCTGCTGCGCGGCCTGCGGCCGGAGGCCATGCCCGCGCCGCAGCGGCGGAAGGTGCAGCTCGCGCAGAGCGACTGCGCCCTGCGCGGCGGCTATCCCGACCTCGCCCGCAGCCTGCTGGTGAGCCTGATCGAGGAGGACCGGTCGGACGAGCCGGCCCTCGCCGCCGCCCAGCGTCTCGCGGCGATGATCTCGGAGGCTGAGCGCGGCCGGGTGCCGATGCTGCTCGGCTTCACCTTCTATCTCCATGGCGAGTTCGGCCGCGCGCTGCAGCATCTCCAGCGGGCCCAGGGCCGGAACGATGCCCTCTCCGCCCGGGACGCCTACGAGACCCAGCTCATCGTCGGCCTCTCGCTGCTCTCCGGGCACCAATATGGCGAGGCCGCGCTCGCCTTTGCCCGCCTGGCGGGTCCGGCGAGGACGCCTGCCGAGCGAGCGCGCGCCTACTACCTCGAAGGGCGTGCCCATGAGCTGCGAGGCGCCTGGCCGGCCGCCAGCTTGAAGTTCCGCCAGGCGTATCAGACGGAGCCGCAGGGCAGGACTTGGGCCGCGCCGGCGCTCCTCTCGGCCCTGCGGCTCGAGTGGCGGGCCGGCTCCGAAGCCGCCGCCCTGACGCTCTACCGGCTGCTGACGTCACGGCCGGAATGGCGCGGCGAGGCTGCCCGGGCCGCCCTGTTCCTCGCCACGTCGGATCTCGCCCGCGGCCGGCGCGACCGCGCCCGGCACTGGCTCGGACAGGCGGTTCTCGGCAGCCGCGACGACCGGCTGGAGGTGTCGTACTGGAGCGGCCGGCTGGCCGAGCTCGACCGCGATTCGCGGGGGGCGGTGGTCCGTTATCTGGAGTTGCTGCGCGCCGACCCCTACCACCCGCTCGCCCGCTCGGCCCGGGTGAGGCTGGCGGCCGACCCGCTCGCCCGGACGGCCGCCGCCGAAGGCCGCCGCCTCGCCGCCTCGCCGGGTCTCGACGGCGTTCACGGTGCCTGGCTGCTGCTCGGCGGCGATCCGGTGGCGGGCCGCGCTGCCCAGCGCAAGCTCCAGCAGAGCCTCCTCGCCGATCGCGCCGCCGCTCCCTATCTCCGGCTGGCCGAGGTGCCGGTGCGCCGCTGGCCGCTCTGGGACGACGGCCTCGAAAGTCCCGAGGAGATGCTGCTCGCCCTCGGCATCTGGCGCGACGGGGCACCCGCCATTCGCGATCACTTCCCGGCCTCCAATCCGTCCCTGGCCTTCACCGGCGGAGCGCTCCTGGCGCGGGGCGGCGAGCTCTCGCGGTCGATCACCGTCGCCGACGCCCTGCGCTCCCGTGCGCCCGGCCGCCTGCCGCTGGTGCTCCAGCCTCCAGGCTTCCGCCGTCTGCTCCATCCGTTCCCCTATCAGGCGGCGATCATCGCCCAGGGACGGATCCAGGGTATCGATCCCCACCTGTTGACGGCCCTGCTGCGCGTCGAGAGCCGTTTCGAGGCCTCCGCGCTGTACCGCGCCGCCAATCGCGGCTTCGCCGGCCTGCCGCCAGCGACGGCGCGCCGCCTTGCCATCGAGCTCAACCTGGGGCGCCGCTCTCCCGAGGATCTCTACCGCCCCGAGGGCTCGATCGCCCTTGTCGCCACCTATCTTGGAACCCTGCTGAGGGATTTCGGAGGCGCTCAGCAACTGGCGGTGGCGGCCTATGACGCCGGCGAGACGCAGGCCATGATCTGGCGCGGCCAGTGCTTTACGCAGGAGCCTGACGAGTACTTCACCAAGATCGGGCAGCAGTCGACCCGGGATTACGTCCGGCGGGTGCTGGCGGATCAGGCGCACTACGCGGAGCTGTACTGAGTCAGCCCAAACCCTCGAACCGCCGGATCTTCTCCTTGAGGCTGTCGGGGAGGGGCGTCGAGCGGCCGGTGGCGTAGTCGACGCTCATGGGATCCTCAAAAGGACTGCCAGGACATCAACGACAGCAAGGAAATCAGCCTGCTTCTTTTCCTTGCGGTCCCTGCAGTCTTTGTGGTCCTTGGTTCTCTCTACGGCCTGCCGCCCAGCCCCGTGCTCGGTCCGTACAGCACGGCGTTGAGGAAGATCGGCGTCGTGGCCCGCCAGAAGAGCCGGAAGGCGGGGTCCTGGGCGAACAGGACGAGGCTCCCCCGGCCGCGCGACTCCGTCCCCACCAGCAGGGAACCGGCGAGGCGCTGCTCGGCCTCGGGCCAGGCGAAGCCGGCCACGACCGGCGACTCGTCGAGGGCGACCAGCACGTCCTGGCGGGGATCGCCGGTGGCCTTGAGCACCGTCGAGCCCTCGTACAGCACGTGCGGGGGGGTGGTGAGCCCGAGGGTGAGCGGGTGCTGCGGCTGCATCCGGGTGGCGAGCACCGCGCCCGGCGTGAAGACCTCCCGCTGGGCGAGCTGCTTCTCCACCTCCGACTCGGCCGCCTCGGGATCCTCGGTAGCCTTCGAATCCTCGGAGTCATCCTTCTTGGGCGCCTGCCAGCGCTTGATGGAGGTCAGCTCGCGGTCCTGCAGCCAGGTGACGGCGTCGCCGACGGCCACCAGCACGCCCCCCGCCTTGACCCAGCCGTCGAGGGAGTCCTTGAGCTTGTCGCCGATCCGGTCGTCGTAGCTGCCGCTGGGGAAGACCAGCACGTCGAAGTCCGACAGCGGCATCTGCCGCAACTGGCCGAGGTCGAGGCGGTCGTGGTTGATTCCGATCTGCGCGTCGAGAAGGTACCAGAGGAAGCCGAAGGAGGTGGCGTCCACCCCTTCGCCGCTCACTAGGCCGACGTGCACCGGCCGCACCGGCGCCATGTCGCCCGAGCCGAGGGAGAGCCCCTGGATCTCGTACGAGGAAGAGACGCCCTGGGCGTCGAGAGAGTCGGCCTTGAGCAGGTCCTCGAGGGTGGCGCGGACGCCGTCCGGGTTGGCCCGCCGGGGGATGAAGAGGGTGCCCGCCCCGTAGCTGGTGCCGGCGGCACCGCCGCCGCCGGTGAAGGCGCTCAGGGCGACCCGGAAATGGATCTGCCGCTTCTGGAGCGCCGCGGCCAGGCGGTAGGAGGCGATCCCCTGCGGCGGCACGAGCCAGCCGATCTCCCCCTGGCCCTGGATGCCGCCGCCGGCCGACTCCGGCAGCGGCTGGCCGTCCGCCACCGCGCCCGAGGCCACCCAGGTGCGGAGGTTGAACGCGAGCGGCAGGGACCAGGCCGTGATGTCGTAGAACTCGGAGTTGAGGTTCTGCTCCAGGCGCTGCCGCTGGCGGTCGAGGAAGGGCTGGCTCATGGGCGAATCCAGCTCCATGAGCGCCTCGATGAGGTTGCCCAGAGGCTGGGCCGTCGACACGGCGTAGGTGCCGGCCGCGAAGCGCCTCGATTGCGGCTCGCTGGTGCCGCGGCTCAGCGCGCGGACGGGGATCTCGGCCGGCTGCGCGAGCTGCCGCACCCGCACGCCGTGCAAGCTCAGCAGATCCGCGAGGGTCCGCGCCTCCTGCTGGTCGGCTGGCCAGAGATAGGTGCGCACGGGCTCGCTGGCGGCCTTGGCGCGGTTGGCCGCGAAATCCTCGAGGATCTTCCGGTTGTTGCGGGCCGCCGTCCGCACGGTGGTGAGCGAGGTGGTGAGGTGCCGGGCCACGCGGTCGGCGAGCGTGAGCACGCTGCCGTCCGGCAGGGCCACCGCCTGGCCGGCACGGCCGCCGCCCGCCATCTCGTAGGTCATGCCCACGGCCCCGCGCAGGCTCGGGTAGGAATCGCCGTAGCCGGGGTAGAACAGGTCGTAGTTCTCTTCCTTGAAGTAGATCCAGCCCTGGCGGTCGAACGCCGCGGCGTTGGCGCGGCCGAAGGTGTCGAGCCAGGAGAGGATTCGGCGGTCGATCTGCGGGTGGATCGGCTCGGCCGCCGGCGGGAAGAAGTAGGAGGAGTCGCTCCCCATCTCGTGGAAGTCGACGTACACCTGCGGCTCCCAGGAGCGGTAGGCGGCGATCCGCTGCCGGGTCTCCTGCTGGCTCGCCCATGCCCAGTCGCGGTTGAGGTCGAGCAGGTAGTGGTTCTGCCGGCCGCCCGGCCAGGGCTCGTAGTGCTCGGCGGCGGTGCGGCGGGGGTTCGCCTCGTCGCCGCGCCGCTGCTTGTAGCCGTTGACGTACCGCTCGCGCCCGTCCGGGTTCTGCAGGGGATCGAGCAGCACCACGACGTTCTCCAGCATCGCGCCCATCTCGCCCTGGGCCCCCGCCAGCACGTAGGCCGCGCCCATGGCGGCCTCGGCCGAGGACGACTCGTTGCCGTGAACGCCGTAGGCGAGCCAGATGACGAGCGGCGTCCGGCGCACGAGCCGGTCCTTGTCGCCCGCGGTGAGCCCGGAGGGCTCCGCGAGGCGCTGGACGTCCTGCCGGATCTCCTCCAGCCGTTCCAGGTTCTCGGGGGTCGAGATGGCCAGGAGCTTCAGGGGGCGTCCCTCGTAGGTGCGCCCGTACTCCCACATCTTCACCCGTGGCGAGGCGGCGTCCAGGGATTCGAGATAGGCGACGATGCGGTCCCAGGAGGTGAAGCGGGCACCCAGCGGATAGCCCAGAGCCGCTTCCGGACGGGGAAGCCGCTCGTCCAAGGCGGGCAGATCGAGCGTCTCGTCCCGCGACAGGGGCGCCACCAACCCCTGAGCTTGCGCCGCCGGCGTCTGGGCCACCGGCGGCGCCTGGGCCGATGCCGTCGAAGTCCATCCAAGCGCCGCCGTGAAGACGAGCGCGAACGTCAGAAGCGAGGTCTTGCGGACCATGGGGAAAAGGCCTCTAAAGATAGGGATTACGATGAAACGAGGCTCTCGGACGAGATGTTGAGACGCTTCATCATCTCGTGGAGCGTGGTGGGTTTGACCTGCAAGAGCTCCGCCGCCCGCTTCTGAACGCCGCCGCAGGACTGCAGGGCCCGGATGATGATCTGCCGCTCGTACTCGCTGACGGCGTCCTTGAACGAGAAGCCGTTGGGCGGCAGCGCGGGGGGCGGCATGCCGGCCGCCTCGCGCTGGCGGACCGAAGCGGGGAGGAGCTCCTCGGTGAGGAGCTCGCCCGTCGACAGCACCACCGCCCGCTCGATGGCGTTCTCGAGCTCGCGGACGTTCCCTGGCCAGTGATAGTCGAGCAGCAGCTCCATGGCGCCGGGGGAGATCTCGCGGATCGTCTTCTCGTTCTCCCGCGCGTAATGGGCCAGGAAGCTCTGGGCGAGGAGCGGGATGTCCTCGGTGCGCTTGCGCAGGGGCGGCAGGGTCACCGTGATCACGTTGAGCCGGTAGAACAGGTCCTCGCGGAACGTCCCCTGCTGCACGGCGCCGTCGAGGTCGGCGTTGGTGGCGGCGATGATCCGCACGTCCACCCGGATCGTCTCCAGCCCGCCCACGCGCATGAACTCCCGCTCCTGGATCACCCGCAGCAGCTTCGCCTGGGTGTCGAACGGGATGTTGCCGATCTCGTCGAAGAAGATCGAGCCGCCGTTGGCCATTTCGAAGAGGCCCTTCTTGCTGGCCACGGCCCCCGTGAAGGCGCCGCGCATGTGGCCGAAGAGGTTGCTCTCCAGGAGGTCGGCCGGCATCGAGCCCGAGTTGACGGTGACGAAGGGGCCTTCGGCCCGCCGTGAGTGGTGGTGGATGGCCTTGGCCACCAGCTCCTTGCCGGTGCCGCTCTCGCCCAGCACCAGGATGTTGCTCTTGGCGGGGGCCGCGAGCTGGATCAGCTCGTAGACCTGCTGCATCGGCTTGCTCTTGCCGATGATGTTGTCGAAGGCGAAGCGCTGCCGGAGCTGCTCCTTGAGCGACCGGTTCTCCGAGGTGAGGCGCCGCTGCTCCAGCCCCTTGCGGACGGTGAGCAGCACCTCCTCGTTCTTGAACGGCTTGGGGATGTAGTGGAAGGCCCCCTCGCGCATGGCCTCGATGGCGCTCTCGATCGAGGAGAAGGCGGTGATCACCACCACCACCAGGTCCGGATCGCGGCGGCGGATCTGCCGCAGCACCTCCATGCCGTGCATGCCGGGCAGCATGAGGTCGAGCAGGACGAGGTCCACCTCCTCGCGCTCCAGGACCGCGAGCCCCTCCTCGCCGGTGGTGGCGTTGAACGGGGTGTGCCCCTCCTTGCGGATGAGCACGGTCAGGATGTCCTGGAGGACCTCTTCGTCGTCGACGATCAGGATGTTCATGCGGTGGTCACGGGAGAGGGCAGGGCAGAGGGCTGGTACCGCGGCAGCTCCATCAGGAAGCAGGCGCCCTCTCCCGGCTGGCTCACCACACGCAGATCTCCCCCGTGCCGGCGCACGATCTCATAGCTGATCGACAGGCCCAGGCCGGTCCCGCCGCGGTTGAGCTTGGTGGAGTAGAAGGGCTGGAAGATCTTCTCGAGCTTGTCGGGCGCGATGCCGGGGCCGCTGTCGCACACGCGCACGACTACCTTGGAGTCAGGCCTGGAATCCACGGCATCGATCCCCACGGTCAGCCGGCCGCCCTTTTCGCTCATGGCGTCCATCGCGTTCAGGACCAGATTCGTGAGCACCTGCTGCAGCTCGCCGTCGCAGCCCATCACCTGGATCTTCTCCGCGGGGGGCGTCCAGTCGACCTCGATGCGCCGCTTGCCGAGCCGGTCGCCCAGCAGGTCCAGGCATTCGGCGACCAGCGGCGTGAGCGTCACCGGCTTCTTGTCGCTCTGCGGCTTGCGGGCGAACTCCAGCAGGTTGTTGACGATCCGGGCCGCCCGGAACGTCTGGCGCTCGACCTTCTTCAGGATCTCATAGTGGGGATCGGACGGCGCCGTGTCTTCGAGCAGCATCTGGGCGTAGCTCGAGATGCCGGTGATCGGGGTGTTCACCTCGTGGGCCACGCCCGCCGCCAGCATGCCGAGGGCCGCCAGGCGGTCCTTCTCGCGCAGCGCGTTCTCCATCGCCACCCGCTCAGAGACGTCGTGCGCCACCAGCACGTAGAGCCCCCGCTGCCAGCCCTTTTCGAAGGTCGCCAGGGAGAGCTGGAGGTTGCGCTCGGCGCCGGACGGATCGCACCAGCTCACCTCGACCATCCCCTCGCCGGGAGCGGGCAGCGGCGTCACCGGCAGCACCGTCTCGAGGCCGCGGCCGGCGAGCTGCTCGCGGCTCAGGCCGACGAGGGCCGCGAAGGCCGCGTTGACGGAGACCAGCCGGCGTTCGCCGTCGAGCACCGCGATGCCGGCGGGGGAGGACTCGAAGATCCCCTCGGTGTAGTTCTGGAGCTGCTGGACCTCCTCGAGCTGGACCTGGAGCTGGCCCACGAGCTGGGCGTTCTCGATGGCGAGAGACGCCTGGTTGAGGAGGTGGCGGATCAGCTCCGAATCCTCGCTGTTGAGCGGCGCGTGGTCCTCGCCCTTGAAGCCGGCGACGACGATGCCGAGCCCCCGGCCGCGGATGGTCAGCGGGAAGGCGTAGCGGTAGCCGGCCACGAACAGGCGGGTGGCGATCGACAGCGGCTCCGTCGGCATCGCGACGCCGGACAGCCGGTCCACGTCCCGCTGCCAGAAGCCCTCGCCCAGCGCGTCGTACGGGATCCGGTCGGGCAGCTCCGCCTCCGGGCGCACGGGCCGCAGGCCGTCTCCCTGCGCCAGGTAGAGGTTCACCGTCTCGACGTCGACGCCCTCCGCGATCCGCTGGAGCAGGGCGGCGCAGAGCCGGCCGAGGTCGCGCTCGTGGAGCAGCTCGCGGCCGAAGCCGGCGAGGGCACGGCGCTTGCCGAAGGCGTCCCGGTAGTGGAGCCGCTCCAGGGCCGACGAGATCGTGGCCCGCGTCGGCACCAGCAGGCCGGCGATGCCGAGACCCGAGACGAACGACAGCAGGTTGCGGGCGAGCGAAAGGTCTTCCGAGACCCCGCGGTCGATCCCCAGGTTGACCAGCGAGAAGCCGATGATGCCGAGCAGCAGGGTGAGCGTCCAGGAGATCGTGTCGCGGGCGATGACCTCGATGTCCCAGAGCTTGTAGCGCAGGATGGCATAGGCGAAGGTCACCGGCACCAGCACCAGCGGCACGACGGCCGCCGCGGTCAGCAGCTCGGGAGCGCGCAGGTGGAACGCATAGGGCACGTAATAGAGGGCCAGGAACGGCAGGTAGCCGCCGGCCACGCCGTAGGCCATCCACTGCATCTGCCGCTGCTGCTCCCAGCCGGCGCCCCGCCGGAAACGCCAGAGCAGGAGGGCCAGGGCCGCGACCGCCAGGATGATGAAGTGGACCAGCTCCAGCCGTTCGAGCGCCTGGACCCGCGCCTCGGTCACCCGGCCGAAGAACCAGCGGCCCTTCGCCAGCATCAGGTCGAGCCGGAGGACGAGCAGGGCCGCCGCCGGCAGGTACAGGAACGGCGACAGCCGCCGGAAGCGTCCGGCGCCCGGCAGCGAGGACGGGAACACCAGGAAGAGGTGGAGCGTCATCGCCGGCAGCAGGATGTAGGCGACCGCGTCGAAGAGAGAGATCAGGCGGAACGTCGCGTCCCACGGCGGAGCGGGAGTGAGCAGGTAGAGGGCCGTCGAGGTCAGGCACCAGAGATAGAACAGGAGGCTCTGGCCGCCGCCGTGGCGCAGCAGCGTATAGAGGCCGATCGCCAGGTAGATGACGCCGATCAGGCAGAGGATCAGGTACGTGAAGTCGGGGCTGAAGGCCGGCCGCTGGTAGGCGACCTGGACCACCTGCTCGCCGCGGAGGACGGTCACCTGACTCCGCGGGCGCTCCTTGAGGCGCAGGGCGAGCTGGTCGCGGCTCGGGACCTCGCCGGCATTGACCAGGACGATCTGGTCGTCTTGGCGCAGGCCGATCTCGGGATGATCGACCACGGTCACCAGCAGCGCGCCGCCGCTCGGGACCGCCTCAAAGCCGAGGGGCTGGAACGACTGGACCTTGCGGTAAACGCTCAAGCCACCCAGGCCAACCGCGAGCAACGCGAGCGCGAGGGAAACCGCCAGTCTGAAAATTCGAGCCCGCGTCATGGAAAAATGAAAATCTCCCTGTCCAGAAGCCCAAGAAGCACTTTCTATGCCACGGCAACGGCCCTTTGAACCGGCTCTAAACCCTGATTTTGGCACGCTTTTCAGACTTCGGTCCAGAAAAACGGACGTGCTCCGGAAATTTGGATTCAAGAGGTTGGGGTACGAAATGCAGAAGACCAGGGATGACTGGCGGCAGAATCGGGATGTAGGGGCGGCCCTATGTGGCCGCCCTGCCTGAAGGGAGGGATCCGAGGGCGGCCACATAGGGCCGCCCCTACAAGGGCTATGCGGCTAGAACTTGACCGCGATGCCGCCGAGGATCCGGCGGCGTACCCGCTCGTCCGCGATGGAGCCGTAGGAGGCGGCGCCGCCTCGGCTGAGCTCCATGTTGAGCTGCACGGTCCAGTCGGAGGCGAGATCGATGAGGAAGTTCAGGTTCTGGTTCAGCATGAGCTGGAGCCGCTCGAGCTCCATCTGGGAGGCCGTCTGGCCGTCGGCCATGTCGAGCTGCTGCTCCAGATGGTGGAAGGCCACGAAGATCCCCGTCGAGCTCGAGAGGAGCTGCGTGTCGAGCGAGGTCACCAGATAGCGCACCTGGTTCTCGTAGGACTGGCCGTTGGCCGAGGAGAACTTCCCGCCGCCGCCGGAGGCGATGCTGGAGTCCAGCGTGGTGACGACCTGGGGCGAGACCTTGTGCCGGAAGCCGAAGCGGAGCTCCGGCAGCTTGTCGCCGCGCACCAGGTAGAGGCTTTCCTGCCGGTCGAAGAAGTCGTCGCTGAAATAGAGCCGCAGGGTATCGCCCACCGTGCGGTGGGCGGCGCCGAAGGTCAGCGAGTTGTCGTCCCCATTTCCCCGCGAGAAGTTGACCTGGTAGCAGGACTCGCTGCCCTGCTCGCAGAGGTCGCGCTGCGCGAAGAGGGTGGGGAGGAAGTCGGGGACGGCGGCGGCTTCGGTGTAGACGCGGCGGGCGGCGGTAGTCTCGACCTGCCAGTCGGAGCCGAGCTGGAGGACGACGCCGCCCTGGGGCGTCAGCGCGAGGCTGCCATCGGAGAGCGTGCTGTAGAGGCCGTACTCCACCAACACCGCCGGCTGCACGCGGATGCCGCCGCGGCTGAACAGGTCGACGCTGGAGAGCGCCTGCTGCTCGTAGGCCTTGCCCGGCCGGTCGAGGTTGCCGAGGCCGAACTGGCGCTCGCGGTAGCGCAGACCCGTCTGGAGCGTGTTGCGGTCGCTGAAATCGACCGTGTAGGCGCCCTCGAGCCGCCAGCTCTGCGACGTCTCGGGGATGCCCAGCGGATCGATCGCGCCCTGGCGGTGGAAGTTGTTCTCGGCGGTGTAGTGGGCCGCGAACTCGGAGCGGCCGTTCTCGCCCACGTCCTGCGACCAGTTCACCTGGTAGTGCTCGAAGTCGACCGGCGCCGGGCCGTCGCCCGATTCGCCGCGGCCGGCCAGGCGGTTGTTGAAGGACATGATGCTGACCCGGCTGCCTGACCCCCGCGCCACGTCGATCGCGAGGCTGCTGGTCTGGCCCGTGCCGGCCGTGCCGCCGCCGGCCTGGAGGGCCGCGCCATTGGTCAACTGGGTGAAGCGGCCGTGCAGCCCCACCTTGGTCTGTCCGACCTGTCCCTGGAAGCCCACACCGGCGGTCGAGAGCTGGCCGCCTTCCGTGGCCCTCCCGTCGACGCCCGTCAGGGCCTGCATCTCGGTCTGGAAGCCGTTGCTGAGAGAGCCCATCGGTTGGGCCGTGAAGGAGGCGAGCTGCACCCCGGACTCCTCGATCTCGATCTCGCGCAGCACGTCGGCGGGCACCCGGGCGCGGATCGACCAGTAGTCGTCCGCCTCCGGCCCCTGGCCGGCCTGCCGCTGGGAGAGTTGGACCTCGATCTTTTGATACGCCTGTGCCGTCGTGCGGGGGAGCATGATCACCGCCGGCAGGAAGCCCGCCTTGTGCGCGATGATCTTGTAGAGGCCAGCCGGCAGCTCGCTGAACGCGAAATTCCCTTGCGCGTCCGTCAGTGCCCTTGCGCGGATACTGAGGTCGGCGATCTGGTAGGCGTAGATGCGAGCGGAGGGGAGAGGATTGGTTTCGCCGAGCACCCGGCCGGCGACGCAGGCACAACGCACTTCCGCCCGAAGGGTGCCCGCCGGCCCCAGAAAGGCGATGGCGGCGATGAGCGGAATGGTATGGCGCAGGACTCTCATCCTAACCTTCTCCCAGACTCAGCACTGTACGCCCGCCCGAGTCCAAGTGTCAAATGCCTTTCCGTCATATACCTTTCGTTCAATATCCGATCGGCGATACGAAAACTCATCTTAGTTGTTCCCTTTCAACCGATACGGGCGCGACGAGTATTCCGGATGGGCCCTACTCTACCTTGTACGTCACTCCATCCGACCGCCCCAGGTCGTCCGTCACCACCAGCCGGTGCTCGCCGCGCAGCGGCGGGATGAACCGGCTCCGGGCCGAGCCGGCGTCCGTCGTCGCCACCAGAATCCCGTCCTGATACCAGTACAGGTGCCGCACCCCGGGCGCCGCCTGGGCCACGAGCGGGATGCGCTGGTAGTCGGCGGGCGCTTCCCGCCGCAGACGATAGGGGGTGGCGCCGTCCGGGGAGACGATCCGGGGCGGCTCGCCGTCCGGGATCCCCGAGCACGCGCCCGACAGCCGGGGAACCTCCTGCACGGGGTTGCCCTGGGACCGCCACCAGGCCACCAGCTCCGGAGGGTAGATCGTCAGCACCCGGAATTCATGCGGCCGGCGGCTCACGCAGTCCCCGGCCAGCAGCTCGCCCGTCTCGCTGTCCACCAGCATCCGCCGGTGGAGGGTGCAGGCCGAGAGCTTCGACTTGCCCGGCAGGTAGGGGATCTTCACCCGCCCCGGGCAGGACGGCCCCGGCAACTGGTGGCTCAAGACGCACACCTCGATCTCGTCACGCACCAGACCGTCCGGCTTGACCGGCCCCCGGCCGCCGCCGTCCAGGGCGCGGAAGAGGTCGAACAGAAGGGGCCCCGCGTGCTGGCTCCCCGAGATCCCCTTGCGCGGCTTGCCGTCGAAGTTCCCTACCCAGACCCCGATCGTGAAGCGGCCCGAGAAGCCCACGGCCCAGGCATCCCGGTGGCCATAGGAGGTGCCCGTCTTCCAGGCCACCCCCGGCACGTCGCGGGTGAGATCCCACGCCTCCGGCAGGTCCGGCCGCCGGACATCCGTGAGGATTTCGGCCACGGCCCGTGCCGACTCCGGAGAGAACAGACGGATTGGGGCCGGATGGGGATCGGGCTCCAGAAGCCGCGCGGGTTTGTAGATCCCCTCCTGGGCGAGGCTGGCGTAGAGGTTGACCAGGTCGAGCAGCCGGACCTCGCCCGCGCCCAGCACCAGCGGCAGCCCGTAGCTGCCCGCCGGCCGGTCGAGGGTGGCGAGCCCGCCCCGCTGGAGGATGCGCAGGTATTCGGGAAGCCCGACCTCCGACAGCAGGCGCACGGCGCAGGCGTTGAGCGACAGCACCAGAGCTTCCCGGAGCGTGATCCGGCCGCGGTAGCGCTCGTCGTAGTTCTCCGCCACGTAGCCCGCGAAGTCCGTCGGTATATCTAATAGATAGGAGTCCGGCAGCGCCTTGCCCTGGTCGATCGCCATGGCATAGAGGAACGGCTTCAGCGTCGAGCCGGGGGAGCGCCGGGCCGTGGCGCCGTTGACCTGCCCCTGGAAGTAGGTGTCCCGGAATCCGGCCGACCCCACCAGGGCCCGCACGGCCCGGGACTCGTTGTCGATCACCACCACGGCCGCGTTGCCGATCCCCAGGTCCCGCAGCTCGCGGATGCGCCGGGCCACCTGCGACTCGGCCGTCGCCTGGGCCGACCGGTCGAGCGTCGTGCGGATGCGCGTCTCCCCCGGAAGCTGCGCCTTCACCATCTCCGTGAAGTGGGGAGCGGAGAAGGGAGGCCGGCGCCGGACGGAGGGGATCGGCTGCCGTTCCGCCTCCGCGATCTCCTTCTCCGGGAAGACGCCGCGCGCCGCGAGCTGCCGGAGCACCCGGCCCCGCGCCCGCTCGGCGGCCTGGGGATGATTGACGGGATCGTACCGTCCGGGAGAGCGGGGGAGCGCCGTCAGCAGGGCGATCTCGCCGAGCGAGAGCTGGTCCGGCTCCTTGCCGAAGTAGAACCACGCCGCCGCCCCGACCCCCTCGACGTTGCCGCCGTAGGGAGTCAGGTTCAGGTAGATCTCCAGCAGCTCGTCCTTGCTGAACCGCCGTTCGAGCTGCAAAGCCCTGAAGCTCTCCCGCACCTTGGACCCCAGGGTCCGCCGCCGGGGCTCGGCCATCCGGGCCACCTGCATGGGGATGGTCGAAGCGCCCGACACGATTCCGCCCCGCCGCGCGTTCGACCAAGCCGCCCGCATCACCGCGATGGGATCGACCCCGAAGTGCCGATAGAACCGCTGGTCCTCCGAAGCCACCAGGGCCTTGGGAAGCTCCGGAGGCAGCTCCGAAAGCCGCACCGGGAACCGCCACCGTTCGTCCGCCGGCAGGAAGAACCGCAGCGGCACGCCATGACGGTCCGACACCACCACGGCGGGCGGACGCTGGAGCTTCTCCCAGGGGAAGGGGAAGAGCCAGTCCAGCGTCCGGAACCAGAGCCAGGGGGAGAGGAGAAGGATTGCGATGGCGAGGCCAAGGGCGATCCGGCGGCGTTGGGCCCTCACTCCCCCGGCCCCTCTCTCCCGGCCCTCCTCCCGCCCTTCCTGGGAGAGAGGGGAGACACCAGGGGTGCTTCTTTCCCCTCTCCCAGGTGGGGTGGGTGGAGGGCCGGGAGAGGGGTAGGGGTGAGGGCTCACTGCCGCGTCCTGACCTCCATCGTCCCCCGCTCCCCCGTGGCCCGGAGCGCCGGGTTGTACATCGCCTCCACCTGCACCGGCGGCAGCCGGAACTGCCCCGGAGCCACCGCCCGCACCAGCGTATAGAACGTCTGCCAGGTGTCCGCCGGCAGGTCGGCGAACAGCAGGATGCGGTCATCCCGCAGGTCCATGTACTCCGGCTGGAGGTTGGCGTCCGTCACCCAGGGGAGCTGCTCCGTCGACTGCAACCGCGGGTTCTCCACCTCCAGCCCCGACGGGAGGAGGTTGACGATCGCCACGTTCTGCACCGGCCCTGAAATGCTGCGCACCTTGGTCCGGATCACCACCAGGTCCCCCTGCTGGACGCTGGAGACGTCGAGCGCCCCGCCGTCCCGGTTCAGGAGCTCCCGCTGGATCTCCAGGCCCGCGCTCGCCGGCTTGAACGCGTCGTCCTTCGGCACGCCCCGGGTGAGGACGCTGTAGAACGCCGCCCCCGGCTTGTACCCCGCGTCCATCTGAATGCGGATCGGCCCGCTCCCAGTGATCGGCGGCAGAGTCACCACCTGGTTGGTGAGCTTGCCCGCCGGCTTGCCGCCCACGAACACCGTCCCCGAGTAGGGTGGCTGCTTCGCCTGGCGCTGGAGGAACTGGCCGAGGGCCAGCAGAGTGAAGCTTTCCTCCTGGGTCGTCCACGCCCCGGTAACCTGGGCGTCCCGAGCCAGCCGGTCCACCAGGGCGGGGATCTGCGCGCTCTTCGGGTCGGCGTCCAGCAGGGCCAGCAGCAGCAGCGCCCGGTTGCGGATCGCCGAGTTGAAGTTGCCCCCCGTCTGCCGCGCGATCTCCTGCACCTGTCCGATGCTGGCCGCCAGGCTCTGCGTGGCCCGCGGGTTGCCCACCGACGCGTAGGCCGCGGCCAGCAGGGCCCGCGACTCCGCCGACAGCTCCGTGGCATGCTTCTGGCGGATGAAGTCCATGGTCCCCAGGTCCGGCTTGCCGGCCCGGGCCAAGACGTAGAGCCCGTAGACCATCCGTTGCAGCTCCTCGCTGCCGTACGTCCCCTTGGCCTTCACCTCGCCCGCCAGCCATCCGAGGGCCTCCCGGTGCAGCGACTCCTCCACCGGATGCCCCGCCCGCCGCGCCTCGACGATGAAGTGGGTGGCGTACACGCTCCCCCACGGATGCACCGTCTGCCCGCCCGGCCAGAGCGTGAAGCCGCCGCCCGTGAGCTGCATCGTGGCGATCCGCCGCAGCCCCGCCTGCACCATCACCGCCGGATCGCCCCGACCCTTCTTGGGATCGAGCAGCGCCGGGTCGAGCGCCTTCGCGATGTCCCCGATGTAGATCAGCGGGAACGCCGAGGATGTCGTCTGCTCCAGGCAGCCATAGGGATAGTGGAGCAGGTGCTCCAGCTTGCCCGCGAACTGCACGATCGGGATCGGCCCCAGGCGCACGATCCGCCGCAGCGTCTCCGGCCGGAACCGGTCGGCGTCCTTGGCCGCCACCTCGAGCGTCGCCCGGCCCACGGCCCCGGCCTCCTCGACCGCGATCTCCGGCAGGTCCGGCCGCATCGGCACGTTGGTCGTCGAGCTCGACTTCTCGCCGTTGCCCGAGGCCGTGGCCACGAACCGGACGTTGCCGGACGCGTCGCCCGTCTTGACCGTGAAGTAGACCGTCTTCTCCCGGCCGGCCGGGATCTCGACCGTCTGCGCGGCCTTCTCGACCTGCACCGGCCCCTGGGCCGTGAGGCCGACCTGGATCGTCCCCGCCTTGCCCGTGTCGTTCCGCACCGTCACCGGCACCTGCAGCGTCTCGCCGAACGACAGGATGCGCGGCAGGGTCGGCAGCAGCACCAGCGGATCGCGCACCCGGGTCAGGCGCTGCGACGAGCCGAAGCGGTCCTCGTCGATCGACACCGCCATGATCCGCAGCGCGCCCTGGAACTCCGGCACCTTGAACGTCACCGTGGCGTTGCCCTCGCCGTCCGCCGTCACGGGGCCGGACCAGAAGGCCACCGGCTCCACCCGCCGCATGCCGTCCGTCCGCGCGTACTGGCTCATCCCCAGCTCGCCCTCGCCGCCGCCCGCCGTCAGGCTCTTGAGCTCCGGCAGCAGCAGGCTGAAGGTGTCGTACGAGGTCACCCCCAGGGCCAGCTTGCGGTAGAAGAATTCGAACGGGTCGGGCGTCTTCTGGGCGATGAGCTGGAGGATGCCTTCGTCCACCGCTGACACCGTCACCACGGCGTTCGGCACCGTCTTGACGCCGATCGCCAAGTCGCGACCCGGCCGCATCTGGTCCGGCGCCGTGATCTGGGGGCTGAGCTTGTTGGCCGTGCGGTTCACCGGCAGGGGCACGGCGCCGAACGCCCGGCCGGCCGAGCCGACCTCCAGGTCGCCCACGGCGCGCACCAGGGTGGCCGTGACGTAGGCGTTGGGCCGGTACTCGGCGCGCACCGGCACCTCGATCCGCGCCGTGTTCCCCTTGAGGTCGTAGACCTGCGTGTCGAGCACCCGGTCGCGCTCCACCGTCACCAGGAGCTTGCCCGAGAACGGCGCCCGCACCTGCACCACGGCCGTCTCCCCCGGCTGGTACTCCGCCTTGTCGAGGTCCAGCTCCAGCCGTGCCGGATTCTTCATCGCCCACGGCGACGTCCCCCAGCCCGCGGCGTAGAACTCGGCCTGGGTCGAGGCCTGGCTCTCGGGATCGGTGAGCACCACCCGGTAGCTGCCGTAGCTCCGCGGCGTCATCTCGAACCCGCCGCGGCTCTTGCCGCCGCCGATCGTCTTCGAGGCGATCAGCACCGGATCGCGCGTCGTCTCGTACTGCCAGGTGCCGCTGGACGACTTCCGCAGCACCGTGTTCCAGCGGTCCTCGAACAGGTCGGCCCGCAGCCCACCGGACGCGACCTCCTTGCCGTCCGGCGACACGGCCACGTACTCGAACCCGGCCGGCTTGCCCGGGTCCGCGAACCCCTCGTTCCCCGGACCATTGCCGCCGGACCGCCGCACGCCTATGTAATAAGGATAGGGATGGACCTGGAGCCGCTGGAGGGCCGCCACGCCGCGCCCGCCCTGTTCCTGCACCCGGGCCGTGATCACGGCCTCGAGCGACGACGGCACCGGCGCTCCGGCCGGCATCTCCGCCTCGAAGCTCGTCCGCCCCTCCTCGTCCAGCTTCCCCTGTTCGGAGAGGACCTCGTTGTCTTCCAGTTTCCGGTCGTCGTTGCGGAAGCTGAATGTCTCAAACCCCTTGGGCGCGAACGTCGAGTCCACCAGCCGCACCCGGCTCTCCACCGGCAGGTTCGCCGCCGGCGCGCCGAACAGGTAGCTCGACTGCACCTGGTAGGCGAGCTTCTGACCCGGCCCGACGGTGTCTGCCGGCGCCTTGGGCGGCACGATCTCGACCGAGATCCGGTCCGGCACGAACTCCTCGACGTGGAACCGGTACTGGCCGATGACCTTCTCCGCCACCTCCATCTCCAGCGTGTGGTTGCCGGTGAGGGCGTAGCCGGGCAGATCCAGATTGAACGGCGCCAGGCCCTTGGCATCCGTCGTCAGCCGCTGGACCTCCAACTCCCGTCCCTGGGGATCCCGGTGGCGGAGCAGCGCCGGCATGGACGGCGGGATCTTGAGCGACCCGTCGCGCACGATCGCCAGCCCCTCGACCTTCTCGCCCGGCCGGTAGAGGTCGCGCTCGCCGTAGAGGAACGCCGTGTACCCCTCGCCCACGGCCTCGGCGCCGCCGACGTCCAGCCCGGTCGGGTCGATCGCCATCGAGTCGAGCAGGAGGAAGCTGAAGTCCTCCCCCTTCTCGATCGTCACCATGTACGGCGTGCCTTTTCCCAGCGCCTTCGGGTCATAGACCCGCCACATGCCCGAGCCGTCCGTCCGTCCCGAGGCCATGGGCTGGTTCTGGTCCGAGAGCAGGGTGACCTTGGCGTCCGCCACGGGCAACAGGTCCTTGAGCGACGACACCCAGACCAGGATCTCCCCCGGCCCCCGCTTCGCCACCGCGCCGAGGTCCGTCAGCAGCAGCCACCGCTGGGCCGCCTCGTAGGCGTCCGGCTGGCCCACGGACACGCGGTAGAGGCCGGGCTCCTGGGTGTTCACGAACTTGTCGAGGTCGACGGGATAGACCCGCCGCTTGTTCTTGGCGCCGCCGACGTCGAGCGTCTCCTCCTTGAGTCGGTCGCCCAGGGCGTGCGGCAGCTCGTCGAAGTAGCCGCTCTCGGTGTCGAAGAAGCCGCCGTACTGGAAGAGGAAGAACAAGTTGTTGAGATAGACGCGGTCGATCGTCATCTTCACCTTGGGCGAGTTGACGGCCTCGAGGGCCACGGCGTGCTGGCCCTGGCTCCACAGGAACATCCCCTGGCTCTGGAAGCCCACCGAGGGATCGAGGTCCGGCAGGTCGACCTCTTCCTTGTACTCCTCCTGGAGCACGGCCTCGTCCGTGGCCGGCATCCCCTTGGCGATGGTCAGCGTGTAGCTCGACCCCGGCGTCATCTCGCCCGTGATCGTCAACTGATTGCGGTCCGCGCCGAAGCGCATCTTCACGGCCGGCTCGATCGTCACGTACTTCTCGGCCACGGCGGCCGAGATGGGGGAGGAGAACGTCACCTGGATCGTCGACTCCCGCGGCCCGGGCGTGGTCTCGGTCCCCCGCACCGTGAGCTTGGTGCTGGACCCGACCTCGATCTCCTTGACGTACTCCTCGCCGAGGGGAGCGTTGCCGTTCGAGGGCGTAAGCGTGCCGGCGATGACGAGCTGGACCTTCCGCTCCTCCCGCTGCTTCTGGACGGGCTCCGTGCGATAGCCGATGACGTTGTTGTTCCAGTCCGTCTCCAGCACCACCGGCGTCGGCGCCGTCGCCTCGGAATCGACCAGCTTGACCAGGGGAGCCAAAGTCTTGGGATCGACGGGGTAGTTGAACTTCATCTCCCCCCGGAACACCACCTTCCCCTTCCCCTCCAGGGCCGGCTCCTCGAACACGGTCACGTCCTCGACCAGGAACTTGTCCGTCTTGACGGTGACCTCCGTCTCTCCCGTGAAGACCTGTCCCTCCTGGATCACCTTCTCCGGCTCGATCTCCACCTTGAACTCGCTGGCGACCGGCAGCCCGCCGCTGGGCTCGAACCGAAGGGCGTTGGTGTCCTGCCACTTCCAGGACCCGCCCAGCGTCGGGAAGATCGAAGCCGGAGCCGGATCGAGCACCTCGCCGACCTTCCCCTGACCCAGAGGCTTGTCAAAGAGGATGTCGAAATACTGCCGTCCCTGCCGGTCCACCACCACGTCGAACACCGAAACCGTCTCCCCCCCCTGAGCCCCCGCCCGCATCTTGGCGAAAGCCTCCGAGATGGGAGCCCGGAAGGCGAAAGCCGACATGGACACGAACGACAGAGCGAGCGCAAGGATTGCGATATCCTTCCCGGACCAATGCCGGCGAAAGGGCGCAGTCATCCTGGACGGGAGCTTCTCCCGGGTGGGGGCGGAGGGGTCGGACATTGGGGTGTCTCCTGGGGGTAGGGTGCGGAGACTATGGTACAGCAGAGTGGGGGGGCGGTGTCTGCTGCCTGCTATCCCGAATCGGCAGCCCAATCGGCCAAGAGTACGCCGAGACCCTCGAAATGACGGGTATTGTTCGTCACCAGAACCGCCTGTTCCTTCAATGCCGAAACTGCAATCAGAAGGTCTCGATCCTCGATCGATCGGCCGACGCGATGAAGCTCTGCCCAGATCTTCGCGGCGGTACGCCAATCGTCCCGGGTCAGGCTCACGGGAAGCCAGTCGCGTGAGAGCGCTTCATACCGCGCCAACTGTCTCTTGGCGTCCTTGAGCACCAGGTAACGCCGGATCTCGTAATCGACCACATCGGAGGCGACAAAGACGTTCTCGATCTCCAGGGCCTCGGTGAACCTGGAGAAGAAGGGCTCTCTTTCTCTCAGGACATAGCTGATGACGTTCGTGTCGATCAGGATCTTCATGGCTCGTCTGGCAGGTGGATGAAGCGAAGAGGATGTTGGGCCTGGAAGTCGTCGAATTCATCGAGCAGGCGTACTTCGTCTGTCGTCAAAGGTTCGGCTTGCCAGGTCTGGAGCAAGGCGAGCACGCGACGGTTTGCCTCGGAGGCCAAGCCGAGTGAAGCGGCTCCGGATTCAGGGGATTCCGGCAGGAACGTGACGATGACGCGCGCTTCCTCGACTCCCGGCGGCGCTTCACGTAGCTCGACGCGGCCGTCTCTGAAGACTCCTTCGACCGTGGTCAACATCTCATCTCTCCTGCACTTTGGCGGGTTTGCCAGTTTGTCCCGACGGGCCGAATCAGCCCAGAACAGTATATCCCTCACCGCCGCGAGCACCGAAACGTCTCTCCCGGCGGGAAGGATTTCGAAGAGGCTATGGACACTTTCTGCCCGTGACGACACCCCGGGCCAGGTCAAACGAGACCAGCCACTTGGGTTAGACTCCTCGGAGAGAGGCGGCGCGGTTGTGGATGACCGCATCGAGCTCGCCGGCACTCGGGAAGGAAGGTCACGCCATGGAAGCCGCCATGACAGCCATAGCCGGAATCGAGTATCTGACCGACCAAGACGGAAACCCACGGGCCGTCGTCCTACCCATTGATCTTTGGCGGCACCTGCTTCCACGGGAGGGGGCAAGCGTCGAGGAATTGACGGAAGCGGTCGAAGACTACTGCCTCGGCAAGGCGATGGATGAAGGTCGTCAGACACCCCTGTTGAGCCGCGGCGAGGCGCTCGATTTTCTCAAGGGTTGACGGGGTGGAAGTCCGCTACCGCGACAAGAGGGCGTAGATCTTCTCGTAGATCAGTGTCGGGCGGGCGGGAAGGACTTCGAAGAGCGCTGGCGGAGACGAGAGACTCGTAGTGGCCGCCCTGGGTGGGTGAACCGTCCGGAAGGGGATCTCTCCGCCCTGGGGCACCCAAGCAAGGTCACTCTTTCAGGGAACTGGCGCCTATACGGCGACCACGATCGGTGGACCTCCTGCATGTTTGGGCATAGCCGCGACCGCCTTCTGGTCTTCGGCCCATCGCCAAGCCACGATCGCCTCCCGAATGTTCTCGAGAGCCTCCTTCTCGTTTTTGCCTTGAGAGACGCACCCGGGGAGCGCTGGGCACTCCGCGACGATCCAGCCGTCTTCAGCCTGCTCGAGGGTCACGTGAAAAATCATGCTTCTTCCTCTCTTATTCCTCTCTTAGACGGGGGTGGATCAGCCCTGCGCAGTATATCCCGCCCAGGTTGCGCCCGATCTCCACGGTGGCCCCCTGCCGCCGGGAGGCATCTGCTACCTTGATGAGCGAGAGGGCCGCCATGCAGCGGTTCGCCGTGGCCTTCGTCCTCTGGAAGTCTTGGGAATGCTGCTTCAAGTTCAAGCCAAAGCGTCTCGGCACGGTCACGCCTCGACAAGGAACTTGTCCGTCTCGAAGGTGACCTCCGTCTCGCCCGTGAAGACCTGCCCCTCCTGGATCACCTTCTCCGGCTCGATCTCCACCTTGAGCTCGCTGGCCACGGGCAGCCCGCCGCTGGGCTCGAACCGAAGCGCGTTGGTGTCCTGCCACTTCCAGGACCCGCCAAGGGTAGGGAAGATGGAAGCCGGAGCCGGATCGAGCACCTCGCCAACCTTCCCCTGTCCCAGGGGCTTGTCAAAGAGGATGTCGAAATACTGCCGCCCCTGCCGGTCCACCACCACGTCGAACACCGAAACCGTCTCGCCCCCCTGCGCCCCCGCCCGCATCTTGGCGAAAGCCTCCGAGATGGGAGCCCGGAAGGCGAAAGCCGACATGGACACGAACGACAGAGCGAGCGCAAGGATTGCGATGTCCTTCCCGGACCAATGCCGGCGAAAGGGCGCAGTCATCCTGGACGGGAGCTTCTCCCGGGTGGGGGCGGAGGGGTCGGACATTGGGGGCCTCCTGAGGGATAGAGGTCCAGACCTATAGTACATCAGGGTGGGGACGGTATCTCCTGTCTGAGGATGTCAAACTGGTGAGATCGATTAAGGGAGTCCGCGGGGCGTGTGTGGTAGCCCTATGCGGCCTTCCTAAGTTATTAATTGCAAGCGGAATCTAGCGGATCGGGCCGGGTGGGGAGAGTGCCTGCCTACATACAGTTGCACGCGAAACATATCAGCGCGAGTTGCGGTGCGCGAGGCGGTATACGGAAACCACGCCTCGCTGTAAGCCCGTCACCACGCTCGCGCGGAAGTGTTCGAACACCTTGTAACCATGCCTGGGTCCTTGGACAGCGGGATCGTTGGGTGCCCCCGCCAGTTGATAGTACGGCATCACGATCGTTCCACCCTTCCGCAGGAAGCTCCGCGCCTGTGCGAGGAACCGGTGAATCAGGTCAGGGTCTTCGAGGCTGTCGTTAATAAACGCACCCGCTGCGAGGTTTGTCTCAAGTTTATGACGAAGGTTGTGTGAAGGGTGACCGACGAAGAAGGGATGGTTGAAGACAATTATGTCATAATCACCGTCAATGCACTCGAACAGATCTCCCCGCACAACGCGCGCGCGTCCACCAAGTTGAAATCGATGTAGGTTCTCCTCCGTATTGCGAACGGCAGAAGGTGCCACGTCTGACAGGACGACATGACGTGCGCCTCGTATGGCCATCACGATTCCTTGTACGCCCGTTCCGCAGCCCACGTCAAGGCAATCCCGATCGCAGTAGAGGCCATTCGCGAAGTGGAGGCAACGCGCGAGCATCACCGACGTCATCGCTTCGGGCCGCATTACCCCTCGGTCCACGACGAAGCCCCGGAGGATCTCGCCATAGGAGAGCTTAAGATCAACGAGATAACGAGCGTGTCGGTGAGCGCGGCACTGACGTACGATTTGTCGTTCCTGCTCAGGCGTTAGCTGAGTGAGAAGGCGAACTTCGGAGCGCTCGCCGTCACGAACTCCAGGTGTGCAAATTTTCTCTCCCACTGCCATAGAGTCAGCTACGTCGCCTGATAGGCACTCAGGCAGCGAGTTCGCGCAGGCACAGAGGGCGCGCTTGACCCTCGGCTGGTACTGGAGACTCCCCTCCGAACCGGCTGTCACTTCTCATCCTCTGTTTCGTCTGCGTTGCTTAGCTTAATCGTTTCCCGCCGACCAGTGAGGAAAGCGATGACTTCGCTCCTGTCCTTTGCTCGAAGGCCAAGCTTTTTCTTCACGTTTTCGATCACCTTTGCGCACGCCTGCTTGTTCCCATAGCTGTGGCGAACTTCTGGGGCAAGCAGCGAGAGCAGCAGAATCGTCTCGTCCGACTGCTTGGCCCATTCCTGGATAGGCTTGATGCGGGGTAGATTCTCGACTGCGCGCTGAGCCTCCTCTGTCATGTCCTTCCAGGCCAGGTTGAGTAGCCCTAGGTCGCGCAACTGGGCTTGGTGCGCGATATCCTCGCGGCCGAATCCCAGCATCGCCACCTTCTTGAACACGACGCCCAAGTTGGCGTCGGTAATAACGGTTTCGCCCGGCTCAAGCGTCCGCACGACGGCCTGCAACTGTCGGATGCTTGAGATAAAGCCGGCGCGTAACGCATCGTCCAGAGTTCGCTGTGCGGCATTCGAGAGCGTGATCGCATCGGAGGGAACAGAGGGTCCGCCAATCCTGGAAAGGTGCCGCGCAGACATCGAGCGCAGCATCCACACAACCTCGGCCTTCCGTTGGGAAAGGGAGGGCACGTCGATGATGCGGAACATGCGATCTACTAGATCCTGCCTTAGGCTTCCGTCCTCCTTGCCCACCAGCTTCTGCTGATTCTGGTTCGTCGCGCAGATGACGTGGCACCCTATCCTACGTGTCTTCCTCGATCCCTCGACGACAATCTTTCCATCTTCAAGGCAGTTGAGAACGCTCGCTTGGAGCATGTGATCCATCTCGACAAATTCGTCGAGGAACGCGACGCCAGCGGCGTCGAAAAGTGGTCTGTCGTACTGTGTATTAGGGGTATATGACGTCGCTGTCACAAACACGCCATTCGAGTCCGAAACGTCCTTGCCGAACTTTTGAGCTCCAAAGAGCGCGATCAACCCTCCGTGTCCACTACCCACCAGCGACGCGCAATTTAGCGGTGCGAGAGGTGCGCGCCCCTTCGGGAAGGCGGGAAGCATGCGACGGAATGCTCCCCCGAGCGCGCTCTTGCCTGACCCCGGCGGGCCCAAAAGGAGGATTCGGGAGAGGGGCCACTCGTCCCCGTGGGGGCGCCTTTCACGGGCTGCCAAGTAGAGTTCGTGCACGACTCGGATCATGCATGGGTCGCGGATCCATAGTGGACCCTCGTCGCTGTCGGCCTGGGCCAGCCTTTCGGCGATCCAGCGTCCCGGGACGGCTGCTCGCCTGAGCTTGGCTTTCGCCGTCGAGTGATGCTGTTCTCCGGGATCGAGCAGCCACGCCCGCGTGATCCAGTCGTCAAATGCGCGGTCTTTCGAGGTGGCGTCACCCCGGGCTCTGAGGGGCTCAGATGCCTCCGCTGACGCCGAGAATACGACCGTCCTCGCGTGCGTCTTTGCGGGCGTGAGCTCGTCGAGCAACGCAAGGCCGTGCTCCCACGACTCTGTCGTCCCCCCGTCCTTTTCGGGGAGGGAAAGGTCGAGCAGCACGAGATCAAAATCTTCGCCCTCGTTTCGTGCCTGTTTCAACGCAGCAAGCGCCGACGAGCGGCTCCCTGCTTGCGCTAGGGAAACCTGCCAATTGCAGGCATCTGCGCCGAACGTCCATTTGGTCATAAGATCGGCGACCATCTGACGGATTACCTCAACCATCTGATCATCCCGCAGCGTAATCTTGTCGTCGACCAACAGAACTCGGTAATACAACATGATCTCCTTCGACATGCTTCAGACTGCGGCTGGGATTCCAGCCACAGTCACGCTCCTTCACGGTGGAGGACAGGAGCGGGGCCTTCAGGATTTGTGCCGGGTGGGACTACTTTGAGGCGGTCTTCGAGAGGACCGGTCGACGTTATACTGGTCTGGAGGAGACGGCCATGACTGTTATCGACCTGGAATCGGAAGTCCTCAAGCTCACTCCCAAAGACCGGGCCCGGATCGCCCAAAAGCTTCTGGAAAGCCTCGAGACGCTCTCCAAGCAGGAGATCGAATCCCTTTGGCTGGATGAAGCCGAACGCCGGGACCGGGCTCTCGATGAAGACCCGAGCCGTGCCATTCCCGCTGCCGAGGTGATGCGCGAAGCCCGTGCGCGGCTCTCGTGATCCTGATTGTCTCATTCGCGCCTGAAGCCCGGGAGGAGCTTTTCGAGGCGGCCGACTACTACGAGTCGGAAAGCCCGGGACTTGGAGTGTCGTTCCTGGCAACCGTCGACCGTACTCTGGAGCAGCTCACGGCTTTGCCGAGATCCTCGCCCGTTGCCCGCGGGACAGCCCGCATCAAGTCACTTCCGCAGTTCCCGTACAGCCTTTTCCTTGCGGCCTGACCAGATCCGGGTACTGGCCGTCATGAACCAGAAGAGGCGTCCTTTCTACTGGTGGGGAAGGGAGTACCCCCGGTAAGAAGTGCCCGAGGAAGAGGTTCGCCCGGGGAAGAGGTTGGGAAGAGGTTCCAGGTAATTAGAGTAAGCCCCCGCTCTTGGACCAGCCTCTGGAGTGGTCGACGCGGGCTCAGAGACTTCGTGCTGGCCTTCCAGCGGTTTTGGATTTTGGCTCTGCCGATATGCCCCGGGCAGCATATTTAGTTCCCTTGGACGCTGTTTGCATGGGCAGAGCTCTTAGGCGGATTCGTGAGCTTGATTCTCGATCAGAGGACATAGCTGGTCATAGCTTGAGCGTCATCTGCGGTGAGGAGTACAGGCTGGAAGTGCCGAACGGAGAGTCTCTCGAGAGAGCACTGCGAACTCATATAGGCCCCAGCCTTGTGGGATACATCCAAAAGAAGAAAAATTGGGTCGAGACAGTAGGCTACGAGTCGACAACTGGGCTTTTCAACTTCACCGTTTTGCCCGACAGTCTGCATGGAGCTAGTTTACTTGAGGACTTGGTAGATCTTTCGCTTGGCTTGAGAGAACCGCTAGCCATAAGCTCCGGAGAAATTCTCGATGTTCGCTTCGACATTCCTGCCAGAGAACCGCTTCGACGGTTCTCTGGAGGTGAGATCGATATTATCCGGAAGCCTGTGGATAAAGTCGAGGTAGTGCTCCGTCTTGGAACGTCTGTTGTGCGCCTAAGGATGGACATGCTGCTGCCGTTCGGCTTAGGTGATGTCATAGAGACTGAGCTCTTCAAGATTTTGTTCAAGAGTAAGTTTTTCGATTTCCTTGTCTGCCATTCCCGCATGTCGATAAGCTCTCATATACCTGGCTCTGAACACAGAGAAGGGCTTTGCGATCTCTATGATTTAGCGCGCGTTGTCCTCCTTTTCGGCGAAGCTTCAAGGCTAGGGGAGGGAGTCGAAATTAATATTCGTTCAGGTGAAGCAATGCTTCTCCGTCGCAAGCTCGACGTGAGAGAAAGCATTGCGCTAGAGCTTCTGGAGCTTGCAGCGACCATCCGAGATGCATGGGAGATCTCTAAGCGCCTTGAAATTCATGAACGCGTGAATGTTTCGTTGGCGGACCTTGTAATACAAAAAGAACGCTTGAATTTGTTCCGAGCGTTCCTTGCAGCGGAGGCCTCTGTGGTCAAGTTCGGCTTCTTTGATGGGCCAGGTTTAAGGTACGAGGGCCAACGAGTATTCTTTCCTCTTGGAACGGAGGTTATGTTGGGGGATTACAGAGGAACGGTGGTAGTGTCGATGTGGGGTGACGTAAGATGCATGAGTCGAGCAGAGGAGGGAGCTAGTGAGTACGTAATCGTAAGCTCTGAACGAAAGCTAGAGAGAGTATTCGCCACAGAGAAAGACGAAGAGCCTTCGATGAGCCTCAGCGCTGCGGCGAATGCGGTAGCGGATGCTTATAACGATGTTCCCTGTCTGCTGCTTCCGCAGTTCGTCATGTCCCCTTGATACTAGTCCGCAGGCCTCACCCCTGAGAGCAGCCCCTACATACAAGTCACTGACTGTTTTGCCCCGGAGGGGCTCAATTTGAATAGCCCGGCGCTTTAGCGCCGGGAAAAAAGGGCCACCTCTTCCCGCCCCAGAGGGCCGGTACCCAATGTCCAATGCTTGAGCGGCTCCGGTGAGAGGCACCGCCCCCTTGGGGCGGATGGACGGGATGGAGGTGCATACCCGGCGCTCAACCCCCTGTGTCAGAGTAGGTGTCGCCTCGATAGAACTACGTAACCTGGGGCAGAGACGAGGTCGCGTTGGCACGATACGGACAGAGCTTCAAGAACAGAGCGTTGGCGCGGTTGCTGCCGCCTGAGAGTGCTCCTCTGGAA